>CP017950.1:1200000-1800000 GCA_002838205.1 Tenericutes bacterium MZ-XQ | reverse complement strand
ACAAATTCATATTGTTGGAGAATATGCAGATAAAATGACAAAAAATTATAAAGATGCTTTAAAATTTGTAGATGATTACTTCCAAATGGAATACGTTGATTTCTTGAATAAATATTTTCCTGGTAAAAGAAAAGAAGATGTATCTAGGAATATGTCAAAAGATAAATTTACTGAATTATTTGGATCCTTATCTCAAGAACAATTTAGAATCATACAAGATAAAGATAGTCAAAAAATTGTCGTAGGTGCTGGTCCTGGAAGTGGAAAGACAAAATTATTAGTGCATAAACTTGCTTCTATAATTTATACAGAAGATATCCGAACAGAACAACTATTAATGCTTACCTTCTCAAGAGCAGCAGCCAGTGAGTTTAAAACAAGATTAATAGATTTAATTGGCAAAACGGCATATTACATAGACATTAAAACATTTCATAGTTATGCTTTCGACCTTATCGGACAAATGGGAAACATTGAAAAGACTTCAGAAGTTGTTAAACAAGCTATAGATTTGATTAATGAAAATGAAGTAGATTTATCAAAAATTACAAAAATGGTCTTAGTGATTGATGAAGCACAGGATATGAAAGCTGATGAATATGAACTTATTCAGACACTGATTAAGTATAATCCTGAAATAAGAGTGATTGCTGTAGGTGATGATGACCAAAATATCTATGAGTTTAGAGGGTCTTCATCTGAATATATGCAACATTTTGTAGATGATGGTGCAAGCTTGTATGAACTTACGACTAACTTTAGAAGCAAAAAAAATATAGTTGAATATTCAAATTACTTTGTGGGCATGATAAAAAATCGCATAAAAACAAAAAAGATAAAAGCTCAATCAGGCATAGATGGAGATATAAAAGTTATAAAATATGAGGATGGTGCTCAACCATATCAAGCTATTGTCGATGAGTATTTAAAATCAAACAATGAAGGAACAACTGCAATTTTCACAAGAAATAATGATGAAGCATCAATCATTTATGGATTACTTGGTTTACATGGCGTTCATGCAAAATTGATTCAATCAATAGATGGTTTCTCTCTTGATAAGATGATAGAGTTTCAAGATTTACTTGATATGATTAATAAAAGACACAACACACCAATGATGGACAAAGATATTGTACAAGGGATTGCAGATGATTATATCAAGACTCAAAAGAGTAAACATAAGGATATGGTTATTAAAGTTTTATATCAGTTTATGTCATTAAATGACAGACCATTTATAAGTGATTTTGTCGAATTTATAAATGAATCTAGGTATGAGGATTTTATTGATCAAAATGTTGTTTATGTATCTACTTTGCACAAAGCAAAAGGTAAAGAATTTGATCAAGTCATCATTTATTATAATAAGCAAGGATACTTGCAAGAAGATGAACTTAGATTGCTATATGTTGGCATCACAAGAGCAAAAACCAGTTTGTCTATTCATACTACTCATAATATTTTTAGTTTATATCAGGGTATAGAGATTATCGAAAATAAAGAAGCTTATGATGATCCTGAAAGATTACTTTATCAGCTTTCACACAAAGATGTCCAATTGGGATATTTTAAGTTCACTCAAAAGAATATTAACAAATTACATAGTGGTGAAAAGCTAATAATTATTGAGGATGTTGTTTGTAGTGAAGATGGTAATAAAATATTGAAATTTTCAAATAAGTGTAAAGAGGAAATGGAAAAACTAATTGCTAAAGATTATGTCATAAGCAATATCAGTGTGAATCATATTGTCTATTGGTTCGATAAAGAGAAAATGGAAGGATATTATATTATACTCCCAGAAGTTATTTTTCAAAAAAAATAACCTTAGTAATAGTATCCTTTAATTATCAAGGTTATAGAGATGAGATGAAAATTCATGATAGTTAATTTTAAATGAAGGTTCTAACATATTATAATTTGGAATTTTCTAGAAAAAAAGCGACTAATTATTCATTAAATTTATGTCGCTTTTTTATTTGCTATTGTCAAACCAATCAAAAAATAGTATAATAAAAATGTCAAGAAATAAACGGCTTTGACGGTCTCAAAATTGGGATATAAAACATAATCGATTTAATCTTTCTTATGCAAGTGAGAATCTATTAAATGATGATGATTTATATAAACATTTTGCAAAGTTATAAGCCTATGTAAAAGGTAACTGTCTATTCTAGTGGGATAGGTATACCTTCTTTATGGGCTTTTTGTTTATTTTATTGACAAATAAGAAGGAGGGGTTTAAAAATGAAAGATTTAAACAAACACTTAAATGAGGTTCAAAGAAAGATTAGCTATTGGTTTAATAATACTGATTTATTGTGCCAAGCATTTACCAGACGTTCTTACTCAGAAGAAAATGGTGGTGAGAACAACGAGGTTTTAGAGTTTATCGGAGATAGAGTACTAGATTTCTATGTGACTAAAATATTAATAGATAGATATGGTTATACGAAATCACAATTAGAAGACTTTAATTTTGATAAAGATGATGATGAGTTTGTTGTGGATACTTACACAAGCGAAGGTAACTTAACAAACATTAAGAAAAAACTAGTAAACAAAAAGATGCTTGCACATCGAATTGATAAACTAGGATTTAACGAGTATCTCTTAATGGGTAAGGGAGATATCCAACAACATAAGGAAAATGAGGATTCAGTTAAAGAAGATCTATTTGAAGCAATCTTAGGAGCAATCGCAATTGATTCTAATTGGAATCCTGATGAGCTTGAAAACTCAGTGAACTTTATGCTCAACATGGATCATTTCTTATCAAATGGATTTACTGAAGATGATGATTATGTAGGTTTGGTTCAGCAATGGAACCAAAAACAAAATGGAGAAGTCCCTACATATGAGTTTGAAGAATTAGATGACGGCGGATTCATAGCATTTCTTGTATTAGAGACATCAAGAGGTGAAATTAGTTTTCATGCTGAAGGTGATAATAAATCTGAAGCGAGAGCTAATGTTGCAGAAGAAGCCTATATTTATCTTGCTCAACATGATGAGCTTTTTACGATGAGAGATGAATTACCAGAGGAGTTAACACTAGAAAACTCGATCAATACACTTCAAGAATTGGCTCAAAAGGGATATATATCAATGCCGGATTATCATGTGCCAGAAGAGCAGGGTTATGATCATGGTGGTCATCCTAGATGGGTTGCTACATGCACAATAAGAAGTCATGCAATTAAAGAGACCGCTTATGCAACTTCTAAAAAGACAGCAAAAAAATATGCAGCATACCTTTGTATCTGCAATATCTATGGTTTAAAAGATCAATACAAGAATCAGAAAAACTAAGCTTAGTTAAGATCAAAACCATAAAAGATTATATAATAAGTGCCTAATTATGCTAAAATGTTATGTATAGAAGATATGCTAATTAAGATATCATTTCGATCATAACCACATTAGTTAGGCACTTTTTTGCATATAGATTCAGGAATGGAGATTAATAAATACTAAATATAGCATTAATAGTGCTTATTATTGTTAAATTAGATAACAAGGAGAAAATAAATGCCGAATCAAATACTACTTAATGATTTGTTAAATTTGTCTAGTGAAGAAATAAAACTATATAAAGTAAAATTTAATCAACTAAATCGTGAAGGATCAAATCCTATGGATGAATACAAAAAGGATCCAGATGTTATTGATAACCAATGGTTGTTTTGGAGAGAGACTCAAAGATATTTTAAAGTAGGTCAATTTGCAGTCAGTCTCATGAGACTATCATATGATTCTTGGTTGTTAACAACTATAAAAGAAGTAACTGAGGACCTTAACATCGAGCATGGCATAAACTTTAAAGGCGTTACAGTTGAGAAGTATAGTAAATATTTTGGCCGTGTTATTGTTAAGTATCATAAATATCATCAGGGTCAAGGTAGATTTCTTTCTGAGATTATTGACCAGTTAGAGGTTGTACAAATATTACCTACAACATTTGATGGTGATGATTTTCCAGGTTATGATCATGTAAGATTGACCTATTCACAATTGGAAACGATTATAGTTAGGAATAAACGTGATTGGATAGCTGCATTAGAAAATCAAAAAGCAGTTTACTTGATTACTGATACAAATAGTGGAAATCAATACGTTGGTTCAGCAACTTCAAATTTTGGTATGCTCTTATCAAGATGGAAAAACTATGTTTCTAATGGTCACGGTGGTAACAAAATGTTAAAAGAGATAGTGAGTGAACTTGGATTTGACTATATAAAAAAGTACTTTCAATATTCAATATTAGAAAACTATAACGCTAGAACTGATGATCAACTCGTTTTAAATCGTGAGTCATGGTGGAAAAAAACATTAGGCACTAGAGCCTTTGGGCTCAATTCAAATTAATTAAGTTAGATAATCCCTTGGTACAAAAGGTAATACAGGAAAATCCTGTAAATTATTGACAATAGCCAAAAGGAGATATTTATGAAAAGTATTGAGATTAATGTACCAAGGAAATTGATTAAGAAGTTTTATCGACACCCTGAAATGTATGGTCAAGGTGACTATGTTGTTGATTTAATTAATGACATGTACACAGATGTTTTTTATCGTGAAGAGGGAGACTTTGTGTCCATCACAAATGATAAACAACTAATCTCGTATCTTAGAAAGAACCAGAAGGAACCAAGAGATTATTTTTTTAGAAACGGAATTTTTTCACTACGTTATCTTGCTGATTGTGATAAAGAGCTTATCGATGAATGGAAGA
Organism: Tenericutes bacterium MZ-XQ; assembly: GCA_002838205.1. Lineage (NCBI taxonomy): Bacteria > Bacillati > Mycoplasmatota > Tenericutes bacterium MZ-XQ. The sequence goes on along the minus strand of CP017950.1, from coordinate 1,795,262 downwards.
ATATTTCACCTATTAGTGTTCAACTTGAATTGCCTAAAAATCATTACTTGCCATCACAATTCATGTTTTGTTTCTATTGGATTGAAGTTGGAATAGCTAAGATTGAAGAAACCAGTATGACTTTTGATGTTTATCAGAAAGAATTTATTCACATGATTGAGATTGCAATAGCGATGGATCTGATACTAGAAGATAATAAAAATCAAGATTTTCGATAAGGGGTCTTCACCTTCGCTAAGTTTGTTTAATGCAAATCAGCCTATTTTAAAGGTTTTTTGGTTTTATATAAATAGATTTTACATTATATATTTTTTTTCATGGAGGAAATTACTATATGGACTGGTTGTATAGAGGAATTAGTTTTTTAATAATCTTAATTTCAATTAGTTATTTTTTGAAAATTAGAAAAAGCGACGAAAAAGTTAAAGCTGATGTCATATATTTGCCTTACAAATTGAAATCAATTGGTGTAGCTATTATACTAACTGGTTCATTAATGGTATTGTTGTTATCAATATTTATGAGCGATTCAAAGGATAAATTTTATGCGATTTTATTCTTTTTTTCATATGTATTAATTGGAGCATTATTTATTTGGATAGATTTTCGATACAGAGTATTTATTCACAAGTCCAAATTAACTAAGAGAACATTTTTTAGTTCTCGTGATATTCCATATGATTCGATAGGTTATATCGTAGATGGAAATAACATTATTATTGAATACAAAAACAAGAAATACTATATAAATTTCGGATATCCAAACACAATAATCTTGTATGAAGCAATCAATAAATATTTTTCTCAAAATAAAATTGAAAATAAATATGATGCTGATACCATTAGTGGAAATTTTTATACTAAGAATTCTGGAATTACTTTTATTATTTTAGGATCGATTAGTATTGGCCTATCCATATGGATGCTATTGATTCCTGAATCAAAGGGAGAGATCATTTTTGGATACATCTTCATGCTTATTATGGGGTTCATTCCATTTATCGTAGGCGTACTATTTGTGTTATTATATAAAAACTTCCGCGTAAAATCATCTTCAAAAGAGTTAATATACATTAATATTTTTAATAAAGAAAAAAAATATAAGATTGAAGAGTTGTCATTGCGTTCAACACCTAATGGATTTAAAGTCTATAATAAAAACAAGAAAATTTTCTATATCAATTATTGGATTTATAATAATTCTAGTTTTTTAGACAGTTTGCTGAGTAAGAAGAGTAGGAAAAAATGATTACAGTGAGCTTATTTTTGGAAATCCACATTAACTTTTGATAGTTGTTAAAAAGGGGATATATATCTAGCTTAGTTGGCTAAAAAAGGTCAATGATGGCAGTTAAGCGAGATTACTATTTGTACACAATCTGTCCCCTTTTTATAGAATTCCTTTAGTATACTTTTCATGGAGGGTATAACGATATGAAACAATTCATGATACAAGATTTAATTGATTATATTGAAGCACATATAGAAGATGATCTTACATTAGATGAACTATCGGATGTTTCTTCTTATTCTAGATTCTATCTTCATCGAATGTTTGATTTAATCATAGGCTCATCAGTTATTAACTACGTACGTCTTAGAAAAATGCAGTATGCGCGCTACTGTCTATCCAAAGATGAAAGAGTAATTGATGTTGCACTTAAGTATGGTTATCAATCAGAAAGAAGTTTTAGAAGAGCTTTTAAACAAGTCTTTCAGTTAAATCCATCATCGATAAAACATCAAGACTATCATATACCTGAAAAAATTCAGTTTGATTTAAAGAAAGGAATGACCATGATCCATTATTTATCAGATTTAAAAATTGTTGAATGTGATGCATATTATGCATTAGGGACTAAAGTGATTAGTAAGCATCCAGAAATTGATAGTATAGAGCAGATGACTCATTATAAACACCTTAACCATATCGATCCATTTACAGAAATTGGTATTGATATCAGTGTAGATGCTTCAGATAGTGATTCAGGAAAAAGAGGATATGCGTATTACTTAGTTGTAGATAAAGAAACATTTGAGAAACATCATGATTCAGATATCATTAAACATCACATACCAAGTTCTAAATATGCGATGATCACCATCGATGATCCATTTAAAGATCCTTTTGAAAGGATTCCAATGGGATGGAAGAAGTTGATCACAGAGCTTGAATCAAAGTATACACCAAAAAAAGGATTAGGACTGGATTGCTTTGAAGAAAAGGTTGTTACTATGACTGGAACAATCATGAATATCTATGTTGCAATAGAATAAGAATAATCATTTGAGTATTTAAGCTACAAAGCTTAAATACTTTTCTTTTTGCTCATATAAAAAATCTTGAAATAAGCTATAATAAAAGAGATGTATTGATTATATAAATAAAAAAAATTAAGGAGAATCACATGTTTAAAGAACTAAAAACTAAAAGATTAACACTAAAGCATATAAGTATGGATGATATAGATTTCATGTATCAACAGTTTTCTAACGATTTCATCAATCAATATCTATTCGATGCAGAACCATTGACAAATCTTGATGAAGCAAAAGAACTGATTGAGTTTTATTTAAACACAGTTCAATATTACAATCACAGATATATCTTAATGAATGAAGAAAATGAAAAAATTGGAACAATCGGATTTCATAATTACAACAACGATTTAAAGACTATTGATATCGGATACGATCTGAGAAAACCATATAATCATCAAGGATATATGAAAGAAGCATTAGAGACAATGCTGATTTATATGAAAGAAGTACTTGATCTAAAGTATGTACAAGCTGTGATTTATAAAGACAATCAATCATCAATCAAACTTGTATCAGCATTCGGATTTAAACCACAGGGAACAAAAACGGAATGGTTTAGAGATGAACCTTATGAACATATCATCTATCAACTAGAAATGAAATAAAAAAGGAATACAAGACCGCATCACAATTTTGGGGAGGGGAGCGGACTTGTATTCCTTTTTTTATTGTATCATATTTATTTTTATTATAAAATAGTTTTTGAAGTATTTTTGAAAAAAAATAGACACAGACCTTTTTAAAGAGTTTGGGGGATTAAAAAAGTCTATGTCCTTAAACATTGTAACATATATAAAGTCATATATCTAGAGTAAAATAAATGTCACAAAAACAAATTAACTTGATTTACGCGAAAATATTTACATTTCTTTTTTTGGCTTTAAATGGTCATAGTTGATATTTTCAATTTATTTATCTATATTTTTTATAAAAAATTAAATATCTATAATATATTCTTCAAAATTGTTTCTATATATGGTAAAATGTATCAAACACATATAAAATCATTTGTTAGTAAATTCTACAAAATATTGGAGGATTCCATAATGAAAAAGACACTCATTGTTATACTGCTTTTGTTATCTTTTTTACAAGTTGGATTTAAAACATATGCAATTGATGACATTGATTATGAAAATTTATTTGATAATCATCAATCCATCATGCTCATTATCCATCCATTAACTGGAGATATTTATTATGCAAATCAAGCAGCAGTCGATTTTTATGGATATCCTATGGAAACCTTACTCGCAATGAATATTGATGATATCAATACACTTTCTGCTCAAGAAGTATCTGAAGAAAGACAAAGGGCGCTAGAAGAAGAAAGAAATTTTTTTATTTTTAAACATAAAATTGCAAGTGGTGATATAAGAACAGTTTATGTTTACTCTTATCCTGTAGAGATTGAAGGAGAGACATACTTATATTCAATCATTATCGATCAAACAGATTATGTCATCACTCAAAATAGAAACAGAACACTCATTATTATAACGATCACATTGATGGGGCTAGCGATTGCTGTCACATCATTTTTAGCAATCAAAAATAAGAAAGCGAGAAAAGAAATTCACCTTATTAATCAAACTTTATATGAGAGTGAGCAACGATTTAAAATTCTTCATGATGCTTCATTTAGTGGATTATTAATACACGATCAAGGTATTATTTTAGATTGTAATCAAGAGTTATCTAATATTACAGGATATAGTTTAGAAGAATTAATAGGTGCGAATACTTATACTCTAATTCATCCAAAAGATCATGATAACATCAATGATCATATTAAGTCTGGCGATGAAAAACCTTATGAAGCTATAGGGGTAAGAAAAAATGGAGAATCATATCCACTCAAATTAGAAGCTAGAAATATGCCATATCAAGGAAAACAAATAAGAGTTGTTGAGTTTAGAGATGTGACGGATATCGTCAATCAACAAAAATTACAAAAGTCATTAGAAAATCAGTGGAGTAAACTTATCCAAGAAATGCCATTAGGTTTTAATTTAAGAGAAATGATTTTTGATGATCAAGGAAAAGGCATTGACTATAAGTTTTTAAGTATCAATGATCGATATGAAGAAATGACTGGACTAAAAAGAAAAGACATAGTTGGTAAATGTGTAACAGAAGTTCTGCCTGACATTGAGTCATCGTGGTTTGATGCTTACTCAGATGTAGTTAAGAAACAAAAAACCGTTATTATTGAAGACTATTCTAGAGCACTGGATAAATATTATAGAGTAGTTACATATCCATATAAGGGAAACCAGTTTGTTGTTGTTGCTGAAGATATTACTGAAAGAGTCAAAAACGAAAAAGAACTCATCAAAAAAGAACAAGAAAAAAGCAGAATAATAGCTAATTTACCAGGCGTATCTTATCAATGTAGATTTGATGAATTTTGGACAATGCTTTATATGTCAGATCGATGTGAAGAGTTAACTGGATATAAACCTTCTGAGATTGTTGAAAACAAGTCAGTTGCCTTCAATGATTTAATTGTTCCTAAATATAGAGAATATGTTGTTAACGCTTATGAAGAAGCTAAAGAGCGTAATCAACCATGTAGTATTGAATATGAGATGATAAAAAAAGATGGTTCTAGAGTTTGGATCTGGGAAAAAGGACATGTCTTTGAACAAGATCATCAGTGGTTTATAGAAGGCTTTTTAATGGATATAACGGAACGCAAAATCAGTGAACAAAAAATTAATTATGCAAGTAAACATGATGTATTAACCGGTCTTCCAAATAGAACATATTTTGATACTGTAATCAGAAAACTTGATCAAGAGAAATACTATCCTTTAAGCATATCGATGATTGATATTGACGGCTTAAAACTGATCAATGATACATATGGACATGATGTTGGAGATGAAGCCATATTAACATTTGCTAAACTTTTATCAACTTCATGTAAAGATCATTCGTTTATTGCAAGAATCGGTAGTGATGAGTTTGCTGTTGTTTTTGCGAAATCAGATCCTGAAAAATTAAATGATTTAAAAGATCAAGTTTTTGATAAGCTAGCAACCATCAAGATCAAAGATATACCTTTATCAGCATCTTGTGGTACAGCTATAAAAACAAGTGAATCACAGAACATTGATGATGTACTTATTGAAGCTGAAAATGATATGTATGCTCAAAAAACATTGCATAATCAAAGTTCTAGAAATCAAGTGATTATGGCACTTTTTGATTCTCTAAAAGATAAATATGAAGCTGAAAGAGATCATTCGGATCGAGTGAGCCATTATTGTTTATCCATGGGAGAAAAATTAAATCTGACACAACAAGAAAAATTAGAGTTAGAATTTGCTGGTCGTATGCATGATATTGGTAAGATTACGATACCAGATCATATTTTAAAGAAACCAGGCAAGTTAACTGATGAAGAATGGGTGATCATGAAGAATCACACCATTAATGGTTATCAAATCTTAAAATCTGCTGATAAATATTCCAACTTAGCTGACTATGCATTAACGCATCATGAAAGATGGGATGGTAAAGGATATCCAAAAGGGTTATCAGGTGAAGATATACCACTATTCTCTAGGATTATTTGTATTGCGGATGCTTATGAAGCAATGACTTCAGATAGACCTTATAGAAAAGCGATGAAAGCTCAGGATGCTATTGCTGAACTCCGTCGATGTTCAGGAACACAGTTTGATCCTAAACTTGTAGACGTATTTATTAACGAAGTGTTAGAAAGTGAGTCGTAACTAAACTCAATAAGATCAATGATTTATAATGTAGAAGATGATTTAATCAAAATCATCTTCTATTTTTAATTATAAAAAAAATAAGATATAATTTATCTTGTAGGGTGGTGTCTATATGGATATATTGTTATGGATGAAGAATCATGATGTATCACTACATTATCTTGTCAAAAGAGATCTTTTAGGTGAAGATGATCCAAGTTTAAAAAATAAGATATTAAAAGAAGGTTATGGGCTAAGACTCATGAATCTTTATGATCACAAGACACATCTTTGGGGTGAAGGTGTTTATTCACCTAAATATACATCAACACATTATACTTTATTAGAGTTATGTCAATTAGGAGCTAACTTAATTGATATGAGGATTCATAAGGCGATTACCATATTGTTTGATGAGATGTGGAAAGAAAAAGGATTGATGAGAAAGTATAGACATCAAGATATGTGTGTGGTTGCGATGATGGTAAGGATTGCCGCGACAGCGCACTTTAAAGATGCTAGAATCTTTGATATGATTGACTATATTTTAGAATATCCAATGGCTGATGGTGGATGGAACTGTGCATGGGAAAGAAAACCAAAACCTAAACAATCATCTCTTCATACGACTTTAAGTGTTTTAGAAGCATTTCATGCATATATCATGCATGGATATACATATAGAATTGATGACATCTATCAAATGATTCCAAAAGGTGTTTCATATATCTTATCTAAACGGTTATTTCGATCTGTTCATACAAATGAAATCATTCATAAAGATATGCTTAGCTATCCTTTTCCATATGGATGGAAATATGACCTTTTAAGAGCTTTAACTGTCTTTGTTGATTTAGATATACCTTACGATCAAAAGATGGAAGAAGGCTTGATTATGCTTATGAACAGGCTTGATGCATATGGAAGAATTAAAGCTGATCGAAAAGCACCAGGACTTCATCACTTTAGATACACTAAAACGAATCAACCCTGTCCATTTAATACATACAGGGTATTAAAGGTTTTAAAAGTCTATAAGCATGATTTGTATCAGAATTATATGATAAAATAGGGGTATGAAAAATCACATAAACCTATATAAGGGGGATTTACATGATCGTATTTGAAATTGTTATTATAATAATGCTTTTGATTCAGTTGGGATTATTTATTTACAATAAAAAAATAGATAATATCTATATCAAAGCTTTTTTGTGGTCTATGCCAGCAATCTATATGATTCAAGAAGGATTATATCCAACGAGATGGCCTTTTGTGATTGCTTATATCGTAACTCTATTATTATTTATATCTATTTATTTTCATTACTACACCAATATCCGATTAAAAAGAATATGGATTGTATTTAATTCAGTGATGATTTTTTTATTCGTCTTAACACTTTATATGTTTCCAATCTTGGATATGCCTGAACCATCTGGAACATATCAGATTGGAACCTATGTTGAATCTGTTGAAGACATGAGTAGAGAAGAGCGATATAGATCTGGTATCGGATATCGAGAGTTTACATATCAAATGTGGTATCCAGTAGATGATGTTGGTGATGCAGATATCATGCCATGGTTAAGTGGTGGAAAAAATATTGCAAGAGGGCTTGCGAAAAGCGTGGGTCTACCAAGTTTTATTTTAGATCAAACACAATATATAGACTCGAACGCATATCAAATCAAAGCGATTAGCGATGTCCAAGATCAATATCCTGTTGTGCTCATCTCTCATGGATGGGGTGGATTTATGAATCTTCACACTGATCTTGCAGAAGAACTTGCAAGTAGAGGATATATTGTGATATCAATTGATCATACATATGGTTCGGTCGCAACCAATATCTATGGTCGTTTTATATACCAAAATAAAGATGCACTACCTCCAAGAGATGATAATGATAACTTTTTAGATGACGCAAATCAACTTGTTTATACGTATGCAGGTGATGTTTCATTTATGCTTGATTATATCGAAATATTAAATAACGATGCTGAATCATTTTTAAACAATAAATTGGATTTAGATCATATAGGACTCATCGGTCATTCAACAGGCGGTGGGGCAGATGTTGCGGTTGCACTTAATGATGTAAGAGTTGGTGCGGTCATTGGTCTTGATGCGTGGGTAGAACCTATTGTTGCATCAGAGATTGAAAAAGGATTGTCCATGCCTTCAATCTTTTTAAGATCAGAGTCTTGGGAAGAAGGACCCAATAATATTGATTTATATGATTTAATTGAAAATAGTAGTGATGCTAGCTTATATCAAATTGATGGAACCACACACGGAGATTTTACTATGGCATATATATTATCACCACTGATGTCTACCATCGGATATACGGGATCACTTGAAACCACTTATTTAGTGGATATGCAAAAAGAAATCATTAATTACTTTTTTGATTTACATCTAAAAAATGATTTGGATGCTTCTTTAGATTTTACAACTTGGGAAGAAATCAAAAAAATCTCATAAAGAGGTGGTTTTTTATGGAAATCAAAAGAATCAGCACAGCAAACGATTACGACTGGGCATTTGAGCTCATGCTTGAAACGACAGCGTCATATATTTATAAAGTGCTAGATATGATGAAGCTATCGTTAGATGAGTTTAAACATATGATGAAAAAAACTGGAGAAGTTTATATACTTAAAGAAAATGAAAAACCTATTGGCTTTTATTGGATTGAAACCAGAGATCATAGACTTCATATTCATGCGATCTGTATCCATAAAGATCATCAAGGCAAAGGATACGGCAAATACCTGATGAATGAAATATTTGAAAAAAGAGAAGTTGGGATTCATGCCATTGAACTTGGCGTTGAAATGAACAATGATGTCGCAATCACCCTATATAAAAAACTAGGGTTTATGATTGTCAATCAACTAGAGGATTTAGGTTTTTATATGATGGAGAAAGTTTATTAAAGTTAAAATATTTCTCAATCAATGACGAATGGAGATTATATGTATAAAACACACGAATATGAAGCGTTAAAAAAAGAGTTTAATCAAAAACAAAAAATCAGAAGAAAAAAACTAACTATGATATGGAGCATATTATTATTTGTTTCTTTGATCTTCTTAGGAATAGTTATGATTTTGTTTCAAGTATATGCTGTAGATGATGAAATCAAATGGGTATTTTTCTTTATTTTTGGTACGACAGCTTTGACCATGGCTATAGGATTGATGATCACCTTATCTTTTACCAGCGAAAAACCTTATTTTGAATATGTGTTTCCGAGTATTGTCCAAAAAATCAATGATGAAGAGGGTTTGTTTTTAACTTATAAAGCATATCCAAAATCAGATAAAACCATAAATCAAAAAGGTGGTTTATTTACAAAGTATGCATCTATATCTACAAAAAGATGCTTAAGTGGTTATTCATCTGATCAATATCCTTATTCGATTTGTGATATGACTATGACAACATCTAACGGAAATAGTCAAGTCACTCATTTTGATGGAAGCTACATTTATTTAGAAAAACAGGGTCAGACTGATTTACAAATTAGAACAACAGGTTCACCTAAATTAAAAGGTGTAAAATTTCAGAAACTTGCTGTTGAATCAACTCTTAAAGTGTACAAACCAAACGAACAGGATTTAAAAGATATTGACCGACTATATCTTAGATTAATGGAATCACTTAAAAAAGATGAACGATATAGACATCTTTATTTGAGTATAAATCATGAGGGCATGCACTTAGGTATTTGGTATAAGAAACATCCAATCAGAAAGAAAAAGCCATTAAGTATTGAACTTCTCAATCAGTATCAAGCTGATATCATCAACGAGATTAAATTTGTCAATCAACTTGAAGCGATTTGATTCATGATAAGCATGCTTAATCAAACAGATAGTAAAAAATTTTTCTTCTTATTTTGAACATAATTATTATTTCATTGTCATCATTGTATCTAACAATGTAGACGATTGGAGGTACCAAATGAAAAAAAGATTATTGGTCATTGGTATGATTTCGGTTGCACTTGCTATTGTGGGACTTATGCTGATACCAAAAATGATTGAAAAGGATACGGTTTATGATTTAAACACACATAGTGAGTTTGGTATCGATCTTTTATATCAGCTAAGTGATGAAGACTGGGACCAATATAATGTTTTACCAGGATTTGGTATGGATATCATCTATGATATTGAGTTGCCTCCACCATTTATGGAAGACGAAGAATATTTTAATATCCATGAATATAGTGAAACAAATCCAGCAACTATGTATGATATTACATCATATCCTAACATGATTAGTGATTATGGATATGTAACAAGAATTGAAACTACAGATCCTGATTATCATTTATTTGGCATGAGAGTTCATGATCAAATGCTTGAAGAGGAACTATCAGAAATTTTAAAAGAATATCACTATGATTTGGATGAAACCTTTATTCATGGAGATTCAGTCACTTATAAATACACACGTTCTAAAGTCACTATTAGTATCTATACAACAGATGATGTTATTACTAGATTTCGTATCAATATTAAAGTAAGAAGTATTCCAGGTATTGTTTTTTAACAAATGATATAACCATGTGTTTTTAACATATGGTTTTTTTGTTTTTGATTTGACAATATTGTAATATTGACATATCATGAAGACAATCAAAGGGGTGTGATTATGGAAAGCTTATTTGAAACTGTAAAACTAAAAGATAAGACAACTCGACACAAAACATTAAGATATCAATGGCTCATCATTGTGTTGATGCTAGTTGCTGGACTTGTTTTCATTTTGATTGAACAGGATCAGCTATTAACTCCAGGTGTACTTATTATATTTTTCTCGTTTATTTTATTGATCATCACACTTTTTATGACTGCACTTCATGCGACAAGAAACTATAAGATCAAAGTGAAAAATAGCATTGATGTAGTCTATCAATATCATGCGGATCAGTATAACCTGAATCAAGATGCAACATATCAATATCAAAGTGATGATTTTAATTTAAGTTCGTGGCATTTAGTACCGAGTTATTCAAACATAGATGTAGATTATGAGCTCACAGATGATCAGATCCAGATGTTTCATGCTGAGGCTTATAACATCTTTGGGGAAAAAAGAACAAAAACGTATTATTTTAAAGGTCTTTATATCATGATGCCTTATGCATATAAAGACTTCATATATAAAGATAAAAAGGGAATGAGTGATAGGATGATTGATGCACTTAAGGATATCCAAAGAAAAGATGGTCATGATCCAAAACATTTTGTTCATCAAGAAAAATATCTAGAAGGAAGTTTTTCTAGTCATGATGAACTAACTCCTCCATCATTCTTTACTGATTTATATCAATATATACATGCATTTTCATTTGTGTCTTCAGTTGATATTGCGGTGATTGATAATAAGCTTGAAATTGCGATAGATATTAAAAAACAAAGATTACCATATGTCAAGAAATATATGAATGATGAGTTAGAAGATATTAAAAAGATTGTGGATGAAGACATAAAGATGCTTGAAGAGATTAAAGGTATAGTTAATTAACAAAACATTAGATTACACTTGAAACAATCACATGAATGTGGTTGTTTTTTTGATGTTTTTTATAGAAAAAGTCGGTTTGCAACCTCTAGTTGCGTGAAAGTATATCAAAAAATGCTTGTTCTTAAACGGACTTTCCGTATAATAGAACTTGTGAGGAAGTGATAAACATGAGAGATTTGGGACAAAAAATAGCAGCATTAAGAAAAGAAAAACATCTGTCACAAGAAGAACTGGCTGAAAAACTTGGTGTTTCTAGACAAGCCATTAGCAAGTGGGAAAGAAATGAATCTATGCCAGACGTTTATAATTTGGTTAATATTGCAGATGCATTAGAAGTGAGTTTGGATTCATTAATTAAAGAAAAAGAACAAGAGAGTATCAATAAGTTTCAAAAAGTTCCATTATTATTGATGGGTATTCCAGCTTTCTTATTATTAATGGCATGGGTCTATGGTTTTTTAGTCATGGTTGGAACATCTTTTGGGTTAGTCACTAGTTTCTTTGATTTGGCAGATGTTCCTGGTGATGTCTATTCAAGAATGATTATTGCAATCTTAGCTTCCATGTTTATTTATATATATTTAATTAGCTATAAGCATATGTTTACAGGAAAAAACATTTATAAGAGTTATGTAGGTTACTTGGTAGTTAACGCTATGCTTCTTGTAGGTCATCTCATGATTTTATTGATTTTTTATCTACATACATTTTCCATGATCTTTTTATACATCCTTGTATTACTTATCCTTGTTTCTGGTATCGTTGGTGTTTTACTTTTTGATGTTAAGAAAGAAAAAGAAGAAAGGTATCCTGGATTTAATAAAATATATAAAAGACTTGAGAAACCTTTAGCTTTTGTTTTTATCGGATGTATAGTTTTGACAGGATTATCAATAATTCAAAACAGACTACTCATTGAAGAAATGGGTTATGTTGATGAAATGACCCTGGTCTCAAATGACTGGACTGATAATATGTTTTATTTAAGATCGTTTGAACAAGAGGGTCAAAATCAAATTCAATATGAGACGACAATTAAAGTCACTAAGAAATTTCATGTAGAACTTGAAACTAAACCCATCATAAAAATATATATTGAAGATGTTTTGTTTGCTGAAGGGCAGATGACTTCAAAAGGCAACATGAATTACAGTTTTGATTTGAATCAACTAGATGATCAACAACCGATGTTAATTGTAGATGATCAATCATCTAACGAACATGTTGATATTAGAGTTGAGATTATTTGGAATTATAATGGTCAGGATATGATTTCAATTGAAGATATCGAATATACACATTATGAGTTATCATTTTCGTATATGAACCAGTGGATTTGGAATGTAAACAAATATAAAAATGAAAATATTGTAATTAAATAAATAAAAGCAGCAATCCACAATCAGATTGCTGCTTTTATCTTTATATTAAGTTAGTTTAAGAGTAGTTAAACAAGTGTTGCTGTTTTCGAATGTTGATATATTTGCAGTAGCCTGATAACCATCTTTTGTAATCTGAATAGTTAATTGTCTATCTTTTGGTAACCAAACACCAATAAAGCCATTGTTATAACTAGTCATTATTTTATCAACGATTATCTCTTGTGTTAATGCATCGGTGATTAAAACGTTGAATGACTCATTTTTTAGTTCTCCTCTACATGTGATTAAGTTATGTATACCACATGGATGAGTTTGATCAAAATATGGAGCCATGGATAGATAGAATAAATCATTTTCTAAGTCAATGGTCATTTGATCCTTATGATCTTGAATGATTAAAGACTCACCGTTAATGATTGCGCTAAGACCAGAAGGTTCATCGAGTCTATTTTCTAGATATTCAACAAGTTTTTCTGTGGATTTATCACTCAGATCATATTTCTCTAGTAAAGATTCATTGCTATTTTGTAAACTGTTAGATATCAGTACACTAATTAAAACAATTATGAGTGATATGCCTAATATACCTATGCCTTTTTTTATCATATGCTATTAGCCTCATAACCCATATCATTTATGGTTTTAATGATTTCATCTATAGAAGTATCTTCATCATCATAAAAAATTAAAGCATCGTGATTAACAAAATCATAATCAAACTTGAATACACCTAATGCTTTTAAACCTTGATCAATCCGGTTTAAACAACCTGCACAAGTAATGCCCTTTATACTCATATGTTTTTCCATATCCATATATATTTCCTCCTTTTATCCCCCTCCATAGGGGGTGCACATATAGTATACAGTAATTCCTAAGATTTTGCACGAAAAACTATAATTTACGATATTCATATTTCATTCACAATCATATGCTAAACTTTAAGCAGAGGTGAAGTAAATGAATAAAAAAATATTAAACTTAATCATCGCATTTATTGCTTTAGCAATTATTATAGCTATATTATGGTTGGTTTATCCTTATATAGCGCCTAATGATTATATGCCTTACTCAGGACATATGTTTGGAGGATGGATGATGCCATTTGGCATGATTGGTATGGGTATATTTTGGATTATTGTGATTGTTTTTGTGATTAGTTCATTAGATAATCGTAAAGAACGAGACCAAGAAGATTACATATCAAAATTAAAATCAAGACTCGCAAAAGGTGAAATAACCATCGAAGAGTATGAGACATTAAAAAATAAACTAAAGGAGAAGATGTGATATGAAAAGTAGAATCATATTAATAATGATAGGATTGATTATCCTTTTAGGTATAGCAATATATGGCCCTAAACTTTATGCAAACAATAGTGAGAACTATAATGATTACCCTTATATGTATGACAATGAAGAAACGAATAATTATGAGTTTGTATATATACACTTAGGTGATGAAGATCAAGCATTACTTGATTTAGCATTTATAAATGCTTACAAAGAGAAAACATTAATTGAAGACATGACTGTTGAAAAACTTGATGAAATCAAGCTTGATTTAGCGAAAAACTATGATGTGTATAATGGATATCCAAGATATCAAATGATGGGACGAAATTATGGTGGTGTTTGTCATGGTAACTATAATGACGATGAATATGAATCATATGAATGGACATATATCCATCAATCGATTGAAACACAAGAAATTATGGATCAACTCATGATTGAAAAACTATCTGAAATTAGCTTTGATGATCTAACAGATCAAGAGATTTTGGATGAGTACCAAAATATAAAAAAAGACATTCTATTAGAAATTTAAGAAAATCAGACGAGGATATCCTTCGTCTTTTTTCTATCTTCAATGTATAATAATGGTAAAGGTGAAGTATATGAAACTATTAATTGTAGAAGACTATAAAAAAATAAGTGATTTGTTAGCATTGTTCGCTAGAGGACAACATCACGAGGTTAAGCAAGCTAAAAGTGCTGAAGAAGCGCTCGTATTTTTAGAGAGTGAATCTTTTGATGCAATTATTTTGGATTTAATGTTACCAAATATGCAGGGTGAAACTCTACTTAAGAAAATAAGAGCAATAAGTGATATTTATATCATGGTTATTTCTGCAAAAATAGATATTGAAGGTAAAATAGATGTTTTATCTTTAGGTGCTGATGATTATGTAACTAAACCTTTTTCAGCTGATGAAGTTATGGCGCGATTAAGAAATGTTGAATCAAGAATCAAGAAAACAAAGCCAAATGTCATATCATTTAATAAACAAGATTTAATAATTTATCCACTTAAAAGAGAAGTGGTTAAACAAGATAGAACAATTAAATTAACAGAATATGAGTTTGATATTCTATTATTTTTAGCACAACATCCTCGAGTGGTTTTTTCAAGAGAAAAAATGATTGAGACCTGTTTCAGGGATAGTGATGCTTATGATCGTGTCATTGATGCATTTGTTAAAAATATTAGAAAAAAAATTGATAGAAATCAAGAAGCATCGTATATCAAAACACATTATGGAGTAGGTTATGAGTTTGTAGGTGAAATAGATGACCATTAAAGAGCTTTTAAGTAAAAAGATATTTTATTATGTTGTTTTTGTGTTTGCGTCTGTTTTAGTATTGTTTAATCTAGTAATCTTTATCATTTCATCTGTTCAATACCAACAAGAGACAAGTCGAAAACAAGAAAGTTTGGTTTCTATGATTGCACATTTAAGTGCTCAAGAAGATGAAACTGTTTTGACAGCTTACTTGGAACATTATGTTCATAATCATCAAGTTGAAATCGTCTATATCAATAATCTAGAACAAATCATTTATGCAAATATAGAAGTTCATGTTAACGAACAATATCAGTCTGTTTATTACGATGATTTATATGTGGGGGAAGTTTATACGAACTATCAAGCATCTTATTTAAGTCAAGAGTATTCAGTGGGCTTTATCCTTATTAATATTTTCTCAATATTACTTTTTGGGATTGGGACGTTGCTTTTCTCAAAATACTTAAGAAAACAAAATCAAGCGATTCTCACTGATTTATCTCATGTCATTCATGAGGATCAAGATTTTTATTTTGAAGAATTAGGTGAAGTCAATAAACTGCTTATTGATGCTATTCATAGAGAAAAGAAGCATCAACAAGTTTATCAAGACTACATTAAAACACTAGCGCATGATTTAAAAACACCTTTAACAGCTCTATCAATATATTTAGAAGCTTTGACACAAAAGAAACTTATACTTGATGATTCAGTAGGAAAAGAAATCGCTGATGAGATTAAATCTATAGAAAACTTAATTCCTAAAATGATTGAGATGGACATTGATCAGCTTCAATATCGACATGATGTGAGTCCGATGATTTTGAAACAACTTACGCATTATAAAGATATCTTCTCTTCTAAATCAATAAAATTAGATATGGATTTAGAACCTTTAAGTATTGACATATCAGATGATGAAATCAAAAGAATCGTTGAAAATCTTGTGTTTAATGCATTTTATTATTCTGAAGAGGGAAAGACTATTTTTGTTAAAACGAGCACATCAAAAAAAGAATTCATTGTTAAAGACAACGGCATAGGCATGGACGAGCAAACAATTAAGCATATATTTAAAGGTGTTTATCGAGGAGAAAATGCAAATAAATATCATGCAAAGGGCAGTGGTATTGGTCTTAATATTGTTAATGATATCATAACTAAAAATCATGGTCATATAGAAATTGAAAGTAAGTTAAATGAAGGTACAATAATAAAAGTAATGTTTACTAGATAATGAAAAAAGACTTTCAAAAAAAGTCTTTTTTTACTGACGTTTGGTGCATAGTGTTGTTATTTTTCATAATAATCACTACTCACTGATTCTAGTACATCCGTAATTCCAGGATCACTTTGGAAATTTCTATAAGTGATTCTCTTTTTTATCTTTTTAACTCTTCTGTATAAATCATCAATCATAGAATTCCTGCTTTCAATAATTTGACGACTGTTAATGTGTTTTGATTTAGGCGTATGATTATATCTATAAACGAAAAAATTCATGTAATGTTGTAGATTTTTTAGACGATATCCTGCGTGCTTGAATAAGTATCTTTTTATATTGCTATGTAATGAATCTACTAAAAGTGTATTGTATTTTCCATCACATTCTCTGCGTGCATCATAATTAGGGACACTAAATTGACGCATAAATTGTTTCTGTATTACCGATCCATCATGGATAAATTTAGTCACTTCTCCAATGTTTTTTGTACATAAATCAATAAACTTTTTTGGTGAAGCGTTTCCTCTTGATGACACTTTAGCTATAGTTATTCCTTCTAAACTTATCAAAGTAATCACGCAAAGATGATTAAATGAAATCCCTCTAATCCCCTTACCATCACGTCTAACCAGTTTATATCTTTTATCACTTATTCTGACGAAAGTCT
The DNA here is from genome assembly GCA_002838205.1 of Tenericutes bacterium MZ-XQ. Classification (NCBI taxonomy): domain Bacteria; kingdom Bacillati; phylum Mycoplasmatota; species Tenericutes bacterium MZ-XQ. The sequence goes on along the minus strand of CP017950.1, from coordinate 1,777,824 downwards.
CATCTACTAGAATAGTTCCATTCAAAAATACCTCATCTTGGTAATCTCTTAAAGATTCGAAGATAAGGTATCGATAATATAAAGCTGTCTTTATATCAATGCTTAGGTTTCTTGCGATTACTTCTAAAGTTACATCATCAATCATAAATCCAATAAATCTTTTGAAGATGTAATCACTATTATTTAAGTAACTTGTTGTAGATTCGTCTTGTATAAAAGTTCCCATACAAGATTTACACTTAAATCTCGGTTTACCATTCTTAGTACGACCATGCTTGATTGTAGAATTAACTGTACCACAAAGTGAACATATTTTGAACTTGGGCATAATACTCCTTAGACCACAAAAGCGAGTATTTCACCCAACTAAGGAAAGTCGCCAAACAAACCAGGGTAAAATACTCGCTTTTGCGGTTCCTTAGTTTATTTGTTTGGCACGTTCATTATAACATTTTAGTTTTGGAAAATTCCACTCAAAATAAAAAGTTTAATATTCGCCCTTGTTAATGATTTATCAGAAAAATTTAACAACACTATGCACCAAACGTCAGCTTTTTTTAACGTATAAGCCACGATTGATATGTCTCATTTAATCTATTAAGTTTAATGTATTTTTTTAAATCAGGATTATTATCCATCATCTCTAAAAAAATTTGAAAAAACAATTGATAATCTTTGAATTTTGCATAATGCTTAACTGATGGATGTTCGATTTGCCATGGTTTTAGTCCAGCAAAATGGGTGCCATTTAAAATATCTATGTCTGGATAACCATTAAAACTAGCATATTTCAAATCAATGTTATGCCAAAACCCACTATACTTAAGTGTAAGGTATTGCATTTCTGGCCATGGAAATTTTGAAACTTGATTCATAATGTCCTTGTTCTTCATATCTGACAATATTGAATAATAATCAGTCATGCTTGGATTGATTCTACATAGACAGGTATTCACACCTAAGTTATCTTTGTTGTGATATACACGATCAGTAATCTTCTTAGGAATGATAAAACCATGTGGACACGACCGATAGATATAATGCCAATGCCATTCATACTTATTTTTATATTTTTGTTCTTTCATATATGTACCATCACTTGAGATTACACAGTGATGCTTAGATTCATTAATGATGCCTGCTGGAGCAGGTAGATCTAAAAGAGATTGATAATCACCAATGGGAAGGATATCCGCATCAGCAATCACTATTTTTTCGTAGCCTTTGTTTAAATCACCGTCTTTACCTAAACGAAGTGCTTGAAACTTTGTAAATAGGAAAGGGCGATCTTGTCGTTTATGACGATCTTCGTGATAAATGATTAAAGGAGGAACAACAATAACATCATCAAAAACTAGGCTGAGTTGTTGTTTTGCTCTATTAGAGACATCAGGAGTTATCATACAAATAATATCTGCATGTACTTTTTGTTTTCTTAAAGCATGCGCAAAAACGAGTGCTCCAGGAACATACTTGTCATTTAACATCACGAAGGTCACAAAGGCATTTTTATGCATATTGATCACTTCCTTGATTAAGTTTTTTAGTTAATTAAGAAAGTAGTAATATCCATGTCAATCTCCTTCTTTCGTGATTTTTGGCGTTTCACCAAGAATTATTTTATCATACTTATTTTTGTTTTAAAATATAAAAAATATAGAAAAATAGAAATTTTACTGTTAAACTATGTGTAGATACACAAAGGAGCAGTTAAAATGATTAAATATATCAATGATTATGAGAAAAAATACGAACAAGATCTCATTAAACATTTAAGAGGCCATAATGAAAGATTTACAGGCAAAGTTGAGTTTAAAAATTTATATGTATATATCGTAGATGAAAATGAACTCATTGGAGGTATTGCTTTATCTTGTGGATGGAACTGGGCATCGATGAGTAAAGTTCATTATAAAGATTTAGACACATTAAAGGTGCTCATTACCAATGTATGGCATCAAATCCAACATGAGTACTTAGGTATTAAGTTCTTTAGCCCAATTAAAGAAAGATATGATGATTTTATGAGTGTAGGTTTTACCCATCAAAAGAAATTAGAAAAACTCGGAGAATATGATGAGTTTTATTATGCTGTATTGACATCATATAAAGAAAGCACAAAAACGAGTTTAGAGGTGATTATAAGTGATAAACCTCATGAGATTTATCAAAAAGAACTTGATCAAAAAGAAGAAGCATTTGAAAAGAAACATAATCTCAAAGATAAAACTGACGATTTCATGTATATAGCATTAGAAGGTGATGTTTGTGTTGGTGGTGTATCTGGAGAAATATATGAAAAGACGATTTACATTTCCAGACTTGCAGTAGATCCGGCATTTAAAAACCAAAAAATCGGAAGTATGCTTATGAAGCTAGTTGAAGAGGAAGCAAAAACTAGAGGGATACAGTTTTTAGAGTTAGGAACAACAGATTTTCAGGCAAGACCTTTTTATGAAAAACTTGGATATAAGGTTGTTTTTGAAATGGATGATTATCCGAAAGGGTATAAATGTTATACGTTGTTTAAAGAATTACTATAGAGTGATATAATAGACTCAAACACATAGGAGGTTTTCTATGATAAAACTTGATGCACTAACAAAATATTACAAAAAACATGCAAGAGGGATTTTGGATGTTTCTTTAGAGATTAAAGAAGGAGAAATCTTTGGATTTATTGGTCCTAATGGAGCTGGGAAATCCACCACTGTTAGAACTTTGTTAAATCTAATTTTTCCAACAAGTGGAACAGCCAGTGTCAATGGATTAGATATCGTATCCGATACAATTGAGATTAGAAAAATGGTTGGGTATATTCCAAGTGAAGTTAATTTTTATGGGGATATGTATGTCAAAGATTTTATTGAATATTCTTGCGGATTTCACGGAGAAATCGATCAACCATTTATGGATATATTGGTTGATAAACTAGAGTTAGACTTAACAAGAAAGATCGAGGATTTATCTTTTGGAAATAAAAAGAAGGTGGCGATAGTTGCAGCACTTGCGACGCATCCTAAGATTTTGATTTTAGATGAACCAACATCTGGACTTGATCCACTTATGCAAAACATGTTTTTTCAGTTTTTAGAATCTGAGCGAAAAAATGGTACAACCATTTTCTTTTCATCACATAATTTAAGTGAAGTACAACGTATTTGTGATCGTGTAGGTATCATTAAAGAAGGGAAACTAATCAAAGTTGAAACTATTGATGATATTTTAAAAACAAGAGCTAAAAAGGTGAGAATAAAAACCCAAGATGATATTGATGTAACAGACAACATGTTAAGTGTTGAAAGATTAAATGGGTTTATTTCATTTGTATATACGGGTGATATGAAGTCGCTTATTACATTATTGGCAACACATAAAGTTGAGGATGTAACCATTACTGAACCAGCTTTAGAAGAGATCTTCATGCATTATTATGAAAGAGAGGATCTATCATGAAAAGATTAGTTGTCACTGAATTCAAAAGAAATTTCAAGAGTTTAATATTATGGGCATCGATTGTTGCGGGTATGGCTGCGCTTATGTTACTGTTATATCCTGCATTTAAAGATGCATTTTCTCAGTTAGAAGAATTACTTAGTGTCTATCCAGAAGAGTTTTTAGAAGCCTTTGGTATGGGAGAAGGCGGACTTGATATGAGTGATTTTTATGGATGGTTTGGTGTTGAGGGCTATTTATTTGTTAATTTAATTGGTGGTAGTTATGCAGCAATACTAGGTGGCTCAATTCTTTCAAAAGAAGAAGATGATAAGACTGTTGAGTTTTTATTATCAAAACCAATTAGTAGAGACCGTATTTTGGTTGGTAAAGGATTAGTGGTTGCGCTCAATTTATTTTTACTCAATACACTTGTATGTATCGTATTACTCATTGCATTTAGTATCTATGGTGATTTAAATGTTGTTGTATGGTTGCTTTTCTCTTATGCACCATTTATTTTACAAATGATCTTTGCAAGCTTGTCATTTTTAATCAGTGTGTTTGTCACTAAGTCAAGAAAAGTATTAAGTATTGCTTTAGGTATAGTAATTGGAATGTATGTGATAGATTTGATTAGTAAACTGACAGAAGAGTTTGAATATTTAAAATATATCACACCTTATGAGTATATTAATGCAGTGACTATTGTTAATGATGAAATGATTAAACCTTTATATTTACTTATCTCTATACTTATTATTGGTGTATCTTTTGGATTTGCTTGGTTCTTTTATAGAAAAAAGGATATTACTGCATAGATATGATGAATTTAAAAGAAAGATATTTAAAAAGTCCCTGTAAAACTCTATCTATACCCTACTGGAAACATTTGATGATTGGGAAGCATCCCGGGATAGACATCTATCATTTTGAAGATCAAGTAGATTTAAGTATATACAAAAGCGTAGATAAATTCTTTAGAATGATTCATCATTTAGATGACACGTATGAAAAATCGAATAAGGTTTTAGAGATAAATATAGAAAAAGATATAGAAGTCATAGTCAAGCATATCAATCAATGTTATCATCATGAGAATATTAAAGTATCTGCAAAAGATATCGAAAGGTGGAAATCAACTTCAGTCTTTTATCCAAAAGCTTGGATAAAAATTGAAGAAAATCAAAACATCATAGCCAGTGGTATTGCTGATTTTGATGAAGATTTAAAAGAAGGCATTATCGAATGGATACAGGTGGATCCTAAGTATCAAGGATTAGGCTATGGCAGAGAAATTTTGAAAAGTTTAATCGCAATCCTACAAGAAAAAGCAGATTTCATTACTGTATCTGGACATCTAGATAACGAAAAAAATCCTAAAGTATTATATGAAAAATTAGGATTTAGAGGTAATGATGTGTGGCTCATTTGTTATAAGTAAGCAACTCTTTATAAAGGGTTGCTTTTTTGTTAAAAAAAAACTGACGTTTGGTGTGAAAAGTTGACATAGCGGATGCTTTCACAATATTTTCTTTGATTTATTGGTTTTACAACGCTATTTTTGTTGAGCATCGTATATATTTAAGTTAACTCATTATTTTTTTAAAACACCGTAGAGATTTAATAGCCTTGTAAAAGTATAATAAGGATTTCCATCAACTTTTTTCACCAAACGTCAGAAAAAAAATTGAAAAAAAGTTGACAAAAAATGAAAAATGTATTAATATATAACATGTGTTATACATGGAGGTGTAAGATGCCATTTGAATCTAAATTTACTAAAGAAGAAATCATCGATGCAGCATTTGAAATTGCTAAAGAAAAAGGCTTTTCAGCGATTACTGCAAGAACAGTTGCAAAAAAAATAAAGGGATCGGTAGCTCCGATATACTTTAATTTCGAAAACATCCAAGAACTGATTGATGCTGTAGTAGAAAAAGTTTTTGCAATCTCTAAAGATATCTTAAGAGAGCAACAAACATCCAATTTGTATGAAAGCATAGGTAGAGCAGGTTTTGTTTTTGCAGATCGATATCCAGTATTTTTTAGAGAACTTATCTTAAATCCAAATCCTTATATTGGTTCTTATGAAAGCACGGAAAATCAAATGATTGAAAGTTTAAAAGATGATCCTCTTGTATCAAAATTATCCATGAAAGAGCGTAAGATACTAATTTTAAAAATGAAAGCTTTACAAATAGGGTTTCAAACATTAGTCGCTAATGAACAATTACCAAGTTTCATCACAAAAGATGAGATGCAAGAGTTATATATTGAGTTAGGTCACGATCTTGCTCAACTACAAATATTAAAAAAGAGGAGTTAGTTTATGCAGGAGTTTTTCAAATCTGGATTTACAAAAATAACTGATGGCATGATCAATCATAAAGCAGTTTATGGAGCGATATTTAATGTTGAGAGTGAAGAAAATCACTTATCGATGCTTGGATCATCTGGAAATTTAAACAAGGATGATTACTACTACATTGCTAGTGTGACCAAACTGTATGTTACAGCAATGATCATAATCCTTAGAAACTTAAATAAATTAAGTCTTGATGATTCAATCACATCTTTTTTTCGTAAGGATGAACTCAAAAGATTGCATGTGCTTAGAGATGTTGATTACACAGAGTTCATTACGATTAGACACTTATTATGTAACCAGTCAGGCTTAAAAGATTACTATTATTATGATGTCTCGGGTTCTAAAGCTGTTGATGAGTTGGAACAAAAAGATACAGCTTGGACATTTATAAAAGCAATGGATAGAGTTAAAACATTAAAACCATTGTTTAAACCAGGACAGGCAAAAAAAGTGAATTACTCAGATACTAACTTTAAAATATTAGGACAAATCATAGAGCATGTTACAGATATGTCTATTGATCAAGTATTTGAGCAATACTTATTTAAACCTTTGGATTTAAAACATACTTTTGTTTTTAAAGAGGATTCAAAAAAAGACATAGCTCCAATTTATTTTAAAACCAGAAAAATAAACATACCTAAATATATGGCTAGTGTTCCAGCAGAAGGTGGTATTGTTGCAAAAGCTAGTGATGTCATGGTTTTTATCAAAGCATTCTTTAATGGCTTTTACTTCCCAAAAGAACAAGTTCAAGAATTAAAACAAAATTATCGAATGATTTTCTTTCCTGGACAATTCTATTTTGGAACAGGTATGGAAAAGTTATGGGTTCCGAGATTTATGTCATTAAAATTTCCGATAAAAAATGTTTTAGGCTTTTGGGGGCAAACTGGAGCCTTCGCATTTTATGATGAAGATACAAAACTTTATTTCACAGGTACAATCAATCAAACAAGCGGATTTGGCCATGGTCAAGCATTTAAAGCGATAATAAAGATGATAAAAATGTATAGAAAAGAGTTTAAAGCTGCGAATAGTTTTAATAAGGAGAATTGAAATGAAAATATATGATCAGTATTTTGACAAAGTTAAGAATAAAGTTCCAACACTTCAAATTTATATGGAAAGCCCTAGGAAAAATCTGGTGTATCAATATGCAGATACATATAAAGATCAAAGATACCACAGCGCAAGTATTGGAAAGCTTTTTTGTGCAACCCTTGTTTTTATGGCAATTGAAGAAAAACTATGTAGCTTAGAGACGAAAATAAGTAACGTATTAGAGTCAAAAATATTAGAAAATCTATTTGTATATAAAGATATAGATTATAAAAATCAAGTAATTATAAAGCAATTGTTAAACCATACATCTGGAGTTAATGATTACTTCGAGGGTAAAACCATAAATCATCGTCATTTTCTTAATGAGGTTATGAGTGATAAAGACCATATTTATACACCATTAGAATTAATTGATTTTACAAGAAAAAATCAAAAAGCTGTTGGTTATCCAGGTAAAAAAATGTTATATACCGATACTGGTTATGTACTTCTAGGACTCATATTAGAAAGTCTATATCAAAAACCATATGCAGATATTTTAAAAGAAAAAATAATTATACCTTTTGGATTAAAAGACACTGCTTTGGCGTTTTATGACGAGAACTATGATAGACATTCGCTTGCACCTCTTGTTTTCAAAGGTCAAGATACCCATCTTTATAATAGTTTAAGTTGTGATTATTCTGGTGGAGGATTACAGACAACAACAAAAGATTTAGCGATCTTTCTAAAACACCTTTTTTCAAATGATTTAATATCTCAAGAATCACTTGATCAAATGATGGATGCAAAACAGTCATTTCACGGCATCATGAGATATGGACTCGGAATGATTGAAATCGATTTTAAACGCTTAGTGCCATGGATGAGAAACTATCCTAAACTTTATGGAGGATTAGGCTTTTCAAGTTGTCATGCATTCTATGATCCAGTCTATAAAGATGTATATGTCATTAATTTAGGTACACCAAAAACGAGAAGACTTAGTTTTCAAATATTAGTCAAAATGGCTAAATGGTTAAATGACTAAGCATTTCACTAATGATAATAAGCAAAAAGGCCAGATGAAAATGGCCTTTTGTTTTATAAAGATTGTTACAGTAATATTAAGCTTAATGCCATAATCATCATACCAGTAACTAAACCGATAATCGATAAATGATGTTTCCCATACTTCTCAGCAGATGGAAGTAGTTCATCTAGTGAGATGTAGATCATAATCCCAGCCACAGCAGCAAATAAGAAACCAAAAGTCGTATCGTTAAAGACAGATCTTAATAATACAAAACCAATCACTGCACCTAGTGGCTCAGCAAGTCCTGAGAAAAATGTCCAAAACATCGCTTTTTTCTTTGATCCAGTCGCATGATAAATTGGAATTGCAACCGCAATACCTTCAGGAATATTATGAATCGCAATCGCAACCGCAATACTAATACCTAATTCAGCATCAGAGATGGTTGCTACAAAAGTAGCTAATCCTTCAGGGAAATTATGAATTGCAATCGCAAGTGCAGTAAATAACCCCATTCTAAGCAGTGTTTTTCTTTTAGATTCATCATCACCTTGTCCTTGAAGTTCATGAGGATTACTTTCTTTAGGAATCAAGAAGTCAATCAATGCGATTAATCCAATACCTAAGAAAAATGCGATTGTAGTATATAAATAAGCTCTGTCTTCTGAAAAGACTTGAGAAAGAGCATCTAAAGCTTTTGGGAAAATATCTACAAATGAAACATATATCATAACTCCTGCACTCAAACCTAAGGCAAATGAAAGGAAGTTTGTGTTTGTTCTTTTCCTAAATGCGAAAAAACTACCGATACCCGTAGATAAACCAGCAAATAAGGTGACTAAAAATGCTAATAATAAATTGTCCATGATGGCCTCCTATAAATTAAGGTATACCTTAATGTATATATAAGTATAACAATAAATATTTGAAATGTCAAAGCAAATACTATAACCAAATACAGGGTATATTTTTTTAGACTGTTGTGTTAAAATAAAATAAAATTACAAGGATTAAAGAGGTATATATGGTAGAAATATTTGGGTGGCAACATTTACTTTATGTTGCGCTAGCTATATTGTTTGGAGTTTTAAGTTATTTGTTGATTTATAAAAGACTTAAAACAGAAGAACAGCTATATAAACTTATCCGTTTATTATCTGCTGTTTTGCTTTTTTTAATTCTATTTAACCGAGTAACAGTTGTATTATTACTTGAGGATGGTGATTGGCTTAGATTCTTACCATATAGCTATTGTGGTATTTCATCATTAGCAATTTCTATCGGTGGACTTATTTTTAAAAAAGACCATCCATGGTTTCATGCAACGATATATGTAGGCTTTGTTGGGGCAACCTTGACACTAATATATCCAGATTTTTTGGTTCAAGATGACTCGTTTTTCTTTTTGCCAACAATTACTGGATTGTTACACCATACAATGATGTTATTTTTGATTATTGTGATGATCGGTACACAATTTGTTAAACCAGATTTGAAAAAATATTATCTACTAGCTATTGGTATTATGGGATATTTAACCATCGGTATATTCTTGATTGCAAAACTTGGATATCCAGATGCAATGTATATATACGAACCAGCTCTAGCGGGAACTATATTTGATTTTATTGGGTTTGGCTATTTGCTATTCCCAACACATTTTATTTTCCTATGGTTATGGACAAAATATAAACACAAATTAAAGTTGATAGAAGTTAAGTCATGGAGGTAGGCATGAAACATCAAATACTATTTATTGAAGGGTTACCAGGAAGTGGTAAAACAACATATGCAAGAAAATTAAAAGCCCATTATGAGTCTAAAGGTATAAAAGTCATTCAATATTCAGAAGGTGATCTACATCCAATATCTCTTGCGTGGTGTACATATACAGACAAAGAAACATATGAAGCAATCATAAAAAAATACCCATTATTCAAAGATGAAATCATCAAGCATACAAGAATTGAAGACGATGTTTACATGATTGCTTATACAAAAATAAGGCATGAAAAAATTACAAATGCGTTTTATGATGATTTAAAAAGATATGAAATATATAGAGAAGATAACTTAGAAACATTTAAAAAAGCTTATCAAAAGAAGTACACCTATTTTTTAAATCATCATGAAGAGCATGTTTTATATATTTTTGAGTGCGTATTTTTACAAAATCATATCAATGAGCTTATCTTAAACCAAAATATGAATCCAAATGAAATCATTGCTTATTTTGTTAAACTCATGAGTCCATTACTAGATATGAATCCAATGATGTTTTACATTTATCAAGATCACATTGAACAAACACTAGATAAAACCATTGAAGAAAGAAGAACTGATGATCCAAGTAAATATAGAGATTGGATTGATGAAGTTGTTTTATATTTAGAACGCACTAAATTTGGGAAAGAACTTGGGTTTTTAGGAAAAGAAGGTATGTTGGCATATGAAGAATATCGCCAACATATAGAACAAGAGATTATGAAATCTATAAAGATTGATTATCATGTATTTCATTTAGATCATGATTATGACAAAGTTTTTGAAAAAATGAAGTCCGTGAACATATAAATATAGTTTTATGATATATATTGATTCAAAGGATTTAATCTTAGAATTGCTATAAAAAAATTATCATTACAATTAAGGAGAAATTATGAAAGACATCATCAGGAAGATGGTTGATGACCATCAAGCAAAAACAATCATTAGTTATATCGACGAAAAGGGATTTCCAGTAAGTAAAGCCATGCTTAAACCTAGATTAGTAGAACAAGAGCATTTTTTTTATTTTTCAACAAACACATCTTCAAACAAAGTTAAATCTTTTCAAAAAAATCAGATTGGTAGCATTTATATGTATAATCCAAGTACTTTTACAGGTATTTCTTTAATTGGAAAAGTAGAAGTATTAGATGACATTGATATTAAAACCAGAATTTGGTTAAACGGTGATGAACAGTTTTATCATTTAGGCATCAATGATCAAGATTATTGTGTTTTAAAGTTTACAGTAACACATGGAAGAGCTTATATAGCTAATAGAAATCAAGATTTTCAATTATCATGAGAAATGATGATATATTAAGGAAACTTATTGAAGATGGATATGGAATAGATATCAATCATATAGAACTATTTCGAGATATGATTGGTAGAGTTTATCTGATTAAGACTCAAGAGCAGACATATATGTTTAAAATCTATCGTAAAAACAATACTGCTTCTGCATTAGTATCTTTAAATGTTATGAGATATATAGATGAACATAAAGGTCCAGTACCTAAGGTTTATCTAACTTTATTAAAAGAACCATATGTCGTTATTGATGATGAGATTGGTATTCTATATGAATATATAAATGGCGAGCAAGCCGAAAAAGTAAAGCACGAAAAACTAATTTTACAGTCCATCTTTGAAATACACCAAATCATGAAATCATACCCATATGAGTTAACAATTAGAGATCACTCATTTTTTATTGATCGATATATCCATCTTTTAAAGGAAGTATCGTTTAACAATCAAAGATTAATGGAAATGAAAATGTTAGGTGCTTACTTTTTTAATGTGGTAGATAGCTTAGATAAGGGTTTTTATCATGGAGATATGCATACAGGAAATATCATCATCAATAAAGATCATCGAGCGATCATATTTGATTTTGATGCTTGTGGCATATTAAGTCCTCTTGTGGATTACATTACATTTTTTGATCAAACTCATTTTAATCAATTTCATGAAGTTGATTTAATGAAAACAATAGACATATTAAAGCAGCAAAATTTTATAGATTCAAAATTGATTAAACATATGTTAGCAATGATACCCGTTAGACATTTTGAGATTATTGCAACTATTTTTGATGCTCAAGGTTTAGATGATCAAGCAGAGACATTTTTTGAAGAGCAGTATCATTGGATGATGGCATTTTATAAATCATATCAAAATATTAAGGTATAAAAAAACTCAGCTGGTTGCTGAGTTTTTCTCTATATGTCTATGATGTGTTTGATCGAGTTGATGAATCAATGCTTTTTTTAGTGGTTCATATAACCACAAGATTGATAACATATTTGAAATCGCCATAATGATTTCAAATGGGATATCCCATATTAAATAAGGTAAGAATGGACTATCTAAAAACCATACAGTAAACGGAATAAATATCCAACCATAGATGAATCCATAAACAAAACCAAATATTGAAAGTGATATTGCGGAATTAAGTTTTTTCAGTAGGGTAGTCAGTAAGATAGGAATCAGTATCCAAGCCAAATACATCGCTGGCATCAGTACAGGGGATACAGGACCCATGGGTGAAAACAGATTTACCGCAATCACATGAATGGTTACAATCAATGCAGTTTTCTTAAATCCTAAGACTCTTGTATATAAAACTACTAAAAGAATAGAAAACTGAACGTTTGGAATAAAAGATAGTGCCAGTTGCTGCACAAAAAGAATGGATGCTGCAACCACGACAATGGTTAAGTCTTTAATTGTCTTTTTTTGTGTTATTTTCATTCATTTACCTCGCATCATCCACAAGAATTCTAATCTTATCTATGTTTTCAAGCTGAATCATATCAAATCCTTGATTGGCATCGATGTAAGTTTCTCCATCGTAAACCTCTATGTTTAAGAAAGTGTTGTCCCAGTCAGTCATAATCTCAAAACTTTCAGATTTAATACCTAAAATCACATGATTTTCTTGACCCATTACATTGAAAGTGAATGAGCAAGTGTTATCTGGTTGATAAAATTGATTTGCACATGTCAGTGTGAAGCGTTCATTTAAAATTTCAAAAAATGATTCATTTTCTTCATAAGGAAGAATCTCATGAAACAAAACTTCTTGATCTTCATTCATAATGATAAGTTCAATGTCTCCCGCTTCATGAATTAAATCTCTATCAAATACAAATTCTATAATTAAAAAACCAAAAAGGAGGACCGCAACAGTTAATATAAGTTTGATAACAATTGGTTTCATAAAAGTCCTCCTTTTTTATTTAGTCTAAATCAAATAAATGTGTTGCTGGAAATCCCCAAATATCTCTTGATAGTTTATAAGCAACTAATGCACTGAATGCTTGAGGTGTTGAAAACATCAAATCAGGATTTTCATCAGTGATCATCCATTTAAAACCACCATTGAGTTCATAAGCCATTAAAGCTTCTACAAGACCAATAGTGTTTGTTTGATAAGCTTCATCTTGTGGATTGATACCTTGAGCAACCAATCCCAAAATAAGTTGTGCTGTAGAAGATGCGTTAGCATTACCCCAAGAAACAATGCCATCTTCTGATAAAGTCGTTTCGATATACGTATATGAACTTGTCATGTAAGTATCAAAACCATCTAAAGCTTCATAACCATATAATGCAGTATAAGACATACCGATAAAATCAGGATCTTCTAATGTATGATTAATGAGTGATAAAGCTGCATCTTGATCAGTCTCGCCAAGCATTGATAATGCTTGAAGGTATGAAGTAAGTTCATAAGCATTTGTCACATCTAGTGTGAGTAAATGATCTTTTAAAGGTGTTGTATCTAGATGCTCAATTGTCATATAAATTGCAAGTTTCATAAGATTGCCAACAGATAAATCTGCAAATGATTCTTGCGTGATTGATATATTTTCATATGTATATCGTGAAGTGACATCTAAATCGATATAATTTCTCATATTAAGTTGATAAACTGCGGATAAGACATTGTAATCTACAGCACTATCAGTGATGTATGTATCCATATGTGTTTCAATAAAATCATATATAAAATCATCAACTTGTTGGTCAAATGCTGATAATGTAGAAGTTTCTACAAATTCAATGGTCATATCATCTTCATAAACAACTTGATCAAGTCCAGTCATAATCGGAGTGCCATCAACGATGATTTGATAATAATAGTTATAGCTTGCGCCATACTCTTTTGGATAATGACCACCAACACCATGTATCATTGTCCCAAAATCAAAGACAGTATAATCTAATTCAACAACAGCATCAATCAGTTCAATGATTGGTGTTTCGTTAGAAGCATCAAATTCAATGGTTTCATTCATCAGTGTGCTTCCTTCTAAATCTAGAAGAGATACATAAAAAGCATCTACTTCAGGATTATTGACAGTAACTTTAATGGTTACTGATTCTAAATTACCTGCTTCATCTTCTGCAGAATAGATGACATCGTAAATGCCTGCTTCAGTTAAAATCACAGCTGATGCGTCCACAGTGACAGTGACATTTCCATCGACATCATCTGTTGCAGTTACACCATCTAACCAATTTGGCGCTTCATCTCCTAAAGTTAAAACCATATCTTCCATGCCACTGATTACAGGTTTAACAGTATCAGTAACCTCTTGTTCTTCATCTTGACACCCAGCAAGTGTAAGAACACTCAAAACAACAAGCAGTAAAACTAAGGTCTTTTTCATCTTTAATCTCCTCTTTTTTTGTATAAAAAAACCATGTCACTGGGACATGGCAAATAACAAAAAAGAAGTTATTTACACTCTTTAATCCCAGAAGACTGTTACTCATTCGAATGTATTGGTAGGTCTACCGGCTAAACTTCATCCTACTATGCACCTTCCCGCTATAAGCAGTGGTTATTTGCATTTCGTCTGTATCACGGTTGCTGGGACAGCTCAAGCATTTAACTTGATTCCCTGTTATGTATAAAAATACACCAACAATTCTTATTAAGTTAATTTCATTATAAAGGAAATTTCTTCATTATGCAATGTGTTTTTTAAGTAAATCAAACAATTGTAAATTATTCATTTCTATGATATGATAAGTATGCTTCTAAATACAAAGAACAAGAAGCTATAGTTATATACCGCAAACTTAACAAAGAAGTTTAAAAGCGTTGTTTAGCTCTATCACAACGCTTTTTTTTATGGAATAAAGCAAATTATTCATTAAAAGCGGACACAAGGAGAAAAAATGTCATTTAAAAATTTAGGAATTATCCCAGAAATACTTAAAGCAGTTGAACAAGAAGGTTATGATATACCTTCGCCGATTCAAGAGCAGGCGATCCCTGTGCTTTTGAAGCAAAAAGATGTACTAGCAAGTGCGCAAACAGGTACTGGTAAAACTGCAGCTTTTTCTATACCAATCATTCAGGGACTTTATGAAGACAAGCTACCATATGATAAAAAATATATTAGAGCTTTAATTTTAGCACCAACAAGAGAGTTGGCAGAGCAAATCAAAGATAGCTTTAGAGGGTACTCAAGACATATGGGTTTGAAAACAGAAGTGATTTATGGCGGGGTATCACAAAGAAGTCAAGAAGTAGCCATAAGAAAAGGTGTGGATATATTAGTTGCTACACCAGGTAGATTATTAGACTTAATAAACCAAGGTTTAGTTAAACTCGATTTTGTGAAGTATTTGGTTTTAGATGAAGCAGATCATATGCTAGATATGGGCTTTATCAAAGATGTGAGAAAAATTGTGTCATTTGTAAAAAACATGCATCAAACGATGATGTTTTCTGCAACATTACCAAAAGAGATATTATCATTTGCTAATGAGCTTTTAACCAATCCAATCAGAATAGAAATCACACCACCAGAAGCAATGTTAGATATTATAGATCATAGCCTATATTTTGTAACGAAAAAAGATAAGACACGTTTATTAATTGACTTACTCGTCGATCCAAAAATGAAATCTGTTTTAGTTTTTACAAGAACAAAGCATGGTGCAAATAAGTTAGTTAAAGAATTACTATCCTATGGTGTTAAAGCTGATGCTATTCATGGTAATAAATCACAAAATATGAGACAAAAAGCTTTAAACAACTTCAAAGCTAAACAGTTAAGAGTGTTAGTTGCTACTGATATCGCTGCACGTGGCATTGATGTAGATGAGTTATCTCATGTGATCAATTATGATCTACCTGAATCTCCAGAAACTTATGTGCATAGAATTGGGAGAACGGGTAGAGCTAAAAAAACAGGAGTAGCTATCTCATTTTGTTCTCAAGATGAAGCGCATTTATTAAAAGCAATCGAAAAAACTAATCAGATTCAAATACCTGTAATCACAGATCAACCCTTTCATACGACTATTAGGGTTAATGAGACTAAAAACGAGTTAAAAATCATTAAAACTCAGCAAGTCTCTCAATCAAGACGGGGATCAAAAAACACAAGAAAAAAATCATTTTCAGACGATAAGTATAAAAAAGAATCATCGTATAAAAAAACGAAATCGAAAAAGAAATATGATGAAAAGTTTTCAAAATCTAGGTCATCGAAAAAATATTAAGCAATATTTTTAAAAGTTTTTTATATGAATTGACAATAACTCATCTTAGATGATATTATTTTCATAGTAAACATTATTTTTAATGTTGGAAATGAAGAGGATAAAAAGAATGAAGATATCAGTTGGAGGTATGATTGCCTCAGGAAAATCAACATTGGTTAAACGATTAGGAGAAGCATTAAACATTCCCGTAATGGAAGAGTTTGAAAAAGATGATGAAGTCTTTAATACATTATTAAAATGGCTTTATGAACAAAAAAATGATGTAGAGATGCTGCTTCAAATTTATTTTATTCATAATCATTGGCTGAACCAACAAAAATATAATGGTAATTTTATCGTTGATCGTGATTTAGTTGAACACTGGCTATTTGCTCAACACAACCTAAAAAAAATGCCTACGATTATGAACATGTATAACGGTGTGTTTCATGCATATATGAATCAAATCAAGAAACCTGATATATATATCATTTTAGATGTTGATTGGGAAAACTTTAGAGACCGAGTTTTATCGAGAGGTAGAGAACAAGAAATCGAAAACTTTGATAAAAACGAAGCCTACTTCAAGAGTTTGTTAAAAGATTATGTGACAAAAATAACTGCACAATGCTCAGTGTATGATATTCCATATGTGATCTTAAATACTTCTGGTAAAACAGAAGATGAAGTATTTGAAATGAGTTTGGTTGAAATTAAAAAAGTTCAAGATCAAAAAACCTCTTTAGTTTAAGAGGTTTTTTTATTGTTTAAACTGATTATATAGACTATAATATAGTTAACTCACATGGAGGTAGATTCATGAACGTTTATGGCTTGTTATTAAGCATATCATTAATCATCGTCTCTTTTTTGCTGCTTAATATAAGAAAGAAACGTCAAGTACTATGGTTGATTAGTATCATTATGCTTATCTATAAAGTAGTTGAATACATGGTTTATTTCTATAGAGGAGAATTAACGAAAATACCGATTGAATACTCAGCAATCGCTTATTTTATATTTTCCATCGTGATTGTCTTTAAAATAAAACGGTTTTATGGTTTAGCTGGATTTGTAGCATGCTTGTCAGGTTTTGGATACTTAATTGCGTTTCCATTCATGGGTGATGGGTCATTTATCAATCATGGAGTATATTTAACGATTGCAGCACTAATCAACCATCTATTTTTATTTTTGGGAAGTTTATTTTTAATGACCTTTCATAACTATAAAAAAAGTGATATGAAATTGATTATGTATTATACTTTGTTTTATACAATCTATGTTGTAGTCATTAGTTATGCAATTACATTTGATCCATCAAATTTCATTGTATTACTACTAGATTTAAATAATAGAGTCTCAGGAAGGATTCTAAGTTTTGTTCAAGTCTTTAACATTGTTGTTTTATTTGTTTTATACTATTGGGTAATTAAGATATATGCGTTTCTTAATTTTATTGTGTTTAAGAAATATCAAATCACATAAGTAAAAAAACACCTTGAAAAAGGTGTTTTCTATATACTTTTGATAATATGTATGATTAATTTTGAAAATGATGCATTTGCCTTTCCTGCAACTTCAATGACTTCATCATGAGTTAGCTTTTGATCAAGAATTCCTGAAGCCATATTCGTCAAACAAGAAATCCCTAAAACTTTCATGTTCATGTGAGATGCGACTAAGCTTTCAGGAACAGTGGACATACCAACTGCATCAGCACCTAAAGTTCTAATCATCTTTATTTCTGCTGGTGTCTCATATGAAGGTCCAGTCCACCAGGCATAAACACCTTGGTTGACTTTAATATTTAGATCCAAGGCTACTTTTAAAGCAAGCTCTCTTAAAGATTTTGTATATATTTCAGAGGCATCTGGAAATCTAGGACCAAGCTCTGCAATGTTTTCTCCAATTAATGGATTATTTCCTGTTAAGTTTAAGTGATCAGTAATCAACATAAGTTCACCTGGATTAAAAGATTTATTCACTGCACCACAACTGTTTGTGATGATCAATGTTTCTACACCAAGTAGTTTTAAAACTCTAACAGGAAACGTTACTTCACTTAATGTATGACCTTCATAATAATGATATCTACCCTTGAGTGCAATCACATAAATTCCTTCTAAGTATCCAGCAGCTATCACACCTTGATGTCCAACTGCAGAAGTAGTTTTAAAGTAAGGTATATTAGAAAATGGTATTTCAGTGACGTCAGTCATTTGATCGACTAAATTTCCTAATCCCGATCCTAAAATCATACCTATGCATGGTTTTTGTTTTAATTTTGGTTCAATGTAATCTTTTGCTTCAAGCATCTTTTGATAATCCATGATTATAATCCTCTTTTTTTGTCTAATTTGTATAGTGCTAAGTCTATGATGATACCGTATATAAATCCAGCTAAAAAGCTGATTAAATCTTGATGACCTGTGGTTGCATAAAAGGCATATGAAATCAAACCACCTAAAATAAACCCTCGTAGTATTGTAAATTTGATCGTTTTAGCTCTACCTAAAATACCAATCACTAATCCCATAAGTACTCTGTTATACCAAAGTGAAAACAAGTATACCGGATCATTTTGATTAGGCATACGAAGATATGCTCCGCCGATGCAGACAAGACCTAAAATAGCACCTATGATAAGACCGCTAATTACTCTTTTTTTCAAAACCATCAACTCCCTAATCTAAGTATTAAAATTATACCATTTTTTTCATCATATTTATAGATTAGTGAGTTGCACTCGATAAACTCATCATTATAAGTTTCATTTTATCTTGATCTTATGTATAATGAAAATAAAAAGGTAAGGGCTCTGTTTAAATGGAAAAGCTAGATTTTATAAATAAGATTCCAAAAGAAAATGTTTATGCAGTATTTCATCATATTGTTATGGATGACAGTGACTATGATAAGATAACTAGAAAAAAGATGGTGTTTAGATTATATCAAGAACTAAACACAAATAAGGACCATTTGTATGGATATGTGAGACCAGAAATCTATCAATTTTTAAAAAAATTGCTTAATCGAGAGATTGAATTTAAGCATTTCACATTAAAAGATCATCGTATGGCCCAAGAAGCAGTTGACATGTTTTTGCTTTACTATAATGAAGATTTGAGAACTTATAAAGTTCCAGACGCCTTAGAGCATTTAATTAAGAAGAAAGAAATTACAAAATTAGATTATGAGTTAGAGGACATTTATTATTTTATTAAAGGAGTTATGCAAGTTAGAGGAGCAATTGATAAAAACAATCTTTCAAATATATATTCACAACTTAAGCCAAATGACATAGAGTTAAGTTTTGAAGAAGCTCTTTATTTCTTGCCAAAGCTCTTTATCGATCTATATGAAGACTATTTAAGTGAAGAAATTGAGTTTGTCATTCCAGAGTTTTATCATAGTGGAGAAGTATATAGGGATTATCATCCTGTCTATCCATACACTTTTGAAATGTATAAATCAATTGGGAAAAATGGGCTAAACTTATTAGAACCAACACAAAATGCTTTTTATGATATCCTTAAAAAGAACGCAAAAGACGACGGATTTTCACTTGAATATTTAATCAGGGACTTACATTTTGCGAATAATGATTTTACTGAGTTTTCCTTTAAACATATTATAAATAGGATTTTGGATATTATTGGTGATATCGATCAAACTATAAAATTATACAATAGTGTTATTGTGAAACTACCAAGATGGATATTTAAAGGAGATCCTATTGAAGTTGTTGATAGAGATTTGATAGAAAAATTAAATGATAAAAATTTCAAAAATGATTTCTATAATGAATATGTAAAAGAAGTACTTAAATGTCCATGTGGAAGTAATAAAAATATCGAAGACTGTTGTGCAAACGAAGATGTTTTGGTTAATAATCAAGCTATTCTTCATCCTGAACGTGGAGATTTATTCTATGAGGTTTATTATGATTTACTATACTTAGTTAATGAAAAATATAGAGTCGTCAAACATTATAAAGATCCTCTTAAAGTATTTGATCAATTAGATGATAACACATATTTTAAATTAAGAGATTTGTTGTATGAAGACAATGAAATTTTCACAATTTATCAAGAACGATACAAAATGGATGAAGATTCAAGAGATATTTTTGATGGTATAAAAAGTGCATATGATATAGAAGGTATTGCGATCACATACGAAGATCAAAAATTAGTAGTCATGGATATCAAAAACCATGTGATTTTACATATTTCTGGTATTATTTCTGGTATTTCTTTAAATTTGGATTCAAGAGATTTTCCAATGATTATAAAGTTTAAGTTAGTTCCATTGTCAGATGTATTAACATATTTGGTTCATATTAACCCGTTTAACGTGACGATTGGATCAACTATGAAAAAAACTATATATCATGAAACAAAGGAAATGCCAATTGCTAAAAATAGAAAAGATATACTAAAAATTATTAGATCAGAAGCTTAAAAAGGATGTGGCAACTTGAAATTCATCAGTTGGAATGTAAATGGACTTAGAGCAGCAATGCAAAAAGGCTTTGAAGATTTTTTTAGATCAGAAGATGCAGATATTTTTGCGATTCAAGAAACAAAAATGCAAGAGTCGCAAAAATCTTGGAGTTTTGATGGTTATTACGAATACTGGAATGATGCAGATAAAAAAGGTTATTCAGGAACGTTAATTTACACAAAGAAAAAACCACTATCTGTAACTTACGGATTATTTGGTGAAGGCTATAATCATGAGGGACGTGTCATCACTTTAGCATATGATCATTTTTACTTTGTGAACTGTTATGTTCCAAACGCTAAAAGAGAGTTACTTAGATTGGATGAACGTATGGATTTTGAAGATCAAATGAGAGCATATTTAACTTCGCTAGATGCGATTAAACCTGTGATTTATACCGGAGATCTAAATGTTGCACATATGCCAATGGATTTAAAGAATCCGGAGTCTAATAAAAGAAATCCAGGCTTTACAGATGAGGAAAGAGGTAAGATGTCAAAACTTTTAGAAAGTGGCTTTATAGATACATTTAGAAGTCTATACCCGAATACAGTGAAATATACATGGTGGAGTTATATGTTTCAAGCTAGATTAAAGAACATCGGATGGAGAATCGATTATTTTATTGTCAGTAAAAGACTAATGAATAAGGTTGATGACAGTATGATCTATGATCAAGTATTAGGCAGTAATCATTGTCCTGTAGGACTTATAGTTAAGGATGAACTCATATGAAAGAAACCGAACTTTTTATACCTGTAAAAGAATTATTATTATCACAAGGGTTTGATGTTAAAGGAGAAATTAAAGATATCGACGTTTTAGCATATCATAAAGACATGATGATTGGAGTTGAACTTAAAACTAAAATTTCTTTAAAGCTGATATATCAGGCGATTGATAGACAGAAAGTCTTAGATCAAGTTTATATTGCAGTTCCGAAAAGTGCAATCTATCAATCAAAAAGCCTATATAGAAATTTCACACATCTACTTAAAAGATTGGAAGTTGGACTTATCGTTGTTGATCATGAAACTGCAGAAGTCATTATAGAAGCTGTTCCGTTTGATCGAAATAAAAGCCGTAGTAGATACAAAAAAAGATTAGAAAACATTGATCAAGAGTTTAAACTTAGGAAAAACAAACAGAATATTGGTGGCACTAGAGGTAAAAAAATCACAAGATATAAAGAACTCGTCATTGACATTGGAAGCTATTTAATGAAACACCAGCAAGCTTCACCAAAAGCAATCAAAGAGTCTACAGGTATAGAAAAAGCAGCATCTATTTTACAAAAAAACTATGATGGCTATTTTGAAAGAGTTGATCGAGGTATTTATCAGTTAACAGAAAAAGGTAAAATAGAGATTAGTAGTTTAAAAAATCAATTACAGGAGAACAAGTAGATGGCAAAAATCAGAGGTGTAAACTTAGGTGGATGGTTCGTTTTAGAGTATTGGATGAAACCAGCTCTTTTCGAAGATTTGGATGGATGTCATGATGAAACATGTTTTATGAAACAAATGCCAAATGCTAAAGAAAAGTTGATAAAGCATTATGAAACATTTATAACTGAAGAAGATTTTAAATACTTAAACAAAATAGGTATCAAGGATGTAAGATTACCAGTGCCTTGGTGGTATCAAGGTACTGATTTATATGTTGAATCGAGAGCATATATCCATCAAGCGTTTAAGTGGGCGATAAAGTATGGAATCAACATTCTTTTAGATTTGCATACAGCACCTGGATGTCAAAATGGATTTGATAATGGGGGTATTCAAAATGTAATGGAATGGCATAAAGATCAAAAAAACATTGATCAAACTGTTGATGTTTTAAAAACCTTAGTTCAAGAGTTTCATCCATATGAATCCTTTTATGGCATTGAAGTATTAAATGAGCCGTTTGTAACAATTGATTTAAATATCATTCTTAGATTTTATGAGAATGCTTATCAAGAACTTAGAAAAATCACAGATAAACCGATTGTATTTCATGATGCCTTTAGACCAAAAGATGATGCTTTTAAAGATTTCTTTAAAGGTAAAGAAAATGTTTTATTCGACTTGCATTTATATCATGTTTTTGATGATAGATATCACAATGTTCCCCTAAAGAAACACATGGATTTAATCTTAAAAGATCGATTGTCCATGATTAAGAAGATTTCAAAATACGTTGATGTTATTGTTGGTGAATGGTCTGTTGGTCTAAGAGATTTTGACTCCAAAGATGATTTTGAAAAAGAACTCTATTATAAAGCATTTGCGAATGCACAGTTATATCTTTACGAACAAGCATATGGCTACTTTTTTTGGAACTTAAAGATTGATAGAGAATCACATAGAGAATGGGATTTAAAACGTTTAGTTGCAGCATCAATTCTGCCTTCAAAATTTTTATAGTCAAAAATATTGCAATCTAAAAATTATGTGGTAAGATATAAGTGTATTCCCCATATATAGATTTTTAGTTTTAACTGAATTGAAGATATTGTTTAGGGATTTACGAACTCAATAGATTTAAAATAAGTTTTATGTTTTATGTTTTAAAGATTTAACAGGTTTAATGTCGAAGATTTAAATTATTTAATGTATTTCATTGTTAGTATATATATGGGGAATACCTAATTTAAAGCACCTTTTAGTAGGTGTTTTTTTTCATATAGCCATATGCGAATACCCATGTTTTTGATATAATGGAAGAAACGAGTAAAGAGGTATTAAAATATGAAAAAACTACCATATGGCAAAGCCATTTGTTATTCTGGATATCGCGAAGGACAAAGTCCACATACAAAAACAT
This sequence comes from Tenericutes bacterium MZ-XQ, assembly GCA_002838205.1. Taxonomy (NCBI): domain Bacteria; kingdom Bacillati; phylum Mycoplasmatota; species Tenericutes bacterium MZ-XQ. Next base: position 1,754,335 of record CP017950.1, on the reverse strand, counting down.
ATCCGACATATGAAGAGATAAAAGAAGATTTATTGATTTTAGAAAAAGATTACGATTATATTAGAATGTATGATCCAAGTGAACACGCTCAAACAGCGTTGAAAGTCATCAAAGATCATCATCTATCTTTAAAAGTTATGTTAGGTATTGATTTATTAGGAGAAATATCAAATCCTGATTGTGAGTGGGGTGGACTTTTAACCGAAGAAGAGATTAAAAAGAATATTGCTTACAATGAACATAGTCTAAAAGAACTGATTAAACTAGCAAATGCATATAAAGATATTATTGTTGCAGTATCTGCTGGTAATGAAGCAGTACCAGAGTGGAATGAAAATTTAGTAAGTCCAGATAGAGTTTTATATTTTGTGAATGAACTTAAAAAACATACGACACAGCTTGTAACATACTGTGAAAACTTTTTTTATTGGATTCCCAAATTAAAAGAAGTCGCAAAAGCAGTTGATGTGATTAGTTTACATACATATCCAGCATGGTTAAATAAGGATATTGAAGATGCAACTGATGTTTCAAAAGAGGATTATAGAGAAATCTCTGAATTTTACAAAGATAAACAAGTGATTATTACTGAAGCTGGTTGGCCAACTGCAAGTTCTAGACAAATCAAAGCAGAGATTGCAAATGTTGAAAACCAAAAAAGATATTTAAAAGAAATGCAAGCTTGGAGTGAAAAAGATCAAGTCACCATCTTTTTCTTTGAAGCATTCGATGAGCCATGGAAAGGATCAAATGACCCGGATGAACCAGAGAAGCATTGGGGTATATATGATGTCAATAGAAAGTTAAAGTAAGGTAGAGATATGTATGTTGAGATTGGTAATTTTTATTACTATTTATATTTTGTTTTAGCAGGACTCATCACTATTGGATCCATTTGTTTTTTAAAGACAAAAAGTGATGCTTTTAAAAATAAATTTATTATGGGACTTTTGGTCTCAGCATTTGTCCTGCATTTCTTAAAATTACTGTTTCCACCATATAATGAGTTATTCCCTGGATCGATTAGAAAAGTAACATTTGAAAATATATGCGCGATATCAACACTGATATTTCCGTTTCTGTTTCTATCAAAAAATAAGGTTTTAAGAGACTATATGCTTGTGATGGGTATTGCATCAGGACTTGCAGCATATCTTTATCCAACAGAAGCAATTTTTGATACTTTTGATAGTATTTATTTTGGGAGAAAAGATGCATTTAGTTTTGATGTCGTTAGATTTTATTACGCGCATTTAGTCATATTTTTAGCACCATTTTTAATGGGATATTTTAAACTTCATGTTTTTAGTTTTAAACGCATAGCCTATTTTTCAGCCATGGTTGTCATGACATTAACACTCATTTTCATTAATGAGTTTGTTTTGTTATTACTTGGATGGATAAACCCATATACTTTTTATGATGTCAATATTAGAAACTCATCATTTGTCTTTGGGATACCAGATCATTATCAAAATGTTGCAGTTATATTTGATATTTTTGTTTTTGATTTTTTTAAAGTACATCCAGTAACTAAAGAAGCATTTTATTGGCCTGTGATTTGGATTATTATTCCAGTATTTATATGGGCTCCAGTCTTGGCGTTTATATCAAACATTCCTTTTATTATTAACTGTGTTCAAGATAAATACTGATATGGCTTAAAAATATCAATAGGCCAATCTCTTTGATGAATATCACTTGATTTGATTGAAACATGGTTTGATATGACATATTTTAATGCCGCATTTAAGTGCTTGTCATACTCCAATTGATACTTTAAATACTTCATGAACCTAAACCACATCAAGTAACCCTCTAAATGTTTCGTAGATACGCCTCTAAATCTTCTAAACCAGGTTTTTAATTCACTATGATAATTATTAATAACTCCTAAACTGTATTCATCTTTGGTGTGTTCACCAGAAGGAATTTGTGTAACTGAACATTCTAATTGATGAGCAATATCAAAATAAGATGATTTACTATCTGATGTGATATGACTACCCGCTTTAACCTTACCTTTAATGGCATCGAAGATATCATCTTTCCACGGATTTCCTTGACCAACGACCTTCGTTAAAACCTGATCATTTTCATCAAGTGCGATAAGAACACAAACATGTTCATTAGAAACACCACGTAAAACGGCGGGTTCACCTTTCTTCTTAGCAGATCTTGGCATTTGTTTACCTTTCCAAGGACCCTTCATGTTAAGAAGAAAATAAGTTTCATCAATCTCTATTTCCCCAGACAGTTTGACAACTTCCTGATAGTCTTTCATCGCTTCGATGACTTTATGACGCCACGCAAAGGCAGTAGTCGTTGAAATCCCAACTTCAGATGCACTCTTTCTTAAAGATAGACCATAGAGCATACATTTGATAAACATCAACCACTGTTCATATGACTTCTTGGAGTAACGAACGATGGAATGATGGGTATCTGAAATAGATCTACTGGTTTGAGGATTGAGATACTTTTGACGACCAGTAGGTGTCTTACCGTTTCTAACATATCCGTTAGGAACTCGACGCTCTCTAAAGATGATTTTATGAAGAGCATTCGCAGCATCATTGATTATCTTTTGATTCAGCTGCATTTTCTTAAGCAGTTCATTATAATCATCAGCACATAAAGTTTGAATGATTGGGTACAATGTTTCTGGTGTTATAGCTTGATTCATGTTTGGTAGACTCCTTAAATGATAAATGTCCTTAAGCAACCAGCTTGAATAGGAACTTTCTTATCGCCAAACAAGAAATAGTGTCCAAGCTGGTTGATTAAAGACATCAACTTAAAAGGTATTCGATTCACTATTCTTGTTTGGCATAATCATTTTACCAAACGTAAGGTTATTATTCAATTATGAGTTATACAAAATCAGTATTTATCTTGAACACAGTTTTATTATTAAACGGGGACTATCAAAGTGATTACAGCAAATGGTTAAAAAAGCATTAAAAACTGGACCTTTTTTCTTTTTATTTTGGCATAAATGACCTGTTATTTATAAATAGGCATGATATAATATAAATAAAAGACCATAGGGGGAGGGAATGCAGTTCTCTCAATAGGACTGTGTTTTTAATTAGGAGGGAATGAAGATATGAAATATTACCATTTTAAATGGCTTTACATTTGTATTTTTATCATTGTGGTTAACAAAGATTTGACAGATCCTATTAATTTTATATCAGATTACATGGAGATATTGACTGTTTTGAGTTTAATTTTCATAGTATTTATGAAGTTTGTTACTATCGAAAGGAAAAGGGTTGATTTTGGGTTACGTTTTTATTTAATGGAGGTTGTGGAAGCGTTTCTTTTATTCATGATTATGTCATTTATATTGGTTGAGTTGGGAGTAAATTTAACAAACGCAATTATTATTGAAACTATTTTATTTTTGCTTATTGGTTATTTTGATTTCTTTTTCGCAAAGAATATCAATCAATATTATCCAATTGATAAGTTAGGGATGTTTTCAGTAATTGCAATTGTATATATACTAGCAGAAATTGATTATTTCGAAATAAGTAATATATCTGGTTTAAGAAACTCTATAGCATTTATTGTTTTCATGGATATTTTTATTATGCTTATTTTCAATCGATTTTCAAGTTTTAAAACCAAAAAAAAGAAAGGAAGTACAAAAAAATTTGAAGATTATTTAGCTCTTTCACCGAAGAAAGACATAATTGATTCACCATATTTTGATATGATTAACTACGGTGTTAATGACGAGAATATAAAAAATATTGCAATTACAAGTATTTATGGAGGAGGTAAAAGTAGTATAATTGGATCGTATTTAAATAAGTTCAATATTCATGACTATGTAAATATATCTTTAGCTCACTTCGATGATGTAACTGAGTCAGACAATATTTTGAATATTCTCCAACTAAAAATCATAAAACACTTATTCTATAAAGTTAATCCAAGTAAACTAATGAAAAGTTCTTATGTTAAAAAAACTATGTCTGCAAAATCAGTTGGAATCAACGTGGTTTTTTCATACTTAGTGTACTTTATACTTGTCTTACTATTAAATAATAATTTTTTCGATAATAATTTGAGAATCGATATAGATAATATTTATTTTAATCTTTTGCCTTTATTCTTTGTATTTATATTCCTGATTATTAAAAGTTCTCCTATAAAAATAAAAAAGGTAGATACTAAGTTTGGTACTTTTGTAATGAGTAATCTAGAAGAAGAGTCTACTTTTGATAAATATATTGAGGAGTTAATATATTTCTTTAAAGCTACAGAAAAGAGTATTGTTATTATTGAAGACATTGATAGATATAGAGAGATTAGTATATTTAGTGCGCTTAGAGAGTTAAACATATTATTAAACGATAATGAGAACATTAACAAAAAGATAACGTTCATATATGCGGTGAATGATTATCTAATCGAAGAAGAGAATAAGAGTAATCGAAAGACCAAGTTTTTTGATTTGGTAATACCAATTATTCCGAAATCATCAAGTTATAATACTTCTGGCATCTTAAGTGATTACTTAAAAGATAATGATATATTGTTCAAATCAATTGATAAACAAAATGTAAAAAAATTATCGATAGAACCAAGTACAGAGTTTTTAGATAGGCTATCATTTTATATCACTGATATGAGAACCTTAAAAAATATAGTCAATGAATATCTTATTACATTAAAATCCATAAATGAACATCAAGGTGTGAGTTTTAAAAATATTCAAAACAAATATTACATTGACAAGTTGTTTGCAATGATTGTCTATAAAAACTATATGCCAATGGATTATACGTTGTTATATGACAACAAGGGTTTAGTATATACCTTGATTAAGCAAAGTCAGATTTTCAAGTCTTATAAAAAAGATGAGTTGATGGCTGATTTGGAGATTCTTCAAAAAGAAAAAAACTATTTGGATACTTTTGGATTAAGTGAACCCCTTTTAGATCAATTAATTTCACAGCATTATAGGATTAGTCGTCCAAGTCAAGAGTTCTATATATATGAGACGGAAAAATCAACGACTCACATAGATAGATATTCGACCTCTACCAGCAATGGTATACTCGGGAAGCTAAAAGGTAAATACTATAGAGAGAATAATAGAGGAGCTTTAATCAATTTTGATGACAGTGTTGAAAGTATTCTAAAAAAGGGTGAAAGCAAGTGGTATTCTGTTACCATAAAAGATAGGAACACAGTTGCTTCCAAGATACACAAATTACAGAATGAAATTTCAAGGTTGGAAAATATGAGATTAGCAGAAATGATTAAATCAATGCCTTCTGATTCTATTCGTGAAAGATATGCAGAGTTATCATATGATATTGCAATAAAAAAGGAAACTATAGAAAGCAAAGAGTCATATATTAAAGATATTAAAAATAAAATTCCTGAGATACTATTATTTCTATTGAAAAACGGATATATTGAGGAAGATTATGAAATATATATGAATTACTTTGTTGAAGGTAGGAGAACTGAGTCGGATCGAAGATTTATCCAGGCTTTATTTTCTGATGAAAATCTAAGGTCGGACTTAGTTTTATGTGACTTCGAGGGCATTCTTAAAGTTATGAAACCAGATGACTTTAGAAAAAAGGTTGTTCTAAACTATAGTTTATTTGATTATTTGTTCGACACTGATAATATCCAGATTCTTACATTGCTCTTTTCTGATTTTGTAGATTTGGATAGGCTATCATTTCTAAAAGAGTACTTATTGGTGACGACGAACCCAGAAAAAATCACAATATTCTTATTAAGCAATTACTATGAACTTTTGGATTTACTTTTAGCAAAATATGATGATGATTTGGAATTGAATGATATACTTTTAAATTATATCCTTATGTATAATATCAATAAAAACATTAATGTTCTAATATCAACGGATATGAAGTTAAAATTAAATAATTTTAGCAGGATATTGTTGTATAACTCAGAAATCCAAGACCAACATATTTTAGACAACTTCAAAAACAATCTATTATTGCTAGATTTAAAGATAAGTAAATTGGATGATTCTACTGATAACAATAAACTAATTGAGTATATTTTTCAGAATAGGCTATATTCATTAAACTATGACGTTTTGAGACAAATTTTACAAAATATACTAAATAGTGATGTTACACCTACATATGATGTAATACTTCAAAATAATTTTAATGATTTAAAGAAATATGTAGACCAAGAAATTAACGTTTTTGTGACTGATGTTTTGATTTTTGGAGATATAAAAAGAAATGAGACAAGCGAATCTATTACTGAATTATTAAATAATCCTAACTTAAGAGTTGATGTGGGTATTAGTCTGATATCATGTAATCATGTTTGTTTCAGTATTGAAAAATTGAGTGATATTGTTAATAAAGCGTTTTACTCTGATTTGCTAGTCTACAATAGATTGATGAAATCGATTAATAATGTGAATACATTGATAGAATATATTACTGCAAATAAAGTTGTTGATTTAAATAGCAAACTCTCTTACTATATTCTACAAAACATCGAGAGTATAAAACAGCCAGAGAATGAGATGGTATTAAAGAAAATAAATAAACACTTACCTAATATGTTCAATGATGATGACCTAGTTGAGGTAAGTGTAAAAAAATTATTTGATGAAGATATATGGAATCTTGACTTTATTAAAACCGCTTCTGATGACGAACTAACTAAAGTAATACATTATAAAATTATTAAAATGAGTAAGATGACGAGTTTATTAGGTGTAATGAAAGTTCTAGATTTGATATATAAAGCATCAATAATCGATGACGATTTTGATTTTGATGGTTTTAAGAATTCAGTTTTTAGCATGGATTATCAATCTAGTATAAACGAATTTGTACAGAGCCTATCTAATGAAAAGCATCGAAAAAAATTAATTATAGGATATAGCGCCTACATTGATGCAAAATATCTATTTAATCTTTTACCTGATGATATCAAGAATGATCTTCTTTCGGGCAAACATGTTTCGGTTACTGGAAAAGAGGATTGGTTTTATTTAGTTGATATTGGTGAACAACTATTTTGGTTTAGAAAAAAACACAAAGAAGAAAAATCATGGAAACTAATTCCAAAACCAAGTATTATTAAGAACTTTGTGTAATAATGTAGATGTTACTATGTAATAAGAAGTTTGATTTTTTACATAAAGAGATACATAAAAAGGGGAGTTAGACATGAAGAAAATAAAAATACTTGTATTATTTTCATTGATGCTTTTATTGGTTTCTTGTATGGAGCAGAAAGTATCAGTGCATTTTATGGTTTTAGAATATAACGATATTACGATAGACAGTGTAGAAGTAAATAAGGGAGAAGATTTTTTATTACCTCAAGTAGAGCATGACTGGTATGTGTTTGAAGGATGGTACAAAGAACAATCATATGAAACATTAGTGGAAAGTGTTAACTTAGAAGAAGATATAACTCTATACGGGAAATTTGAACCTTCTTTATCCATTGCTGTTCTTGGTAATCCTAATGATAATCAGTATGATGCAATTATTCAGAAAGTTGATGAGTATTCAGTTCAAAACAACCGCTTGTATAAGATCTATGATACATCAGAAACTGATCCATATGAACCATTTGTCACAATGTATGCCATTGAAGATGCAATTCAAGATGGAGCAAAAATGATCATTTTAACATCGGGGGTTTATCATTCAGAGGCTGTTTATGAAGCTCAGCAAACATATCCTGATATTTTCTTTGTGTTAATTGGAGATGAACCAAAAGAAAATGCTTTTTATAGTGAACCTGTGACATTATCAAACACAGTCTCGACAAAGTATCCTCATGAACTTAGTGGATTTATGGCTGGATATAGCGCGGTTTATGAGGGATTTGATAACTTAGGTTACTTAAATGTAGATAGTTATCAAAGTATCGAATCAGGTGTGGGTTTTCTTGCGGGTGCTTATTATGCAGCAAAACAGCTAAATGTAGATGTTACAATTCATAAGACAATATATAAAAATTATTATAGTCCATCGTTGTTATTAAGAACCCGATATGCACAAAAAGCAATTGATTTAGGAGCTCAATTGATATATACATTTGAAGATAGTGAATATACAATCATTGAAAATAACGTAAGCGATACAGATGTGAAAATGATATTAGCTCCTGGAAGTTATACAAATGGTTCAGAGTCAATATTATCACTGTTTAATCTTGATTTAGCAACCACTGTTGAATCCATTCTAGAAAGCTATTTTGCTGGAAGCTTTAAAGGAGGGAGTTCTATTCATGGAGATATTCGCATAGACTTTTCAAATTATGAAGATTTTAACGAAACAGAATTTATGAACATCAAAAATCTTATCTTCGGAGGGTCAATTGAAATTCCTACAGATTATGCATCTTTTTGTGATTTCATGGAAACAATAAACTTAGAAGTCCCATCATATATCGATGAGTACCTTCTAGATAGTACGCATACAATTGAGGATCTTCTTGGTTAAGTTACTTACACTTAAAGATTAAAAATTTATTGACATATAAATAGGGATCAAATGATACGATTGGAGTAAACTATGATTAAAGAAATAACAGATAAAAGATTACGTATGCATATAGCTGAACTTGTTCTTTTAGATTTGCCGGATTGGTTTGGTATTGAAGAAAACACTAAAAAGTACATAGAAAATAGTAGTAAGTATCCAATGTTTGCTGCTTATGATGGTCAAACAGTAGCTGGATTTATATCTCTAAGAGAAACAAGTAAGTACACGGTTGAGATTCATTGCATGGGCGTTTTAAAAGCATATCATCACAAAGGATATGGCAAAAGACTTATGGAAGCCGCAAAATCTTATGCAATTAAAAATCAATATAAGTATATGCAAGTTAAGACTGTAAAAGAAGGTACTTATGATGACTATGATCAAACTGTTGCATTTTATAAAAGTGTTGGTTTTTTAGAGTTTGAAGTACTTGAAACATTATGGGATGAGGCGAATCCCTGCCAAATATTTGTTTTATCATTATCATAAATTGAAGATGCGATGATACAAAAAGAAGAACTATAAAAAGTTCTTCTTTTTTGATCTTTATTTTCATGATATAAATGATTTATTCGATATCCCAGTTTGAATATTCAAACCAATAGTGGCGCTCATGTATACTCCGATATGTCACAAGTTCACTGTTTTCCAGTAAGACATCATAGATATAGTCATCTTTATAGTAAGTATCTACAACTGTATATGTGTTGATGATTTCACCTTGATTATCAACTTCAAATGCCATGAGTTTGAAGTCATCATCTTTTCTACCAATGATAAATAATCTATCGTCAAAGATAAAAGATCGTGAGAAATGAAAGTCATCAAATGTTTTTATAATCTCACCTGTATAAGAAACAAGTGCAGCTCTAATCGGACTAAGAGATGGAAGTGTTTCACTCGGATTATAGTCTTCGATATAAGAAACGATATATGAATCATATGGTGTTTCTTTCATTCCAAAAGGAACTGCTAAATCGCTGTTTTCCCATAGGATTGAATCATCATCTAGATCATATTGTTTGATGTTTGAATCTATACAGGTGTAAGTACTATCAGTAGAAGATATGAGTCCCTTACATTCAAGTGCTCTATCTTTTATTTGCTCACCATCAAAAGAGTAAGTTTGAAATTTATTAAAGGGTTCTTGTAAACCTATCATAATGGTTGAATCAGATACACCTATTTGATAGACACCACTTTCTAATTCAAACTGCCATAGTATGTTGTTCAATTGGTTTTTTCTTTGTAGTGTAGTTCCATGATTGTCATATAAGAGTTCAATGACATCACCATTTGAAAACGAAACTATTGGATAATAAAATGATTGATAAGGTTCTTCAGTATCAATGGGGTATGTGAACTCATAGGTGATGTTGCCATCAAAATCTATAAAAACATAGCTTTCTTCGGGAAAATCCACTTTTTTAAGAACGATACCATTGAGATGATTCGTTTCATAATTAAGTTTGATGTTGAGATTTGAATCGACGGCTAAACGATTGACTTCTTCGAAATCATAATTATAAAGGACAACTGTTTTTGAATCATAGAAAACAGCAAATCCATGTTCAAAATACTCAACTAATACGTTTTTTTCAAAAAGGTGGTCTTCAAGAACATCACCATCATCATTGATTATAATTAGTCTTTTATAAATATCTTCACCAATATCAGTAGGTATGCGATCTTCAGCTATGATGATAAACTTGTTATGATCGACACGCATGAAATCATGTAACCAATATGTTGTAAACTGATATGTTGTCTCGATGCCATCATCATGAGTTCTTTGAATGATAAATCGACCATCATATTCATCTGAAGCCCATTTAACTAAAACGTATCCGCTAGTTACATCACCATATCCAACAATATAAGGAAATGTTGTATGATGTGATATATCTCCTGTTTCGATAGATATATACATTCTACCGTAACTAAATCTATCTTCATGATAGTTGATAACAAGTGTATCTTCGTCGATGAATGAATAATCTAGTCTTAGATATGGGCCAATGCTCCATAGCGTTTCATCACCGGTTACTAAACTTAACTTTTTATCGGGATAGTAACTCTTGTCAGAGTACTCAATGATAAATCCATCATCCGTATGATCAAAATCTAAGATGATATGTTCTTTAAAAAAGTCATTTTGATGTTCAGTTAATGCATGGGTAATCGATCTTGTTGTTTCATAGATTTCAGGTTTTATCCCGCGATCTAATTTTGGTGTGCAGGACATAAGTAAAAATGTGATTAAAAAGAGTGTACTTGATAACAAGATTTTTTTCATACATTGCCTCCTTTAGCTTTTTTATATTATATCATAGAACTTGTCATATGAAAAACGATATCTCATGATAGAAGATGTGCTTTAATGATTACAATAAGTCATCAAAAGAAAAGCTTCACTTAAGGGTTCTTAAGTAAAGCTTCTAAATTATTTGTTATAAGTCGTTGAGGTTGTTGTTCCGCCTTTTCCAGTCCAGTTGGTATGGAAGAACTCGCCTCTTTTTTTATCTGTTCGTTCATAAGTGTGTGCTCCAAAATAATCCCTTTGTGCCTGAAGAAGATTTGCTGGTAGACGGTCTGTCGTATAACCATCAAAATATGCAAGTGCTGCAGACAATGTCGGTACAGGAATACCCTGTAAAACGGCTTTAGAAACAACTTTTCTTAAACTTGGGATCACTCGATTCATCGTTTCTTTAAAGTAATCATCAAGAAGTAGATTTGTTAGGTTAGGATTGTTATCAAACGCATGTTTAATCTTATCTAAGAATACTGAACGGATGATACAACCTCCACGCCACATTAAAGCTATACCACCATAATTCAAAGTCCATTTATATGTGTGAGCAGCAGCTTTCATGAGTTCATAGCCTTGAGTATAACTCATGATTTTCGCACCATAAAGTGCTTTTCTTAAATCTTCGATAAATATATTTTGATCTTCATCTAATGTTATATTTTCTTTTGGATAATGCTTAGAAGCAATAAATCTTTCATCTTTTAATGCTGATAAAAATCTAGAAAATACGGATTCACCAATCAGTGTTAATGGGATACCTTCATCAAGTGCAGCATTTACAGTCCATTTCCCAGTACCCTTTTGTCCTGCAGTATCAAGTATTTTGTCGACTAAAGCTTCACCATGTTCATCTTTAAATGCTAATATTTCAGATGTGATCTCGATTAAATAACTATCAAGTTCTCCTTGGTTCCAAGTTTTAAAGACACTTGCCATTTCATCATTTGATAGACCAACGAGTGATTTTAATAAGTGATAAGATTCAGAAATGAGTTGCATGTCTCCATACTCAATACCATTGTGAACCATTTTGACAAAATGACCTGCACCATCTTCGCCAACCCAGTCACAACATATTTGACCATCATTTACTTTTGCGGCAATTGCTTGTAGGATTGGTTTAACGATTGGCCAAGCTTCTTGGTGTCCGCCTGGCATAATGGATGGGCCGGTAAGCGCACCTTCTTCGCCACCAGAAACACCAGTACCAATATAGTGTAGTCCTTTATCTCTTAGATATAAACTACGTCTTGTTGTGTCATTATAATTTGAGTTACCACCATCGATGATGACATCACCTTGATCAAGAAGTGGTATCAGTTGTTCAATGACTTGATCGACTGGGTGACCTGCCTTAATCATTAGCATAATTTTTCTTGGTTTTTTAAGCATGGATACAAGTTCTTCCATATCTGTTGTACCTGCAAAGTTTTTACCTTTTGCACGTCCATTTAAAAACGCATCAATCGTATCTTGTTTTCTTGATGATACAACGACACTAAAACCTTTTGATTCCATATTTAATGCAAGGTTTTCACCCATCACTGCAATGCCAATAAGTCCAATATCATATAGTCTATCCATAAATATTCCTTCCTTAATACTCTTTTTATGTTTTCACTATTTTTAAACATAACTGTTCTCCTTATTTTAACATATGTTCAATCATTTGAACTTGATAAGGTTTTAAAATATGTTTAGTATGTTAGAGTAATCATAAGAAATGGATTGTCTTTTAATCTGTTATGCTATAATTAAAGAAAAAGGGGGATGGTTAAATGAAAGCCCTGTTTATATTGTTTTTGTCTCTTATTCTTTGGGTGTCTCCATATATAAGTGATCATGAGATCGATGGCAAAGACGTCTCTTTTTATGTTTCAGAAAAGAGAGTTTCAAGAAGCACAACTTCTGCAGCAACAAAACTAGAGATCGATTTTAACGTTGTTAATAATCTCAATTATGATATTGGTCAAATTATACTAGATGTAGAACTTTTAGATAATGATGTACCAGTTAAAGAAGTCAAGGTTTTTATTGATATTGAAGTTAAGCATCATAATCAACGCTTAGGGACTGCCGAAGAAACATATGATCTTCTATTTTTTGATGATTTTAATATTTTGTCGGTGCATACCGTTGAAGAAAGTTTTTTTGATTCATATGATGTTGCGATCAAAAGTGGTGTATATTATATATTCATTATATTTTTTGCTTGGCTAGTCATTGATATAAGTAATAAGTATATTTTATCGGAAGTTCATCAAACCTTTAAAGACTATTGGTGGCTTGTTATAATATTTTTAGTGATTGTTCCAATATTTATGTCATTCATTTCATATCTTGGTAGATATAAAGTGTTAATAACCATTTATGGATGGGTGCTTTTTATATCATCATTAGCTGCAATTCCAGTCTTTTATTTGATACTAGTCTTATATCATTTAATCAAAGAAAAGCAAAGAGCGTAAGTAAAATAAGGAGAAACAATATGGTTGAATATTTAAAAAAAGTAAGAAAAGATTTACATCAAATCCCAGAGATCTCATTTGACTTATTTAAAACAAGTGCATATATTAAAAAAGAACTAGAAGGCATGGGATATGAGATCCATCAAGCTGCTATCACTGGGTGGGTGGCATATAAAAAAGGCAAAAAAGATACTGCAATAGCTTTTAGATCTGACATGGATGCTTTACCTGTATCAGAAAAATCAGATTATCCTTATCCGTCTACACATCCAGGAAAAATGCATGCATGTGGCCATGATGGCCATATGGCAATGCTTTTAGGGTTTGCGAAGTATTTAAAAGACCAAACGCTATTAAACGATTCTATCGTTTTAATCTTTCAGCCTGCAGAAGAATATCCTGGTGGAGCTAAAGTGATTGTAGAAGAAGGATTTTTGGATAAGTTTAATGTTAAAAAGATTTTTGGCATACATCTATATCCAAATCTCAAAGAAGGTGTATATGGACTTGTTAAAGGTCCGATGATGGCACGAAATCTTGAGTTTAACATTGAAATCAACGGAAAATCTGCACATGGAGCATCCCCTCATGATGGTAATGATGCAATTGTCGCAAGCACTCATTTAATCTCTCAACTTTATACGATTATTTCGAGAAACGTTGATCCTTTTGAACAAGGTGTGATTACAGTAGGAACGATTCATGGTGGAGAAGCTAGAAATATCATTGCCCAACATGTAGAAATCACTGGAACGATGAGAGCTTTTAAAGATGAAGTCTTTTATTCTATGAAAAAGAGAATAGAAGAGATCATTGAGGGTATAAAGTTATCTTTCCAAGTGGAAATATCTTCTAATTTAATGGAATTATATCCAGTCGTATATAATGATCCAGATATTGTTGAGTTTATCGAAAAACATCTTGATAAAGATTATGAGTATATCAAACCACTGATGGCATCAGAAGATTTTGCTTTTTATCAAGAAAAAGTACCTGGCATGTTTACCATGCTAGGTACTCGTAACGAGGAGAAGGGGTATATACATCCACTTCATAGTTGTTTTTTTAATTTTAAAGATGAAGTTTTAATCAAAGGTGTAGAATTATATATTTCAATTGCAAAAGCATATCATCTGATCTAATCCATATCCTTGAGCGATCAAGGATATTTTTTTATTTAATGACTCGTACCTTTGTAACAAATGAAACTTGATCTATGTCTGTGATTGCATCTTCATTTGAATCTACGATAATGACTCCATATTGATTATTGAATGATTGATATACATGTTCAATACGTTCAAATAGAGAGACGATTTCTTTAATATAAAGTTCTTGATCATTTCCATGCACTTTACATAAAACGACATAACGATATTTAGACTGTTTTGGTTCTACTGAAATATCTGGATAATTGACACTATGCTTGATTGCGCCTGTTTCGATAAACTTAGAAATTTCTGTTGATGCCATAATTGCACAATTTGTTTCAGCTTCTTCACTTGATGCACCTAAATGTGGGAATGCAATGACACCTTCCATTTGTGCTGTTTTTGGATTTGGAAAATCTGTGACATAAGCTCTCACTTTTTGATTTTTAATGGCAACTTCCAAATCCTCATCATTAACTAACTTATCTCTTGCAAAGTTTAAAATAATAACGCCGTCTTTCATTTGGTCAAAAGCTTTTTTATCTATTAAATGTTTAGTGTTATCATTTAGTGGAAGATTAAGACTTATATAATCAGCTTTTTCAAAGATTTCTTCCTTAGTTTTTACTAAAGTGACGTTGTCATGAAAATCTAGATCCTTTAAGGTTTCTAAATGACGTTTTGTACCTAAAACTTTCATACCCATTTTTGCACAAGTATTTGCAAGCATGATACCAATTGCACCTAATCCGATAATACCAATGGTTTTATTTAGAATTTCAGTTCCAGCGAAAGCTTTTTTTGCTTTCTCCATATTTTTTTGGATATCAGGATCTTGGTTGTTTTCTTTAACCCATTGCATACCTGGGTATAAGTTTCTAGCTGCTAAAAACATACCAGCAATTGTGAGTTCCTTAACAGCATTCGCATTAGCGCCTGGTGTGTTAAAAACAACTATACCCTGACTTGCATATTTATCTAAAGGAATATTGTTGACACCAGCACCAGCTCTTGCAACTGCAACAACTTGTTGATTTAAGTTTAGCTCGTGCATATTAAAACTTCTTACCAATACTGCATCACTTTCGTTGATGTCATCAGTCAAAGTGTAATCGCTTGATAATACACTTAAACCTTCTTGTGAAATATTATTTAAACAATGAATTTTATACATTTAAAGACCTACTTTCCGTGTTTTTCTTCAAAAGCTTTCATGAAATCAACAAGTGCTTGAACACCTTCATAAGGCATAGCATTGTAGATAGAAGCTCTCATACCACCAACAGAACGATGTCCTTTTAAGTTTTCTAAACCGAGTGCTTTAGCTTCTTTGATGAATAAATCGTTGAGTTCATCATCATCAGTTTTAAAGCAAACATTCATCAGTGATCTTGATTCAGGATCAACAGTACCATAGAATAAATCACTATGATCGATGGTGCCATATAAAAGACTAGCTTTTTTGATGTTTTCTTCATGCATTTTTTCAATGCCACCTTTTTCAAGTAACCATTTAAATACTTTTCCACACATGTAAATACCATATGTTGGAGGTGTATTATACATAGAGTCATTCTCAGCATGAATATCATATCTTAGCATAATTGGTGTATTTGGGTTGATATCAGTTCGAATTAAATCTTCTCTTATAATTACAATGACAGTTCCTGCAGGACCAATATTTTTTTGTGCACCCGCGAAAATGACACCATATTTAGAAACATCGACAGGTTCTGATAATATACAAGAAGAAGCATCAGATATGAGTACTTTACCTTTTGTGTCTGGGAGACTATGGAATTTTGTACCATAAATTGTATTGTTGTCACACATGTAAACATAATCAGCATCTTCAGATATATCTAGATTAGATACATCAGGGATATATGAGAAGTTCTTATCTTCTGAAGAAGCAATAGCTCTTACTTTTCCATATTTTTGAGCTTCTTTAAAAGCTTTTTTAGCCCAAGCTCCTGTGATAATATAATCAGCAACACCGTTTTTCAACAAATTCATAGGAATCATTGAAAATTGAAGGGTTGCACCTCCCTGTAGGAATAATACTTTGTAGTTATCAGGAATATGCATTAAGGTTCTTAAATCTTTTTCTGCATCCTCGATAATTTTTTTGTACATGGATGAGCGATGACTCATTTCCATAACTGACATGCCAGTGTTGTTATAATCTAGCATTTCTTGAGCAGCTTCTTTTAAGACCGCTTCTGGTAATACAGCTGGTCCAGCTGAAAAATTAAATACTCTTTTCATGATTTCTCCTTCCTATTTCAAACTCATTTTTTTAATGAATCTACTTTCTAAGTAATATCTTTTTGCGGTAGCATTTCCCATTGAAAATGACTTTCTTGGTAAAATTTTACCCATTTGAATAAATGGAAATAAATCTTTACGATCTAAAACTGGCATATGAATGCCTAAGCGATCGTCTTTTTTATTGCATATGTCCATCATTTCATCATCACCATGGATATAATCTATCATCATATCTTGATGATATGATAAATAATCATCAATGAAGTTTTGGATTTGTTCATATGCTAACGCTGTACTCTTTGGCATATAAAATGGGATTTTCCCAGTTTTTTTGGTATATACCCATGACTCGACTTCTTGATCAATAGCATCTTGAAGACTTGATAGAAACAACTCATCTACATTGAATAAAACGCGATTAATACCTTCAAACTCCAAGCCATCATCGTAAATATTTACAACTTCAACTAATGCATATCGTGCAGGATGATTTTCTAGATCTTCATTAGATAAAGATGGTTTTAATGTCTCCCAATGCGTTTTTGCGGTTGCAAGTGAGTGATTGCCATCACCAACTATAAATAGTATGGGATTTTCAGGGTCTTTGATTAAACTATAGAAATCATTTATAACAGGTTCACAATCTGTAATTTGATAACCTCTAATATGTCCCCCACGCATATTTAAGTCAAAATCATACACAATGTTAAATTCATCTTTTCTTTTAAAAAGGTTTTTTAATATTTGTTTTTCAGGATCATTAGCAAGCAACATCACATGTGTTAATTCAAGTGGTGCATCTTTTCTGATTTTTACTCTTGGAGGTATTCTTGAAATGATCGTGTTTTCTGTTGTTCTGATAAAAGGTTTTGTAAATGGCTGATAATCATATGTTTCTAAATCAATACTAAGCATCATACCTAGTCTAGTTTTTCCACAAAGGGTCTTTCTTTCAACTAAAATCATAGAAGGACCAAGATTTTTCAAGATGTTGTTGTTGATGTATTCAAACATTTTTTCATTGATTTTATCAATGGTTTGATCACTCATAGATTCTAGATAAACCTCAGGGAGAATAAGATCATAAGTTGATGGTTCATCACCGATTCTTTCTCTTAACTCTTCCCAATACTCTGGTTGACTCGTAAACTGGTCGCATGCAACTACAGACCATTTTTCATAGTTGATCCAATCATTAGGTAAAAGAATGTCTTGCACAGCAATCGGTTTTGACTTAAACTGCATAAAAAATAACCTCTCTTTTCTTTTCGGCATTGTTGGTTTAAAAACCTAATAAAGATAAATATTTGATTTTGTTGTTTCTTATCGGGTCATTTTTATAATGTCGATAAAAATGTAGTGTAATTCCAAAATCATTGTAACATGAAAGCGCTTTTATTACAACCGAGATTATGATAAAAATTTGTAAAAATGATATAATATTTTTAAACAATAGAGGTGCTCTTATGGAAGATTTAAAGAAGCATAGATTGCAAATAACAAAATTTGGATTTTATGGCTTATTAAAGAACTTAAGATTTTTTGAACCTTATATGATTATTTATTTTTTGATGAACGACTTAAACCTATTTTTAGTAGGTGTTTTGTTTTCGATTAGAGAGATAGTCATATATATATTTGAGATACCTTCTGGAGTGATTGCAGATCGATATGGTAAAAAGACAGAATTAGTCATTTGTTTTGCTTTTTACATCATGTCTTTTATGATGTTTTTTATTGCAACTGAGTTTTATATGTTCGTCATCGCAATGAGTTTATATGCTCTAGGTGAAGCATTTAGATCAGGCACGCATAAATCGATGATTATGTCTTTTATGGATCAAAAAAACATTAAGTCATCTAAGACAAAGATATATGGATTAACTAGATCTTATTCACTGATTGGATCGATGATTGCCAGTTTAGTTTCTATTGGACTTGTTTTATATTTACCGGAAATAAGATTTTTATTCTTAGTTGCAATCATCCCCTATGTTTTGGATTTGCTTTTAATCTTATCTTATCCAAATACATTAAATGAAAAAAGAGATGTCAAGTTCTCATTTAAGAGTTTTGTTAAGCATAATGTTGATAATATTAGATATACATTTAAGACAAAGCTAGTAAGAAATGCTGTGTTCAATTCAGCATCATATCAAGCAACATTTAAAAGCATTAAAGATTATATTCAACCGATTTTGATTACTATGTCTATGGGCGTATTGATTTTTAATCAGTTTGATGAAGAAGAGCACACAAAAATTTATATTGGTATTATCTATGCAGTTATTTACTTAGTAAGTGCTATATCAAGTAGGAACTCTTATCGTGTAAAATCAATTGGAAAACCAGGCATTTTAATTGCCTATATTTGGTTAATAACTGGTGTAGCAATAGGTGTCTTGAGTTTCTTTTTAGACTCGATTTTTGTTGTAGGATTGATGTTCTTAGTGCTATATGTGCTGATGAATATCAGAAAACCATTGATGGTTGAGCGTATTGGAGATGTCACTGATAGTGATAAAAGAGCTACTGTTTTAAGTGCTGAATCACAAACAGCCTCTTTGCTCATTGTTATATTTGCACCATTAATTGGATTACTAGCTGATTATTCGATGTCAATAATGTTTGTGGTTTTTGCAATGATCATGAGCATTATATTCGTTGGTAATTTAATTTATGTGAAAAATACGTAATTTTTCAAATGATATTTTAATTTATTTTAAATTATTTCATATTTATTACTTTGATATAGAAATTATGTTATGATTTATGCATAGAGTTATGAAACACATATAAAAAAATAACAAAAAAACAGAGGTATAAATATGAAAACAGCAATTTTAACTGATTCTGGATGCAACTTGCCAAAAGACTATATTGAAAAACATAAGAATTTATTTGTCATTCCATTGATCATCAATATTGATGATGAGAGCTTTAGAGATCAACTAGAAGTTACTTCACAAGAAATTTACAGAGACTTAGATAAAAAAAACATTAAAACTTCACTTCCAAAATCAGGTGATTTACATGATATTTTCAAACAAGTTAAAAAAGAAGGATATGAAGCACTATTAGTGATTAATATTTCTTCAGGATTATCAGGTACTTTTAATGCATTTAGAATTGAAATTGAACAAGAAAAAGATTTAGCAATTACACATTATGATACAAAAACATTAGGAGCTCAACAAGGTTATATCGTAAGAGAAGCAGTTGAGTTAGTGAATAAAGGCGTAGAAACAAATAAAATTATTGAAGCGTTAGATGAACTTAGATATAAGAACTCAAAAGCATATTACACAATCGCAACCCTCAAGTACTTAAGAAGAGGTGGACGTATTGGTAAAGTTGAAGGTACAATCGGAGATCTACTTCATATTAAACCAGTGATTACGGTTAATGATGAAGGTGTTTACGTAACTGCATCTAAAGCATTAGGACTTAAGAGATCATTACTCAACATGAAAAACATACTTGTTGAAGATTTCGGTAGTGACTTAATTGATTTAACGATTCACTATGCATCAGATAAAGAAAAAGCTGAAGAACTTGGTGAAACGTTAAAACGTGCATTAAGCGTTAGAAATTTAGAGTTATCTGAATTAACACCAGTGTTGGGTATACATACAGGTCCTGACATGTTCGCTTATGTCGCAAGAAGAGTAAAAAAATAAATAGTGATTAAATAAAAACGTGAGCACATCGATTAGTGTTCACGTTTTTTGTATGAATGAATGGTTGATTTGATAAATGCATCCATTGCAGAAATACCAGTTTGATTTAATTTAAAGACACCAGAGTCTTCAAGTACATGAGTAAATACTTTTCCAACTTCTTGATATAAATCGTTCATGTTATCTATGTGTTTCTCTCGAGAAAGTTTATTTAACCAAGGCATATGTTTTTGGATGCTTGGATCTCTTTGTCCTTCATTAAGGAACTTATAACAAAGCCTCAACTCTTCCTTTAATCTTCCAGGAAGAATGGCTAAACCTGCGGCTTCAATCAGTCCAATGTTTTCTTTTTTGATATGATGATATGCTTGATGAGGATGAAATATACCATCAGGGAATGTCTCATCTGTACGATTATTACGTAATATTAAATCTAGTTCATAATAGTCGTTTTTAAATCTAACAATTGGGGTGATGGTTTGATGTGGCACATTTGTATAGGGTATGATGCTTAATTCTTCATTTAGATATGTCTTCCATGAGTTTAAAACATGTGATGCAAAATCTTCTAAATGACTTCTATGTTTAGATCTTAATCTTATGGTTGATAAAGGCCAGTATAGGTGCGATATAGAAATGTCTTTTAAATCATCATATGTTTTTATGGGTGTTGCATCTTCTATAGGAAAATGATGTCTTCCAGATTGAAAGTGATCGTGATTTAATATGGATCCACCTACAATGGGTAAATCTGCATTTGATCCTATAAAATATGAGGGCATATAATCGATAAAATCAAATAAGGCTCTAAATGTTTTTTGATCAATTTTCATATCTCTATGAACATCACTTAAAACGATGGAGTGCTCATTAAAATATAAGTAAGGTGAATATTGAAAGTGCCATATTTCTTGAGCCAAATCGATGGGAACAATTCTTAAGTTCATTCTGGCATTTTCATAGTTTTGCTCGTTTTCCTTACACAAGACACAAGCTGGACCATCTACGCTTAATTTTGTTTTTTCAAGCGCTTTTGCGATATCTTTTGGGTCTTTTTCTGGTTTAGATAAGTTAATCGTGATTTGTAGAGCACCATATGGTGAAGGATAAATAAAATGTATGTTTTGATTGATTCTATTTGTTTTAATATAGTTCACATGTTTAGATAAATCATAAAGATAAGTAAAAGCTTGATTTTTATCTTTTTCAGCTTTATCCAAAAATGTTTGCTTAACCTCTTTTGGAGATGGCATGATCTGATCAAACATATAAGCTTCAAATGCATCGCGTTCTAATGTTGTATTCGGTGTAAATAAATGGTTCTCATATGCAACATCGAGCAATTTTTCTAAAACTTGATCGATCGGTAAATGATAGTTATCATAAGCATAATTTGTCAGCCCAAATAGTTTTACCATATGATGTTTTGCGACATCAATATCTTTAATGAGATGGTTATCCAATGCATAAGTAAGAAATGCATCTATATACATTTTCATTTGAATACCTCGATTTTAGATACCCCATCCATAAAGTCAACATGATAAAAAGAAGCGTGAATACCAGTTTTATGAAAGTAATAATTATCTGTTAGTTGATCAAAATCATGCATTTGATTGTTTGGTACAAGTGCGATTGCACATCCTCCGAATCCTGCACCAGTGACACGAGCACCAATTGCACCAGCACTTTTTGCCCCTTCAACAAGCATATCTAAATGAAAACCAGTAACTTCATAATCATCTTTGAGTGACTGATGAGACTGATTTAAAAGGTTACCCATAAGTTTAGCATCTTGATGACTTAAAGCATGTATACTTCTTAAGACTCTTTGTTGTTCTGAGATAGTGTGTCTAGCTCTTTTTACAAGTGTTTCATTTGTGATATGTTCTTTGATGCTTTCAAACTCAGAAACTGATAACTCACAAAGATGACTGATAGATTTATAATCTTTAATGATTTTTAAAGCATCACCACATTCTTTAACACGCTCATTATATTTAGATTCTGTAGTTTTTCTTTCATAATGTGTATTCATGATCACCCATGAATAACCATCTAGAAATGCATCAACAGGTGTTGTCTCTAAAGTAGATGTATTCATGAGCAAGGCTTTATGCTTGATTCCTTTTGCAATAATGAGTTGGTCCATGATGCCGCAATGCATATGCATATAATGATTCTCTACATCTTTAGCATAAAGTGCCATGTCTGTTTTTGATAAATTTATTTGATAGACATCAGATAAAATATATACCATTAAAACTAATAATGATGCAGAAGAAGATAAGCCAGATTGTGGCGGCAATGTCCCATGAATGAATATATTCATACCTCGATTGATATGTTTATGTTTTTCCATGAATAGTTTAAAAACACCTTTGATATAATTTGCATAATGATCACTAGCAGCATATTCAAGATGCTTTAGAGATATTTCGATAACGCCTTGTTCTTTAAAGTTTGTCGAAAAAACACGGATGATATCATCATCTCTAAAATTAATTAAGGCGTAAGTGCCAAGTGAAATAGCTGCTGGTAAGACCAGTCCACCATTATAATCGATGTGCTCACCAATGATGTTTACTCTTCCAGGTGAAAAATACATTTCACTTGGTTGTTCTGCATATATTTTTATAAATTGTTCCTTAAGTTGCATCGTTTCACCCCGTATCAAAGTTTCTTTAGTTTTATTATAGCAGTTACAATGATAAAAAGGTATCATAACCATTTAAAAAAAAGTTTGAATATGATAGTATTAAACTAAGTTAAATCCAAAGAAATCAGGGATGTATATGATCTTAATTAAAACATTGAATCTAAAAAAAGTATATCAACATCAAAACATTGAAACTGAAGTTTTAAGAGGTCTAAACATAGAGATTAAAGAAAAAGAATTTATATCTATTGTAGGACCTTCAGGATCCGGAAAAACGACACTATTATATGTCTTAAGCGGACTTGAACCCTTCGAAGATGGGGATGTTTTCATGTTTGATCGTTCATTAAATAGTTATAATGAACAAGAAAAAGCTAAATTAAGATCTTTAGATATTGGATTTGTTTTTCAGTTTTATAATTTAATTCCTAACTTAACCGTATACGAAAATATCATGCTTGCTTCTGTATTAGGTAAGCACAAATCAAAAAAGGATATCTTAGATGTTTTGGAAATGGTAGACATGAAAGCTTATATGAACCATTATCCATCTGAGTTATCTGGAGGGATGCAGCAAAGAGTTGCCATCGCAAGATGTTTAATTAATGATCCGAAAATTATCTTTGCAGATGAACCAACAGGTAACTTAGACATTGAAAATGGTAAGAAGATCATGGAACTGTTTAAAACGCTGAATCAAACATATCATAAAACAATTCTTATGGTGACACATAATATGGACTTAACAACATATGGGACAAGAACCATTCATATGGTTGATGGACAGGTGATTCATGATGAAAAAAAGTCTAAGTAGACTTTTGTTTCAAGTGCGTTTCGTATATAAGAATATCATAAGTTCACCACTGAAATCGATCTTGATGTTGATTGGTTTTTTAGGTGTATTTACTTCACTCATATTAGGCTTTTCAATGAAAGATTTTTTTACATCTTATTATTATGGAAAACTTGAAGAAACATATGAAAACTATGATTTAATCATGAGCGTTTCCCCTAACGGCAATACTCGCTTTTTTTCAACATCTGTTTTACAAACTGATGATCAAATTAATGAAGTTATAAATGAGAAAGCAATGTTTTTTGAATTTGATGTTTTATTACAGGCAAGCGATCAAAACAGACAATATGTACATGTAAAAGCTTCTCATTTAGATATTCTTAAGAAAATTAATAGATATGTCTATTATCAAGATAGTTTGCTTGATGATGAGATGATTATAACTGAAAGTCTAGCTCTTGAGATGAATTTAGACGTTGGAAATGAAGTTTTTATTCAAGTGAATGAGCAACAAAAAACATTTAAGATTGTCGAAGTTGTTAAAGATGATATGCTTTTTGATGAAATGCAAATCTTTATTGATAAAACTGAAGGGTTACCATTTTTCTTAAATGCATTAAGCCCCTCATTGGCAAGTTTAAATCCAATCTTGCTTTCTAACATTTACAATAAAGTGTATATTGACATCCATGCATCATATGAGATCAACGATGTCATTACAATACTTCAATCAAAAGAACCTTATCGTTTGTTAACCTACAATATCACTGTTGACGACGATGCAATTCAACAGTTTATTCAAAGAAATATTACAGCATTTTTTATGATTATTTCAATCTCATTGTTTGCGATTATGTTCGTATTAAAAACGACACTAGAAGTTTATTTCCACGAGAAGAAACAATTGTATGCTACCATTCATATCTTGGGTGGAAAAAAACGATTCTCCATTGGGATTGTCATGATGGAGATGCTGATTTTCTTTTTTATCTCATTTCTTTTAGCAATTTCTTTATCCCAACTCATCATTAATTTTGGATTAAATTATCTTGCTTCAGATATGATATACAAAATATCCTATATACGTATTTTATACGCACTTCTAATCAGTATGGTTTTACTATGTGCTGTTGTTTATTTTTACTTTAAAAAGTTTTTTCAAGTTTCTGACATTAAGAGTCTTAAAGATTTAGATGACAGAAATAAATTATCGAAATCATTATTACTAGGTATAATTATATTTTTTATCTTCGTATATATGATTCTATCTATCGATATTATAGAGTCCTTATTTAATGGTTATCATGTGATTATTATACTTATAATTACTTTATACATCCTTGTTTACTTGATAAAACTTTCATTTTTTTCAATCAAAAAGTATTGGTTTAAAAAACATGATAGAAATATCGGTTATTATCAAATAAAAGCGATGCTTACAAAAAGCACTTTTAAGCATTATTTAAACTTGGTACTTATTGCATTTTTAACAATCTTGTTATTGGTTTTTGCGAATGATTACATGGTCCAAAGAGCAGAAGCTTATCAACAAACTTATGAACTCGATTTCATCATTGGAAATATTACAAGTGAATATGATGATAAATACATAGAAATTGAATCAATTTATGAAGTTGAGGACATTTCAAAAGCTGGTTTATTTCAAGAAGTGAAAATAGCGAATGAAAATCAAACCATTAAACAACTGATTTCGATGAACTCTGAAGATATTCAAAAATTCTTTCATACTAATATAAGTGATGATGCACTTAGAGATTTAAACAAAGTAACAACCTTATATGTCATCTTGCCTGATAGGTATACATATTTATATGATTATCATCTTGGCGATGAGATTGAGATATATGTAAATGGAGAATACAAAGAACAAACATTTATCATCGCCGGTTTTTTTGAAAAACAACTAGGTGATCTAGCTTTCACAAATCTACATCATATATATGATGAAGGTGATATCTATAATGTGTTTTTAGTTAATGCAAGTGGACAAAAAAACACACTAAAAGATATACTTTTGGATGCATACAGCCAAGAACTCATTTCAATCTTTGATGTTGAAGATGAAATGGCACCACTTATTTTTGAGATGAGAAGAGTCACTACATATATTACATTTATTCTTGCGATTATCATTATATGTTTCTTAGTCGCTTTAATGAATCATTCTATCTTGCTCTATCATGATTTAAAAGAAATATATGCAAGAATGTTTGTGTTGGGTATAGATAAAAAGATGATGACAAAATCGCTCATTAAAGTTTTCGTTACTATATTTCTTGTTTTGTGGCTTATTAGCACTATAGGTTATGTATTGATTGCAGTCAAAATGTCTGATTTAGCTATTTTGTTTGGAGAATATGAACCGATCAGATTATCAATCAAACCTATATGGCTAGGTGGAATATTATTAATACTAACATTTAGTATCAATCAACTGTTTTACATCTTAAAGGTAAATCAAGTGGATGCGATAGAAGTTTTAAAAATAAATAGAATGTAAAGAACTTCAAAACAATTGATATTTTATGGACTAAGTAATATAATGAGGGTAAGCAACAAGAAACATTTTTGAAACAATTGACATAAAAATATTCTATAAGGAGGATATTATGAAAAAGATTCTTTTATTGTTTGTATTTTTAACTTTTGCATTTGGGATTGCGGCTTGTACAAGAGAAGTTGATCTCGATTTAGATGCACCACAGAACTTAGATATTACGGATGGTGTTTTGACCTGGGATGCTGTTCCTGAAGCCGATCACTATGTCGTTTTTGTTAATGATGCAGAATACGAAGTAGAGGAAACAACATTTGATTTAACAACATTAGATCTAGCACCAGATACATATGCTGTATCGGTGGTTGCTGCTAAAGACGATAAAGTCTCCATACCTTCTGCTGTTTTAAACTATGTCGTTACGGATGGAACTGTTGATACGGTTGATGCACCAACAGGAGTTGCTATCAGTGCGGGTGTGCTCACGTGGAATGCTGTGACAGATGCAACCGGTTATATCGTTTATGTTGGATCACTTTCTTACAGTGTTACAACAACTTCACTAGATTTATCAACTAAAAATATTCCAGTAGGTACACATAATGTTTATGTTGTTGCTAAGAAGGATGCTTTAACATCTGATAATTCTGCTACAGTAACTTATACGGTAGAAGAAAACATTTCACAAGATAACATTATTACTTCAATACTAAGTGGTATAAACTCTAATTATGAAAAAGATATGACTGAAGATGATTTTGAAGATGAATGGGCATACAATGAATACTTAACCACTTATGATATGATTGAAGCTTATGCAGGTGCAGCAATATCTATGGGCATGTCACAAAATCAAGCAGTTATGTTCTTTGATGATGCTAAAGATATGGCTATGAATATGCCAATGATGACAGGTTTAGATGATTTCTTATTTGAACTAGAAATATTAGATCTTTATGGTATGGACCATCAAGATTTAGCAAACATGGTTTATCAGTTTGCGCTTGTTATGCTAGAATCAGGTATTAGAAGACAAACATTAGATATTGCTTACTATACAGAAGAAATACCAATGTATGAACAACAAATCACTGATATTGTGTTGACACAAGATTATATCGATGCATACAACTATATGAAGAGTTTTGCAACTGTTGATGAATACGATGGTCTTGATGCATTCTTTAGTGGAAATCATCGTGAATTTAGATATAGTGTAGAAGAAATATATTATGCTTTAGTATATGGATATAATTTCTATCCTGAAGATTATTATTTTGAAGATGAAATGATGAGTGAGTACTTAACTGATATGCATATGATCATGGTTGCAATGTATCAAGATGTTCAAGGACAAGCATTTATAAACAATATGTTTTCTGAATTAGAAGCGTTATTTAATCTTTACGATGCAATTGAGTGGAAACATGAAGCAGAAATGCACGTTGAAGAACTCACACAAATGAATGTCATGATGGGTGAAATGATAACACTGATGACTACTGAAGAAACACATTTTAAGGGGTCTTTAGAAGTTGTATTTGAGTTCTTATTGACTGTAAAAGATACATTCCCTCAAAATTCTATAGACTTAATCGATGGCGCGATATCTGGCGATGCTTTAACATTAACAGAAGGATTAATCATTAAAGACGAAATGGTACTGATGTTACAAAACGCATTACCAGCAGCTACTGATTTTGAACTTTTATATGAAACAGTGTTAATCATCTCAGGTGAACTTACAAATGCGGATATTACAACAGGATTACAGTATGCTCAAGTCAATGGTCAAATAAGTCATGCGTCAATTAACCTATTCTTAAGTTTAATCGGAGACATTGATGAAACATTAATCACTGGTGGTCAAGCAATTCTTGATCAAGCTTATGATGAAGTATACGAATACTATGATTTTGAAAACAACCCATTAGTTGTTATTGACTTTGCTTTATATGTGATTGATTATCTTGATCAATTTAAACTAGATTATGCAACTGAAATCGCTGCACTTGAGGCTTTAACAACACCTGCATATGAAGAGTATTATTATATGTTAGCCATCGAAAATATCATTTACCAAGTAGAAAACGATGCTTATATGCCTGAAAATGAAAAAACCATTGTGTTAGGTATGTTAGAAGATTTAAAACTTGAGTTTGATACTTATAAGGCACTTAGTGATTTATTAGGTGGTGCTGCAAATGATGTATTTAGATATGTTGTTGATACAGAAGCAAGAATTATTAAAACTGTCATTGCACTCAATGAAAATCAAGGTACTAATATGATTCAAATGATGGTTGATTTAGAACAACTGATCAATGACATTAATATGATTGATTTAGAACTATTTGAAGGGGTTACAAGTGCTGAGTTTGATATTATCTTAGATGCTGCTAGACTTCCACTTAAAACTGCATTACAAATGGAAGGTGTTGTATTACCATTTGATACGATGTTTGAAGCATTAAAACCATATATCAATACTGTGATGTTAAATACGATAAATCTTCAAGCTGATTTAATGGCTCAGGCGGATTTAATTGATTTAGATGCGTTTATCTTAAATACAAATTTAAGTACTCCAGAATTGGGTATCGGACTAGCAATCGCAGAAGTATTAGATAATACATTTACTGCAACTAATGAAGCTTTAGTTTTAGCTACTGTTGATATTGTTTTTGATCAAATCATTGAGTATACTGATATATTTGCACTTACTGGTGCAACTCAAGCAGAAGTTGATCAAATGCAACTTGATGTTAAAGCACAGCTTAATATGATCTTTGATGAAGTTGAAGCAATCGCTTTATTAGATGCTGATAATTTAACTTTAGCTGATGAAGAGAGAATTTATAATTTCATGATGATGTTTGGTAGTGAACAGCAAGAAGAACCAATCATTACATAAAAAAAACTTAATGAAATAATAAAAGCTATTTGACAAATCATCGTCAAATAGCTTTTTTGTTATCTTTTTTCTATAGGTATAAAAATTTCGAAATAAGGATTGTTCAGATCTCTTCCACTGCTATAAACTTCATGCTTAATTGGAAGTGGATCATAATATTTTATATGAGGATCTAATTTTAATTTGTACTCACTATGCTCAATCCATTCAAATATGTCATGATATGTTTGACCAATCGATTGATTTTCTGGATGTGATACATGTAAATATAAGGATTCTGGGACGTTAAACTCAATCATCCCCTTTGGTATATCTTGTGATTGATCAACTTCATATACAGAATAATGAACAAAACCACCATTTTTTGTATGGTAAGATAAACCAAGTTGATGTTCAGGATTCACCGCTTTAGGTAATTCAGAAACACGTTCACTCATATCTTTAATCATTTGTTTTAACTCAGTAATTTCTTTCCAATTGCCTTCCCACTTCATGCCTATCGTGCGATAAGCTTCAAGCTCAATAATGTCAAAATTTAACTTTTCCATACGACACCTCCTCAAAATACATATCTATTCTATCATGAAATACTTTAATTTCAAATGAAAGATTTATGATATGGCTTCAGTTCTAAATAAAGTGTTTAACCACTTTATATGCAGGGTAATCATTGGACCTATTGCGAAAGCTAGTATGAAACTGCCGACATTAACTGCCCCAAAACCTATGCCTGCTAAAAAACCAAATAACGTTGCGAGTACAATGGCGAATAACTCAATCATGATACGCATCGTAAAAAATTTCTTTATGTTCAAAAGACGCATTAAACTTATAGTGAGTTCATCATAGACCATTGCAGGGTATTTTGAAACGATGATCACTGCTAAGCCTAAAGATAAAATGACTGCACCACCCACATAGAAGATGAGTTGTAGCCAAAGGACATTTACTGTGTAACTACCAAAAACAATGATATCCCAGAAGTCAATGACTAAGCCCAAACTAAAAACTGGAACTAAAATGAATAGATATTTCCAATGTTTGTTGTATAAAAAAACAAAAGCTAATACAGTAACATTGATGATGATAGAAGCTGTACCGATTGTCATACCAATCAGTTGACTGAAATTATTTGAGACAGTGTCCCATGCTCCAGCACCAAGTGATGATCTTAGTAAGACATTAATACCTAATCCTAGAATCATGATCCCAAACACATACAAGAATATCCGTAACGGATAGTTTTTCATAAACTTTTGATCCATATTGACCTCCAAGGTTGATCAACTACTAATTAACATTATAACAAAAAAAACCTTCTTATTATGTCAATAATCAATAAAATTCAAAGATTATTGACACATTATTAGAAAAATTATGATAAGATATATACAAATCATTTATTGGAGGATTTGTATGGATGCATTGCTTATTATTCTAGGGATATTAACAGTTGTCTTCTTTGTGCTTGCGATGACGAATGGTATCAAAAAATATATAAAAAATAAACCAGTCTTATGGATTGCATCAAAACATAAGATTTTTGGTATGGCTGCATCTTTGTCTGCATTGACACACTTTATCATCGCTATCATTAATGATGCTTTAAGACTTACCGGATTATTGACGCTCATCGCATTATTATTAACAGGTGCATTTGGAATGATGTTTTCGAAGCTTAAAAATAAAAAATTATACATTGCACACCGTGTGATGGGTCCAATCACGTTTGTTTTAATTATCATTCATATTATTTTTAATACGACTACGTAATCAAACAAGGATTTTGTCCTTGTTTTTATTATATCGACAAGTTTGGTTGTGATAGATTGAGAACTATTTTGAAACATGGTCACATGGCGAAAGTTTATATCGAAGACGACATCGTGTATAAAACATACGATGATTTTTATCCTGAAGAATGGGTGGATAAAGAAATATACATACACGATATTTTAAGACGTAAAACGCACTTGAATGTCTCTGATGTTGAAAAAGTAAATGCACATGAAATAAAAATGCCTTATCTAAGCCATCAAAATTTAGGATTTTACTTAATCAGAAATATCGATGAAGCATTACTCAATGACTTTGTAAACATTCAGCATGAAATTCACCAATATAAAGGCCTTGAACTTGAAAATGCACATATCGTATTTAAAAGATGGATTGAGATGAGTCAGCTCGCAAAAGAGATCAAACATATCGCACAAAATGTATTAGAAACCATAGAGTATGAAAACTATTTATGTCATTTTGATTATCAGCCTTCTCATGTTGTTCTTCATGATAGTTCATACTATATTATGGATTGGATTCACGCGAAACTTGCCAATCCGATATTAGATGTTGCTAGTACATATGTTACGCTTAGGTTAGAGCAATATGATCTTGCAAAAAACTATTTGAATAAAGCTTCATCCATCATGGATTTTGATAAAGAAAAAATTCTTTTTGCAGTCCCACTGATGGCAGCAATCAAAATGATTGAGACAGATGATATTTTCGAACACAAAGTTTTAACAACTTTAGTATATGATCCTAAAAACAAAGATATTACAAAATAGACCTTTGGTCTTTTTTTTCTGACGTTTGGTGCATAGTGTTGTTATTTTTCATAATAATCACTACTCACTGATTCTAGTACATCCGTAATTCCAGGATCACTTTGGAAATTTCTATAAGTGATTCTCTTTTTTATCTTTTTAACTCTTCTGTATAAATCATCAATCATAGAATTCCTGCTTTCAATAATTTGACGACTGTTAATGTGTTTTGATTTAGGCGTATGATTATATCTATAAACGAAAAAATTCATGTAATGTTGTAGATTTTTTAGACGATATCCTGCGTGCTTGAATAAGTATCTTTTTATATTGCTATGTAATGAATCTACTAAAAGTGTATTGTATTTTCCATCACATTCTCTGCGTGCATCATAATTAGGGACACTAAATTGACGCATAAATTGTTTCTGTATTACCGATCCATCATGGATAAATTTAGTCACTTCTCCAATGTTTTTTGTACATAAATCAATAAACTTTTTTGGTGAAGCGTTTCCTCTTGATGACACTTTAGCTATAGTTATTCCTTCTAAACTTATCAAAGTAATCACGCAAAGATGATTAAATGAAATCCCTCTAATCCCCTTACCATCACGTCTAACCAGTTTATATCTTTTATCACTTATTCTGACGAAAGTCTCATCTACTAGAATAGTTCCATTCAAAAATACCTCATCTTGGTAATCTCTTAAAGATTCGAAGATAAGGTATCGATAATATAAAGCTGTCTTTATATCAATGCTTAGGTTTCTTGCGATTACTTCTAAAGTTACATCATCAATCATAAATCCAATAAATCTTTTGAAGATGTAATCACTATTATTTAAGTAACTTGTTGTAGATTCGTCTTGTATAAAAGTTCCCATACAAGATTTACACTTAAATCTCGGTTTACCATTCTTAGTACGACCATGCTTGATTGTAGAATTAACTGTACCACAAAGTGAACATATTTTGAACTTGGGCATAATACTCCTTAGACCACAAAAGCGAGTATTTCACCCAACTAAGGAAAGTCGCCAAACAAACCAGGGTAAAATACTCGCTTTTGCGGTTCCTTAGTTTATTTGTTTGGCACGTTCATTATAACATTTTAGTTTTGGAAAATTCCACTCAAAATAAAAAGTTTAATATTCGCCCTTGTTAATGATTTATCAGAAAAATTTAACAACACTATGCACCAAACGTCAGCTTTTTTTTGTAAAAAAATTCAACAGGATTTTATTATTTCAATAAGAAAATGATATAATGAGTGAAAATGGCATTATAAAAATGAATAGGATGGTGCATATATGGATATAATTCTTGGTGTAAAAAACTTAGTGAAATCATATAAGGATATCGTTGCTGTTGATGATATATCTTTTGATGTAAAAAGAGGCAGTCTTTTTGCATTTCTAGGACCAAATGGTGCTGGTAAATCAACAACAATCAATGTAATCACAACGCTATTAAATAAAGATTCTGGTGACGTTACATTAAATGGTGAAACCAATGAGAAATATTTTAGAGAAAAAATAGGCGTAGTCTTTCAAAACAATGTGCTAGATGATGTTTTAACAGTTAAAGAAAATTTGATTTATAGAGGAGCTCTATATCTAAAGACCAAAGAAAAAGTGTTGGAAAGATACGAAGAGTTATCTGAGTTTTTAAATTTGAAAGAATTTGAGAATCAAAGATTTAAAACATTATCTGGAGGACAAAAAAGAAGAACAGAAATTGCTAGAGCATTGTTTGCTAATCCAGAGTTATTATTGCTTGATGAACCAACAACTGGATTAGATCCAGAGACTAGACAAATTGTTTGGAAAGTTATTCAAAGACTACAAAAAGAAAAAGGTATTACCATATTTTTAACTACACATTATATGGAAGAAGCAGCAAATGCAGATCATGTAGTTATCATTAATAAAGGTAAGATCATGGTTCAAGGTACACCAGCTTACTTAAAGGAAAAATTTAGCTTTGATCGTATTAAAGTTGTTCCATTTGATAAAGAAGCCTTTAAGGATAAAATGAAATTTTTGAAAAGAGCTTATGAAAAAATAGCTGATCAATTTATCATAACTGTTAAAGATACAAAAGATACTTTAGACCTGATTGATGAAATCAAAGAGCACATCAAACAAATTGAAGTTGTTAAAGGATCTATGGATGATGTGTTTATTAATGTCGTCGGAAAGGATGAAATTTATGTATGAGTTTGTTTCATTAGTCAAAAGACATATGCTTAAGTTTTTAAGAGATAAAACTGCAGTCTTTTTTTCATTCTTAAGTGTTATTATTTTGCTAACGCTATATTTTCTTTTTATTGGTGAAAACTATGTGAATGAGTTAAGAAATATTCAAGAACAAGGACTCATTACTAGAGAGTTTGTTGACTTCATGAAAATCAGTAATATGATGGGTGGGATCTTAGTCATTAACACAATCTCTTTATCTTTGGGTATCATGGGAAATATAATAACTGATTTAGAACAAAGATCTTTAGATGCATACTTAGTAACGCCTGTTAAGCGATATAAAATCATTTTTAGTTATTACATCTCATCGATTATTGTAACTGTATTCTTCACATTATTGATGTGGGCATTTACAATTGTTTATGCAGGTATTATCAGTGGATACTGGTTCTCATTTGAAGTGATATTACAAACATCATTATTGTTGTTATTCTTCACTTTTGTCTCAGCATCATTGATGATTTACTTAACAACTTTATTACGCTCAGTTAATGCTTTTGGTACATTATCTGGTGTTTTAGGCACATTAATTGGATTTATATGTGGTATTTATATGCCTTTAGCAGTGTTCTCTACTGGAGTCACTTATGTTTCATCCATATTTCCATTCACACATATGACAATATTGCTAAAAAATATCATGTTAAATGAACCTCTTACAACCTTAGAAAGTATTATACCAGCTGAAAATGTTGATATCATGAGATTATACTTTGGTGTTAATGAACTTGGATTGTTTGGACAACATGTGGATATGATTTGGTTGATGCTTGGTTCAGCAATGATTGCGGGAGCTTTATTATATTTTGGTTACTTAAATATGAGTAGAAAAATTAAGCATTAACATACGATTTAATGAAAACACCTTGATGGTGTTTTTTTTGTAAAAACAAAAAAATGACTAAAAATACCTAAATTTTAACAAAAAAAATTGAATTAAAACGTTTTCTATGCTAAATTATATTTACATGTGGAGAGAAATATATATGGAGAAATACTTTAAACAGGCACAAAAAAATTTAAAAAATAAATACGGTGTTGATGTTATTGATGATATTATTCTTGGGAGTAAAGATCGTGTTTTGCTTTATGCAGATATATCAAATAAAGAGGATATTCATTTACATGTCATTAGCAACTCATTAAAACTCGTTGGATTATCAGAAAGCGATCAAATATCGATGAAAGAGCTGATGAACCTCATTGATTACAGTAATAAATATGCTGAGGTATCGGGTATTACAGAATACAAGAAGTATATTATTAATGAATTACATAATTTCGATAAAAGCATGAATATAACTATACCAGTCATTCATAAAAATCTAAGAACATGGATTCACTTTGATGGTTTTAAAGTTGAGTCAAATCAAAACATTTATGCGCTATTTGCAACTAACATTACTGAACTTATGGAACACGAAGAAGAATTATACGAAAAAACACATAAAGACTCATTGACAAAATTATTTAATAAATATGCTTTCGATTATCATTATGGACTAAGATATCATATGGATCATTTACATATTTTATATATAGATATTGATGATTTTAAGAATATTAATGATCAATATAGTCACCATGTTGGTAATGAAGCCTTAATAAAAATGTCTCATGTACTTAAGCAATACGAAACCGAACATAACAAATTCTATAGGTTAGGTGGAGATGAGTTTGTTGGATTATTTTTTGAACAAACGGAGAAAGTTTTACACGTTGCAAATGATATTTTAAGTAAAACAAAACAGATCGAGTTACCTAAGACAAGTAAAAGATTTTCAGTTTCCATGGGTATCATAAAAGGCACAGTCAAAAATGATTTAGTTAGAAAAGCAGATGATTTATTATATCAAGCTAAAAATAATGGTAAAGATCAATTCGTTTTTGAGATTGAAGTATAAAAAATGCGCTTCTCGATTTGAGAAACGCATTCTTTTTTACTTAATAGGAAGATATCTTTATTCATAAAATCGTGGATATCAACAGGTGGTCCAAAGTAAAAGCCGTTTTGAAGGGCATAGCGATAGTCTTCTAAGCGAAGTTTTTTCTCTTCATCAGAAATTTTCAATTTGATGGTATTAAAATATTTTGGCATAGGTTTAACCTCCGGGGTCTCTTAGTAAAGAATAATCTAGATTAAGTTTCATGATGTGGCCACATGAACATAAGATGGGATGATACTTATAAATTGATTTTAGCATATGTATCCAATTTGAGCGAGAACGTTTGAGTTTAATAGAAGCATTTGAAAGTAGTTTTTTGAAAGTAGCGACCGATTTCTTTGATTTATTTGCATAGAAACCAAAATAGCGAATGGTGTGAAAGTGCTCATCTGGAATGTGAACGATGAGTTTGGCAATAAACCTAAAGACATGTTCAGTGATGGTTTGTCTACCAAGAAATGAAGGATCATCTTCTGATTTATCATCATCTTCATGAGGATCATAGGTCCAAGTGATCATATGGGTAGAAGTATCGAGATTCAAAATACGTTCTTCAGAAATTGCAGGACGTGAAGCATAACGTGTGATATAATCAGAAACTTTTTTCGCAGCATTCAGAAAACCATAATCTTTAAGTTTTGGACCATGTGCATAAAAGCCTTTCTTATATTTTGAGATGAGAGAAGATCTCAAACGATTGAAGCGGTTATAGATGTCCTTACTCGCGTGGACCTTTAAGTAATTTGAGATATTTCTAAGTAAAGCAAGTTGGAAGTAAAGTCTAAGTTTTTCAAAATGAAAGTAAGAAAACTTTCGCAAGTTTTGATTGAGATCGAGCGTTCTTTCAGCAACCAAAACGTGAATATGAGGATTAAACTTAAGATCACGCCCAAAGGTATGAAGAAAAGCAATGAGACCAAGTCTACGATCTTCTTTAACTGCAATCTTTGATGAAAAGACAAGTGCTTGAAGCGCTTCATTAACAGATGAGAAAAAGACATCAAAAAGCCCCCGATAAATTCTAAAGTAATCTCTAAGTTCTCTAGCGATAGAAAAGACGAAGTGACGGTGAGGGACATCTAAAAGTTTTGATTGAACAGCAATCGTTCTTTTCTCACGATAGTTCTGGTTACAAGAAACACAAAATCTAGAATGACAAGATAAACCTTGGAGATGAAAGTTATCACAAGAAGGACACTCGAAAAAAAGATGTCCTTTAGATAAATTTTTACAGTCAATCATTTTTTCAACATTAGAAATGATGGCAGGTCTTAGTCTATCGATAAACAAAGGTTTAAATATGGGCCAGTATGTTTGAAAGATGGATTGAATGGTTAGTTTTGGCTTTCGATAGGCTTTCAAATTTGAAAGTTTATTCAGTTCATTTTCATAGACATCCTTACCCTGCATCGCAGCGAAGGCTAAGAGATCTATAAACTTATATTTGAGTAAGATAGGGTCCATGATTCTATTATAAAAAGAAAGATAAAAAAAGAAAAGGCGATTTTATCGCCCTGAGTGAATTTATTCACTTTTGTTCCTCTTCTTTTTTTGTTTCCTTAAGCTTTGAGTAAAATAAGTCTTTGATTTCATTTGGACTCATAAATGGTAACAAATGAGACTCATCAAATCCTTCAAGTTTACCTTCACTTATTTTTTCTCTAATCATATGAATTGTATTTGCAGATACAAATGGTAACACATGCATCAAGTGATCATGCTCATTTTTCTCAATCATTTGGGCAACGATTTCTTCTAGTTTGTGTCTTGATAAAAATGGGTATAACTTGTAAAGAGGTACTTCAGTAACTTCATTAGATAATATTTTATCAGCAAGTTCTTCTAAATCTTCATCATTCATAAATGGTAAATATTTGTAAACGTTCATTAGTTTACTCCTTTCTTATATAAATATGATTTTTATGTGAGACCATACGTCTCTCTTCAACAGTTAAATATGGATATAGTTCATCGATCTGAAGTTTATCATAAGTGATGATATATCCTAATAAGTAAACACGTTCATCTTCACTTAAATGTGGCCGCATGAGTGTATATGGTAGTGTTATCTTGCCTTGAATGACAAGGTTAATAAACTGTTTTCTTTCTTCAATAGTAAATAAATAGAAATATGACTTAAAATCTTTATCAAGTTGATCAGACTTGATAAGGTTTGAAAACACAGCTTCTCTTGGTAACTGGATCAGTTGTTTATCCAAATCCTTTATTAAGAGATCAGTATCTTCTAAGAGTGATTCTATACTGATGTTAAATAGTTCAGTAAGAAGAATCATCGCCTCAATGGAAGGTATACTTTTTCCAGTTTCCCATTTGCTAACTGCTTGACGTGACACATATAGCTTGCTAGCGAGCTCATCTTGTGTCATGTTTTTTTCTTTACGTAAAGATTCAATCGTTTTCCCGATTTTTGCTAAATCAACCATACATACCTCCTTTACACTCTTATTTTAGCACACAAAAAAATGTTTTAAAGCAACCTTTAGTTGCAGCATATATTTACAAAAAACAAGTGATATAAGATTAAGATTGGTAAATAGAAAATGTTTACACTTTTAATTTTACAATAAATTTACTTAACTCTTACTGATTCATGATATCTTATTTATTTGATTAAACATATAATATGATTGAAAAAATAAATGAGGAGATTTGAAATGAAGAAAATTAAAGGTTTAATGTTATTATTAGTCTTTGGCTTAACTTTAGGACTTGTTGCATGTCAAGCTGAAGAAGAAGGATTTAATACAGATAGTAATATTACTGTATATACAAGAGATACTACGTCAGGTACAAGAGCAGGTTTTATGGGTGGTATTGGATTTGATGAAGCAGAATCAAGTGATGATGTTTTGGTTGAAGGTTTTGTTATTAAAGATAACACAGGCATCATGACATCATTGCAAACAGATGAGTTTGGTATTGGTTATGTATCATTATCAAGTTTAACTAACGAAATTAAAGGTTTATCATTTAATGGTGTAGCACCAACAGAAGCAAATGTTATTAACAACACATATGATTTAAAACGTCCATTTAACTGGATGGTTAGAACTGAAGGTGACTTCCCTAGTCAAGAAGTTGAAGACTTAGTTGAAGCATTCGTTGCATTCTTAGGAACTACTGATGGAGCTGATATCATCAATAATGCAGGTGCAGTTGCACTTCCAGCTACTCAAACTTGGGATGATATTAAAGCAAATTATCCAATTACTGAACAAGATAATAGTGGTGTAACTGTAAGATTTGGTGGATCGGATTCTATTCAAAAAGTAGCAGAAGCATTAACACAAGCATTTAGTGCTAAAGCTGGTAACTTCGTCGCTGATCATGACCATACTGGTTCAAGCGATGCGTATAAGAGAGTTGTTGGCGATCAAAAAGATGAATCTGTAGGCAAAGATGTTGGATTTGCATCTAGACCATTCAAAGATAGTGAGTTAGAAGTTGGTGGAGTTGCACTTCCTGAAGAACAATATGGTCAACTTGCATGGGATGCTATTGTAGCAATCGTTCATGTTAATAATCCATTGAACAATGTCACAGCAGATGATTTAAGAAAAATCTATGATGGTACCTATACTAAATGGTCAGATTTAATCACTGAATAAAGTTTAAGATAAATAAGATGAAGACCTTTATTAGGTCTTTTCTTGCGTGTAAAGGATGAGAATATGCAGCAATTATTAAATTTAAGAAAATCAAAGAACGGAAAAAACAAAATCATTGATATCATCACAAGAAATTTTTTATTCTTTCTTGCGATTTTATCATCATCATTTGTGTTTGTTGTTGTAGGTGTTATCCTAGTCAAAGGAATCACACCTTTTATCAGTGATAATGGTGGACTAGGATCAGTGAGTTTGTGGAGATTTTTGACAGGAGATACATGGCTCATTGGTGAATCTTTCAACTCTAATCTATACAGTGTAGGGTTTATCATAGTAAGCACATTGTTTATCGCCTTTTTATCACTATTATTAAGTTTTCCTGTAGGTGTATTAACTGCTTTATTTATTGCAAAGATTGCACCAAAAAGACTTGCTGAAACGTTAAGAACGGTTATAGAACTTTTAGCATCGATACCCTCAATTATTTATGGTTTATTTGGTGCAGGTTTTGTATTAAAATTCGTATATAATTTTAGTGCACTTATCGGCTATCAATCAAAGGGTGGTAACTCTATGCTAGCAGCTGTGATTGTGCTAGCAATTATGACAATACCAACAATTACTTCAATTAGTGAAGTTGCAATTAGATCAGTAGATAAAGAAATTATTCACGGTTCACTAGCATTAGGAGCAACGCCTATGCAAACGAATTTTAAAGTTGTATTAGCGGCAGCTAAATCTGGAATTTTCACATCTGCAATATTGGGTGTAGGTAGAGCACTGGGTGAAGCAACTGCAGTCAGTTTAGTCGCTGGTGGTAGAAGATCTGGACTATCTTTTAATATACTAGATACAACATCCACTTTAACAACAACTATGCTTGAAGGTATGAAAGAAACTGTAGGCTTGGATTATGATATACGCTTTTCAGTTGGTATTGTTTTAATGGCAGTGATATTGCTTACCAATTTAATCTTGAATACGATTAAAAAGAAAGTAGGTCATGTCCATGTTAAATAGAAATAAAAGAGAAAATTTATATAAAGGGATAACATATGGTGCTTCGTTTATATCTCTTGGTGTATTATTGCTGATTGTAGGATATGTATTTTTAAATGGATTTAGATTATTAAATTTTGATTTAATTACCAATAATTATACTGCAGTTACTTATATTGCAGATCTGGATGAAGGATTTGAGTTAGGTAATTATACAACAAGTAAAGAGTTTAATGAAGAGACTTTTTATTCGGAAAAATGGGGGCTAGCATTAACTGATGATACTGATTTACAAGGTAAAAATGTGATTGTAGTGACTTATGTTCATCCTGATTCACCACTCCATACACTTCAAAATAAAGGTGTAGGTGATCCTAATTTAGATTTGAGAACTGAATATGAAGTGATCAGAATTGCATTTGATGGTGCAGCAAGCGCTTTATCAAGCCGTGGTGCAGAAAACATGATCAATCTCCTTGATCAACAAGATAATATTAGAGAATTAGAGTTTGCGACCACGGGTGGAGGCATTAGAGGTTCTATTATTACAACACTTTACTTAATTGTATTAACCCTCGTATTTGCCCTTCCTATTGGTATTGGTGCAGCAATCTATTTAAATGAATACGCAAAAAATAATAAATTTAATCGTATGTTAAGATCATTTATTGAAACTTTAACTGGTGTACCATCGATTATTTATGGTCTCATGGGTCTAGCCATATTTGTACCCATAACCATTAGACTAACATCAGCAACTACAGGGAATCTAATTTCTGGTTCAATGACTTTAGCAGTAATTCTATTACCAGTGATTATTAGAACGACAGAAGAAAGTTTAAAAGTTGTTCCTGATGATTATAGATTTGCAAGCTTAGCTTTAGGAGCAAGTAAAACACAAACAGTGTTTAAAGTCATTTTGCCGAATGCATTTAGTGGTATTTTAACAGCAACATTACTGGCAATCGGTAGAATTATTGGTGAAAGTGCTGCGTTAGTATTCGCAATCGGTACATCGATTAAAGATGACGTGTACCTAACAGATAGATCAACCTCTTTAGCAGTGCATATATGGTCGATGATGACTGATGAACCTGCAAATATAGAGTTATCATCAACGATAGCATTAATTATCTTGATGATTGTATTAGTATTAAATATATCAATTAAGTTGGTATCAAAAAGATTTATGAGAAAGTATGGTGTAGTCAGATGACAATAGTTGAAAATAAAAAAACATTTGAAGTAAAAAATCTAGATTTATATTATGGTGAAAAACAAGCTTTAATCAACATAGAACTACCGATTTATGAAAAAGAAGTTACAGCGCTAATCGGTCCTTCTGGATGTGGGAAGTCCACATTTTTAAGAACGTTAAATCGAATGAATGATTTGGTTGAATCATGTAAGATTTCTGGTGATGTTTCATATCACGGACAAAACATTTATGATCAAAACACTGATGTTATTGGACTTAGAACGAAAGTCGGTATGGTTTTCCAAAAACCTAACCCCTTTCCAATGAGTATTTATGATAACATTGCTTATGGTCCAAAATGCCAGGGTTTAAAAAACAAACAGGAGTTGAATGAAATTGTTGAAACTAGTTTAAAACAAGCAGCTCTATGGGATGAAGTTAAAGACAGGTTAAAAGAAAGTGCATTGTCGTTATCTGGTGGACAACAGCAAAGACTTTGTATTGCTAGAACGATTGCGATGAAACCAGAAGTGATACTAATGGATGAGCCGACTTCTGCGCTTGATCCGGTTGCAACCGCAAAAATAGAAGATTTAGTGGTAGAATTAAAGAAAGATTATACAATTGTTATCGTAACACATAACATGCAACAAGCTGCGCGTATATCAGATAAAACAGCATTCTTCTTAATGGGTGAGCTCGTTGAATTTGGGGATACAAATCATGTATTTTCAACCCCAGAAAATAAAAAAACAGAAGAATATATCACCGGTAGATTCGGGTAAAAAGGAGAAAAAATATGACATTAAGACAACATTTAGAAGAAATGATTGAAGAACT
Organism: Tenericutes bacterium MZ-XQ; assembly: GCA_002838205.1. Classification (NCBI taxonomy): domain Bacteria; kingdom Bacillati; phylum Mycoplasmatota; species Tenericutes bacterium MZ-XQ. Next base: position 1,711,605 of record CP017950.1, on the reverse strand, counting down.
AAAAAAACAAGTTGCAGAGATGGCAGATCTTGCCTTAAGTAATTTAAGAGAAGGTTTGGATGCATTTAAAAATAATGATTTAGAGCTTGCTAAAGTAGTCATCAAAAAAGATGACCAAGTTGATCAGTATGAAGAAGAGATCGCTAAACAGGCGTTAAAAATTATATGGAGAGAACAACCAGTCGCAAGCGATCTTAGGCTGGTTACTGGTATTTTAAAACTCATTACAGACTTAGAGCGTATTGGTGATCATGCTACAGATATCGCAGAAATGACACTTCACCTAGAAGGTAGTCTAAATAAAAGAGTTTTACCAATTACATCTAAAATGGCTGAAATTGTTGAAGAAATGGTTTTATTAAGTATAAAAGGATTGGTTCATGTGAATGAAGAAATTGCACAAGAAGTCATTAAAAAAGATGATTTAGTCGATGAATTATTCCAACAACTCATCACAAAGATGACAACTGAACTAAAAAATGATAAAATTGATGCAAATGAGCTCATTTATGTGCTCATGGTTGCTAAATATTTTGAGCGTGTTGGTGATCATGCAGTAAACATAGCACAATGGATTATCTTCATGGTTAAAGGAACACATAAGAATACATTGTTATTCTAAAGGAGGGGCATATATGCCAATGATTTATTTTGTAGAAGACGATCAAGCTATTCAATATGTGATTGAAAAAACGATTGAAAATGCTGGCTTTAAAGGTCAAGGCTTTTCTACTGGAGAAGCATTTATGCAAAGTTTTAGAAAACAAAAACCAGATATGATTTTACTCGATGTGATGCTACCTGATACATCAGGGTTAGATTTGCTGAAATTGATTAGAAAAATTGATACCCATATACCGGTTATGATGGTATCTGCACTACAAAATGAAATGGATAAAGTGATAGCTCTGGACTTAGGTGCCGATGATTACATGACAAAGCCATTTGGCGTTTTAGAGTTAACATCACGTATCCAAGCAAGACTTAGAACCCTTCAAGGCGATTATATTTTCTCGCTAAAAAATGTGAGATTAAATGACAAAAAACATACATTTAAAATCAACGAAGAAGAAGTTTATTTAACAAATAAAGAATATGAAATATTAAAATTGTTATTAAAAAATCAAGGTGATGTTGTTTCTAAAGAAATGATTTTTAAATTTGTTTGGGAAACAGATTTTATTGGTGAAACAAGAACATTAGACATGCACATCAAATCATTAAGACAAAAACTAAGAACAAATGACGCGCATGTAGAAATAAAAACTATACGTGGTGTGGGGTATCATATCGAATGAAAAAAGCCGTCATTAGAAATAACATCTTACTTTTATTAAGTGCATTTATGTTGTTTTTTGTGATTGTTTTTTTAGCCATGTATCATTTCGAAAAAAGACATCAATCATCGATGATGTCTTTTTTGTTAGATGAAGTTGTTACAAGTTACGAAAACTATAGCGAATCAGATCAAGATTTTGTGAGTTCATTTGATCAAAGCCAAAGAAGAATAACTATTTTAGATCAAAATGGATTAGTCTTAGCGGATACACATGATGAAGAAATAGGGCAAGATAAAAGTGAGAGACCTGAAATTCTTGATTTAGGAGCAGTGTACATCAGAAAATCTGACACGATTAATGTCGATTTACTATATATTGCTAGTCGTCTAGATGATGGCACATATATAAGGGTTTCTATTCCATTAGAAACACAAATCAGCACCTATCGTCAAGTGATGTGGGCATTAGTCATCAGTGCCTCATTCATTTTAGTTATTTACTATTTTGGATTAAAAAGAGTTAATGAAAATTTATTAAAACCTTGGGATAAAGTCAAAGATGGTATGGTTAGACTTAATCAAGGAAAATATCAGATGATGAGTTTAAATAGCCCTTATGAAGAAATCAATGAAATGCTTCATGAGATGAACCAAATCAATTATGAAACATCAAAAAACTTAAATAAAATTCATAATTATCAGGAACAGCTTAGATTTATTTTAAGCGAAATTAGACAGTCTATATTGTTATTTGATCATCAAAAAAAACTCATGTTCTTTAATGATGATGCAAGCATATTATTCGACTTAACAGATGAATATTTGAATCAAGAAGGATATAAGTTTATTAGAGATGTCGAGCTTAATAAGGCGATTGATAGTGTTTATGAGCACAACAAACCATTTCAAAAAGACTATAAAGCTAAGGATAGAATTTATGATTGTTATATTTATCCTCTACACAAAAACGAAGAAGATGAACATCTTGCAAGTATTTTAATGGTGTTAAAAGATGTTACTGAAGAACGACAAATAGGACAGATGAAAAGAGATTTCTTCTCTCATGCATCTCATGAACTAAAATCACCACTGACTGCGATCAGAGGATATGCCGAATTAATTCTTTATGACATGATTAAAGATCAAAAAGAAGTTAAGGAAAGCTCTAAAAAAATTATCAATCAAACTGAGTTTATGTCAGCGCTTGTTGAAGATATGCTGATGTTATCAAGATTAGAAAACATTAAGGAAGAAACATATCAAGATATAAAACTTCATCAGATTTTAGATGAAGTCCTAGATACACTTAATCAACCTTTAAAAGAAAAAAATATGAAAATCAATATCATACACAAAGAAGATATTTCATATTACGGTGATCCTTTGGATTTTACTAAGTTGTTTAAAAACCTGATTGAGAATGCTTATAAATATAGTGATGACAACAAGACGATTTCACTTGAACTAAAAGCAGTTAAAGATGAAGTTTTATTTATTGTTAAAGATCAGGGTAAAGGCATTCCTAAAGAACACCAAACACGCGTGTTTGAAAGATTCTATCGTGTCGATAAAGGTAGACTTGATGGTGGTACAGGTTTAGGACTAGCAATCGTTAAACATATTGCGATCAAATATCATGGGAAGATTAATTTGAAATCGAGCCTTTCAGAAGGTACAACCATCAAAGTTTCTTTTAAGCGTTAATATGAAGAAAAGGAGTTATCTTTGTTAAAATGTATTTGATATAAAACGTAAGGAGTTTAAAAATGTCAAAATTATATATGTTAACAAAACCTAATTGTCCTAATTGCAACAAATTAAAGCTTTTTTTAAAGACCGTGTTAAATAATAAATATCAACATGATATTACCATAGTAGATAAAGAAGAGAACTTTGATTTCTTTGTAGAAATGGTAAAAAAATATATGGTATTAGCTTTACCTGTACTAATCAAAGATGACGATATCTTAATAGATATGAAGCCGGATTTGGTTAAAGCATTTTTACAAAAGCATACTGGAAAATAAAAAAAGAGCAGTAATTCTGCTCTTTGTCATTTATATATGGCAGGGATAACAGGATTCGAACCCGTACTAACGGTTTTGGAGACCGCTGTGCTACCATTGACACCATATCCCTAACAGCATGTATAAGTATAGCATAAACAAAGATTAAAATGCAATTGTTAAAAAAGAAAAAAGACGAAAATTTACTTTTCGTCTTCAACATCATCTTTAAAGATTGCTTGATTGGATACTTTAACTTCCTTTTCTTGTTTCATTCGCATTCTTTGTCTTACATATTTATGGAAGAATAAGAAATAAGTAATCATGAGTACAACTAAACCATAAATAAACATGATTCTCCACATCACACCATTATATCCTGATAAATCGTCTTTTTCGGTAACTAAATTAAACTGAATGATATCATCTTCTGTAAGACCATCATCACCAAAGTCATCACTTAAACGATAAGATTCAGGATCGATCGCAAAATTGCTATCTTTATGATCGTCGTGTACAGCATCTCTATATTCAGTAGTAGAAGCAACAAAGAATGGGATTTCATCAAAAACATAACTGCCATTATCATTTGTTTCGCCATTAGAATACTCTAGTGTTAAAGTCTCGATAGTTGCATACTCAGGTTCAGCATTTTCATCATCGTTTTGAATCAACATATAATTTACAGCATCAAATAAAAATAATGCAGGAACATTGTAAATACTAAACTTTAATATAGGATCATAAATAATGCTGCCATTGTTTTGATACTCTTCATTAACCAAGAGTGTTTGATGAGATAAAGTTACTGACATTCTTATAATAGGGTTATCGATGAGTTCATCGTTTTCAGTGATCTTAATATTATTAATCACAAACATTAAACCATCGTATTTTTCTTCTCCATAAGAAATACCAATAGCATAAGCAGATAAATTAAATTGATAATCGCCTTCGTCACTGATGTATTCATAAACTTTTGGAGTTTCACGATAATAATCAATCGTAAGAGATGTCATTAATCCCTTAAGTAAAGTTTCATCATCGTCTCTATTTTCTCTAATCTCACCATCATAATATTCTTGTAGTTTCGCAGTATATGCTAATCTAAATACTACAACTGAAATAAATACAATTGCAAGCACATAGATGGATCTACCTATCCATTTCATCATGTATATCACACCTTTCGTAAAGTATGATACACGATAATTTATAAATATACAACTAAAATAAAAAAATTACATTATTTCACTTTACAAATATGAAATTTATTGTATAATAGAAATTGCGCTATGATATGGCGACCGTGGCGAAGTGGTTAACGCATCGGGTTGTGGTCCCGACATTCGAGGGTTCGATTCCCTTCGGTCGCCCCATAATAGCATTTAGGCCCATAGCCAAGGGGTAAGGCAAGGGACTTTGACTCCCTCATCGTTGGTTCAAATCCAGCTGGGCCTGCCATTTAAAAGTTAGAGAAGCGACCTGTCGTTTCTTTTTTCTTTTTAAAGTAAAAAACCTTTTATTTCAATAGTATGAAATAGGAGGAATAAAAACATGAAAAAAATATTTATTTTTATTACAATGATTTGTTTAAGTTTAATCTTATTGCACGGAGAAAGTTATGCAACAGTTGAAACGCTTCCTATTGGAAAAAATTATTTAGATGTTTCAACATTATTTGAAGTTGGTAATGAACCAAATGTCTATCAAAGTAACACAGAGTTTAAAATTAATAATGGACCAACCTATACGCTTGTGATGAGTAGACAGGCTGTTTCTGTTTGGTATGACGAAATACAAACATTAGAAGCCGAAATAACTTATGTGAATGCTGCAAACCCCATGCCTTTGGCTTATCAAAAAGATGAAGTTAATGAAAGAGTTTATATTGAATTTACACCAAATGATGATTATCTTTTAATCGAGATTTTGCATTTAGATGCTTCAAATTTTGTTGCACCATATGAAATCATTTTATATGAAGGTACCTATCAAGATTTCGCTGGTTTTGAACCATTTATTGATCCTAATGATGTCTTAAAATATTATGGGCAAATAAAAATAAACTACGATAATCTTTTAACAACAGAAACCATCTCTTCATATATTACAGCACAATCACCATCAGGATTAAATCTATCTAAGCAACTTTCTTATGATACTTATAGTCAAAGTGATCGCTTGCCTGGAAATTATGAAATGATTTATGAAGCAACTTTCAACAATATAACAAAGCAATACATTTTATCTGTTTTAGTTGAAGATTTAACTGCACCGGTGCTATCTTTATCTGAACCAATAAGGATACCTTTATCTGATAAAGTTGATGTCAACACATTAACATCATACATAAGTGTTACAGATAATGTTGATGTTTTATCACATGAACATTTAGCTATTACGTATGATACTTATACATCAGCTACAACTGTAGGGATCTATCAGATAACTGTCGATGTTACTGATTCAAGTTTGAATCATACTTCACAAACGTTTGATGTAGAACTATATGATAATCAAGGACCTATTATAAGAGGCTCATCGCAAATTTACTTGTATGTAGGAGATACACCTTTAACTCACGAACAAATTCTAGGTTATTATGTGATCACCGATGATGTCGGAGTTAATCTATCTAGCATTCGTATATCTCATGATGGATATTTGCTAAACACTGAACCAGGCATCTATATGATGACCGTATCTGCCAAAGATACATCAGGAAATACATCGACAAAAGACATTTATATTCATGTAATTGATAACCGAGGACCGGAGTTTAATGTGAACGATTCATATATCATTACAACAACACCAACTCAAATAAAGTCAGCAGAGGATATTATAACTTGGTTATCACAGACACTAGAAAGTGAAGGTGTAACAGCTACAAATATATCTATAGATCATAACGAATATGAACATAGAGCAAGTAAATCAGGTGCTTATTATGTATATATGAACTATCAAGTTGATGATCAAACATATCAAACACGTGTTCTCATAGATGTTGTTGACGAACCGGGGTTTAATATGTTATATTTATTAGGAATCATTCCAATTTGCGGACTCATTGTTCTTTCTTCGTATATATATAGAAAGAGAAAATTAAAAATCTAAGATTATTTCAAAAAAGAATTGACACTTTTCTAAAAAAAAGGTATAATTCTTTTTGCGCGGGTGTGGCGAAATTGGCAGACGCACTAGACTTAGGATCTAGCGCCTTACGGCGTGCAGGTTCAACTCCTGTCACCCGCACCAATTACTCAAAAGAAGCGACATTGTCGTTTTTTTATTTGAAATCCTAAAGTTTATAAACTTTTTAAACTTTATTAAATATATGTGAAATTTCGAGAAACCCTTAAAAAAAACCTCCAAATGCGTTATAATGAAATGTGGGAAATGCTCATATCAAAAATGGAGGTTAACTATGTTAAAGGTAGGAACAAAAGTTCAGGATTTTTCTTTGCCTGATGCTTATGGAGAAACACATAGCTTAAAAGATTATTTAGGAAAAAAAGTAGTGATTTATTTTTATCCAAAAGATAATACTTCAGGATGTACAGCACAAGCCTGTGCATTTAGAGATTCATATGATCAATTCAAAGAAAAAGATATCGTCGTCATTGGGATTTCCAAAGATAGCGTAAAAAGTCATAAAAAGTTTGTTGAAGACTATGACTTACCGTTTATCTTATTAAGTGATGAGGATGTAAAAGTATGTTCATATTTCGGAGTATATGTTGAAAAAAGCATGTACGGTAGAAAATATATGGGTGTAAATCGTTCAACATTTATTTTAAATGAAGAAGGCGTTATTACTCACGTGTTTGAAAAGGCATCTCCAAAAGAGAATGCAGCTGAGATTTTAGAAGTATTAACTTAATACTAGAATCAGGAGGAAGTATTTATGGTAGCTAAAAAAGTTATTAAATCAATGGATGGTAACGAAGCAGCAGCATATTGTTCATATGCATTTACAGAAGTTGCTGGTATATATCCAATTACACCATCCTCACCAATGGCACAATACGTTGACCTTTGGGCTTCTGCAGGTAAAAAGAATTTATTCGGCATGCCTGTGAAGATTATCGAAATGCAAAGTGAGGCAGGCGCTGCTGGTACAGTGCACGGGTCATTACAAATGGGAGTATTGACTACAACATATACTGCATCACAAGGTTTATTATTAAAGATACCTAACATGTATAAAATCGCTGGTCAAATGTTACCAGGTGTTATTCATGTTGCGGCTAGATCTATTGCTGCTCAAGCACTATCAATCTTTGGTGATCATCAAGATGTTATGGCAGCAAGACAAACAGGATTTGCATTCTTAGCATCTACATCTGTTCAGTCTTCAATGGATTTAGGCGGTATTGCACATTTAGCAGCAATCAAGTCAAGTATTCCATTCGTTCATTTCTTTGATGGATTTAGAACATCACACGAAGTTCAATCAATCGAAGTTTTAGATTATGAAGTATTTGATCGATTATTAGATAGAGAAGCTGTTGCGAAGTTCAGACAAAAAGGATTAAATCCTGAAAGACCTGTAACTCGTGGTACAGCTCAAAGTGATGATGTTTACTTCCAAACAAAAGTATTACAATCATCACATTATGCACAAGTTCCTGATATCGTTAATGAGTACATGCAAGAAATCTCTAAGGTGACTGGTAGAGATTATGCACCATTTACTTATTATGGTGACAAAGATGCAACTGATGTTGTGATCGCAATGGGTTCTGTGTGTGAATCAGCTAAGCAATCTATTGATTATTTAGTAGGTAAAGGTAAGAAGGTTGGTTTGCTAACTGTTCATTTATATAGACCATTTAGCACTAAATATTTCTTAGACAAAATGCCTAAGACTGTTAAGAGAATTACAGTGTTAGACAGAACAATGGAACCAGGAGCAACTGGCAACCCATTATACTTAGATGTTAAATCTATTTATTATGATAAAGAAGATGCACCTATGATTTTAGGTGGTGTTTACGGATTATCATCTAAAGATACAACTCCAGCGATGGTTGTCTCAGTATTTGAGAATATGGCTGGTGCCCAAAAAGACAAGTTTACTATTGGTATTGATGATGATGTCACACATACATCGATTACCTATGATAAGAATTTAGACTTAACTGATGCGAACACTACAGAATTATTATTCTTCGGATTAGGTTCTGATGGTACAGTTGGGGCTTCTAAAAATATTACTAAGATTATCGGTGATAATACTGACTTATACTCACAAGCTTATGCGTCATATGACTCTAAAAAAGCTGGTGGTGTAACACGTATGCACTTAAGATTTTCTGACAAACCTATTCGTTCTACTTACTTAGTTAATTATCCTAACTTTGTATCATGTTCAACTGATACATATCTAACAAAATATGATATGTTAAAAGGATTGAAACAAGGTGGAACATTCTTACTAAATACACAAACACCTGCAGAAGATATTGAAACGTTATTACCTAATAAAGTTAAACGCCAATTAGCAATTAAAAAAGCTAATTTCTATATCATCAATGCAGTTGACTTAGCTTATGAAATTGGATTAGGTCGTCGTATTAATACAATTATGCAATCTGCATTCTTTAAGTTGAATGAACACCTAATGGACGCAGAAAAAGCAAATGAATTAATGAAATCATATGCTAAAAAAACATATGGACGTAAAGGTGATGCAATTGTTAAACTTAATGAAGAAGCAATTGACGCTGGATATAAGAACATCGTTAAAGTTGATGTTAAAGCTGAATGGGCAACATTAACTGATGAAGTAGAAGCATCTCATGATAGCCGTCCAGATTTCGTTAAAAAAATCGCTGATATCGTTAACGCAATTGAAGGTGATTCACTTCCTGTATCTGCATTCTTAGGTTATGAAGATGCACATATGGAAAATGGTGCTTCTGCATTTGAAAAACGCGGTATTGCAAATTACGTTCCTGAATGGAGAAGCGAAAACTGTATTCAATGTAATCAATGTGTGTTCGCATGTCCACATGGAGTAATTAGATCATTCTTAGCAGATGATCAAGAAGCAGCAAACGCACCTGAAAGCGCAAAATTCATTGATGCTAAAGGTAAAGACATGGCAGGATACAAATTCTCAATTCAAGTATCTACACTTGATTGTACAGAATGTGGTGTCTGTGTTGAAGTATGTCCTACAAAAGAAAAATCACTTGCAATGGTACCAATTGGTGATGAACTTGCTAAAGGTAGCCAAGAAACTGCAAATTATTTCTTCAACGAAGTTACATATAAAGACTTAGGTGATAACAATCCTAAGAACTTAAGTTTCAGACAACCTCTATTTGAATTCTCTGGAGCATGTGCTGGTTGTGGTGAGACACCATATGTTAAAGCACTTACTCAACTTTATGGAGATCATTTAGTGATTGCAAACGCGACAGGATGTTCATCAATTTATGGTGGATCATTCCCTGCAACTCCATATACGACAAATGCTGAAGGCTTTGGTCCAGCATGGGCAAACTCATTATTCGAAGATAATGCTGAGTTTGGTTTCGGTATGAGAATCGCTTATGAAACTGTAAGAGATAGAGTACAAACATTATTAGCAGACCATATGAGTGAAATGCCTGAATCACTTCAAGCATTAGCTAAAGAATGGATTGAAAATAGAAAAGATGCTTCAATCACAAGAAGATTAAAACCAGAAATGGTTAAAGAACTTGAAAAGATTGATAAACCATATGCTAAAGACTTACTTGATATCAAAGATTACTTTGTGAAGATTTCACAATGGATCCTTGGTGGAGATGGTTGGGCTTATGATATTGGTTATGGTGGTATTGACCATGTTATGGCAAATAACGAAGATGTTAATATTTTAGTACTAGATACTGAAGTTTATTCAAACACTGGTGGTCAATCATCTAAATCAGCGCCTACAGGATCAATTGCGAAGTTTACAGCTGCTGGTAAGAATACGAAGAAGAAAGACTTAGCTGCAATCGCTATGAGCTATGGCCATGTTTATGTAGCTCAAGTATCTTCAGGTGCTTCACAAGCTCAAGTTGTTAAAGCAATGAAGGAAGCTGAAAGCTATGATGGTCCATCAATCGTTATCGCATACTCACCATGTATCGAACACGGTATTAAAGGTGGTTTAACTAATTCTGCTCAACAAGGTAAGTTAGCTGTTGAATGTGGATATTGGCCAACATTTAGATTCGATCCAAGAAGAGAAGCTGAAGGAAAGAATCCATTCCAAGTTGACTCAAGACCTCCGGTATGGGATAAATACCATGATTATCTACTTAATGAAGCAAGATACTCACAACTTGCACAAATCAACCCAGATCATGCTGCTGAATTATTAGATAAGAATATGCAAGATGCTAAGAAACGTTGGAAGATGTATCAAAGATACCTTGCAATGGATTACTCATTAGATCAAGAATAGTAAAAAAATAGTAAAAACTGTACGATGTTTAGCATTGTGCAGTTTTTTTTAGTAGAAAAGTTTTGACTTTTTCCTAAAAAAGATTAAAATAGTATAAAAGAATAGCAGAAAGGAAATTTATACATGAGCCAAACTTTTTTAAAAAAGTTTTCTTTTAGTATCTTCATGTTGCTTTTGATATTTACTTTAGTTGCATGTGATCCTGAAGAAACCCCTGAGGATCCTATTGATCCAGTAGATCCAGTTACTTATGTTGTAACATTTGATACAAATGGAGGAGGTGAAGTTGCTTCTCAAACAATTGAAGAAAACAAGACAGCTACTCTGCCACAGGCACCAGAAAAAGAAGGATTCAATTTTGTTTATTGGTACCTTGACGATGAGAATGTCGCGTTTGATTTCTTGACAGTCATCACGGAAGATGTAACACTTTTCGCACTTTGGGAAGAAAAAATCCCTGAAGGGCCAACCGAAGAAGAACTGATTATGCTTGATATCGAAGCATTTGACAGCTTCGAAGGACTTGTTGTAACGACTAGTAGTCTTGAACTACCAAGCAAAGGTGAAAATGGAACTGTATTATCATGGTCATCATCTGATCCTACTGCAATCACAAGAAGAGGCATTGTTATTCCTAATCCAATCGGTGGAGAAGATAAACAAGTTACTTTGACACTTAATACAAGAAACGGTGATACAAGATTAACATTTACTTATGATTTAGTTGTTAAAGCAAAAACTGAAAGTGTCATTACAAGTGAAGTAGAACTCCCTTTTGAATCTACAACAAACGAATATACAGTCGCAAATGGAACTTTACTGACATATTATGTAGATGAAGGGCATGTACCATACGTCAATTTACAAGATTATATGAATTTGTTGAATGGATTTGTCTATTCTGATGAGATTGAATACTTATTTGATGCTGAAACTCAAGTCTTAACCATGACTTATGATGTCACTTATGATAATGACACTGAAGATCCTCTTGATGATGAGACATATACGTATACAGCATTATTGGATTTCGTAGAAAACACGATTACTGTAGATGATATGGCATTTTTTAGTGGTTATGTTCAATCAACCGGTACAAATTATTCTGAAGGATTATCGTATTTAGACGAAATGTATATCGAAGATGGTGACCAAGTTGTCTTTGATTTAGATGCTTACCGTTTTGATATGATTTATGATGATGGGGCGTATGTCATGCCTATTCATATTATTAATCTATTATTTGCTGGTAGTAGCTATTATAATGTTTATTATCACGTCGATGGTTATAAAGGCATTTATGCATTTGGTGAAGAACCAGAAACATTTAGAACAAGTGTAGCAAATGATACATCAGTACCTGCAGATGTTCAGTTAGCAACATTTGATGCGTTTGCATTTACTCTAGATTATTTATATGGTCTCAAAAAGACCAATAGCGTAGTTACGTATTATGATCAACTTTATGCAAACGTTCAAGGATTCTTAGGTGTTTCAACAAGCACAATAAATAATGCATATAGTGATTTTGTATTAGAAAACTTAGATGAACTGCATTCATCAATGATTTACACAACGGTCTATGATGATGTTGAAGGTGAAACACCTAGTTTATCGATATTAGATTTAGGGCCTAGAGTTAAATCTTGGTATGATGTTTTATTCTCAGTTCAAGATGCAATTGATGCAAGATGGCCAGATGGAAATATTCCGCCATATCGAATCATTGAAAACACTGCAATCATCTATCTTGATGGATTTGTAACGAAATCTGTAGATGATGATGAAAGTGTTGTTGATAGTGACGATTATATGAGAGATGCAATTGAAGCTATGTTTATCGAAAATCCAAATATAGAAAATATTGTTGTCGATTTATCATATAATACAGGTGGTAATTTAGGTGCATTATACCGAGTATTAGGATACGTAACAGAAAACCCTATAGAAGTAAATTATCAAGATCCACTGACGAATGAAAAACAAACGTATTGGGTAGAAGTAGCTACAAACGCAGTACAAAACGTCGATTGGTACTTTTTAACATCAAAAGTAACCTTTAGTGCAGCAAACCTTATGGCTGCAATCGGAAAATATCAAGGTATTGCAACTATTATAGGCTCAACGTCAGGTGGTGGAGCAAGTTCAATCATACCTGTTATATTACCTGATGGCTCTATATATCAATTAAGCAGCTTAAATGTCTTAAGTTATAGAGAAGGATCTGATGTAGATGGCTGGACATATAATGATATTGAGTATGGCGTAGAACCTGACTATTTCTTGGCAGTTTCTGACCTTTATAAAGATCAAGCCATTCTTGACTTAATAAATGCTATTAAAGATGGTACTGCAACACCATATGCTTCTTCATAATAGAAACAATGTATTCAAAAGTATTTCAAACACAAAAAAACTCATATGATTTCTATTTACAAAAGAAGAAAGTGGCATAATGTACCTATAAATATTATAAAAAAGGTAAAATTTTAACTATTATAAAACGTTTTCACATGAAAACTATAGAAATTTCCAAATAACGTGATATAATAGTAAAAAATAAAAGAAAGATGGAGGAATGAAAAAAGTATGATTAAAAAAAGTTTATTAGTATGGCTTTTACTTATCTCAGGCGTATTACTTGCTGCTTGTGGTTCTAAATCATTTACTGTAACATTCGATAGCCAAGGTGGAACTGCTGTTCCTGCTGTTGAAGTTGAAGAAGATGCATTAGTAACTGAACCTACAGCACCAACAAGAGAAGGCGTTGATGGTAAGGCATATAGTTTCACTGGTTGGTTTACAGACGAAGCTGCAACAAGCGCTTTTGATTTTGAAACACCAATTACTGAAGATGTAACATTATATGCTGGTTGGACATTAAATGTCGTTGTTAGTTTTGAAACTAAAACTTCTGAGACTTTAGATCCAGTATTATTGGGTGAAGATGGTGGTACAGTGACTAGTGCACCTACACCTACAAGAGCTGGTTATGAGTTCGGTGGTTGGTTCTTTGGTAGACCAGGTTTAACTTGGTTAGAATCAAGTGCAATTGAATTCCCACTTGAAGTAACTGATTCAACAACATTATATGCTTATTGGGAACCAATTGATTCAAAAGCTGTGAGCTACGCTGCAGGCGAAACTTATACATGGAGTTTAACTGCTGATACAGCATTAATCTTAAACCCATTAGTTTATCGTTGGAGTCATGAAGATGCTTTAGTTGATTTAATGGCTACTGCCCTTTATTCAACAGAAGTTGACTGGGAAACAGCAATCGCTGATGGTGTTGCTGATTACATGGGCGATTTCTCTAAGATTGAAAATAGAGAATTCTCAATTGAAGCTTTAGACTATGTTAATATTTTAGTCGGTGCTACAAGATTCCCTGTCGATTCAAATGGTGATGAACACTTAACACCAGAAGGTAGATATAATCGTGATGCTGCAAGCAGTATTATGGATACTACATGGACTTACCATATTAGAGAAGACTTAATGTTTGAAAATGGTGTAGCGATTACAGCTGAAACTTTCGAATATAGTTTACAACAATATCTAGATCCACTTCAAAATAACTTCCGTTCTAATATTTTCTTCAAAACTGAAGAAAACAGAAGTGGTTATCCAATTGCAAATGCTTATGAATACTTTACTGGAACAGCAACTTGGGATCAAGTTGGATTTGAAATTATTGATGATTACACATTCTCAGTAACTACATTTGAACCAGTATCACAAGCAAGTGCTGTTGGATTTGGTAATAACTTAAGACTTGTTGAACCAGCTGCTTATGAAGCTTCATTAACTGCTGATAAGACAAATTCAACTTATGGTACACCTGCTAATCCTTATGTATCATATGGTGCTTATATCATTAAATCTTGGGATGAAAACCAAAGAGTTGTAATGAATAAAAACTATGACTATGTATTAAAAGGTACAATTAACTATAAATCACAAGTTATTGAAATCGTTGATGATGTTGATCAAAGAATGCAATTATTTGAAGATGGTCAATTATCTGTTGCTGGATTAACTCAAGATTATTATGCACAATATGCAGAAAATCCAAATGTTAAGAAAGAATGGGATGGATATCCTCAATATATTATTCTTAATACTAGAGGTTCTGTTGCAGAATACGGTGGAACACACGAAATTCCAGAAATCATGTTAGACAAACGCTTTAGACAAGCATTATTCTATGGTTTCGACAGAATTTATTATGCAAATAATGTTTATGCACCAAATACTGCATCATTATTACATGTTCCTATGGATACAAAAGCATATAACCAAGATCCACTATATTACTCAGAATCACCACAATATTTCCAAGTTCTTGAAAATGCAGATATTGATCCAGAAACTATGGGTTACATCCCATCAAGAGCAGTTGATTTATTCAACGCAGCTTACAATGACTGGGTAGCAGATGGAAATACAGGTCCTGTTACACTTAAATTAGCAGGAACAGATGGACCATTTGAACTTATATTATATCAATATGTAAAACAAAGTTTTGAAGAACTATTTGGTACAGATAAACTGATTGTTGAAATTTCTACAAACCCACAAGAAGCTCATGACGCAGTATTAGACCGTATGGACTTTGATATCGTGTTAACTTCAGTTGGTTTTGGTACTTCAACTGGTATTCAATGGCAATATGGAGCTATCGGTGGCTTTGCTGGTGAATTCTGGCATGGTTTTGGTTTAGCTAATCCATTTGATAAATCTGCAATTTCTGAAGATAATCCAAAGGGTTATGCATCATATTGGATTGAAGATTTAGAAGTTGATCTATCTAACACTTGGGCTTTCTTAGAAGAACTTGGTTTAGATGAAATTGGCGACAATGAAGACTATATGAAATGGTATAACTGGTTACAAGAAGAAACAGACCCAGACACTGGTGCAGTTGTTAAACCTGCTGGTATCCTTAGAGAAACAATGCAAGATGTAGCAATCAGTCTATATGCTGACTCTACACCATTTGATGCTACTGCTAAAGAACCATTCCCAGGTGCAACTACAGATGTTTATAACATCGTAGCAGCTATGCATGAAGCAATGATGGATTGGGTTAACTTAATTCCAACAGTTACTCGTTCTTCAGCTATCGTTTATGCTGATAACGTTGTAATCACATGGCCATTCTATCACGGCGCATTTATTTGGGGACCAAACAGATATCGTTACCTAAATACTGATGCTGATTTCGCTGATGGACTATATAATCCATACGCACAATAAGATTCATTATAAGTTTATAATTTAGAGAACTACTATGTAGGGGTATTTAGTCAAACTAAATACCCTTCATATTGTCTATAAAGCTCATTAAATTTAGATAATTGAGTTAAATATAGACTTTGAAAAAACTCAATTATCTAAGTTTAACCCAGCTTGAAAAAGTATCACATTTATTATAAAAATATAATAAAATCTTCGGTGATCATAAGTAAGATTAAGTGATATATTTATCACATTTTTTAAGTAATCTTTTAAATCGTAATTTCAAATTTTCCTAAAAGTTATTTGTGACAATGATGCTTATTGAAAAACTGAGGTTTTTATGATATCATAGTCTAGAAGTTTCACATATTCACTATGTGAATATTTTTAGTACACTAAAAAAGTCAATTCATGAGGAGTGATGAAAGTTGTTAAAGTATTTTGCAAAAAGAATGGGGTTAATGGTGATTACCTTTTTTATCATCATCTTTTTATTCTTTATCTTCATTAAAATGTTACCAGACAATTATGTTCCTGTACCAGGACAAGGTAACGATTGGTACGAAATTCATAAGGCCAGAGAAGGTTGGGATCAACCCATCGTTGTACAGTTTGGTTTATGGATTAGAAACATCGTAACTGAAGGATCATTTGGTTTTTCACACATTTTGAGAAGAGATGTTTCTACGATTTATTTTAGTAAAATTCCAGCTTCAGTACAAATCAATATTGTACCTTATTTATTATCTATACCATTTGCTATTGTATTAGGTATAGTTGCGGCACTTAATAAAAACAAATGGCCTGATACCATTATTTCAATTGGTATTATGATTTTTATCTCTGTACCATTTTTTGTTGTCGCTGTATTATCACAATATTTATTCTATTTTAGATTAGGATGGGCACCAGATTATAAGATTGCCACCGCATCTGAGTTTGCAGAACTTGGAACGATGTATGGCTTGAGTACTTATATATTACCAGTAATCGTATTAACTGTTGCCAGCATTCCAGGTTTTGCACGTAGTGTTCGCGCAGAGCTAACTGAACAGTTAACTCAAGATTATATGCTACTAGCGCGTTCTAAGGGATTAACAAAGAGACAAGCTGTCTTTAGACACGCATTAAAAAATGCGCTTATACCATTCTTGCCAGCGATTTTCATTGGCGTAGTACTTGTTTTTAATGGTGGTATCATTACAGAACAAATCTTTAGAGTTGATGGTACTGGACGTATCTATTTATCAGCATTTAGAAGTAGGGATTATCCGCTGTTGATGTTAGTTAATACATTTACTCAATTTATTGGCTTAGTTGCAGCAATTGTAAATGATGTTTCATATACATTGTTTGATCCAAGAATTCGTGTAGGAAGTGGGAAGTTATCATGATAGATATTGATAAGAGTAAATTAGTTTTCGCTCGTGAAGTTGATGAGAAAATACTCGATCAACCACTAGAAACAAAAGAAATTGGTTATTATAAAGATTCATGGAATCGATTCAAGAAAAATAGAGCGTCACTCGTAGCGTTCATCATTATATGTATAGTGTTGTTTTTTGTAATTTTCGGTCCATATATGAAAAAATATGATTTGCCTGAAAGAGACTCAACTAATGCTGTTCGTCTTGGTTTTTTAACACCGAAAATTCCAGTTTTAGAAGAGTTAGGTATTTTTGATGGTACAAAAACTGTTACTAGAGGTAAAAGATTTTTAACATACATGTATCATTCTGAATTTGGTGAAGGTATTATCTTGTCAGGTATGCCACAAGAGTTAATCGATGATCCAAATCATCCGGATTATGCTGATGTAGATTCTTTAACTGTTAAAGTAGATTATTATGCATATACTAATTATATTACTTCATTCATGCCAGAAAGATATTTTGGTATTATTGACACGAATATAGCAAATAACGAAAACGTTGACCCTCTTGGGGAAGTAAGAAGAACACTTACACAAGATGTTTTTGATGAGTATTTAGAAAAAAACTATATTATTGATATATTAGCAATTCGTGAGATTACTGATCAAAATGATCCATCAATTAAGTATTATCAATATGAAGTTAGGTTAAATCAATTCCTTACATCCATAGATCAAACTCCAGAAGACACATATTTCTGGTTTGGAACAACTAGAGAAGGTCGTGATTTATTTACTGAATTATGGAGAGGTGCAAGAATCTCTATTTTAATGGCAGTTGCTGTTGTTATGATTAACTCAATTGTTGGTCTAACGATAGGTGCGATTGCTGGATATTATGGCGGTCTATTAGACTTAATGTTTGACCGTTTTGTTGAAATTGTATCAGGTATTCCATTCTTAGCTGTATTAACCTTATTAACATTAAGATATGGTAGTCCATTCTGGGTCATTGTCTTAGCGTTTACGTTAACTGGCTGGATTGGTTCTTATGGAACAGGTCGATTACAATTTTATCGATTTAAAAATAGAGAGTATGTTTTAGCTGCGAGAACTTTAGGTGCGCCAGATAAACGCATTATGTTTAAACATATATTCCCAAATACTTTAGGACTTATTGTTACAGGATTAGCTCTTGCAATTCCAATATTTGTCTTTACTGAAGCAACATTCTCATTCTTAGGTATTATTAACTACCAAGATGCAATCAGTGTTGGTATGCTTATTCAACAAGGTCAAGCAGTGATGCAAGTACATCCACATACACTATTATTCCCTGCGACATATATTTCAATTTTAATGATTGCATTTAACTTGTTTGGAAACGGATTAAGAGATGCATTCAATCCATCATTGAGAGGAGTAGAATAATGGCAGAAAAAATTTTAGAAGTTAAAGATCTAGCGATCTCATTTAAAACTCAATATGGTATTTTACATGCAATTAGAGGTGTTTCTTTCGATTTATATAAAGGTGAAACTTTGGCAATCGTAGGTGAATCTGGATCCGGTAAGAGTGTTACATCTCGTGCAATTATGGGATTATTAGCTGGTAACTCAATTTATGAAGACGGAACAATCATGTACAAAGGTAGAGATTTATTACAAATTGATGAAAGTCTTATGCATGAAATTCGCGGAAGTAAAATTTCCATGATTTTCCAAGATCCAATGAGTTCACTTAACCCAATTGTTAGTGTCGGTAAGCAGATTACAGAAGCATTAAGATTCAAGCTTGGTATGCCAGATGAAATGGCTAAAAAAAGAGCAATTGAACTCATGAAATCTGTTGGTATTCCTGAACCTGAGAAAAGATATAATCAATATCCTTTCCAATTTTCAGGTGGAATGAGACAAAGAATTGTTATCTCTATTGCGCTAGCAAATAATGCAGAGATTCTTATTTGTGATGAGCCAACAACATCATTAGATGTTACCATTCAAGGTCAAATTCTTGATTTGATTAATGAACTGAAAAAGAAAAGAGATTTAACAGTTATCTTTATTACGCATGACTTAGGTGTTGTTGCAAATGTTGCAGATAGAATTGCAGTTATGTATGCAGGTAAAATTGTTGAAATCGGAAAAGCTGATGAAGTTTTCTATGATCCAAAACATCCGTATACATGGGCATTATTATCATCTATGCCAAATTTAGCAACTTCAAGAGAGTTAGATGCGATTAAAGGTACTCCACCAAATATGATTTACCCACCAAAAGGTGACGCTTTTGCACCAAGAAATAAATACGCATTGGAAATAGATTTTGAAGAACAACCTCCAATGTTTAAGGTATCAGATACACATTACGCTGCTACATGGTTATTACATCCAGATGCACCTAAGTGTGAAGTTCCAAATGCAGTTAAGCGATTAAAAGAAAACAGAGGGAGTGTAAAATAATGAAAAAAGAAAATACTTCAACTGTTGATTATTCAAAAAAAGTTTTAGAAGTCAAAAACTTAAGAAAATATTTTTTCTCTGGTACTGGTAAAAACAAACTTGCTGTACCAGCAGTAGACGGTGTATCTTTTGATGTGCACAAACGAGAAGTTTTTGGTTTAGTTGGTGAATCTGGATGTGGAAAGACTACAACAGGAAGAACAATCATTAAGTTATATACACCAACAGATGGAACGATTGATTTAGATGGCGTTCGCATTTCTGCAGGATACCAAGGTAACAAAATTAGAATTAAAGAAATTAAACAAGAAGCAAAAGAAAAGATTGCTTCATTAAATGAATATAACCGCAAGGTTCTTGATCTAAAGAAAGAGTTGAACCAAAAAATTGAGCTTTTAAAAGGTGATTTAGAAAGCATTAGAAAGCAAGAAAAAATCGACCTTAAAAAGGCACAAGATCCAATTGAAAACTACAATGCTACATTGTATGAACTGAAAAACAAGTTCAATTTGGATGTAGAAAATGTAGATTATAATTTTCATCTTAAAAAGAATGAAATTCTTGGCCACATCAATAATACTGCTGCAAAAGAATATGATTACGAACTAAAACTCGCTTTAAGAAGATATCAAAGAAGAATTGAAGCATTAAAAGAATCAGCTGCTTTAAAAGCAGAAGTTATTAAAGAAAGAATGGAAGTTCAAAAGGAAGAGTATTTGAAGCTCAAAGCTCAAATTGATGCTAAATATGAACCTTTAATTAAAAATGCTGAAAATGATATTATTGATCACAAAGCTGCAAACGAACAAATTAAGCAATTAAAAGCTCAAAGAAATCAAGAAAAAGCCGAACTTAAAAAGCAATATCTAGAGCAAAAACGTAGCGTTGTATATCCAAACAAAACTGAGATCAATAATGAGCTTAAAAAGATTAAACTAAGTTACAAACAAAAGGCTGATGAAAAATTAGCCGAAATCAATCAAGTCAAACAAGAATACAAAAACCTTATTGACGGTATTTCAAAAGATAGTACTAGTACGGTTGTTGATAAAAACTTAGTTGAACAAATCAAGCAAGAAGCTAAAGAAAAAATCAAAGAACAAAAAGATATTATTGATGAAATTAAAAAGACTAATAAGTCTCACGAAGCATTAGAAAACTCAAGAAAAATGCAAATGATCTTCCAAGATCCAATTTCTTCATTAAATCCAAGAATGACTGTTAAAGAAATTGTTGGAGAAGGTTTAATTATTCAAGGTGGTTACACTGATGAAGAAATTAGCAAAAAAGTTGGAGAAGCACTTCAGTTAGTTGGGTTAAGTGCTGAATATGGTACAAGATATCCACATGAGTTTAGTGGTGGTCAAAGACAAAGAATTGGTATCGCAAGAGCACTTATTATGAATCCAAGTGTTATCATTGCTGATGAACCAATCTCTTCATTAGACGTTTCTATTAGAGCTCAAGTCATCAACTTATTAACAAAATTAAAAGATGAACTTGGACTTACAATACTATTTATCGCACATGATTTATCTGTTGTAAGATTTTTCTGTGATAGAATAGCAGTTATGTACTATGGTAAAATTGTAGAGGTTGCACCAGCAGAAGAATTATTCAACAATCCGATGCATCCATATACAAAATCATTGCTTTCTGCGATACCTCAACCAGATCCTGACTACGAGAAAGGCAGAAAGAGAATCGACTATAATCCAAGAATGCATGATTATAGGATTAATAAACCTGAACTTAGAGAATTAGCTGAAGGGCATTTAATTTATGCCAATGAACAAGAGTTTGTTGAATATAAAAAAATATATAAAGCATCAAATCAAGAAGCTAAACCTAAGAAAGAAACTAAAAAAACAGGAGGAACTAAGAAATGAAAAAAATACTTCTTGTAGTATTCCTCATGGTTAACTTACTAGTATTAGCATCATGTAGAGATAATGGAAATGATGAAAAACTAATTAACGTTTTATTTTTTGCTGGTAATAATGTAACATCTGTAGATTCTTATATAGATTTAAAACAAGGTGAAAAGATTGAACAACCAGATTTACCTGAACGAAGTGGCTATACTTTTACAGGTTGGTATAAAGATATTGAAAAAACAGAATTATGGGACTTTGAAAATGATGTCCTTGGTGATAAGACAATCATTCTTTATGCAGGATGGGAACCACAAATTTTAAACTTATATTTTGATCTAAACGGTGGTACGATGTTAACAGATGATTATCCGACACAGTTTACTGCTGGAGATTCATTTGTTTTACCAACAGCAAGAAGAACAGGTTATACATTCTTAGCTTGGTATACATATGATTGGGAAGATGAGTCATCAACCATTCCTGGTGATAAAGGTTATCAAAATACTCCAAAAGATCAAACAGAAGATCT
Organism: Tenericutes bacterium MZ-XQ; assembly: GCA_002838205.1. NCBI lineage: Bacteria > Bacillati > Mycoplasmatota > Tenericutes bacterium MZ-XQ. The sequence continues at coordinate 1,689,383 of CP017950.1, read as the reverse complement.
TTATTTATATGCACATTGGGATCCAATTATTGTAACAGTTTCATTTAGAGCAAATTATCCAGTTGAAGGTGGACCTGCAAGTCCAAATTCAATATCTATACCTTATGGAGATGTTATAGATTTCCCTGATATGGAAGATACAGATAGTTATGTGTTCCTTGGTTGGAATTCACGCTCTGATGGTGAAGGTACTTGGTATGTCAATGGAGAAATATTTACAAGATCTCAAAGATTGACGGTTTACGCTATATGGCAAATCAAGTAAGTCAGCCAATTGAACAACTAAAACACTACAAAAAAAAGAGAAACAAAATTCTCTTTTTTACTCTTATACCCCCTGTAGTGTTTTTAATCCTGTGGGCATTTTTTAATTTTGTATTAAATATTAACCCAGATATTCTGCTGAGTATTTATATTCCACTAATCATCGGATATTTGGTTTATGTTAATTTACTAAGGGGTAAACTTTCTTATTATAGTATGTATTATGATTATTATCATATGCTCACCTATCAAGAAGGCATCCAGAAAGTTAATGGCAAACTTTATACAAAATCGTGGCTTTCACAATTTGAAACTGATGGATATACAAAGACATTAGAAACTAATGACTACATTGTCTATCTGCAGTTCTTAACTAAGCTCAAAAATGTTTCTAAGTCTGGTCATGTCATGAATGTTGTCGTTGTTGCAAAACATAAAGATGTCGACTTTTATAACGAAGAACTTCAAAAACATGTCGAGGAAAAGCTTAGAGAGTATGATGAACATGACAAAGTGAGCAAACATTTGTTTTTTCAGTTTAAACGCTATGAGAAGATAGATGATCATGCGAAAAATGAGATTAATCAAATTGTAAACTATAAACATAACAATCAACATTTAATTCATATTAATATTGGATACTCAAATGAACAAGGTATGGCATATTTTCTTTGTCCAATAAAGAGATATCCAAGCAAGTATTACTATTATAGTTGTCAACAAATCAAAAAGTATAGTAAAATAAGGGTGAATGACAACTAGCGATGTATGTGAGTAACATACAAACAACGAAAGGAGTAAAGATTTCATGAGAAATCTTATACATATAGATGAAAGATGAGCAAAAGATTATGCTTGATGAACAAGAAAACTTTCTAATAGAAGATGATCTAGAAGAAGAAATATCTGAAGCACAAGCTCCTAAAAAAAGCGCTGAAGAAATACGTAAGCTGAAAAGAAGAAAAGCAATCAAAAAACATTTGATAAGCGCACTAGTAATGACTGTTGTTTCAATACTGTTATTCATATTTGGACTGATTTGGCAAAATGATACCAGCCTATTGGCAATTACTGATGCTTTGTGGCTTGTTGTCGTTATAGAATTTTTTATAGGATGGACGTTCTTTGTTTATAATTTAAACATATTTTCTTCTATCATTTATTCAACAAAATCATTTTTCCTAATGATTACAGGTAAGAAACCAAAAATAGATTATTATACATATATGAAAAAAATTGAAGATGATCCGATTCCTAGTTATTATTATAAAGTAATTTTTATTTCCACATTTATTCTATTAATTCCTGCGGTCTTATTGCTTGTTATATATTTTTAGAAAAGAGGGTATGATATTGTGAGATTACTTAGGAAATACAGAAAAAGAGCTTCAAGAAGACATGATAACGATAACGAACACTATAGAAAAGGGTTGAAGTATCAATTTGGTGTTGGTATTAAAAGAGATCATGATTTAGCACTGGATTGCTACAGGCAAGGTGCTCAAGAAGGTGATTTTTTATCACAGCAAAAAGTTAAGTATAGCAAACTCAGTCAAAGAGACTTGATGATCAATCTCATTGTCATGATTATAGCAATCACAATCGGTATTATTTTTAACATTTTATGGATTAGTGTATTTGTTATTGGTGTGACAATTGCCGTTTTTTCAATTATAGGTACACAACATTATTGGCATCGTAAGAGTTTTGCTTATATTATGAACTGGACTTCGTTTTTCTTAACAACGCTTCTAATTATCCCGATTTCGACCATCATTCCATATTTTAATGGCATCACATGGATTCCAATTACCATGATGTTTACCATTGGATTCTTTGTTTTCTTTGGAGGTATTCTTTTATTTATCAGTGAAAAAGAGAAACAAAATATCGTCATATTTGTATCAGGTTTATTCATACTCGTATTGACTTTTGCAGCATTATCATTTGAAACACCTGGGAAAAAGTTTATTGTTAGAGAAGTTGATGGCGGAGTAGAAATCGCAGCTTATCGATCATCAGATACTCATGTTGAGATTCCTAAAAGAATCAATAATCAAAAAGTCGTTTCTATTGGACCATCAGCATTTTACGGAGAACCCATCGAAAGTGTTATTGTACACGACGACATCATAGAAATTAAAGATTATGCATTTGCACATACGAGAAATCTTGTAGAAATTGAGTTGCCAAAGGATATCATTTTATCAACTGGAGTTTTCTATGGAGCCAGTAGTTTAACAAGTGTAGACTTACCGGATAATATGACGAGTATCCCTGATGAGTTATTCTTTGGAGCAACCAAACTCAATCAAATTGAGATACCAAATACGGTTACTTCCATTGGTGATCAAGCTTTTGCTTATACATATGCTTTATCAGAAATTGAGATTCCATATGGTGTACTCAGTATAGGTTCTGGTGCATTCATGGCTAATCATTTCACATCGCTTGAAATCCCAGATAGTGTATCTACTATAGGAAGTTTTGCGTTTGCAAACGCTCCGTATTTAGCTGAAGTCAGTTTATCAACTAACATCAGTAAAATCAGTGATAATTTATTTCAAAATAATTATAGTTTAACAACATTTACAGTACCTAATCACATCATTTATATAGGTAAAGAGGCTTTTTTAGGAGCAATCAACTTAGAAAGTATTAGTCTTCATAATCAAATCACCCATATTGGTGAAGGTGCATTTAAAAATAATTATCAATTGGATAATGTTTCAATTCCTAATTCCATCACAAGTTTAAGTCCTCACTTGTTTCAACAAGCAAGATCTTTAAAAAATATTACTTTGCCTAGTACATTAGTTGGCATTGGAGATCGTGCATTTAGTGGTGCATCAAGTTTAGAACAGATTACATTACCAAATAGTATAACCCATATTGGTAGTGGAGCATTTGAGTATAATACAAGCTTGACAAGCATTGATTTACCAAGTAATCTAACATTTCTTGGTAGTGGAGCATTTTACGGAAATACAGCATTAACTGAATTAAACATACCAAATCAAGTTAAGAAAATTCAATCTGATTTATGTTATGGTTGTGAAAGTCTAACAACAGTTACATTCGCAAACGATATAACAGAAATAGGAGATCACGCATTTTATAACAATCAGATGTTAAAAAATATCGTGATTCCAGGTACAGTCACTTCAATTGGTGAATATGCATTTTATGGAAATAGTGAACTTGAAACAGTTACGATAAGTGAAGGCGTATTAGAGATAAAAGCTTATGCATTTTATGGCAGTTCAAGTTTAAATGAAGTGAATTTACCAGCATCTCTACAAACCATTGATGATGGGGCATTTGGAGGATGTTTGGCACTTGATGAAATATATCTACAAAATAATTTAGTAACGATGGGACATTATGTCTTTTATGGATGCTCTAATCTAACCATTTACTTACAAATGGCTTCAGTTCCAGAGACATGGACATCAAGTTGGAATCCAGAGGATTTAGATCTTGTCTTATCACACAACCCATGATAAAAACATAGAATAAACAACAAAAAGAGTGACCCTTGATTAATAAAATAAAAAAGGACTTCTTAGGAAGTCCATTTTTTTAGGGAGTTAACTTTTTTATGATGATACCTGTGGATGGCAGTCCAAGTATATCAAGCGTAAGTAACACGCTGTATTTTGGGAGAAAAATACATTAATTGCAGTATGTTGATATAAAAGGTCAACGACTACACATATATAATAACATAAAAAATTGAAAGTCAATGTAAATTTACATAAAATTTTCATTGAAAACGTTTCCCTATGATTTATCGATATAGTTAGTATATTATTAGATATATTTTGGGAAATAGTTTATAATAGTAATGGTAAATAAGGAGGAAATTATGGCAAAATTAGAAATCAAAAACCTTCATGTAGAAATCGAAGGCAAAGAGATATTAAAAGGCGTAAATCTTTTAGTTAATTCTGGAGAAGTTCATGCAATTATGGGTCCAAACGGTACTGGGAAATCAACACTTGCGAGTGCACTGATGGGACATCCAAAATATGAAATTACTTCAGGTGAAGCATTTTTAGATGGTGAAAACATTCTTGAGATGGAAGTTGATGAAAGAGCTCGTGCGGGCTTATTTTTAGCTATGCAATATCCAGCGGAAGTTCCAGGTGTTACAAATAGTGATTTTATGCGTCAAGCACTTAAGGCAACTTCAGGTCAAGAGGTTGGATTGTTTGACTTTGCGATTAAGTATGAAAAAATGGTTGAAGAATTAAAAATGAGACCAGACTTAGCGCATCGCTATTTAAATGAAGGTTTTAGTGGTGGAGAAAGAAAAAGAAATGAGATTCTTCAACTTAAAGTATTAAAACCTAAATTTGCAATTCTTGATGAAATAGATTCAGGATTAGATGTAGACGCATTAAAAATTGTTGGTGAAAATGTAAGTGGTATGGTTAATGATGAGTTTGGATGTATCTTGATTACACACTATCAACGTATCCTAGATCATATTACACCAACTAATGTACACATTATGATCGATGGTAAGATTGTAATGAGTGGTGGAAAAGAACTTATCGAAAAAATTGATAAAAATGGTTACGAATGGATCAAGGATGAATTAGGTATAGATTTTGAAGTAGAGGAAGCGTAATGGAATCAATTGTTATTAAGAATCATGAAATAACATCAAACATTCCAAGCGGGTTTGTTTTTGAAAATCAAAAATTAATCATTCCTAAAAATAACCATTACCCAGATCCTATAAAAATAACGATTGAAGACGATAACAACGAGGATTTGACAATCATCGTATCAGAACATACAAGTATTAAAATCATTTTAGAAATTGCAAGTACAGATTTAATAGAAAACACGTATAAGCTTAATTTAATCGCAAAAGATAATAGTCAAGTTAAATATTTACTTGTTAGTGAATTAGAAAGTAACAAAGCATTGCTAGAACATTATTTTACAGCACATAGAGATGCAAAATTAGATTTAATTGGTGGATTTGTAAGCAATGTCATCGAAGCGAAAATGCATGTAGATCTTATTGGTGAAGGTGCCGAAGTTAATATGAGAGCTGTTGCAGTATCATCAGATGAACATAAACAAAGTATTGATGTATTGATTGTACACAAAGCACCGAACACATTTGGTAATATGACAAACATAGGCATAGCAAATAAATCAGGTAGAATATTACTTAATGGTGTTGAAAAAATTGAGAAAGGTATGAAGAATGCAAATGCTTTCCAAACCTTAAAAGGTATTATTACTTCAGATAAGGCTGTTGTCGAAGTAAATCCAATACTACTTATTGATGAATATGATGTTAAAGCTGGTCATGGTGCTACCATTGGTAGAATCGAAGAAGAACAACTTTATTATCTGCAAAGTAGAGGATTGAATAGAGCTGAAGCTGAAAAATTAATTATTAATGGATTCTTAAAACCAATCATTGATGAAATCGATGATGAACCATTAAGAGAAAGATTTGTAAATCTTGTAAACTCAAGAATATGATAGATGTAAAAAAAATAAGACAAGATTTTCCTATATATAGTAAAGAACCTAAATTGACATATCTTGATTCAGCAGCATCATCTTTAAAGGTGAAATCTGTCATTGATCAAGTTGATCAATACTACCAATATTTAGGTGTAAATGTGCATCGTGGTGCTTATGACCTAGCGTATGAAGCAACAAGACTTTATGAAGCATCTAGAACAAATGTATCTAAGTTCATCGGCGCAAACGAAGACGAAATCATCTTTACAAGAGGAACTACATCAGCACTTAATATGGTTGCTTATGCGTATCGTGATATTTTAAAGGAAGATGATGAGATTATCACATCTGAATTAGAACATCACTCATCAATTCTTCCGTGGATGATGACCGCTAAAAAAACCGGTGCATCCTTAACTTATGTTCCTCTTACAAAAGAAGGTAGAATTACAGTTGAGTCATTTAAGAAGGTCTTAAGTGATAAAACTAAAGTTGTAGCATTAACCTATGTGTCAAATGTCATGGGATATCAAACGCCTATCGAAGAAATCATACGTCTAGCACATGCTAATGGGGCTATAGTCGTTTTAGATGCCGCACAAGCTGTTCCACACATGGCAGTTGATGTAAAGGCTTTAGATGTTGATTATATGGCTTTTTCAGGTCATAAAATGTTTGGTCCTTCTGGTATAGGTGTCTTATTTGGAAAAAACCATCTACTCAACATGTTAGAACCCGTAGAATACGGTGGAGAAATGGCAGATCAAGTCTTTAAAGATCATGCAACGTGGAAAGAAGCGCCTTTAAGATTTGAGGCAGGAACACCGATTATTAGTGGTGCGATTGGTTTATCTGCAGCTGTTGATTACATTCAAAAAGTAGGATATGAAAATATCCATGAACATACAATGGCACTTAGAGATTATACCATCAAAAAACTTGAGGAAATTGATAGTTTAACCATATATAATAAAGAGGCAGATATTTCAACGATTACGTTTAATATCGAAGATATACATCCACATGACATTGCAACAATGTTAGATCAATATCAAGTAAGTGTCAGAGCAGGACATCATTGTGCTCAGTTAGTTTCTAGATTCTTAGGTGTAAACTCTACACTTAGAGTATCATTTCATATTTATAATGACTTTAATGATTGTGATGTATTAGTTTCAAGCATTAAAGCAGCAAAAGATTTTTTCTCATCATTTTAGGAGACTTACTATAATAAGTCAAGCAATAAATGATAAAAAATAGTAAAAGACCTCACATGGAAGCCTATATAAGTTTTATGAACAAATAAGAGGTAGCTACACCCTCATTTGATTATTTGAAATGTGAATGATCAAATGTCAGTTGGTTGACACCTAAATAGTATATCGTGCGTATTAGTTTTCTAACAGAGTGAACCATGGCGACTTTATGATGTTTACCTTCAGCACGTTTCTTAAGGTAATAATCATAGAGTTTAGGATTCAATCTTAAGCCCGCAAAAGTGATTTGCCAAAAAGTCATTCTAAGTAATCCGGATCCACGTTTGACGATATGTCCTCTGGTTTCTATTGTTCCTGATTGATTGACAGATGTATCCAGTCCAGCAAATGAAACAATTTGAGCTGGATTTGTAAAGTTTTTAAAATCACCAAGTTCGGCGATGATAATTGCTGCAGAGATGATGTTGAGACCTGGAATGGTTGTCAGTGTTTGATTGATATTTTCCATGAGATGGATGATTTCATGTTCAACAGATTCAATGATTTCAGTTAACGTCTCATAGTGTTTTATGGAGTGTTTAAGAAGTAACAGATCAGACTGAGTTTCATATCCAACTGATGATTTAGCTAAAGATTTAAGTTTTTGAACTCTAACATAAGATAATCTGCCTTTAGAGTGACTTCTAATGGATTCATAGTCATTGTTAGAAAGTTTCGAAATTCTTGCTCTGGATTTGAACTTTTTAAGGATGAACATCGCACTACTAGAGAGTCTTTCGTTAAAAAAAGGTTTAAACTCAGGAAAGATACGATCAAGGATGTTTGTCAGTTCAATGAGTGTTTTAGAACGATTGACCATTTGAACATGACGATACCTTACCAGTTGTTTTAATTCGTTGATGTGGTAAAATTTAGTATGTAAGGTCTTGTAGTCAACAGAACCTAGCATACTTGAAATCGTTTTGGCGTCAACTTTATCTGTCTTTGTCTTACGTAACGATAATGCCTTGGAAAACATGTGCGTTAAGTAAGGGTTAAATTCCAGATAAGTATAACCAGATGCCGTGATAAACTGTTTAAGGTTTGATCCATAGTGTCCTGTTGACTCAAGACCTATTCTTATTTCTTTTGACTGATCTAAAGATTTTAAGACCTCAAGAAATAAATCGAAACCTAAACGATTGTTATCAAAGCTGAATGCTTTGATTTGAATACCTGCTTCAGTAGCTATGAAGCAGTCGTGTTTGTACTTAGAGATATCAATTCCGATTAAGTACATAAAAACACCTCCAATATAAGTTTTAGCACTGGGTAAGTCACAGATTTCTTATTTATGTAGTCTTGTGATGAAGCGTCAAGCGCTAACTTACTGATTGACATTAAAAATAAGAACTGTGGTAAGAGTCTCCTCCAATAGTCAAAGCTATATATAAATGACACAAATCCACAGTGCTTAATTTAATTATAACAATAGAAAGAAAGGAAGTTATACTCTAACTATTATTACAGTTTTGAGTATACAAGGTCAAGATGAACTTAGAACAACTCTATAGACAAGTCATTATGGAACATTATAAAAACCCTAAAAATAAAGGATTTATCGCAGATCCATCATACATGACTGTACATTTAAATAACCCTAGCTGTGGTGATGAAATGACAGTTCAACTCAAAGTTGAGGATCATAAAATCACTGATATTAAACATCAAGGCACAGGGTGTTCAATATGTTGTTCAAGTGCTAGTGTGATGAGTGAATCATTAAAAAACAAAGACATCGGTGAGGCTACTGATATTATTCATGAATTTTACGAGCTGATTAAAGGATATCCATATAATCCAGATATTCTTAAAGGAGATGCGATTGTATATCAAGGTGTATCTCAGTTTCCTGCAAGAATTAAATGTGCAACATTAGCATGGAAAGCAGCTGAACAAGGATTATTAAAAATAAAGGAGGATCAAGATAAATGATGGATGACAATAAAAAGAAAATAGATGCCATTGTTGGTGATTACAAGTTCGGTTTTAAAACTGAAAGTAAAGCACTTATTAACACTGGTAAAGGTCTTAATGAAGACATTATTAGAGCTATTTCTAAATATAAAAATGAACCAGAATGGATGTTGGATTTCCGTTTAAAAAGCTACCATAAGTTTTTAGAACTTCAAAACCCATCATGGGGACCAGATTTATCTTTCATCAAGTTTGATGAAATCACATATTTCTTACGTGCAAGCGAAAGAGCAGAAACTAGTTGGGATGAAGTGCCTAAAGAAATTAAAGATACTTTTGAAAAATTAGGTATTCCAGAAGCCGAAAGAAATTATTTAGCAGGTGTATCTACACAGTTCGAAAGTGAAGTTGTGTATCATAATACCATGAAAGAACTAGAAGATTTAGGTGTTATTTATGTAGATACAGATACAGCTTTAAGAGAGCACCCTGAACTTGTTAAAAAGTATTTTGGAACTGTCATACCATACAGTGATAACAAATATGCAGCATTAAACAGTGCAGTTTGGAGTGGTGGATCATTTATTTATGTACCTAAAGGTGTGAAAGTACCGAAACCATTACAATCATATTTTAGAATTAATTCAGAACAAATGGGTCAATTTGAAAGAACACTCATCATCGTTGAAGAAGGCGCATATGTCAATTATGTCGAAGGATGTACAGCTCCAACATATTCAAAAGATTCCCTTCATGCAGCGATCGTCGAAATTGTTGTACATAAAGATGCAACATGTCGCTATACAACGATTCAAAACTGGAGTAATAACGTCATTAATTTAGTAACAAAACGTTCATTTGTCTATGAAAATGGACATATGGAATGGATTGATGGAAACATTGGTTCAAGTGTTAATATGAAATATCCATCTTGTGTATTATTAGGCGAAAGAGCAAAAGGAACAACCATTTCAATTGCCTTTGCTGGTCAAGGTCAAATCCAAGATGCTGGTGCAAAAATGATTCATGTTGCACCTAACACAACATCAACCATCATCTCAAAATCAATTAGTCGTGGTGGTGGATCAGTGAACTATCGTGGTAAAGTTGATTTTGGTAAGAAAGCAAAAGGTGCTAAGGCGCATGTCGAATGCGACACAATCATTTTAGATGACTATTCATTTAGTGACACGATTCCAACAAATGTTGTAAAAAATAGCGATGTTTTCTTAGAACATGAAGCAACCGTATCGAAAATCAGTGAAGAACAATTATTCTATCTCATGAGCCGTGGTTTAACTGAAGAACAAGCTACAGAAATGATAGTTATGGGCTTTATAGAACCATTTGCAAAAGAACTACCTATGGAGTATGCAATCGAGTTAAATCAACTGATTAAACTTGAAATGGAAGGCTCAATTGGATAAAAATTTTAAAAGAGGTATTTGTTTGAAATAAATACCTTTTTTTTGTACCATTTTTAGCGTAAAATAGACATAAGGTGATTTCATGAAAAAATTATTGATTCTAGCAGTTTTCATTTTAATCGTGACTGGATTATCGTCTTGTGTTAGACAAGTAACATATGATGATCTTTTAATGCAATACCAACAGGATGTTTATGCTCGAAATGATATATACGAAGATTATATAAAAACATATAATGATTTGAATCAGCATGTGATTCCAGCGATTGTTAAAGTGAATCGAACAATTCCGTTAAGTCAGACGACTTCCACAGGTTCTGGATTTATTTTTCATGAAGATGATGAGAATTATTATGTCATCACGAATTATCATGTGATTGAGTCTAATGGTTTTTATGCAACAATTACAGTGTATGATTATTTAAGTCAGGCATATCAAGCTGAGTTAATTGTAGCTGATCCTGCTTATGATCTTGCAATATTGTCTTTTCCTAAAGAGGATGACGTGCTTCATGTTTTAGTTTTTGATGAAGATATGTTGAATTACAGCGATCCTGTTTATGTGATTGGATATCCAAATGGACAAATTCATGGAATTACCATTGGAAAACTAGTTGATATTGATCAAGTTGACCTCGAATCTGGGGGTATATCTGCCATCGATTTTGAAATTTATATTATCGACGCTCCTGTTGAAACAGGAAGTAGTGGTAGTGTTGTTATTAATGAAGCATATGAAATCGTTGGTGTTATTTTTGCTGGAAATTTTAGAGAGAATCAAGATACTTCAACGTTTGCTTTTGTCGTACCAACCGAAAAAGTTTTTGAGTTTTTTGAGCTTTATGAGTTTTTACTTGAAGACGAGGTGACATCATGAAAAAAATATTAGGTCTCATTGTGGTTATGCTCGTCATTTTATTGCAAAGTTGTGGCATGATTGTGGTTGAAGAAGATACAGAAGAGTATCTTATGCTTTCAGATCAATACAACCAGTATATAACACATGATGCAGTTGACTTTGATGATTTTAAAGCACTGATGAACAATGTCACAAATCAAACAACACTTTCTGTATTCATGCTTGTAATAGAAACCAAAAATACTTTTAATAGAGTTACGAGTAGATCTTACCAAACTGCAACTCTAGTTGAGAATGATCTTAAGTATATGTATTTATTGACTACGTATGAAAAGGTTGATGAACGTGCAACTTCTATTGATTATAGTCTTTATGATGCATATGGTAACCTTTTAGAAGGTGAGCTATATGATCATGATGAAGAGTTATGTGTGATTCGAGTTGAAAAAGCAGGTACTGCATATCCTAAAGCTCAACTTGCAAAATTTCATCCAATGAATAAAGAGTTAGTTATCATGATCTCAAACGCTGATACGGTCTTAAACTTGCAAAAACTCGGGTTTTTCTTATATCAAAATGAAGCGTCTTATGTAGAGATCAAAAGTCTTGAAAGTGCAATTGGAAGTCCTGTTTTTAACTTGAAACTAGAGTTGATAGGTATTCAAGTTTCATATGGTGTTGAACATGCTTTACTTATAGACTATCTTGTTATTTCTGAGTTTTTAGATAAAGTTTTTTCTACATAAAGGTGGTATTTATGTATAAGTTTATTGTGATTGAAAGCAAACTAAATATTGATCAATATGAGTCGATGTTGCTATCGCTTTTTTCAGAGTTTATTGATATTGATAAAGTTGACAAGTATGATCATCAACTGATCATATATTTTAATCATGATTTGGAACATTCTTTAAAAGATGTCATCATTAATCTATCTCAAGATACTCTTGTTGATTTTAGATTATATGAATCTCACAGATATATTTTAAAAGAAGATTTGGAGCGAAGTCTTGATTTTATTAAGAATAAACTCAAGACGATTAGTTTTAACTTATACACTTATTTAGATGATCATATCATCATGCTTCATTTTATTGATCATTTGAATAAGTCATTTAAAGCTTTTGTATTTGGAAAATTTATGCATGATCAAATTATGTTAGAAACAATTAAGACATTTCTTGAGCACAATCAAAATGTTGGTTTAGCAGCAAAAGCATTATATGTTCACAGAAATACATTAACGCAACGATTGGACAAATTTTATCAAACGACTGGATTTGATGTAAGAAAGTTCATGGACGGATTGATCGTTTATCATTTATTAAGATTGACATAAAAAGTGTGCAACGTGCACATTTTTTTTTATTTGATTCCTTGTTATAATTGAATTACGATTTACAAATAGAAAGGAAATGAAAGATGGCTACTTTAAAATTAAAAGATATTAACAAAGTATACCCAAATGGTGTTCAAGCTGTATTTGACTTTAATCTACAAATTAGAGATAAAGAATTTATTGTATTTGTTGGACCTTCAGGATGTGGGAAATCAACGACACTTAGAATGATCGCTGGGTTAGAAGAAATTACTTCAGGAGAATTATACATTGATGATGAGTTAGTAAATGATAAAGCACCTAAAGATAGAAATATCGCGATGGTATTCCAATCTTACGCTTTATATCCTCATATGACTGTTTATGATAACATGGCTTTTGGTCTAAAACTAAGAAAAATGCCAAAAGATGTGATTAACGAAAAAGTTCAAGAAGCTGCAGATATTCTAGGTCTTACTCCATATTTAAAACGTAAACCTAAAGCTTTATCAGGTGGACAAAGACAACGTGTTGCCTTAGGTAGAGCAATCGTTCGTAATGCTAAAGTATTCTTAATGGATGAACCATTATCAAACTTAGATGCTAAATTACGTGTGCAAATGCGCGGTGAGTTAATTAAACTTCACAATAAGATCGAAACAACAACAATTTATGTAACCCATGACCAAATTGAAGCGATGACAATGGCTTCAAGAATTGTAGTTATGAAAGATGGTTATATTATGCAAGTTGGTGCACCTAAAGATATTTATGACAATCCAGAAAATATGTTCGTTGCTGGATTCATTGGTACACCTCCAATGAACTTTATCTATGGTAAAGTCGATAAGAGTGGTTTATTTGTTGCTGGTGAACATAAAGTTCAAGTTCCAGAAGATAAGATGGAAATCATCAAATCAAATGGTATGGTTGATAAAGAAATCGTTTTAGGTATTAGACCTGAAGACATTCATGATGAAAAAGTGGTTATGGATACTTACCCAGGAGCAGTACTTAAGTTAAAAGTTGACGTTGCAGAATTATTAGGATCTGAAACAAACATTTATACTCAAGTTAATGAATCTAATATTTGTGCAGTTGTAAATGCAAGAGCAAATATCTCAATTGGTGATGATATCAAATTAGCACTTGACATGAATAAGTCACATTTCTTTAATCCAGAAACTGAATTAGTATTAAAATTAAAAGATTAATTTAAAGGCCGAAAGGCCTTTTTTTTGAGGAAAAATATATGAATTATATTATTAATAGCAAGCTTGGATGTAATATATATCAAAAAAGCAATATGGATTATTTTAAAGGTAGTAGTATAAGTTATATTAAACAATTATGTCAAAAGCACTTATTTACATTTGAAGGATATCTTAAATCATGTAGAGTTGTATTTAAGTATAAATATAAAATACCTTTATATATAAGCAACTCAATACAACTGATTCCAACAAAATCAGCGAAGCATATGGATGTGATTTGGATCAATTATGCTCAAATCAAGCACTTTATGGTAAAAAATCAGAACTTATTGCTGGTTTTTCATGATGGCATGGAAAAAATGATTGAAATGAGTGAAATTGCATGGATAAAGCAAATTAAAAGGTTAGATATGATTAAATCCTATAAAGTAAAGCATTTTCATAGCTAATCTTATAGAAAATGTATAGAAATAGTGTTATAATAATAACGGCTTATAACAAGAACAAAAACTAATTAAGGAGGAAATCATATGGCTAAAAAGACTGTGAGAGATGTCGAATTAAAAGGAAAGAAAGTTTTAGTAAGAGTTGATTTCAACGTTCCACTTAAAGACGGTGAAATTAGTGATGAAAACCGTATTGTCCAAGCACTACCAACGATTAAGTATATTTTAGAAAAAGGTGGTAGAGCAATATTATTTTCACATCTTGGCAGAATTAAAGAAGCTAAAGATTTAGAAAAGAATAGCTTAAGAGTAGTAGCAAAAAGATTAAGTGAATTATTAAACCAAGAAGTTAAGTTTATTCCAGAAACAAGAGGTCAAGCATTAGAGGATGCTGTATCTGCATTAAAAGATGGGGAAATCCTAATGTTTGAAAATACCCGTTTTGAAGATTTAGATGGCAAAAAAGAAAGCAAAAACAATCCAGAACTAGGTAAATACTGGGCTTCACTTGGTGATGTGTTTGTAAATGACGCATTTGGTACAGCACATCGTGAACATGCATCAAATGTTGGTATTTCAAACAACATCAAAGAGACTGTTGCTGGTTTCTTATTAGAAAAAGAAATTAATTTTATTGGGGGAGCATTAGAAAATCCTGAAAGACCATTTGTTGCAATTTTAGGTGGAGCAAAAGTTTCTGATAAGATTGAAGTTATTAAAAATTTATTGAAGGTTGCAGACCGCGTTTTAATTGGTGGCGGTATGGCATATACATTCTTTAAAGCAATGGGTTATGAAATTGGCACTTCTTTATTAGAAGCAGACAAAGTAGACCTAGCTAAAGAATTACTAGAGATTTCTCAAGGTAAAATTTTATTAGGTGAAGATATCATAACAGGTAAATCATTCGATCCAGAAACAGAAAAAAATGTAAGAACTATTGATCAAATCCCAGCTGATGAAATGGGTATGGATATTGGACCTAGAACTGCTGAAAAATTTGATTCAATCATAAAAGAAGCTAAAACTGTTGTTTGGAATGGACCACTTGGAGTGTTTGAGTTTCCTAGATTTGCAGATGGTACGCGTCATGTTGCACAATCATTAGTTGAAATCAAAGATCAAGCAACAACAATTATTGGTGGTGGCGATTCAGCTGCTGCGGTCATCCAATTTGGATTAGAAGATGGATTCACACACATTTCAACAGGTGGCGGCGCGTCTTTAGAATATTTAGAAGGAAAATTACTGCCTGGTATTGAATGTGTTGATAACAAATAACATATGGTAAATATTGGGAAAAAAATAAGAGCACTTCGGTTAGGAAATAACTTAACCCAAGAAGAACTAGCAAACCGTTTAGAACTTACTAAAGGATATATATCTCAACTAGAAAACAATTTAACATCTCCATCGATGCAAACCTTATTTTCGATCTTAGAGGTGTTAGGAACTGATGTTCATGAATTCTTTAGTCATGAAGAAGAACAAACGGTGGTCTTCAAAAAAGAAGATTTCAATGAAAAAGAAAATGACTTACTAAAACACAAAGTAAGTTGGGTTGTACCAAACGCATTAAAATATGAAATGGAGCCTATCATCATCGATATAGAACCAGGTGGACAGTCTGAAATTGATAATCCACATGCAGGTGAAGAATTTGGTTATGTCCTTGAGGGGCAAATTACACTTGTCTTAAATAAAAGAAGATACGTGATTAGAAAAGGCGAAACATTTTATTATTTAGCAAATAAAGAACATTATTTGATGAATCCTAGTAACCAGAAAGCAAAGGTACTATGGGTTTCAACACCACCAATGTTTTAAAAGGAGAGATATAAATTATGGAAAAAGAAATTAGTATTAAAAGTACAACAGGACTACACGCTAGTCTAGCTGCAAAAGTTGTGCAAACAGCATCAAAGTATGCTGTAGAAATTGAATTACATTATCAAGACAAAGTTGTCGACTTAAAGTCAATCCTCGCTCTAATGAGTTTAGCTGTTCCTTACGGCGAAAACGTCAAAATTATCGCAAGAGGTTCTAGAGCTGAAGAAGCGATTAAAGATGTTTCTTCAATATTAGGATAATTCTATGAAAAGAATTCCTATGATTGCAGGGAACTGGAAGATGTTTAAGACAAAAGATGATGCATTAGCATTCATCTATGCTGTAAATGTCAAGGTTCCTGAAAAAGAAAAAGTTGAATCAGTGATTTGTGCACCAGCAATCTTCTTAAGAGATTTAGTGAAACGCGAGGGAGAAGATTTAAGAATAGGTGCCCAAAATATGCACGAACTTGACGAAGGTGCATATACTGGTGAGATTAGTGCAGGTATGTTGAAATCTTATGGTGTTGAGTATGTTGTGATTGGACATAGTGAACGCCGTGAGTATTATAATGAAACTGACGAATCAGTTAATAAAAAATTGATTCAAGCAGTTCGTCATGAAATCACACCTATCGTTTGTGTCGGTGAATCTTTAGAAATTAGAGAAAATGGCACAACAAATACGTTTGTTAAAGATCAAGTTGTTAAAGCTTATCAAAATGTTACTGAAAAAGAAGTTTTAAAAACAGTTATTGCTTATGAACCTATTTGGGCAATTGGTACTGGAAAAACAGCGACACCTGAACAAGCAAATGAAACCATTAAAGCGATTAGAGATGTATTAGTTGAACTTTATGGAACGACTATTGCAGAACAGATCAGAATTCTATATGGTGGCTCAGTGAAACCAAATAACGTTGATGAATTACTAGCACAATCAGATATTGATGGTGCATTAGTTGGTGGTGCTTCACTTGATCCAGAATCATTTTTGACACTTGTAAATGCAGCATTAAAATAAACTTATAAACATATAAAATCCACAGATGTGGATTTTTTTGTTATATCAATAACAACAAAAAAAGCAACCCAATTTGAGTTGCTTTCTGTTTGATAAGTTTATTATCTGTTGTAGAATTCGACGATTAATTGTTCGTTAACTTCTTGAAGAATTTCATTTCTTTCAGGATAACGCGCGAATACACCAACATTTGTTTCTTGGTCGTAAGTAACAAAATCAACTGATCTAAATTGTGCTTCTAAAGCTTCTTTTACGATTTTTAAATCTTTTGAAGCTTCTCTTAATTTGATTTGTTGACCTGGAACTAAACGATAAGATGGAATATCTACTTTTTTACCATCAACTAAGATGTGTCCATGATTTACTAATTGACGAGCTTGTGCTCTAGTTCTAGCTAATCCTAAACGGTAGACAACGTTATCTAAACGTGCTTCCAATAAACGTAAGAAATTTTCACCATGAATACCTCTGATCTTAGCAGCATCATCGAAGATTCTTCTAAATTGTTTTTCAGATACGCCATAAGTGAATCTAACTTTTTGTTTTTCTTGAAGTTGTAGACCGTATCCGCTTAATTTAGAACGACGTTGACCATGTTGACCAGGTGCATAAGGACGTTTTTTTAATTCTTTTCCTGTTTCAGAAATTGAATAACCTAAACGACGTGAAGTTTTCCATGTTGATCCAGTGAAACGTGACATAATTTTTACCTCCTATATTTTTTTGGTGGTAAAAATTGCAATTTCTTTAATCACAAGGTATCCCGATGTTCTGTTCACCATAAAGCAGAATGGCTACTAAGGGCTCCTAAAGGTAGGGATCTCACTTATGATAAAAAGTTGCCTGCTTTTTACCGACGCTATTTATTTTACCTTACTAAAGGTTAAAAGTCAATCAATTTTGTTAGTAAATCAACAAATGCTTCAAAGAAGTTTTTTAATTCGTCATCAAATCTTGATTTTACGGGACTATCGACATCTAAAACACCAAAAAGTTTGTTGTTAATGATGATAGGAACAACAATTTCAGATCTAGAATTCGAGTCGCATGCAATATGATTTTTGTGGGCT
Organism: Tenericutes bacterium MZ-XQ; assembly: GCA_002838205.1. Taxonomy (NCBI): domain Bacteria; kingdom Bacillati; phylum Mycoplasmatota; species Tenericutes bacterium MZ-XQ. The sequence goes on along the minus strand of CP017950.1, from coordinate 1,671,263 downwards.
AAGACATCATCAACAACCATGGTTACTCTTTTTTCTGCTGCCTCACCACAAACGCCTTGACCAAGTGGTATGGTTGAGCATGCAATATGACCTTGAAAGGGTCCTACGGTTAAGACTTTTCCATCATATAAGTAAAAACCTGCCCAGTTGAGTGTATCAATAGTGTCATTGATAAATGCAGATGCATTTGATAGAAGTGCAATTTGATTTGGTTGTGTTTCTAATAAAGCTTTTGCTTGTTCAATATATTCTTTTATTTTCATAACTAATCACCTAACATATTATAACATATATGTTAAAATAATATATGGTGATAACATTGAAAAGAAAAATATTAATTAGATTTGGGGATTTAATGCTAAAAGGAAAAAACATTAATTTCTTCATAAAAAGAGTAAGAGCCCACGTTCAAAATAAATTAAAAGATTTAGAAGTATCATTTAAGTTTGAACACGATCGCATATATGTAGATTATTTATTAGAAGATGAAAAAGAAGTGGTAAAAAGATTAAAACAAGTACCAGGTATTTTTTCGTTTAGTATTGTTTATTTAGCATCACACGATATTGATGATATTGTAAGAGTTTCAATTGATTTACTCAACCAAGAAATCGATAAGCCATATAAGACATTTAAAGTTGAGACAAAAAGAACTGATAAATCATTTCCACTAACATCATTAGAAATTAGTAGAAAAATTGCTCCTATGATTTTATCACAAGTCGATAAAAAACTTATCGTTGATGTTAGACATCCTGAAGAGGTTTTGAATGTAGAACTTAGAAAAGATCAAACCTATATATATGTCTCTAGTATTAAGGGAATGGGTGGTTTTCCATATGGTACTGGTGGAAAAGGGCTCATGATGATGAGTGGAGGCATAGATTCTCCAGTAGCAAGCTATCTTGCGATGAAACAAGGCATTGAACTTGAACTCATTCATTTTGAATCAACACCACTGACACCGCTTGAGTCAACACAAAAAGTGATTGATTTAGCCAAAATGCTTACCAATTTCACGCAAGATGGACAAATTAAACTTCATATTATTCCATTTGGCGATATACATCAAGAGATTTTAAAAAATGTTTTTGATCCCTATATCATCACAGTTATGAGAAGAATGATGTACCGTATCGCTGAAAAATATGCAAGAAAAAATAAAATACTCGCACTCTTAAATGGCGAGTCAGTTGGGCAAGTCGCATCACAAACATTAAACAGTATGGGCGTTGTTGAAGCGGTGACGAAAATGCCTATTTTAAGACCATTAATCACGTATGATAAACAAGAAATCGTTGACATATCTAAAACAATTGAGACTTATGATATTTCGATCAAACCATTTAACGATTGTTGTAGCATATACGTCCCAAGAAACCCGGTTACTAAACCTATGGAAGTCTACGCGAAAAAATATGAAAACACATTTGATTATGAGTCTTTAATTGAAGAAGCTATCTCAGGTGTTATGACACTAGATATCAATCAACATACGGAAATAGATTTAACCTTACACGGATTTAGCGTTAAAGAAGCATATCAAAATTATATGAAAACAAAGGGTGATTCAAATTGATGATTGTTTCCAAACAAAATAAACAATTTAAGATATGGAAAAAATTAAAAGTAAAAAAATATCGTGATTTTCATGACATGTTTTTAGTGTATGGAAAGCACTTAATTGAAAAAGCAAAAGAGACGAATCAGTTGATTGAATTATTAACATCAAATCCAGATGTTGAAGGCACATTGATATCTAAAGAACTGATGGATGAATTACAGCAAACAGAAACTTATATCGATCAAATTGGTGTCTGTAAAAAAAAGAACACAAAAATCGAGTCTAAGAAGATTTTAGTTTTAGATGATGTTCAAGATCCTGATAATGTTGGTGCCTTAATCAGAAGTGCATCAGCATTTGGATTTAGACATATAATTTTGAGTCAAAAATCTGCTGATTTATATAATGAAAAAGTTATTCGTGCATCTAAAGGTGCTATCTTTGATTGCTATATTGAACGCGCAAATTTAATTTTTGAATTACCAAAATTAAAGCAACAAGGGTATCAAATTGTTGGTGCTGATGCGCATGAACAAGGAACACCAAAATACGATCAAAAAGTTGTTTTAGTCATGGGTAATGAAGGTCATGGATTAAATCAGGAAGTTAAAGATTTATGTGATCAATATGTTACTATTAAAACTGATCATGTAGAAAGTTTAAATGTGAGTGTTGCAGGAGGCATCCTGATGTATGAGTGGAGGGATAATAAATGAAAAGTACAATCACAGGTTTTTTCGATCATAAAGGAAAACTTTCACTAGAAGGGCAAATAGATGTTGCTGTTAAGCATGATTTAGATGCAATTTGTCTACGGTATTATGATCATAAACCATTACTTGAAATTTCAGATAAAGGCATTAAAGATATTTTGCAACAAACAAAAGATAAAAAAATAAAGATTGCAGCAATTGATACACTCATTGAAGCATATGACCTCAACAATGACGCAAAGGCTGCTAATGCTTTTGATGAGTTTAAATTTGTGGTTAAGCTTGCAGATAAGCTAAAAGTTAATCACCTGTTTATTAGATTACCTAAATTTAACGATGTCATTGAAGAATTTGAAAATATAAAGTTAAGATTAGAGCCTTGGATTACTCACGCTTCCAAGCATGGTAAAAAACTCATTCTTGTACCAGATAATGACTATAAAGCTAATACATATGCTTATGTAATAAAAAAGATGAAGACAAATATTTTGTCGGTTGCATTTGATCCGGTGTATTTCATGATGATTCACGAATCTACAACGACATCATATCGCATCTTAAAAAAGAAGATATCAGCGTTTATTTGTCACGATGCTGATTTTAAACTAAAACCAAAACTTATCGGATATGGAAAAGCAGATATTATTAATCTGTTTAAAAAGTTGATTAGGGATCGTTTTTCAGGATTACTTATGATGGATAATGAGTTCTATCATGAAATCTTCGAGCCTGAAGCTAAAAAAGAGGGATTTTTTAAAAAGATTTTTTCAAACAAGAAAAAGCAAGAAAAACAACAGATTGATGATTTGTCACGACGTATTTTCCCCAACGAAGAAACAAAAAATGTCACCTATGATGACATTTTGAGTAATCAGATTAAAGTTGTAAATATTGTGTTTAAAAAATAATTATTCAACTGTATCTACTGAATGATCAAGAAATTCGAATGCAGGTTTTGCATTTGGTAGATTATCAAATAGCTTTGTTGTATACATGATGCCATTAATATGATCAAATTCATGTTGGAAAACAATGCCTACATAGCCTTCTAGTTCTAGTTTTACTGGAATGAGTTGATCAGACTTTATATCATAATGGAGTGCTTCAAAAGTCACTGATTTATATCTAGGGGTGATACCTTCAGTTTCACGATCCACACTAAGACATCCTTCACCACCAGGTAAGTATATAATTTCTTGACTTTTACTTGTAAGCACCGGATTGACTAGAGCGTAAGAATAAAGAGTTCCATCAAAGTCTTGAACATGACAAGCAAACATACGTTTTGATACATTGACTTGTGGTGCAGCTATACCAACTGCTGGTCTAAGACCGTATTTTTCAACCATTTCTTCATTTTGAGAATTCTTTACATATTGTAATAAATCTTTTAATAGTTTTTTGTCAGCATTCGACAAAGGAACCTTGACTTCTTTAGCAACCATTTCTAGTGTCTTATGGCCTTCACGAATGATGTTTTTCATTAATATCATATTATACACCTCATATATATTATAACATAACTGGGAGGATCTATGCGCGTTGATAAGTTTTTAAGTTCCATGAAATTTTGTACACGAAAGCAAGCGAAATCATTTTTAGAAACCCATGAGTTTTTAATAGATGAAACTCGCATATTTTCACAAAGTCATAGTTTTGATCCGAACATTGAAAAGGTATATATTGATCGAAACTATGTTTATTATGAACATCCAATACATCTTATGCTAAATAAACCGAAAGGTTATATATCAGCAAATAAAGATCAAATGTTTCCTTGCGTAACGGATTTAATTAAAGAGCCTTTTCATCGATTTGACTTTTCGATTGCAGGTAGACTTGATTTAGATACTGAGGGACTATTGATCTTAACAACAGATGGACAGTTTTTACATGAGATTACACATCCAAATTATCACCTGCCTAAAGTTTATGAAGCTCACTTAGATCATCGATTTATGCATGACCAAGAGTTATTAGAAGGTGTTCAAATATTGGATGGAAAAAATAAACCATATGAAGCAAAGGCATTAGAAATCAGAAATGAAGGACAAATCGTCTTTATTACTATTGATGAAGGAAAATTCCATCAAGTCAAACGGATGTTTTCTTCTGTAGGATATAAAGTGCTATACTTAAAGAGAATAAAAATAGGAAAATTATCACTTGGAGACTTAAAACCAGGTGCATATGTAAAAATAGAAAGAAGGGATTTATTTGACTGAAATAATCATGCAGGCTTATAACGTACTTGAAGAAATACTAAAAGATCCTAAACTAAAAGAAATTAAGAAACTCAATCAAAAGTTAGACCAAGCTTATCCAAATGAGATCAAGGCTTTTGAAGAAGCTAAAATAAACTATCAAAAGGTTATGGATGAAGGTGGAAAATATCATCCAGACTATAAAGACGCAATCAAAAAGTTAAGTGAGTCTAAAAAAAATCTATATGAACAACCAGATGTAAAAAGATACCTATCATTAGAATTAGATTTTGAAACTGAACTCAACGCATTCTTAAATGAATTATCGAAAGCAGTTTCTGATCATGTGCCAGCTCCAAACAAGTTTGGAATGATTAAAAAAGGAGGTAGTTGCCATGTACACGAATAGAATTTCATATGTAGCCATCTATCATGGGAAACATGTCTTAAACAAGCTAAAAAATCTACCTGTAGATATCACATATATCTCGGAAAAGCAAAATTATGCTGTAGTTTTTTTTGATAAGAACAATGAGCAAATGATTCAAAAGCAAATGAAAAATGTGAAGGGGTTAAAACATTTTGGACCATCACAAACATATAACGAAGAACTAAATTTTTAAGTGTTAAGGAAAAATACTTGACAGATATAAAAAAATCGTTATAATAGATATGTATAATCAAAAAGAAAGAGAGTGAAAACACATGGCAGTTAGATTAAGATTACAACGTTTTGGTTCAAATAAGAAACCATTCTATAGAGTTGTAGCAAGTGAATCAAGTAAACCAAGAGACGGTAAATTCTTAGAAATTATTGGAACTTATGATCCACTGATTGGAAAAGTTTCAGTAGATCAAGATAAAGTACAAAAATGGATGAATAATGGTGCATTACCAACTGATACTGTTAGAAGTTTATTTAAAAAGTACAACGTTTTAGACAAATAAATTAGGGGGGTATGAAGTATGGCGGTAGATTTTGAAAAGCTTATCAAAAATATGATAGTGCCATTAGTCGTGTACCCTGATGATGTTTTAGTTAAAATATTATCAACCGATGATAATACCATTACCATTCAACTTTTAGTGAATGAGGCTGATTTAGGCCGTGTTATTGGTAAAGGCGGTAAAATTGCGAGTGCAATGCGCACCATCGTTTATGCTGGAGCGTCAAAAGAAAACAAACGTGTACACATCGATATTGATGCGTTTTAAGGAAGATTATCCATGTATCAAATAGGAAAAATTACAAATACACATGGCATAAAAGGCGAGGTTAAAATCTACAGTTTAAGTGATTTTGACCGCTTTTTAGTTGGTCATGAGATATATACCTTAAATAAAAATGATAAAACCGTTTTTGAAATCGAACAAGTTCGAATGCATAAAGGGATGTATATCGTTAAGTTTAAAGGGTATGATAATATCAATGATATACTTCCATATAAAGGGTTATTCGTATATTCTGATGAAGAGATAGAAGATCAACTTGAAGATGATGATTATCATTACGAAGATGTCATCGGTAAAGATGTTATATTAGAAAACAATGAAGTTATTGGTAAAGCAGTAAGTTTAATTGAGGTACCACAAGGACATTTGCTTGAAATCGAAAAGCTAGATGGAAAAAAAGTGTTAGTTCCTTTTATTAAAGAGTTCATCGGTGAAATTGATGATCAATCCATAGTGATCAAACCTATAGAGGGTTTATTATGAAAATTGATATTATCACTATTTTCCCTGAGTTTTTCCAAGCTTTTTTAGAAACTTCCATCATTAAAAGAGCAATTGATCAAGGATTAGTTGAAATCAATATGCATCAACTTAGAGATTATTCACACCAAAAGCATAATAAAATTGACGATACACCCTATGGTGGTGGTGTTGGCATGCTGATGCAGTTCCCGCCATTTTATGATGTCATCAACACATTAAAAACTGATGATAGTTATGTGATTATGCTCTCACCACAAGGAACCGTATTTAACCAAAAGAAAGCAACAAAACTATCTTCATATCAACATTTAATTTTGATTTGTGGACATTACGAAGGCATTGATGCAAGAATAGAAGCATTTATTGATGAAGAAATATCTATTGGAGATTACGTGTTAACTGGCGGAGAGATACCTGCGATGATCTTAAGTGATGCTGTCATTAGACTTGTTCCTGGTGTCATCCAAGAAGCGTCCTATCAAGAAGATAGTCTTCAAAACGGTTGGTTAAAATATCCACAATATACAAAACCTGAAACCTATAAAGGGTATAAAGTTCCAGAAATATTAAGATCTGGACATCATAAAAACATCGAAGATTGGCGTCAAAAAGAAAGTATCAAAAGAACCTATTTAAAGCGGCCAGATTTAATTAAAAAAATAAAAATGACAGATCAAGAAAAAATGATTTTAGAACAAATCAAATCTGAAAGCAAAAAATAGTGAAAAAGGTTGCAAGTTCAATTGAACTTTGATATAATAAAAAAGCCGAAAATGCACAATGGTCCGCTGTTAAGATGACAAGAACATTGGAAGGAAAGAGAGTGAGACGAACATGGCTAGATTAAAAGGGCAAGCATTAATTGCTTCAATTACAAATGCTTACATCAAAGAAGTACCTGAATTTGGTGCAGGGGATACTGTTAAAGTATTCGTTAAAATTAAAGAAGGTAACCGCGAACGTATTCAGTTATTCGAAGGACTTGTTATTAAAAGACAAGGCGGTGGAGTTTCTGAAACATTCACTGTAAGAAAAGTTTCTTACGGTATTGGTGTAGAGCGTACTTTCCCACTACATTCACCAGCGATTGACCACATCGAAGTACCACGTAGAGGTAAAGTAAGACGTGCTAGATTATTCTATATTCGCACGTTGTCAGCTAAGGCATCTAGAATTAAAGAAAAACGATAAGTTTTATAAAGAGGCGATTGCCTCTTTATTTTTTTTGTAAGCGAATGAAAATATTTTCATAAAATGCTTGAAAGCCTTTACACCGCGTGATATAATATCACTATAAAAAGATTTAAAGAGGTGATATTGATGGGTAATGCAACCATTTATGATGTTGCTGGTGCTGCAGGCGTATCTTTAGCTACAGTATCAAGAGTACTAAATAACCCTGAAAAGGTAAAAGAAGAAACGAGACAACGTGTCTTAAAAGTCATCAAAGAATTAGGGTATAGACCAAATGTGATTGCTAGAGGTCTAGCAAGTAGAAAAACAACAACGGTTGGTATCGTTATTTCAGATGTCACTAGGGCTTCAGTTGCTGAAATGTTAGGTGGTATCGGTGATATCGCTCAAAACTATAAATATTCAGTCAAGCTTTTTTCAATTCGTGAAGATATGGATGTTAATGATATTTTACAAGATATTGTTGCTGAACAACTTGATGGTGTCCTATATTTAAATGACGAGTTAAGTGAGAAGAGGATTGATGATGTTAGAAAAGTATTTGTTGAGAACCAAATTCCATTTGTTTTAGCAAATGTGGTTACTGATGACCCAACAGTACCTATGGTATCAATCGATTATGAAAAAGCTGGCTATGAAATCACTAAGATGATGATTGATGATCACCGTAAAGATATTTATTTATTAAGTACTGCTCGTCGTTATTCAGTGAATGATAAAAAAGAAGCAGGTTATGCTAAAGCGATGACTGAAGCAGGACTTGAACCAAAAATCTTTAGAACAAGTGGCGATACACATATTAATCGTCAACATTTTACAACGTTTTTTAGCGATAAGAAAATTGATGCTGCTATAGGTGTTAGAGATTCAATTGCGGTAAGCTTTATGAATATCGCAAGAGATCATGGAAAAGAAGTTCCAGAAGATTTAGCAGTTGCTGGATTCCAAAATACAAAATATGCACTTTTATCTAGACCTAACTTGACTTCTATTGATGTTCCAGTGTATGATATAGGTGCTGTCTCAATGAGACTACTTACGAAGCTCATGAACTCAAAAGATGTAGATAATATTAGAATTATATTACCACATTATATTGTTACTCGTGAGTCTACAAGAAAAAACTAAATCGATCGATGAAATAAATTAAAGTAGAGTTTTAAAAACCTAAAGTAGAGACTTCATGAATGGTGGAACATGAGGAGAAAATAAAACTTGAATTACACTTATGGAGATCAACCTAAAAATGAGTGCTAGGGCAACCTAGAACTAAGGTGGTACCGCGAAATGATTCGTCCTTAGAGTGTTCTAAGGGCGATTTTTATTTTTTATAATACAAGCAACCGGTAAAGATGTCAAGCACTAAAAATATAAAAAACGAGTATAAAGTTAATAAAAAGCATCATTTAAAGACATGCTTAAAAAAGTAAAAGTTATAAGAATTAATCTAATTAAGTTTTACTTATAAAGTCTATTGGTACTCAACAAACCATAGATAAGACGAATAACTCTTCTAGCAGTTAAGGCGAGTGCACGTTTGTGTTGATGAGTCGTGACTTCATCATATTTCTTATGATAAAAATCACGATACTCAGGTATATGAATTCTAGCCATGTTGGCTGCTTGGATTAAAAAGTAGCGCAAATATTTATTTCCAGTTTTAGTCATGTAAGTCTCATCAGCGGTGAATTTCCCGGATTGATTTTTACGCCAGGTAATACCTGCATATTTAGCAAGTGCATCATTGGATTCAAACTGACTAATATCAACAATCTCAGCTAAGATACCGGCTGCATAAACTTTACCAATACCAGGTATAGACGTTAAGATTTGATAGTGATCATGATTAAACCCAGCGACTTGTCGCAAAATGGCTTTATCAATATCTTTCATTTCATGTTCATAACATTTAATGACATTTATGGATGAGGCGAGAGCTGTATTAATAGGATCATAAGAAACTTTATCAAGACGATAAGAATCTCTAGCAGCTTTTTGGATCTTAGCAGCGATATCAAGTGAATTATCAAAGCGATTTTTACTTGATTTAGCAACAAAGTCAGATAAATCTTCTAAAGATGAATCGATAATATCATCAATGGTTTTATAATCTAATAAGAGATCAACAGCAGTTGATCCAAAGTTATTAGAAAATATAGTTTCAAAGTTAGAAAACTTTATAAACACGTTATTAAGGGCATAAACCTTCTCATTGGATAGTTTTTCAGCAATATGAAGTCTATGCCTTGTGAGTCTTTCTAAAGCAAGTCTTTGACCACCTTTAAAGGGAGTTAACTCATCGGTTCTTCCAACTCTAGCAATATCAGCTAAGATGTAAGCATCTTTAGGATCAGTTTTATCCATATCAGCAAAACTTTTTCTATAATTTTTAGAAATTTTAGGATTGATGAGATAAACTTTGATATCGAAAACACTCAAAAACTTAGAAGCTGATAAGTAGGTCGCAAGATGACCGGAGTAAACACCAGTTGACTCTAAGATGACAATGACTTTAGAGAGATGATGTTTATCAAGAAGTTTTAAAATATGCGTTTCAATTAAGTTCGCACCATCTTGGGTATTAGGAATATTGACAGATAAAAGTTTATCACGATTAAAGTTAAGTGCATAAACGTGATTGGACAGTTTAGCAACGTCAATACCAACACATAAAGTATGATTCAAAAGAACACCTTCTTTCAAGGGAAAATAGATATAAGAGAAGTCCTAGCCTTGAAAGACAACTGCAGCCTCGCCAATAAGAAACCACCGTTAGACATAGAAGTTGAGTGAAATCTAACGGGTAACAACAACCGGTTAGCAGATAAGCCAATCAAGCAGGTTTGCACGCTTAAATAGCACCATGATGTGCAAGGAGTGGAAGCAGATTCTTCTGGTTACATCTTGATTTAATTATAACACTAGGACTTCAAACTTATAAATAATGATATGTAGTAAGGTATCAACCTAAATCTACACTACATATTATACGAGGAGTGAGAAACATGAATTTATATGATGATTTAAAATGGCGTGGACTGATCAAAGATGTCAGTAATGAAGAAGAAGCTAGACGCTTATTAAATGAAGAGAGCGTTAAATTTTATTGTGGATTTGACCCAACAGGAGAATCTCTTACCGTTGGACACATGGTCCAAATCGTTAGAATGTTATTACTAGAAAAATATGGACATACACCAATCGTATTGATTGGTGGAGCTACAGGTTTAATTGGTGATCCTAGACAAACAAGTGAAAGAAAGTTATTAACACTTGAGGAATCGCTAAAGAATGCAGATAAAATCAAGAACCAATTGAGTCTGTTTTTAAATCCTGAGAAAGCTATATTTGTTAATAATTATGATTGGATTAAAAATATTGATATGATCTCTTTTTTAAGAGATTATGGTAAACATTTTTCAATCAATTATATGCTTGCTAAAGATACTGTACAAAAAAGATTAGATGTAGGTATTTCATACACTGAGTTTTCTTATATGCTGATTCAAGCGATTGACTTTCTTCATTTATATAGAACACATGATTGTAAGATTCAATTTGGTGGTTCAGATCAATGGGGAAATATTACAACAGGTTTAGAACTTATTAGAAAACTTGAAGGTGATGAGTCAAAAGCTGTAGGTCTTAGTTCACCGTTGTTACTCAAAGCTGATGGATCCAAATTCGGTAAGAGTGAATCTGGTGCATTATGGCTAGATAAAGAATTAACAAGTCCATATGAGATTTATCAATACTTTGTTAATGCTTCTGATCAAGATGTTATTAATTATCTCAAAACTTTAACATTATTATCAAAAGAAGTTATTGAGGATCTAGAAGAAAAACTGCAAAAACAGCCAGAGCTTAGAGAAGCACAAAAGAAACTTGCTGAAGAAGTTACAGAGCTTATGCATGGGAAGCAAGCTTTAAGTGAAGCTTTAAGAGTAACAAATGCTTTATTTAGTGGAGATTTCAATGATTTAAATGAAAATGAGTTTAAAATGATTGAAAAAACACTTGATGTAGCGCATTTGTCAAGTGGGACAGAACTTGTTGATGCACTTGTTGAAACGAAACTAGCATCATCAAAAAGGGAAGCTAGACAGTTTATTACAAGTAACGCAGTGAGCATTAATGGTGAAAAAATAGATGATTTAGCATATACTTTAAGTCAAGAACAAACGTATCACAACCGTTATGTCATGATGAGACGAGGAAAGAAAAAATACGCACTTGTGATCCTAAACTAGGAGTCAAAAAATGGATATCATATTATTTAATCCTTTATCAAGAAATGGAAAAAAAGAAAAATTCATACAAGGGATTGTTGATCATTTAGAGCATAAAGGTAATGAAGTTAAAACACAAAACTTACTTGATATCACAGATGTCAAAGGTTTTTTAGAGACGCTTGATCCTCACGATCGTTTGATTTTAGTTGGTGGAGATGGTACATTAAATAGACTGGCTAATAAGATATATGAACTTGATTATCCAAATCCTTTATACATGTATCAAGCAGGAACTGGCAATGACTTTGTTAGAAGTCTAAAAACAAAAGAAAAGATCGTTTTGATTAAACCTTATTTAAAAGATTTACCTACTGTAACCTACGAGCGTCGGGATCAATATTTTTTAAATGGAGCTGGAGCTGGTCTTGATGGATTTATTGGTCATTTAGTTAATCATTCGAAATATAAGAAGAATAAACTCAATTATTTTAGACATGCATTTGAAGGTTTTATTAAATTTAAGCCAATTAAAGCGACCATTCATTATGAAAATGAAACTGTTCAAGAAAACAAAGTTTGGTTTGTGAGTGTCATGCATGCGCCATATTTTGGTGGAGGTATGAAGATTGCACCTAAAGCAAGTAGAAACGAAAGAAGTTTATATGTAGTTATGGTCAAAAAGATTCCTAAATGGCTACTTATATTTATATTTCCTACAATCTATTTAGGATGGCATGTTATCTTTAGAAGATATGTATCAATCAAACGAGTAGATCACGTAAAAATAACATTTGAAAAAGGAACGTACATGCAAATTGATGGAGATGTTATGTATCCAATTGATTCATTTGAAGCAAAAATATAAAGAAAGAGCGATGCTTGCCAGCATCGCTCATTTATTTTATTTGACGCGTCCTAAACCTATGCGTTTATAGACTTTAAACATTTTCTTTCTAGCAATTTCTGAAGCTCTTTGTCTACCTTGATCTAAAACTTCATCCAGGTAAGGACTATTGATAATTTCATGATATCTTTCCTGAATTGGTTTTAAAGTATCTGCGACTATGTCAGCTAGATTTTCTTTAAACTCTTTATAACTCGAGTCTTTATATTTGAGTTCAATGTCTTTAATTGATAAATCCGTTAAGGATGCATAGATTTGAAGTAAATTGGATATACCAGCTTTATTTTTCAAATCATATTTGATAGTTGTATCACTATCTGTAACTGCTGATCTAATTTTGTTTTTCACTTGATTTAAATCATCTAACAATAAAATATAGGCTTTCTGATTTTCAGCAGACTTATCCATTTTTTTATCTGGCTCAGTTAAAGATTTGATACGAGCTCCAGTTTTTGGGAAAAATCCTTCAGGAACAACAAATGTATCTCCATATAAGTGATTAAATCTTTGTGCAAGATTTCTTGTAAGCTCTAGATGTTGTTTTTGATCATCACCAATTGGAACAATATCGGCATCATAAAGTAATATATCTGCAGCCATGAGTGCTGGATATGTTAAAAGTGAGGTTCTTATCCCTTCAGTTTGTTTTTGCTTTTTGTCTTTATATTGTGTCATACGTTCCATTTCACCAACATATGCAGTTGATTCCATGATATAACCTAGCACAGCATGTTCAACGACTTCAGACTGCACAAATAAGTTAACTTTATTTGGATCAAGTCCACAAGCAATATATAGAGCTGCAATACTTTTGATACTCTTCTTTAGCGCTTGTTTTTCTTGTGGTGTCGTGATAGCATGTAGGTCAGCGATAAAAATGAAGAACTCTGTATCTTCTAATTCATCTTGTAGTTTTACAAATTGTCTAAGTGCTCCAATATAGTTCCCTAAAGTAAGAGAACCAGTAGGTTTAATACCTGATACTAATCTTTTCATATAAAATACCTCCAAAAATAAAAATAGACGTCCTTATCATCTAAGGACGTCTTTAAACGCGGTGCCACCTTAGTTCTAGATTAAAATCTAGCCCTCAAACATCGTTAAAGCCGATGATACTTTATGCTCCAAGGCCCCATTCATTTAAATCAGTGTTATTGGTTTCCATCAGCCCAACTTTCTATAAACACACATATTTAAATTACTTTTTCCTTTTCATTGCATATTCATTATATCACTTTTTTGATTTATGCTTCAAGTGTTTTTTCAAGTTCTGTAACAAGTTCATTAAAACGTTTGATGACAGCCATGAAAGTTTCTTTATTGGTTAAGTCAGCTCCAGCTTTTTTCGCTTGGTTTACTGGATAGTCACTACCACCTGATTTAAGTAGTCCTAGATATTTTTCCATTGCTTCAGGTTTTTGCGCCTTCACATCTGCATAGATTTTAAGTGATGCACTAAAACTTGTCGCATATTGATATACATAAAATGGTGTATGGAATAGATGAGGGATATATGCCCAAACATATTCTTTACCATTTTCTTCCGTAATATCAATATCATAGAAGTGTTTGTATAAGTCAATCATAATCTTGGACAATGATTGTTCTGTAACAGGCATGCCTTTTTCAACTAATTCATTTGCTTTATATTCATAAGTTGCAAATAGTGTTTGTCTAAAGAATGTTCCCATAATCCCGTCAATAGCTTTTTGCAATAAAGCAATTTTTTGTTCCTTTGTCGTTGCTTTACTCACCAAATAATCTAATAAGTTGTGTTCATTAAATGTTGATGCGATTTCTGCAACAAAAATCGTATAATCAGCAGTTGCCATTGGTTGATGTTCATTTGAAAATAATGTATGTGCTGAATGTCCTGCTTCATGTGCTAAAGTAAATAATGCATCAAGTGTATCATCGTGGTTTAGTAAAATATATGGATGGAATCCATAAAAACCAGAAGAGTAAGCGCCTGTACGTTTACCATCTCCAGGGAAAGCATCCACAAATCCATCTTTAACAGCTTCTTTTTGTCTTTCAACAAAAACAGGATCTAAATGACTGATAGATTCGAAGAAAATGTTTCTTGAATCTTCAAACGTATATTTAGTATCGTCTGTTACTAAGTCTAAGAAACGATCATAGGTACGATGTTTTTCTAAGTTTAAGTATTTCTTTCTTATATTGAGATAACGTTTAATACCTTCTGTATTTTCATAGGCAGCATCCATTAAGTTCTTATAAACTTCAACTGGAATGTTGTTTCTAAATAATGCAGCTTCTAATGCAGAGTTATATCCTCTTGACTTATAATTTGCTGCTAATTGTTGTAATACTAAATTGTAAGTTGCAGCAAATGTTGTTTTATTATCTTTATAACGCTTAAATGCGGCTTCAAAGACTTTTTGACGATCCTCAGCATCTTTTGTTTGACTAATAATAGAGCGATAATTTGAAGAAGTAATCTTTTTCTTTGAACCATCTTTGAACTCAACTTCTTGATCAACAGCATCAACAATCGCTAATCCTTGATATAAAGATGACGGTATAGATCTGATTGGACCAAAGTTTGCCATGATTGATTCTTGATCATCTGATAATACATGTTTTTGTTGGAAGAATAATTTTTGCATAGGAAACTTATAAGTTTTTAAGAAATCATCTTTTTCAATAAAACTCATCACTTTTTCTTCACCAATTGCGATTAACTCAGGTGATACATATGATGTTTTTTGTCCTAAGTCTGATAACATTAACATAAGTTGTTGGTTTTTTGAAGATTTTACATTGTCTTTTAAGTTCAAATCACTATTTAAGTGAATAAAACCATATAAGCGATATAATAGATGCGTTGCTTCCTCTTCTATTTTGTAAAATGATAAGAAATCATCAAAATTACCTAGTTTTCCTTTAAATCCAGCTAATTTGTTGATATATTCAGGCATTTCTTTTAAGCCCTCATCCCAAGCTTCAATGCTTGGATAAAATAACGATAAATCCCATTTTGACATAATAAGACCTCTTTCTTGATAGTATTTCCTTTAATTATAACGTATAAACCATAAAAAACCAACCTTAATAGTCTATGGGAAAAGATGTAAAACACCAGAAAAAACGTTTTCACAAGTTGAAAATAATTCTAAATAAGTATATAATTAAATAGCAAGACTACAAAAGTGCTATAGGATAATACCTATGCTCCAAAAGGAGGAAGACAGTGATTACAATATATACAACCCCAAGTTGTTCGTCATGTCGGAAAGCGAAGAAGTGGCTTGATGATCATAAGGTACCTTATGAGGAGAAAAATTTGTTTAACCAACGCATTACTGAAGAAGACATTGATATGATGTTAGCAAATGCTGAAAATGGATTTGATGATATTATCTCAACTAGATCAAAAGTCTTTAAAGAACAAGATTTAGACATTGAAGACATGAGAATTAGCGAATTAAAAGAATTTATTCTCGATAATCCAAGTGTTTTAAAGCGACCAATCATTATTGATGGGGATAAACTTCAAGTTGGTTATAATGATGAGGAAATACGCGTATTTATTCCTAAGAGACTTAGAGAACTAATTATGTGTACGAACTGTCCACAAGGTGAACACTGTGACTATCAAAGTGCGCTTAGACGTTATTTTGATGAAATCAAACAAGAACATACGAATCGTTAGATTATCAATAAAACAAGTCGCTGTATGCGACTTTTTTATTTCATGAATCTAAATAAGTATAAAAAAAATCCCTTATTGGGATTCTTTTGATTTTTTAAGAAGTTTCTTAAAATTGTTTTGTAAGTGTGTAAAGAAAGCTAAAACGACGGATGCTAAAGTTAGCATTAAGCTTAAAACATAAGCTGTTTTAACCGCTGGTGCATATCTTGAAATGACATAAGGATCATTATTTAATATACCAGAATGATCAAGATGTAATGCGAAAACAATTGCTAGAATAACAGCGCCTGATAATAAAGTGCCCTTATCTTCAAAATACCAAGCCAGCCAAAACAAAATCACTGGAATCACTAGATAATGTATAGTAGGTACAGCAAGTTCTCCATAATTATTTAGATTATACCAACTTTGAGTTCTTGCGAGTATAGAAACAAGTAATAAAATACTTGCGACAAGTGCAGTAATGAAAAACAATAAATTTCTTTCCTTCATTTAGATCCTCCATCGATTGTAACTTTATCTTTTATTATAGTTTTATTAGGCCGTTTTGTCAATATTTCATAAAAAAAGATAGCATTTTAGCTATCTTTTACATGTAAATGCTCTTTCACTCTTGCGTTTTGTTGGTTTTATCTCTATATTGTGCGATTTTAGGAAATTTTCAAAAATCTTTTTTCCTTCATCGTAATGTGAAGCTTCATATTCAATTTCATAATCAGTCACATTGCAATAATCGCAACGATCTAAGAATAATGTCCCACCTTCATAAGGTGTTGATACTCTGTGATTTTCTAGATTAACTTTGTATGTAACAAAATCATCCATGTTTTCAAAAAAGTCTCCGGTATTAAATCCGTTTTCAATCATATCTAATGCTTGATCTTTCTGCAAGAATACATGATTTTCAAATGCACCATCATCGCTTTGACATTTCATTGTGACTTTAAATCTGGAATCACCTTTTTGTCTGATACGTAAAACGGTTTGTTTTTGATTAAACTTGTAATCATCAGTATCAAAATAGTAATTAACCTGCTTAAAGATATTATTTTCCAAATCGAATTGCTTTAATAATTCCAAGTATTTCTCCTTGGTTATTGCTGACTTAAACTCAATTTCAATATTTTTTATCATGACAATCTCCTTCATAAAGAACTCACATCATTGATATGCATTTACATTATACCAAATCACCCATTTTTTTTAAAGCAAAAACGTTTACATTTCACAAGATATATCCAATATATTTGATATTATCAATTAATTTGGTAAAATAAAAACGTAGAATAAAACTATTCAATAGGAGGAATATTAAATTATGGCTATTAAAGTAGCAATTAACGGTTTTGGCCGTATTGGTCGTCTTGCGTATAGACTCATGGCAGATGATCCAAAGTTTGATGTTGTAGCAATCAATGACTTAACAGATGCAGAAACATTAGCTTACTTATTAAAGTATGATACAGCACAAAGAAACTTCAAGGTGGATTCAATTTCAACTGAAGGTGACAAATTAGTTGTAGACGGTAAAAAGATTACAATTCATGCAATTAAAGACCCTAAAGAGTTACCATGGAAAGAGTATGGTGTAGATGTAGTATTAGAATGTACTGGTTTCTTCGCTAGTAAAGAAAAAGCTTCATGGCATTTAGAAGCAGGTGCTAAAAAAGTTGTGATTTCAGCTCCAGCTGGTAGCGATGTTAAAACAATCGTTTATAATGTAAATGATGATGTTCTTGATGGATCTGAAGATGTAATTAGTGGTGCTTCATGTACAACTAACTGTTTAGCTCCAGTTGCAAAAGTGTTAGATGATAACTTTGGTGTTGTTGGTGGATTCATGACAACTGTTCATGCTTACACAGCTGACCAATCTTTACAAGATCAACCACACAAAAAAGGTTTCATGTCAAGACGTGGACGTGCAGCTGCTGAAAGTATCGTTCCATCATCAACAGGTGCTGCAAAAGCAATCGGTTTAGTATTACCACAATTAAAAGGTAAGTTAGATGGTACAGCATTACGTGTTCCAACTGTTACAGGTTCAATTGTTGACTTAACAGTAGAAGTTAAGAAACATACCACTTTAGAAGAAATCGATGCTGCATTTAAAGCTGCTGCAAACGAAACTTTAGCATATGTATCAGATCCAATTGTATCAAGTGATGTTATTGGTACAAGATATGGTTCATTATATGATGCAAACACAACTCAAATTGTAAACTATGATGACAGACAATTAGTTAAAGTTATGGCATGGTATGACAATGAAATGAGTTATACTGCTCAATTAGTAAGAACAGTTTCTAAATTAGCAAGTTTAATTAAGTAATAAAAAAAATTCGAGAAGCGGCTCAAATGAGTCGCTTTTTTTGACTTAATAGGAAATTCTATTTTCAAATCTAAAAATCAAAATAGACAAAAACCCCACAGTTATGTGGGTGAGTAAGATATAAGTCAAAACAATTATCTAAAAACCTTTAAGGTTTGTTTATGATAAACATCAAGTGGTACAGAAGATTCTTTCCCACAGTTTTCACAGTATATTTTAGGATAATCAGAAATAGATTCATCCCAAATTTCTAGTAAGATATCATATTCCTCAACATGTTCAGTGCCACAAACAAGACATTTAAAACGAACGAATTCATCAAAGATATCTTTATTCATAAAATCGTGGATATCAACAGGTGGTCCAAAGTAAAAGCCGTTTTGAAGGGCATAGCGATAGTCTTCTAAGCGAAGTTTTTTCTCTTCATCAGAAATTTTCAATTTGATGGTATTAAAATATTTTGGCATAGGTTTAACCTCCGGGGTCTCTTAGTAAAGAATAATCTAGATTAAGTTTCATGATGTGGCCACATGAACATAAGATGGGATGATACTTATAAATTGATTTTAGCATATGTATCCAATTTGAGCGAGAACGTTTGAGTTTAATAGAAGCATTTGAAAGTAGTTTTTTGAAAGTAGCGACCGATTTCTTTGATTTATTTGCATAGAAACCAAAATAGCGAATGGTGTGAAAGTGCTCATCTGGAATGTGAACGATGAGTTTGGCAATAAACCTAAAGACATGTTCAGTGATGGTTTGTCTACCAAGAAATGAAGGATCATCTTCTGATTTATCATCATCTTCATGAGGATCATAGGTCCAAGTGATCATATGGGTAGAAGTATCGAGATTCAAAATACGTTCTTCAGAAATTGCAGGACGTGAAGCATAACGTGTGATATAATCAGAAACTTTTTTCGCAGCATTCAGAAAACCATAATCTTTAAGTTTTGGACCATGTGCATAAAAGCCTTTCTTATATTTTGAGATGAGAGAAGATCTCAAACGATTGAAGCGGTTATAGATGTCCTTACTCGCGTGGACCTTTAAGTAATTTGAGATATTTCTAAGTAAAGCAAGTTGGAAGTAAAGTCTAAGTTTTTCAAAATGAAAGTAAGAAAACTTTCGCAAGTTTTGATTGAGATCGAGCGTTCTTTCAGCAACCAAAACGTGAATATGAGGATTAAACTTAAGATCACGCCCAAAGGTATGAAGAAAAGCAATGAGACCAAGTCTACGATCTTCTTTAACTGCAATCTTTGATGAAAAGACAAGTGCTTGAAGCGCTTCATTAACAGATGAGAAAAAGACATCAAAAAGCCCCCGATAAATTCTAAAGTAATCTCTAAGTTCTCTAGCGATAGAAAAGACGAAGTGACGGTGAGGGACATCTAAAAGTTTTGATTGAACAGCAATCGTTCTTTTCTCACGATAGTTCTGGTTACAAGAAACACAAAATCTAGAATGACAAGATAAACCTTGGAGATGAAAGTTATCACAAGAAGGACACTCGAAAAAAAGATGTCCTTTAGATAAATTTTTACAGTCAATCATTTTTTCAACATTAGAAATGATGGCAGGTCTTAGTCTATCGATAAACAAAGGTTTAAATATGGGCCAGTATGTTTGAAAGATGGATTGAATGGTTAGTTTTGGCTTTCGATAGGCTTTCAAATTTGAAAGTTTATTCAGTTCATTTTCATAGACATCCTTACCCTGCATCGCAGCGAAGGCTAAGAGATCTCTAAACTTATATTTGAGTAAGATAGGGTCCATGATTCTATTATAAAAAGAAAGATAAAAAAAGAAAAGGCGATTTTATCGCCCTGAGTGAATTTATTCACTTTTGTTCTTTCACGTAAAAAAAGTGTAAAAAATAATGAAAATCAAAGTTTTTTGTACTGATAAGTGTTTTTTTGTTGACATTTTATGAGAATAAGATATAATTATAATGAATTATGATACGGTCATAGTTCAAAAACATAATGTTAAAGGCAAACTTAAGGAAACTTAAGGACGCAAAACTATAGGGCCTGCAATGGTAGCCAGTTGTCATTAATACTTTAAAAAGTTATGACATGCTGATTATCTAGGGCCTTTTATATTTAACAACTAGAAAAAGATAGTCAACGGCATAATCGTTGGCTTTTTTCATAGCCTGTAATTAGGAGGTAGTTTATGTGCTAAGAGGAAAACATGTTCAAATTTTGATCATTATATTATTAGTTATCGCTTTAGCATTTACATCGACTGCCGCGGTTGCTTATTGGAATGATGTCAATACAAACTCTAATGTAATCATTGAGTTTGGAGGCGAACAAGCAAACCTTCAAATTGTTGAAGTCGGAGATGAGTTCACTGGACGGTTAGTACTAAAGGCAAAGCGTTCTTCGTTGGACAATATGAAGAAGCAAGTTTTACTTACTCAGTATCAGTTGATAAGGAGTTAGTAAAAAGTGTGAATTTGATTGTAGAAGCTTCAAGTATATTGATTGGTGGTTCTGATGAGTATGCTCATTTAGTTGAAATTACGATTAATGGCACTAAAGACTTGCATGTGAATGAATTATTCAATTCCGCAGTTGAAGTCGTTGTTGTAGTTAGACTGATTGAACCTCTTGATGAAAGCGAAGTAGATGATCCTTTAGATGCAAATGTGGAAGATTCGGTTGCTGCATTTGAAGCTATTAAGGGTCAGGATTTAAGTTTCACGTTAAGTTTTAGTGTAGAACCGAAAGAAGAAGTTGTTGAATAAAAAATAAAAATAAAAAAAAGGTTAAAAACAAAGGAGAGATTTATTTATGAAACAAAGAAAATTAGTTATTGGTTTATTAGTTATGTTAGCGGTAGCAGTTAGTGGATTTACATTTGCGTTTTGGGCAGGAGCAGTATCAGATGCAACTGCATCAGCAGACGAAACTATTACTATTGGTTCTGGTCAAGATGTTACAACAACTGTTACTTTAGGTGAAGGTGCAGGAAATGCAAATAATATTAATAATATTTTAGTACCTGCTGGCAGAATATCAGATAGCACACCAGCTGGTCAAGGAGAAACACTTGTTACACAAGTAGTTTACACTTACAATGTTGATTGGGATGAAGCAGGTACTGCTGCAGATGGATTTGAAGGAACATTATCAGTGGTTGAATCTAATGTGTTTATTGATGGAGCAGTTGTTAGCTGGGATGATAATGGTACACCAAATAATTATGTGAATGTTGCTATTTCACTAGCAAGTACATCTATTTCAGTAAATGGTGGTTCTGTAGAAGTAACTGTTACAGTAACTATTGATGAACCAGTAGATGCAAATGACTATGATTTGGTAGCAAATGGTGTGATTACATTTAATTTGACATTCTCTGTTGATTCTTCTTTATCAGCATAATTCTTATTATACAAGTCATATATCAAATGCGACTCTATTGAGTCGCTTTTAAACCTAAACCTTAGGAGGTGATTTCATGAAAAAATGTCATAAATGTATTTTATCAACATTACTAATTGTAATGCTTTTCATGTTATCACTAACTACAAATGATACATTTGCTTTTTGGGCAAGTTCGATATCAAATGCTCAAGATCAAGCAAATGGTCAAGTGACAGTAGGTACTTGGACATTCGGTCCTAATTCTCCAAATGGCATCTCATATTATGATGCACAAACACCATATACAACTGGAAACCTCGTTTGGTTTAATGGTCAAATGTGGGAATACAAAGGTTCATATACTCTAAATAATGAACCATCCATTCAAAATAATTGGACTGTATATAACGATCTAAACTGGTATGCAGAAATCACTTATTATCCAGGAGATATCGTCTTATTTAATGAAAACATTTATGTTGCTCAATGGCAACATACAAATGCAAATCCAGAGACATCAGGTATAAATGGCCCTTGGGCACCTGAAGTTACTGATACGTTAAGTTGGACAACAGGACAAGCATCTGAACTTAATAGCATTGTATATCATAATGGTTCAATTTGGATTTATAAAGGTTACTATACAACATCAGAACCAGGCACCCAAAATGACTGGGCATTATATGGTGATTTAACATTCTCATTAAACTATGTGTATGCTAATGGTGATATTGTCGAGTACAATGGCAATTATTACATTACAACCAATGGTGGATGGGCTACAGGATCTGTTCCAGGAACAAATGGAGCATGGACAGTATTGAATGTTCCTACATTTAATGGTTCAGTACCTAACAATACAGAATACACATTATATAATGGTTTATTCTATGTGGCTCTTCAAGGCAAAGTTACTGGTAAAGACAGAACAGTTGTTCCAGGTTCTTTAGAATCAAAAGGTATATGGCAAGCGATAAACACTCAAGAGTGGCAACAATATAACACATATAATAATGGTGATTTAGTTATGTATCAAGGTGATGTTTATGAACTAGCTAATAGTCTTAACTCATCTGATATACCAGGTACAACTCAAAACAGTTGGAATGGTATGGCAACCATATACTACAATTCACTGAACACCTATACTCTTGGTGAATATGTTGTCTATAATGGTGAAGTATATGTTGTTGTTAATGCAACTAACGCAAACCAAGGTGCACCAGGCACTATTCAAAATGCTTGGAATAGACTCACAGGTTATGACTGGTATTCATATCATGTATATCAATCAGGAGATGTTGTATTCTATAATGATGCTGTATATCAAGCATTACAACAAACCGTAAACGAAATACCAGATATAACACCAGCTTCATGGGGTTTGTACGAAAATTAATAAAAAAGCCAGCATGAACATAAAAAATGCTGGCTTTGTCATAAAAAGTTTAAAAATATGATATAATGACATCAATAATTACTATAAATATAGGGATGGGTCATATATGAATCATAAAACAAAATCTGTTATAAAAGATGTAGCTTTCTGGTCAATGTTTGTCTTACTTGGACTCTTAGTCTTATTCATTCTTATGGAAGCTTTTATACCTAAACAAACCATTAATATTTTTCAAGTAAGAACTTATATAGCGAAATATGACACAATGGAACCTTCAATTAAACCTAATGATCTTGTGTTTATCAATAAAGTAAATGCTAGTCAATTAGAAGAAGGGGATTTAATCACCTTTGAAGCAGATATTAACTATGATGGTGATACAGAAATGGTCACATATTATGTTGATAGTATCACTGAAGTTGATACTGATACATATCGTATATCTGTGATTGCTGAAGGAGCAACCGTTCCTTTTGGAGTGATTTTATCGGATCGAATTGTTGGAGGCTATGCTTTTAGAATTCCTGTTTTAGGAAGCATTATTGAGTTTATCAAAAGTCCATTTGGTATTGGTGTTATTGTCATCAACGGATTAATTATAACAGGCATTGTCATCATTGTTAAACATGGGCAAAAGGTTGAAGACAAAAAAGAGGTAAGCGATGAAGATTAGTGCATTTAGGATGTGGAATCTTGAATGAATTATTATCAACTGAAGATTTATTACTATATTTAAATCATAAATCAGAACAGGTAGTTACTAAAAAAAGTAAAAAACCTAAGCATAAAAAGAAAACTAAACAAATCATATTTGGAAGCATTGTTATCCTAGCAGTGCTTCATTTAGTGTTTATGGCTTTACCGCTGATATCCAAAGATTTATCTAAAGAAATTTTTAACTATCGATATGTGATCGCGATTAGTAAAGATCAAGAAATCGACGAAGATTTGACAGGTGAAGTCGTAAGACTTAAGACCATAGATAAAACTACTTTAAACTCTGGAGATCGAGTATTGGTTTTTGGGCTTTATGGCAACAACTATTATTGGGAAGTCGAAATCTTAGATAATGATATAATCAGTCAAGAAGTCGAAGCTACTTTTGATGATGTCATTAGAAATAGGTATAGTTATGATGAAATCGAAGGTATATATACTGATGAAGCTAACATCATTGGCATATTCTATTACACAGCATCGACACCTAGAGGATTCATAACGATGATTATATTACATGCATTAATTGTATATATTGTTCATTATGTGATGTTTAAAGATAAAGATAAAATACTAAAGGATCAAAAAAGATGAAAAAACAGAACAAATCTCAAACAATTAAAACAGTTTTATTTTACTTGGTTACACTCATTTTACTTGTCTATGTTTCTTTAAGTTTGTTTTTACCTGAGAAAGTGATTGATGTTTTTAGATTTCAATTAACAACGATTTCCACATTAACAGAATCCATGAAGCCTACCATTGAGCCTGGTGATGTCATCATGCTTAAAAAAGTTGATGAAGAAGATATCGAAGTAGATGATGTCATCTCATTTTATAATTACGCAAGAGGACAAAATTCACAAGGTGAAACAGTTTGGGTGAAAATTAGAATTGTCCATAGACTCATTGATATTGATGATCAGACAGGTGCGTATATCACTCAAGGTGACAACAACTCCAGTGTTGATACAATATATGATGAAAACGGTAATATTACTGATTTAACATATGATCAAGTGATTGGTGCCTATGTGTTTAGATTGCCATTCTTAGGAACGATAGTTTCAGGACTAAGAAATCCTGTATTAGTTGGTTTATTGATTGTTAACATCACTATTGTTGTTGTGATTGTTAAGTTAATTAAGAAAAAGGATGAACCAAAAACTGAAGGTGAAGATCATGACTTGGGATGATTTAATCAAAAAAGAATTAGAAAATCCATATTTCAAAGCATTAATCGCTTTTTTAAAAGATGAAGATGCACATCATGTTGTATTACCACCAAAAGAAAAGAGGTTATCCTGTTTTAAACTAACTCCGTATGAAGATGTTAAGGTAGTCATCATTGGACAAGATCCATATCATAATCTTAATCAAGCGCATGGGCTAGCATTTAGTGTGGAAAATGAAGATTATCCACCGAGTTTAAAAAATATCTATAAGGAGTTAGTATCAGATTTAAATATCCCATATCCAAAAACAGGAAATCTTACGCATTGGGCAAAACAAGGCGTTTTATTGTTAAACACAGTATTAACAGTTAGACTGCATGAACCACTATCTCATCAAAAAAAAGGGTGGGAAACTTTCACTTTAGAAGCAGTTAAAAAAGTAAATGATAAAGAAAAACCAGTGGTATTTATTTTATGGGGGAATCATGCGAAAAGTTTTATGAAATACATTGATCTAAATAAGCATCATGTTATTTCATCTGCACATCCATCTCCATTATCAGCATCAAGAGGTTTTTTTGGATCAAAACCGTTCTCTAAAACAAATTATTTTTTAGAAAAAGAAGGTCTAAAACCTATAGATTGGATTTTAAAATAAATTGATATACAAAAAAAGATTAATATTGTATAATGAACCTACAGAGTAATTAGGAAGCGTTAAGTGTCTAATCATGGGATGTCGGATTAGAACGAACACATTTGTGGCGGTTTTCTAATGCGTCCGCTGTAAGTGATTATGGTGGACCTCTAACATAAGGAGGTCTTTTTTCATGAAAAAAAGTAGAGAATTACAGAAGTTAGTTTTAGCATCATCGCTCGTTGCGATCTCAATTGTTATCGACATTTTCTTTAAACAAATATTGAGTTTCAACAACTTTGGTGTACCGTTTTATGCGATCCCAATAATATATGGATCAATTGTTTTAGGGCCCATCTATGGGTTAATTATGGGATATGTTTCAGATTTAGTGGGCTTTGTTGCTTTTCCAAACGGAACATATGCGATTATCTTTGCATTAGGTGCTATGCTTTGGGGATTTGTACCCGGTCTGTTCTTATATAAGAAATATGATCGTATTAAACTTGTGTTTGTATTGTTTTTAACACATGTTTTAGTTACTGTCGCAAATACCATAGGTTTACTAACATTTTTATCAAGAGAAACAGCTTTAGCGAGTTTAACTGTAAGATTAACAATGATTCCAATAAATGTTGTAATCATTACAATTTTGGTTCATGCTTTACAAGAAAAATTAAATCCAGTTTTAGTTGATATGCAAATTAAAAGACCAAAAGGACAAACTGCTTAAGAAACGATGAACAAGGCTGAAAAAACCTTGTTCATTTTTTTATTAATGAGCAGTTTTCATGTATAATAGAAGTGGTGATGAAATGGTAAAAATAATAGGAGCTGGATTAGCGGGCGTTGAAGCTGCTTACTTTCTAGCCAATCAAAATATTAAAGTAAAGTTATATGAAATGAGACCAAAAAAAATGACTCCTGCACATCAAACAGGTCATTTTGCTGAACTCGTTTGTTCGAACTCATTAAGATCAAATGATGAACTTAATGCTGTTGGTTTGTTAAAAAGAGAGATGCAATCTTTTAACTCTTTAATCATGGAAGCAGCTTATCATGCACAAGTCCCTGCAGGATCTAGTTTAGCTGTAGATCGTGATATGTTTTCAGGATTTATTGAAGATAAAATTAAGCATCATCCAAATATTGAAGTAGTTCTTGATGAAGTTTTAGATATTGATGTTGATGAATATACGATAGTTGCTGCTGGACCACTTGCTAGTGATCATCTTTTCGAGAGTATCAAACAGCTGGTTCATCAAGATCATTTACATTTTTTTGATGCGATTGCACCAATTATCGATGCATCTTCGATTGATATGAACACATGCTATTTAAAGTCAAGATATGATAAAGGTGAAGCTGCATATATTAACTGTCCTATGAACAAAGAAGAATATGATAGATTTTATCAAGCACTCATTACAGCTGATTTAGTAGAACATAAAGGTTTTGAAAACAATGTGTTTGAAGGGTGTATGCCCGTTGAAGTGATGGCATCAAGAGGAGAACAAACACTCTTATACGGACCATTAAAGCCAGTAGGTTTAGAAGTTGAAGGGAAAGATAAACCTTATGCAGTTGTTCAATTAAGACAAGATGACTATAGTAAATCAATGTATAACATTGTTGGTTTTCAAACACATCTCACATGGCCAGCGCAAAAGAAAGTCATTAGTTTAATTCCTGGATTAGAACATGCTAAAATTGTAAGATATGGTGTAATGCATAGAAATACTTATTTAGAAAGCCCAAACATATTAAATCCTGCATTTCAATCTAAAGTATATCCTAAACTTTTTTTTGCAGGTCAAATATCAGGTGTAGAAGGATACGTGGAATCAGCGGCATCTGGACTTAATGCTGCAATTCAAATGGCATCATTGATCAAAAACAATCAAATAGTGCCACTACCTAAAGAAACAATGATGGGCGCAATGGCACATTATATATCAACACCAAACAAATCATTTGTGCCGATGAATGCGAACTTAGGATTATTTCCTGAACTTGGATATAAACATAAGAAAAAAGAAAGAAAAATGCTATATAGAGATCGTTCTTTTGAAGCACTTAAAACCTTTAAGGAGGAGAATGCTTGGATTATCTAGATGATTTTTTAAATGACTTGCAAACACAAAAAAATTATTCAATCCATACGATACAAGGATATAAAAGAGATATCCTTGATTTTCATGCGTTTATAACCAACGAAGAACTTGCTGAATCTTTAGTTGATGCAACCCGAGAACGTCTAGCAAGACATTTTATCGCACATTTGGATAGTTTAGAGTTATCTGCTAAAACTATCTCTAGAAAGATATCCGCTTTAAGAACTTTCTATGGATATTTAATGAAAAATCATATGATAGATATCAATATTTTCGAGCATGTTGAAACACCTAAGATTCCTAAGAAATTACCTAAGATCATTGAAGATGATGAAATGGAAATGATCTTTAAATCGATTGATAGATATAATCCTTTGGGGTTTCGAAATTATGTCATGTTAGATTTACTGTTTAGTTCAGGACTAAGAGCATCTGAACTCATCAATATGACAATTAAGGATTTGATGCTTGATCAAGAACAAATTTTAATCCATGGTAAAGGTTCAAAAGATCGTTATGTACCCCTTCATAAAAAGCTAGTTGATGATCTTAGACACTATCTCACATATATACGTCCTATACTGCTATCAAAAGGTAAAGACACACACACGTTATATGTCTTTATAAACTATAAAGGTGGACATTTAAGTGTTAGAGGACTTCAAATCATATTAAAAACGATCATTCAAAAATCAGGTGAAACATTTAAAATACACCCACACATGCTAAGACATGCATTTGCAACCACGTTACTCAACCATGGTGCAGATCTTAGAGTTGTTCAAGAGCTTTTAGGCCATGAACATTTAAAATCAACACAAGTCTATACGCATGTATCAAGTGAAACTATAAAAGAAAAATATAAGTTAACACACCCAAGGATGATCAAAAAATGAGAGAGCTAGGACCCCCTATTATTGAAGAGGGAATTATTAAAAAACCTCAGAAACGTAGAAAAACAATTCGAGCAATTATTATCAATGATGAAAAGCAAATTCTCATGCTCTACTCGAAACGTTTTGATGATTATACATTTCCTGGTGGTGGATTGAAATCTAATGAAAATGAAGAAAAAGCCTTAAAAAGAGAACTTAAGGAAGAAATTGGGGCTTCACAAATAAAAATTAAAGAACCCTTAGGGTTTATTAACGAAATCAAATATGGTTTATTTACAAATGAATCAATTTATCTTCAAACATCAATCTATTATTTTGTTGATGTTGAAGAAATTGGATATAAAAAACTAGAAAAAAGAGAAATCATTGATGATATCAAACCTGCATTTGTTGATATAGACTTATGTATCGATCATAATCAAAAAGTGATGAAAGATGCTAATCATCAGGCGTATGGTTTGAAAACAGTATTACTCAGAGAAGAAGTTGTATTAAAAAACATAAAGGAGAGATTACATGAGAAAATTTGAAATTGTCAAGGCTTATGAAAATTATGACGTTATGGTTCCACAAAGACAGACAAAACACAGTGCAGGATATGATCTTGCAAGCATTGAAGATGTAGATATTAATCCAGGGGAAATTAAAATGATCCCAACTGGACTAAAAGTATTACTTCCAGATAACGAAGCATTACTCATTTTCCCAAGATCATCTTTAGGCATTAAAAAAGGTCTAATGATGAGCAATAGTGTTGGTGTTATTGATTCAGATTATTATAATAACGAAAATAATGAAGGACATATCATGATTCCTTTATATAATTTTTCAAATAAAAAAGTGACCGTTTCAAAAGGTGAAAGAGTGGCTCAAGGGATCTTTATGAATTACCTTCAAACTATAGATGATGACCCAAATCATACAGTGAGACTAGGTGGTTTTGGTAGCAGTGACAAAAAAAGATAAAAAATAAAGCAATAACTTGAAAAAACACTATAAATATGATATATTTAATAAGGCTATTAAAATACACATGTATGATGTTAAACACTCAAGTGCCTTTAAAGCATTAAAGGTGGGTGTCTAAAAGTCATGCAGAGGAAAAAACAAAAATGGAGGAATGAATTTTATGGCAGTAGTTTCAATGAAACAATTATTAGAGTCAGGTGTACACTTTGGACATGCGACACGTCGTTGGAATCCTAAAATGGCACCATACATCTTTACGTCAAGAAATGGTATTTATATCATTGACTTAAAGAGAACAGCAGAAGAGATTGAGATTGCGTATAAAGCATTATACGACATCGTTGCTGACGGTGGTAAAGTACTATTTATTGGTACTAAAAAACAAGCTCAAGAATCAGTAAAAGAAGAAGCGATTCGTACAGGTCAATTCTATGTTGATCAAAGATGGTTAGGTGGAACACTTACTAACTTCAAAACCATTCGTCGTCGTATCAAGAGATTACACGACCTTTACAAAATGGAAGAAGATGGTGTGTTTGAAAAATTACCTAAAAAAGAAGTTTTACAACTTAAAAACGAACGTACTAAGTTAGAAAAATTCTTAGGTGGTATCAAAGATATGAAGAAAGTTCCAGAAGCAATCTTCATCATTGATCCTAGAAAAGAAAGAAATGCAATCTTAGAAGCGCGTAAGTTAGGTATCAAAGTATTCGGTATTGTTGATACAAACTGTGATCCAGATGATGTAGATTACATTATTCCTGCAAACGATGATGCAATTCGTGCAGTTAAATTAATCACATGGGTTATGGGTAATGCAGTGATTGAAGCACAAGGTGGAGCTGTTGAAAAATTTGATGAAGAAACAGTTCAAGAAGCTTCAAGAAGAGATTATAACAATGATCAAAAAGAAGCGAAACCAAAACCGAAACCTCAACCAAAACCTCAACCTAAAGTAGAAGAAGTTGAAGTAGACGAAGATGAAGTCGAAGAAGATGATGCTGATGATAATAGTGTATCAGAAGAAGAATTAGAATCAATGACAGTTGCTGAACTTCGTGCCTTAGCTAAAGACCGTGGCATTACTGGTTATTCAACCCTTAAAAAAGCAGAACTTATTGATGTACTAAAATAATGCGATAAGGGGATTTTTATCCCCTTATTTTTTACAAAAAATATAGATTAAAAAATAATATATAAATGAAAAATCAAGGAGGCATATCATGGCTATAACAGCTCAAATGGTAAAAGAATTAAGAGAAAGAACTGGCGCAGGCATGTTAGATTGCAAAAAAGCGTTAGAACAAAATGATGGAGACATCGAAAAAGCTATAGATTTCTTAAGAGAAAAAGGTATGGCAAACGCGGCTAAGAAAGCTGGAAGAATTGCTGCTGAAGGTTTATGCAGTATCGAAGTGAATGGTAATGAAGCAGTCATATTTGAATTAAACTCAGAAACAGATTTTGTTGCTAAAAACAAGCAATTTTTAGATTTATTAGACAGTGTAGGAAACACAATTTTAAATTCAAGTGCAGCAAATACAGAAGAAGCTCTAAAAGTAGAAGGTAATGGTAAAACTGTAGAACAAATGTTAATTGATGCAACTGCTACAATTGGTGAGAAAATATCACTTCGTCGTGTATCAAGAGTTGTTAAAGAAGACGCTCAAGGATTTGGCGCTTACAAACATATGGGTGGACGCATCGCAGTTTTAGCAGTATTAGCAAAAGCTGATGAAGAAGTTGCAAAAGATATCGCAATGCATATCGCTGCACAAAACCCTAAATATCTAAATCGTGATCAAGTTGATGCAGAGACATTAGAACATGAAAAACACGTTTTAACACAACAAGCACTTCAAGAAGGCAAACCAGCGAATATCGTTGAAAAAATGGTTGTTGGACGTTTAAATAAATTCTTACAAGATATTTGTTTAGTTGACCAACCATTTGTAAAAGATACTGATCAAAAAGTAAGTCAATACTTAAAATCAAATCAAAATGAAGTTTTATCATTCATCAGATTAGAAGTTGGCGAAGGTATCGAAAAGAAAGAAGAAGATTTCGCAGCAGAAGTAGCAGCACAAGTTCGTAAATAAATAAAAAGGGGCGTGGCATGATGTACCAAAGAGTCATTCTGAAATTAAGTGGAGAAGCTTTAAAAGGCAATGGAACTTATGGCATACATCCAATTACTGTCAAGAAAATCGCGACAGAAATCAAAGAGATTTATCAGTTGGGTGTGCAGGTAGGAATCGTGGTAGGTGCTGGTAACCTATGGCGTGGTAAAACAGGTGAAGAACTTGGTATGGACCGCGCACAAGCAGACTATATGGGAATGCTTGGTACCATCATGAATGGTCTTGCAATGCAAGATGCCTTAGAATCTTTAGATGTACCTACAAGAGTGATGACAGTTTTACCAGTCAGTGCGGTTGCTGAACCTTATATTAGAAGAAAAGCAATTAGACACTTTGAAAAAGGTAGAGTGCTCGTTTTCTCAGGCGGTACTGGTTCACCATTTTTCTCAACAGATACTGCAGCAGCACTCCGTGCAGCTGAAGTCAATGCCGATATTATATTAATGGCAAAAAATGGTGTTGAAGGTGTTTATGATAAAGACCCACGCAAACATGAAGACGCAAAAATGTTCAAGGAAATCTCGCAAAGAGAGTTACTGAAGCAAAAACTAGAAGTTATGGATCAAACAGCTGCATCTATATGCACTGAAAATAAACTCGATATTCTTGTGTTCAACATGAATGAACCTGGAAATATGAAAAAAGCAGTTATGCAAGAAACGATCGGGACACTCGTTAAATGGGAGGAATAAAGCATGAATCATGAACAAGCAGATATGATTTTAATGGAATTAGAAGATCATATGGAAAAATCTTTGCATGTACTGGTAAGAGATTTTGCACAAATAAGAACAGGTAGAGCGAATCCAGCTTTACTTGATCACATTATGATTGATTATTATGGTGCGCAAAGTCCAGTAAGACAAATTTCATCTGTTTCCGTTGTTGAAGGTAATCAGTTATATATTAAGCCTTACGATAAATCAGCATTAAAACAAATTGAAACAGCAATCTACGCATCTGATTTAGGACTTAATCCTATGAATGATGGTATGGGGATTCGCTTAATTCTACCTCAACCAACTGAAGAACGTAGACGTGAACTTGTCAAAGAAGTTGAAAAACTAGCTGAGCATGCAAGGATCAGCGTTAGAAATATTCGTCGTGATGGTAATGATCACATGAAAAAATTGGGATTACCAGAGGATGATGAAAAAGGATACTTAGGAGATGTACAAGAACTTACAGATAAGTACATTAAAAAAGTTGATCAGGAATTAAAAAGTAAAACCGACGAACTCATGAAAATATAAAAGGCTCTAAGCCTTTTATTTTTTTGAATGTGTGAAAATAATGAATATGTTTCATTTATAATATAAATGAGTTATAATAAATAAAGGTGATAGATAGTGAAAAGCAACAATATACCAGAACATGTTGCCATTATTCTTGATGGTAACGGCAGATGGGCAAAAAAAAGAGGACAATCAAGATCATTTGGTCATTATATGGGTGGAAGAAATCTTTTTAGTGTCGCAAGACATGCGAAAGATTTTGGCATTAAAAAATTATCTGTTTATGCATTTAGTACAGAAAACTGGAAAAGACCCGAAGATGAAGTCAATTATTTGATGACAAAACCAATCGAAATGTATCATGAAAACAAACACAGAATCAGTGAAATAGATTATAAAGTTACTTTTTCAGGTAGAAGAGATCGCTTTAGCAAAGAGCTATTAGAAGTGATTAATGAAATTGAAAAACAAACAGAAAAACATGAAGGTTTCACTTTAAATATATGTGCCGATTATGGTAGTTATGATGAAATCATTACTGCGATCAATAAGATTGATAAACCAGTCACTAAAGAGAACTTTGAACAAGCACTCATGATCAAAGAACCGGTAGACTTACTCATTAGAACCAGTGGTGAAATGAGAATATCAAATTTCTTACTATGGCAAATTGCCTATGCAGAGTTTTATTTTACCAAAGTCCATTGGCCAGCATTTAATAAAAAACAATTAGAGAAAGCGATTAAATCATATCAAAAAAGAAATCGTCGCTTTGGAGGCTTGAAATGAAAAAGAGATTAATCACAGCGATTATATTATCAGCAATTTTAATACCGATTGTAAATTTTGAAATCTTTTTAGCTGTATTTCAAGTATTTATGATTTTGTTCGTCATCGTGTCATCGACTGAAATGATTCGCATGTATGAGACAGAGAAGAAATTTCAATGGTTACCAAAAATAGGCATTGTTATTTTAACACTAGGCACATTCTTTAGTGTTGGGGGCGTTTTAGGAAATTTAGAACATAATCCATTAGAAGCAAATGGCTTATTGAGCATAACTGTTCCTCTCATCACTCTAGTACTCTTTAGTTTCTTAGTTTTATTTAAAGAGTTTAATGGTCTTGATGTTGGTAAGGCATTAACCATTATCAATTATGTTGGGCTAGGAGCAGCATCCATCGTTATTCTAAGATTTTTAGGTGTTAGATTCATCGTTTACTTGTTGTTGATTACATCAACAACTGATATGTTCGCATATTTTTTTGGGATGAAATATGGTAAACATAAATTAGCACCACATATCAGTCCAAAGAAATCTTGGGAAGGTGCAATCGCAGGTACTGTATTTGCGACGATTATTGCATCATCATTTGCATTGTTCTACGGCTATTTTTTCCCAGCGGGAACATATTTAGGAGATTTAGTGAATTCAGGTGGACAGTTAACACTATTAGATAATTTTTCTTCTTTAGGAGAAAGAACACCACTTTGGGTACAAGCTTTAGTGTTAGTGCCTATTACGATGATCGCATCTATTTTTGCTCAAATCGGAGATTTAGTTGCATCAAGATTAAAAAGAACCTATCATATTAAAGATTTTGGAAACATCTTACCTGGTCATGGTGGACTATTAGATAGATTCGATTCTGTACTATTTGTAGCATTATTTTTAAATGCGATATTCTTTTTAATCTATAGACTTTATCCAACGGTCGTGATTTTATGAAACATATATATTTATTAGGATCAACAGGATCTATTGGCATGCAAACACTTGATGTCATGTTAAAACATCAAGATAAGTTTAATCTGATAGGGTGTTCATTAGGATCTGATGATGAGAAAAATAAATATATTCTAGATACATTCAAACCTGAGATTGCATGTTTGAGATATGAAAAGCAGTTATCTAAGTATCCTAATCTTTACCCAAACGTAAAATTTGTTTGGGGAGATCAAGGATTGATTGAGCTTGTAACATACGATAAAAAAGGTATTGTTGTAAATGCATTATCTGGTTCAGCTGGGTTACACCCAACCGTAGAAGCTATTAAGACAAAAAAAGATATAGCTTTAGCAAATAAAGAAACCTTAGTTATGGCTGGTGATATGATCAATAGCTATGTCAAAACATATGATGTCAAACTCTATCCAATCGATAGTGAACACAGTGCGCTATGGCAAACTTTAGATCATGAAAATCAAAAAGATATCAAAAAAATAATTATCACAGCAAGTGGTGGATCATTTAGAGATTTATCAAGAAACGAGTTACAATATGTGACTGTTGAAAAAGCGTTAAAACATCCAAATTGGGCGATGGGTGCTAAAATAACTATAGATAGTGCAACCATGATGAATAAGGGTTTGGAAGTTATCGAAGCGCATCATTTGTTCAACTTAGATTATGATAAAATCGAGACAGTCCTTCATAAAGAAAGTGTTGTACACGGATTAACATATTTTAATGATGGAACAGTTAAAGCAAGTCTAAGTGTTTCAGATATGAGAATTCCAATTGCTTATGCGTTGTTTTATCCAGAAAGAACAGATTATGATAAGGAGTTAGAATTGACTCATTTATCATTCAAACCCATGGATTATGAACGCTTTCCATTATTGAAGTTAGCTTATGACGTTGGAAAAAAAGGTGGCATTATGCCAACTGTGATGAATGCGGCTAATGAAGCAGCAGTTCATTTATTTTTAAAACATAAAATTTCGTTTTTAGAGATTGAAGAACTGGTTTACAATTATGTGGGCAAAACAAAGCAAATTGAAAAGCCTACATTAGAACAAATTATTGAGATAGATCGTAATATTCAACAAGAGATTTATCGAGCATATGAGAAGAGGTAGTTTATGGTTATATTAAATATATTATTATTTGTTGTTGTATTAGGTGTCATTATCCTAATCCATGAAGCGGGGCATTTTTACTTCGCAAAAAAAGCAGGCATATTATGCCATGAGTTTTCTATAGGGATGGGTCCTGCACTTTATCAAAAGCGTAAAGGTGAAACCATGTACTCAATTAGAGGTATTCCTATTGGTGGGTATGTCTCTATGGCTGGAGAAAGCATTTCTGATGCACTCATAAAAAAAGAACAAACCATTGGTATAAAAATCAATGAGCAAGATCAAGTCTATCAAATTATTCTTACAGATAAAGTTGAAGCTGACTTAACTGGTGTTGTAGAAGCATTTGATTTATATGGTAAAGATTTTGATCCATTATATATTGATTTAAATGTTGATGGCCAAACAAAACGCTATGCTGTATTAAGAGATGCAACTTATCAAGTAAGCGAAAAGAACAAAATGTGGATTACACCAGCAGAAAAGAGTTTTGAAAGTAAAACTTTATGGCAAAGATTTATGGTCATTTTTGCAGGTCCAATGATGAATTTTATTTTAGCATTTCTACTCTTTTTAATTGCGGGATTTTTTGTTGAAAAACCAAATCTTGATTCTAATGAATTATTTGAAATAGTACCTGGTTATGCGGCAGATAACGCACAACTTGAAGTTGGCGATAAAATTTTAAAAATTAATGATAAATCAGTTGAAGATTGGAATGATTTATCAAATATTATGGCAGATCTTGACCAATCATGGATTGATGTTATGTATGAAAGAGATGGCTCATCGTTTGTTGAAATCAATGTCAATGTGAGTGTAGCTGTTCAAATGGCAGGCATCACAAATACTTACATAGATTCTGAAACTGGAGACATAACCATATATAGAGATCCAATCATTGGGCAAAGTTATGGTCGTGCAAGAAGTGATGGCGGTCTTTTAGAAGGAGACGTCATTGAAAATATTGTCGTAAATAACGAATCTCATGTGATCCAGAGTTGGGATGATATCGTTACAGTGTTTAGACAATATGATCGTGGTGAACTTGTCATTTCTTATAGAAGAGATGGTGTTGTAGGTAATGCATATTATGACATGATCAGTGCAAACGCATTAACAAAACTTGGAAGTCAACCTATTGTCTTTCAACTAGGAGTAAGTCCATCTAGTGAGTTTGACTGGAGTTATTCTTTATTATATGCACCAAGAAGATTTTATTCAGATGTATCTGAAGTCTTTACAACATTAGGTTTATTATTTAGTCCGAAAGAAGATTTGGGCATTGGTGATTTATCAGGTCCAGTTGGTATATATACCCTTGTGAGTAGTACAGCAAGACAAGGTTTACTATCAATCATTGTTTTTACAGGGTTTTTAAGTATCAATATTGGACTGTTAAATTTACTTCCAATTCCAGCACTTGACGGAGGAAGATTGGTCTTCTTGGGTATCGAAGCAGTAACAAGAAAACCATTACCAAGAAGAGTTGAAAACACAATTAATAATGCAATGTTTATTTTATTATTGTTTATGTTCATCTTTGTAACATATAATGATATCTTAAGATTGATTAGAGGATAACACGAAAATCATAAAAAAGCTTACAAAAGAACAGATTTTTCTGTTCTTTTTTTGTCATTTTAGAGCCTTATAAAGACATTTATAAAAAAAGTTTTTTTTCTAGTCAAAAGTATTGACTTTAAGTTTAAAGTAAGATACAATATAACAGGTCGCCCAAAAAGGGCACTTACCGAATCTGAATGTAAATGAATATTAAAATTATCACGAAAAAGTTGTAATTTTAGTTGACAAACAAAGTTTGATTTGGTATTATATTAAAGCACGCCAAAGAATGTGTGCGTGTGATTTAATCTTTGAAAACTGAATGATGATGAGTGTATCAAGAGTAACAAAAATAAGAGCTATTAACAAACAAACTATAATTTATGGAGAGTTTGATCCTGGCTCAGGATGAACGCTGGCGGCGTGCCTAATACATGCAAGTCGAACGCACTAGTTTACTAGTGAGTGGCGAACGGGTGAGTAACACGTAGGTAACCTGCCCTTAAGACGAGGATAACCATTGGAAACGATGGCTAAGACTGGATAGGAATATTTGAGGCATCTTAAATATTTTAAAAGACCTAGCAATAGGTATGCTTAAGGAGGGGCCTGCGGCGCATTAGTTAGTTGGTGAGGTGAGAGCTCACCAAGACGATGATGCGTAGCCGGACTGAGAGGTTGAACGGCCACATTGGGACTGAGAAACGGCCCAAACTCCTACGGGAGGCAGCAGTAGGGAATTTTCGGCAATGGAGGAAACTCTGACCGAGCAACGCCGCGTGAATGACGAAGTACTTCGGTATGTAAAGTTCTTTTATCAAGGAAGAATGACTCGTGGAAAAACGAGAGTGACGGTACTTGATGAATAAGCCCCGGCTAACTATGTGCCAGCAGCCGCGGTAATACATAGGGGGCAAGCGTTATCCGGAATTATTGGGCGTAAAGGGTGCGTAGGCGGTCATTTAAGTCTTTGGTGTAAGTGCAAGGCTCAACCTTGTGATGCTAAGGAAACTGGATGACTTGAGTGTGATAGAGGTAAGTGGAATTCCATGTGTAGCGGTAAAATGCGTAAATATATGGAGGAACACCAGTGGCGAAGGCGGCTTACTGGGTCACAACTGACGCTGAGGCACGAAAGCGTGGGGAGCAAACAGGATTAGATACCCTGGTAGTCCACGCCGTAAACGATGAGTACTAAGTGTTGGAGAAATTCAGTGCTGTAGTTAACGCAATAAGTACTCCGCCTGAGTAGTACGTACGCAAGTATGAAACTCAAAGGAATTGACGGGACCCCGCACAAGCGGTGGATCATGTTGTTTAATTCGATGATACGCGAAAAACCTTACCAGGTCTTGACATCCCATGCAAAGCTTAAGAGATTAAGTGGAGGTTATCATGGAGACAGGTGGTGCATGGTTGTCGTCAGCTCGTGTCGTGAGATGTTGGGTTAAGTCCCGCAACGAGCGCAACCCTTATTGCTAGTTACCATCATTAAGTTGGGGACTCTAGCGAGACTGCCAGTGATAAACTGGAGGAAGGTGGGGATGACGTCAAATCATCATGCCCCTTATGACCTGGGCTACAAACGTGATACAATGGCTGAAACAAAGGGCAGCGAAGCAGTGATGTGAAGCGAAACCCAAAAAAGCAGTCTCAGTTCGGATTGAAGTCTGCAACTCGACTTCATGAAGTCGGAATCGCTAGTAATCGCGAATCAGAATGTCGCGGTGAATACGTTCTCGGGGTTTGTACACACCGCCCGTCAAACCACGAAAGTCGACAATACCCAAAGCCGGTGGCCTAACTCTTCGGAGAGGGAGCCGTTTAAGGTAGGGTTGATGATTGGGGTTAAGTCGTAACAAGGTATCCCTACGGGAACGTGGGGATGGATCACCTCCTTTCTAAGGAGAAAGGCATATACATAAACGTATATAAAAATTTCCAATATACACTCATCATATTCAGTTTTGAAAGATTAGATCTTTCAAGTTTTAATAAGTTTGATCTTTGAAAAGTAGATAAATTCTGTCGTAAAGAAAATGAAAGAATAAAAAAAGGTTAAGGAAAAAAGGGCGCACAGTGGATGCCTAGGCACTAAGAGCCGATGAAGGACGCAACTAACGGCGAAACGCCACGGGGAGCAGTAAGTACGCGACGATCCGTGGGAATCCGAATGGGGAAACCCGTCATATGGAAGATATGACATCTGCGCAAGCAGAGGGAAAACGCAGGGAACTGAAATATCTAAGTACCTGTAGGAAAAGAAAGTAAAAACGATTCCGCTAGTAGCGACGAGCGAACGCGGAGGAGCCTAACACCATAATAGTTACAAAACCACACACTAAAAGAACGGCGTGGGAAAGCCGACCGAAGAAGGTGAGAGTCCTGTATTTGAAAGTGTGCGGACTAGGGTGTTGAGAAGTACGGCGAGACACGAGGAATCTTGTCGGAAGATGTGAGGACCATCTCATAAGGCTAAATACTACTTAGTGACCGATAGTGAACCAGTACCGTGAGGGAAAGGTGAAAAGAACCCCGGGAGGGGAGTGAAAGAGAACCTGAAACTGTGTGCTTACAATTAGTCAGAGCCCGTTAATGGGTGATGGCATGCCTTTTGTAGAATGAACCGGCGAGTTACGGTATCTAGCAAGGTTAAGCTTTAAGGAGTGGAGCCAAAGCGAAAGCGAGTCTGAATAGGGCGTTAAGTTAGGTGCTGTAGACCCGAAACTGGGTGAGCTAGCCATGAGCAGGTTGAAGTTTGGGTAAGACCAAATGGAGGACCGAACCAGGACACGTTAAAAAGTGTTTGGATGACTTGTGGCTAGGGGTGAAATTCCAATCGAACCCAGAGATAGCTGGTTCTCCCCGAAATAGCTTTAGGGCTAGCGTTAGCAATAGTTTTTATGAAGGTAGAGCACTGAATGTGTGATGGCCCCACCTCGGGGTACTGAGCCCAATCAAACTACGAATGTCATAAAAAGTAGCTAGCAGTCAGACTGTGGGTGATAAGGTTCATGGTCAAAAGGGAAAGAGCCCAGACCGTCAGATAAGGTCCCAAAATTGATGCTAAGTGGAAAAGGAAGTGAAGATGCACAAACAACTAGGAGGTTGGCTTAGAAGCAGCCATCCTTTAAAGAGTGCGTAAAAGCTCACTAGTCGAGTGACTCTGCGCCGAAAATGTACCGGGGCTAAGCATCATACCGAATCTACGGATTTGACAAATGTCAAGTGGTAGGGGAGCGTTCTAACAGCGGAGAAGCATGATCGGAAGGACATGTGGAGTGGTTAGAAGTGAGAATGCCGGTGTAAGTAACGAAAAGATAGGTGAGAATCCTATCCGTCGAAAACCCAAGGTTTCCAGGGGAAGGTTCGTCCGCCCTGGGTAAGTCGGGGCCTAAGGTGAGGCTGAAAAGCGTAGCCGATGGATAGCAGGTAGAGATTCCTGCACTAGTTTATGAACTGATGGAGTGACAAAGGAGGCTAACATCCGCCCATGATTGGATTTGGGACAAGGAAACGAGCTTAGTGTGTAGGCAAATCCGCACACTATATAAGAGTGAGTTTCGGTAGGTAAAGGATGATGACGTCAAACTTTCAAGAAAAGCTTCTAGGGCTAATTTATAGACTACCCGTACCGTAAACCGACACAGGTGGGAAGGTAGAGTATACTAAGACGCGCGAGAAAACCCTTGTTAAGGAACTCGGCAAAATGACTCCGTAACTTCGGGATAAGGAGGACTTTTAATGAAAAAAAGAAGTCGCAGAGAATAGGCCCAAGCGACTGTTTATCAAAAACATAGGTCTCTGCTAAACCGTAAGGTGATGTATAGGGGCTGACGCCTGCCCGGTGCTGGAAGATTAAGAGGAGATGTTAGGCAACGAAGCATTGAATTGAAGTCCCAGTAAACGGCGGCCGTAACTATAACGGTCCTAAGGTAGCGAAATTCCTTGTCGGGTAAGTTCCGACCCGCACGAAAGGCGTAACGATTTGGGCACTGTCTCAACAAGGGACTCGGTGAAATCAAGCTGCC
The DNA here is from genome assembly GCA_002838205.1 of Tenericutes bacterium MZ-XQ. Taxonomy (NCBI): domain Bacteria; kingdom Bacillati; phylum Mycoplasmatota; species Tenericutes bacterium MZ-XQ. The sequence continues at coordinate 1,629,608 of CP017950.1, read as the reverse complement.
GGTGAAAACGCCGGCTACCCGCGACAGGACGAAAAGACCCCATGGAGCTTTACTGTAGCTTGATATTGACATTGGGTGTAAGATGTACAGGATAGGTGGGAGACTGAGAACCTAGGACGCTAGTCTTGGAGGAGTCGACCTTTGGATACCACCCTTCGTGCATCTGATGTCTAACCCGCCGAAGTGGATTCGGGGGGACAGTGTCTGGTGGGCAGTTTGACTGGGGCGGTCGCCTCCCAAAGAGTAACGGAGGCGCCCGAAGGTACCCTCAGAATGGTTGGAAATCATTCGTAGAGTGCAAAAGCATAAGGGTGCTTGACTGCGAGACAAACAAGTCGAGCAGGGACGAAAGTCGGGTTTAGTGATCTCTCTGTACCGCATGGAAGGGCAGAGACTCAACGGATAAAAGCTACCCTGGGGATAACAGGCTTATCGCTTCCAAGCGTTCACAGCGACGAAGCGGTTTGGCACCTCGATGTCGGCTCGTCGCATCCTGGAGCTGGAGAAGGTTCCAAGGGTTGGGCTGTTCGCCCATTAAAGCGGCACGCGAGCTGGGTTCAGAACGTCGTGAGACAGTTCGGTCTCTATCCGTCGTGGGCGTTGGAGATTTGAAGGGAGCTGCCCCTAGTATGAGAAGACCGGGGTGGACATACCACTGGTGCACCAGTTGGCTTGCCAAGGCCACAGCTGGGTAGCTAAGTATGGAAGGGATAAACGCTGAAAGCATCTAAGCGTGAAGCCCACCTTAAGATGAGATCTCCCAATTTAGTAAGATCCCTTATAGACGATGAGGTTGATAGGCTGGGTGTGGAAGCATGGTGACATGTGAAGCTGACCAGTACTAATAGATCGAGGACTTAACCTTTACTTTCATTTGAAATATATACAGAATTTATCTAGTTTTGAGAGATGTCTGGTGACGATGGCGAAGTGGTCACACCTGTTCCCATACCGAACACAGAAGTTAAGCACTTCAGCGCCGAAAATAGTTCTAAGGAGCGAAGATAGGACGTTGCCAGGCAAATCTTACTTATTAAAAACCAAAAAGTAGCGTCTACTCTGTGCCTACATAGCTCAGTCGGTTAGAGCACCTGACTGTTAATCAGGGGGTCCTAGGTTCGAGTCCTAGTGTGGGCGCCACTTATTCAATTTAACGGCTAATGCCGTTTTTTTTATTTTCTATCATGTTTTTATGCTATAATATGTTCAAATATACATTATCGGGGTATTAAAATGAATAGATGTCCGCTTTGTGGTACTTTAAATGAAGAAGGTAAGGATTTTTGTAAGAGTTGTAATCATGCATTAAGTTTAAAGGATCAAGTTGAAAGACCTAATCGTTTTGTAGAAGTCTTATTTGGTGCTATCTTTATCATTTATGGGCTTATTACTTTAATTTTAAATTTTATTGTTTTAGATTCTATATTGTTTGAACCTTTGATGTTTATCTTGATTGGTGCCTATATGATTGGAAGTTCAGTACTTTTGGGCGATTATAAAGAAAAAGTTGAACTGATGAATATAGAGCAAAAGCAATTAAAAGATAGAATTGAATTTTTAGAAAAACAAGCTAACAATAAATCATAGTTTCGCATAAAAAAAAGGATATTATCCTTTTTTTGTTAAAATAAGAAACTTAATAAGGGCTCTATTTGAATGAGTATAGGTGCAATCATGAGTGAAACAATACTCATGAGTTTTATCAGAATATCCATGGATGGACCTGCAGTATCTTTTAAAGGATCTCCGACTGTATCACCTATAACAGTAGCTTTATGTAGGAGTGTTCCTTTACCTCCTTCATAGCCCTGTTCAATATATTTTTTGGCATTGTCCCAAGCACCACCTGAGTTTGCCATAAAGATTGCTAACATCATGGATGAGACTAACCCGCCTATGAGTAGCCCACCTAAGCCTTCAGGACCTAAAAGAAGACCCGCAATGATAGGTGACAACAAAGCGATTAATGAAGGTAGAATCATCTCTTTTAAAGCAGCTTGTGTAGAAATATCTACACATTTTTTATAATCTGGGAGAGATGTACCTTTAAGTATTCCAGGATCATTTTTATATTGTAATCTCACTTCATCAATCATTTGATGTGCGGCTTTTCCTACAGAATTAATGACAAGTGAAGAAAACAAGTAAGGAAGCATAGCACCAATAAAGACACCAATAACAACACCGGGATTTAATATATCTACACCTGATGTGGTTAGGTTTGTTGCTTTTTCATAAGCAAAAAATAAACCAATGGATGTGAGTGCAGCTGATCCTATGCAAAAACCTTTAGCGATTGCAGCAGTTGTGTTACCTACAGAATCTAAGTGATCAGTTATTTTTCTAACACTTTCATCTAGATGACTCATCTCAGCAATTCCACCTGCATTATCGACAATAGGTCCATAAGCATCAACACTTATAGTCATACCTGCTGTTGAAAGCATACCAACTGCAGCTAATGCTATACCATAGATATCTTGAGTGAATAAATAAGCTAATAAAATACCTGTAACAAGTAACATCACTGTGATAAAAGTAGATTTCATACCCACACTAAAACCTGCAATGACGTTGGTTGCACCACCGGTTTTAGATTGCTCAACAATATTTAAGACATACTTATGTTTATCAGAAGTATAGTATTCAGCAATCATGCCAATACCAATACCAACACCTAAGCCAACAGCAATTGTTAAAAACAACATCCAGGCTCTACTGCCTTCAAATAATAACAAGCTCATCAGTAAAGACGAAAATAACATAAATAAGGTATTCAAATAGGTTGCACGATTAAGGGCTTTTTGGGGATCTTTCCATTTTTTTCTTCTCATGATCATGATTGAAACAACTGTTGATATGATGCCTAATGAAGCGATAATCAGCGGAAACATAACTGCTGACAGTATATTTGATAATGCAGGTTCTGTAATCAAACTAGGTTGTTCAATTACTATTTCAGGTGAAAAATTAACAAATGCATATAAACCAAGTGTAAGTGCTGAAATCAGTGTTCCGATATATGATTCTGTTAAATCAGAACCCATGCCAGCAATATCACCAACATTGTCACCAACGTTATCAGCAATGACAGCAGGATTTCTTGGATCATCTTCAGGGATATTTGATTCTACTTTACCTACTAGATCAGCACCTACATCAGCAGCTTTCGTATAAATACCTCCACCAACCCGACCAAATAAAGCAATCAAAGATGCACCTAAACCATAACCGGTAATGATATGTATAGCATGAGATAAAGCAAGATATTGATCATAAGCTTCAGATTTAAAACCACCATATAATGTATAAAAGACAAAAAACAAAGATGTTAAACCAAATAAACTTAAACCAACAACAGTTAATCCTAATATAGAACCACCTGTAAAAGATGTTTTAATTGCATGAGACATACCGAAAAGTCTTGCTTGATCAGTCGTTTTATGGTTTGCTTTTACGGCTGCAAGCATACCGATGTAACCAGCTAAACCAGAAAAAGAAGCACCAATGATGAAAGTAATAGAAGATCTATACCCAATTCCTTCAGCACCTTTTAAAGATGGTATAAAACCAATTAAAGCTAAAGTTATAGCAACAACTAAAGCAACAATAAACATCACTTTATATTGTCTTTTCATGTATGCCATTGCACCATCTTTAATATATGAAGCAATCGCATTAATTTTTTCATGATTAACTTTAATCTTATTTAGTTTTTTTAAAAGTATGATGGCGTATAGAACAGAGATGAGTGAAAGAGAAATGATGATTCCCAAAAAAATAACAACCATAAAAAATTGATCAAACACATGTATCACCTCAACATATCATATAATCGCAATTTACCTTTATCATATTACTAAATAAAAAAAATAGCAAACGCATTTGATGAGTTTGCTATAACTACTATTTAAATAACAACCTTAAACTATTCAAAATGACTAAAATGGTTGAACCTTCATGTGCAACTACACCAAGTGGTAAATCTATCAATCCAAAGACGTTAGAAATCATAAGAAGGGCTATAACACTTATTGAAAATATAATATTTTGAATTGTTATTGATCTCATACGTTTTGCAAGTAATAATGTTTGAGGAAGATTTTCGATTTGGTTATTCATAAAGACAATATCAGATGTTTCTAAAGATACATCAGTTCCTGCTCCCATTGCAACACCAACATCAGCAGTAGCAAGAGCTGGTGCATCATTGATACCATCACCAATCATAAGTACTTTACCTAAATCCTTTTGAAGCTGTTTGATTCGATTAACTTTATCTTCTGGCATACAGTTTGCTTCAAAGTGATCAATGCCAGCCTCTTTAGAAATTATTTTAGCGGTAGCCTCATGATCACCGGTAAGTAAAACAGGCGTTATATTTTGGTCTTTAAGCGCTTTGGTGACTTCTTTGACATTATCTCTAATACTGTCGGTTAAAGCGATGTAACCAACGATTTCATCGTTTTTAATGATATATATCATACTATAGCCTTTTTGCATTGCTGATTTTAAAGCACGATCACAATGCTCAGATGATTTTGCATCAAATTTTCCAACTTTCCAAGTGCTATCTTTATAGTTTGCTTCCATACCTTTTCCAGAAATCTCTTTGGTTTCTAACCCTTTAATGTCTTCACAATCTTTTAAGTGTTCAACCACAGCTTTTGCAAGTGGATGGTTGGATTGTTTTTCAATGGCGCATACAATTTTTTTAATCTCAGATAGGTTTTCGCTTTTTATCGCTTTAATCTCCACAACTTTCGGAACACCTGAAGTAATGGTACCTGTTTTATCAAAAACAACTGCTTTAATACCAATTAAGTTTTCTAAAGCTTTTCCACCTTTAATAAGAATTCTTTTTTTAGCTGCGTTAGATAAACTCGCTAACATTGCTGGAGTAATTGATGCTACTAAAGCACAAGGCGAACCTACAACTAAAACGACCACACCTCGTCTAAATGATTCAGCACGATCTAGCCACCCAAATAGCGGTGGAAGAAACATAAATCCTACCGCAAATATAATAACAAAATATACATAATATTTTTCGATTTTATTAATAAGTGTTTGTGACTCTGTTTTATTGTCCTGTGCTTCTTTTACAAAATCAACAATTTTCTGAACCACAGAGTCCTTTGGACTTTTTGTTGTTTCTACAATAATTGTTTGTTCTATATTGATAGATCCAGCAAAAACCTCATCACCTTTATGTTTTCCTACAGGAACATATTCACCAGTAATCGGTGATTGGTCTAAAGAAGTAGAACCTTTTATAATCTTTCCATCTACAGGAACTTGCTGTCCAACTTTCACAATGACTTGATCAGAAATTTTTAAGTTTTGAATTTGAACTTCTGTCTCATTTCCATCTTCATACAATATTGCAGTCTTTGGTGCTAACTTAAGTAAACTTGTTAGTTCTTTCTCGCTTTTTGATGTAGCATAAGATTCTAAAACACCACTGATTGAAAAGATTAAAATAAGGATTGCGCCCTCTTCATAACTGCCAACGAAAAATGCAGCTAATGCAGCTAGAATCATTAAAATCTCTACATTTAATGACTTGTTTTCAATGGTTGCGAGTACACCTTCTTTTGCTTTAGCATAACCTCCTATTGCAAAAGACAGACCAAATAATGCAACTACAAACCAAGCATCATCATAAAGATGTTGAAATATGAATGCAGTTATAATAAATATAATTGATATAATGACCGAACTGGTTTCAATAATAAGTTGTTTTTTTGTCATATATTACCTCCGAAGTTGTTTTTATTATAGTTTAATTATACCAAAAAGCAATACAAAATTATAAATAAGTGCATAAATTATTATAAAAAAGGTATTTATTTATAAAAGAAATAATTTATAGATTGAATCTGTGTAAAATATGTAATCGTTGTATTTATAAATAAGTTGTCATTTTATAAAAATATGATATACTTTTTACGAGGAGTTGACAAAACATGAACTATATTAAAGAAGACCATAAAATCTATGTATTAAATGAAGAGAATAATAAAATTGTTGAAGCAACATTTCCTTTTTATAAGGAGGGTGTTGTTGTTGTCGATCACACCTATGTCGATCCATCTTTAAGAGGTCAAGGTATAGCTAGTGAACTCATGCATGAAGTGTCAAGATTCGCAAAAGAAAAAGGATATAAAGTTGTAGCAACTTGTCCATATGCAGTCGTTTGGTATAAAAAGCATAAAGAGTATGACGATATTATTGATTTTGAAACACAAACAGAATTAGCACCTGAATGTAGAATATAGGAGTGTAAGATGGATAAACCTTTAGTGATATTAGTCTCTGGTGGCTCGGCATCAGGCAAGAGTACGGTTGTAAAAGAAATATTGAATAAAGCAGGATTGAATGATGTGATTATTATAAATCATGATGATTATTATCTAGATCAATCGCATTTGCCACTTGAAGAACGATTTAAAACCAATTATGACCATCCAAGATCATTAGATAATGATCTTCTTTATCATCATCTAAAAAAACTCATTCACTTTGAACCTATTGATAAGCCAACATATGATTTTGTTAATCATACAAGAAGTGAAAGAATAGAACATATTGAACCAAAAAAAGTTATTATTGTTGAAGGTATTTTGATTTTAGAAAATTCAAGGATTAGAGAACTATCGGATATAAACTTGTTTGTTGAGTTAGATGACGACACAAGATTTATTAGAAGAATGCTTAGAGACATGAATGAACGCGGAAGAACTCTAGATAACATCATATCTCAATATCAAACGACAGTAAAACCGATGTTTCATAAATACATTAAACCAACAAAAAGATATGCGGATGTCATTATTCCAAATGATACAAAACATGATATCGCAGTTGATTTAATCGTGACTAAAATCAAACAGATTTTAGGTGATCGAAAGTGATATTATTTACTGTTGCAATGTATGAAGAAGCCAACCATATATTAGAAGATTCCATATATAAAAACGACCTGATCATTACTGGAATAGGCAAGACAAATGCAGCAATGAAGCTTACTGAATATATGGCGAATCATAAGGTCAGCTATATCGTTAATATCGGCTTTGCTGGAGGAAATATTGCATATGATGTCAATGATATTGTCATTATTGATCAAGCAAGTTACCATGATTTTGATTTAAGTCTTTTTGGTTATAAAAAAGGACAAGTTCCTGGATATCCTGAAGTCTTTAAATCTAATCCTTATCTTATAGAAAAGGTTAAATCAGTATTTACGAATGCTAAGACGGGACACCTATATACAGGTGACTATTTTATGACAGATAAAGTTGAAGAACCAGCAGTTTTTGATATGGAAGGAACGAGCTTATATCAAGTAGCATGGCACTTTAAAGTTCCAATCATAAGCGTGAAACTTATTTCAGATGTCATTGGCATGGAGGATCATTATCAATCATATAAAACTTTTGAACAAACACAAGGCGCAAAAATTCTACATGATATATACAAAAAAATAAAGGAGGCATTCTAATGAAAGGACTCATTGTTTTTAGTCATAACATGGAAGATGTTGAAAGTTTAGCGACAAGAGCTTTACTAGTTAGAGCTGGATTTGAGATGCACTCACTTACTTTTGAGAATACAAAGCATATAAAAACTGCTTTTGGCCAAGAAATCATAGCAGATTATACGATGGATGAAATTGAAATTGATACCTATGATTTTGTTGTAGTTCCTGGTGGTAAGTATGTGGCTCAAATTGTTGATCAGGATGTGAATATTAAATCTTTAGTGACACAGTTTTATCAAAGAAATAAGTTAGTTGCAGCAATATGTGCAGGTCCTAGGTTTTTAGGACAAGCAGGATTATTAGATGGTAAAAACTTCACTGCATATACAGATAGTGAAAAAGATATGCCTAAAGGTCATTATTTACCTAATAAAAAAGCCATAACAGATGGCAATATTATTACTGCTAGAGGTGCGGGTGCTGTCTATGACTTCGTATATGAGATTGTCACATATTTGATAGACGAGACTAAAGCAAAAGCACTACTTGAAAGCATCCTTTTTTAATCAAATATACAGCACATATTGACTCATGTAAAAAAAACAAAAAAACTTTTTTAATAGCCTTGACAATTCGAAAAATATTGGTATAATTATATGTGCTGTTGCATATTGGCCCGTTGGAGAAACGGTTAACTCACATGCCTTTCACGCATGCACTCACGGGTTCGAATCCCGTACGGGTCACCATCTTTTTAAAACAAACGTAGACATACGTTTTTGATATGAGTTATTTAAACTCTTTGAAGTACCCATAGCTCAATTGGATAGAGCGTTTGACTACGGATCAAAAGGTTAGGGGTTCAAGTCCTCTTGGGTACGCCATTTTTAAACGGGAAGTAGCTTAGCTTGGTAGAGCGCCTGGTTTGGGACCAGGAGGTCGCAGGTTCAAATCCTGTCTTCCCGACCATTTTAATCAGCGGGTGTCGTATAATGGCTATTACCTCAGCCTTCCAAGCTGAAGACGTGGGTTCGATTCCCATCACCCGCTCCATATTGAAAGCATAGGTTTGATACAATTGTATCAGGCCTTTTTTTGCGTTATATAAGGCCGCTTCTCTATTTGTATAAATTTAAGGATACTAAAAAGCGCATTAATTTTAATGATTTTCGGGAGTTTCCATCAAATTTCTACACGATTACATTTTAAAATACACGATTTAAAGTGTATTTACACGATTTGTTAGTTTTCGGCTAATAAGGCGAAAACTAGATGGATTCGCACCTAGGAGCGAAAAATAAACAAATTCGTATAGAAATGCGAAAAAAATAGTGTATAATATATATAAGGAGGTGTTATCATGTATTTTGCATTAATTGGAGACATTATGTCATCGAAATCGTTAGAAGAAAGAACAAGGATACAAGAAAAATTAGAAAATTACTTAAATATATTGAATGAAAAATATGAAGGAGTAATGAAAAAAAAGCTGGCAATAACACTTGGTGATGAATTCCAAGCACTATTCCAAAAGGGGAATTTTCTATTAGAAATAATTCATAAAATTGAATTAGAAATGTATCCAACAAAATTAAGATTTGGTATCGGAATAGGAAATATTGTATTTGATCATGGTTATTTAGACTCTCCATATAAAAGTGATGGGGAAGCATGGTGGAATGCTAGAAGAGCTATTGATGATGTAAAGATGAAAAATTCAAAAAACAAACAAGAATATTATTCAAACATATATGTGATTTCTGAAAATGAACATCTTAACAACCGAGTGAATATAATATTAGATTTATGTTATTCAATAAAAATAAACTGGACAGAAAAGCAAATAGATTTGATAAAATATACCATTGAAAATTACGGTTTCCAAGATAAGTTTGTTTATAAGGATGTAGCAAACGATTTTAAACAAAGCGTTTCTACAATATTTGGAAAATATAATTCAGCCAAATATGTCAATTATATGAGTGTAATGAATATGATCACAAAAGAAATTACAAAAGAGGAGGATGAAAATGATTTTTAATCTTTTATTGATATTCCATTTTTTATCTGATTTCTATTTACAAAATGATACAAAAGTTGAGATGAAAGCGAACCAAAAACTCTTGACATTAAAATTTTATAAAACAGAGATGTTTAAACATGTTTTATTATATATTATAGTATCCTCATTAGTTTTTACTCTTTTTGTTAGCAATGATGTAATTGATTACTTAATTGTTATTTGTGCATTTCTAACACATGGGGTAATAGATGTTATAAAAATTAAGTTAAATAAAAAATATGATGGCTTAAAAAAACAATTGTTTCTACTAGATCAAACCATACATATTTTAATTCTGTATTTTGTGTCCGAATATATAGTCAATAATTTTTCTATACTGGAATGGATATCTATTGATAATTCATATTTGCTATATATATTAATCATATTGTTGTTAGGAAGAACAGCAAATATTATATTTGGTATTTTGTTTGAAAACTACAAACCAGAAAATCAAACTATTGATGATGGTCACAAAAATGCAGGTGGATTAATTGGAATTATGGAAAGAATTCTAATTTTTGTGTTTTTGGTTTCTGGGAATATCGGTTCTGTTGGATTTATCATCGCTGCAAAATCAGTTGCGCGATTCAAGAAATTGTCAGAAACTCAGTTTGGTGAGTATTTTTTATTAGGAACATTATATAGTGTATTATTTACGTTATTAACGTATTACATATTTATTGGTTAGTGATTTAATTTATATTTTGATTTAACATTACTTATAAAAAGGGATGATAAATTTGGTTACAATTATTAGAAAAGCTACAGCTGAAGATGCTGAAGGAAAAGGGTATGTTCATTATCAAAGCTGGATTGAAACATATACCGGTCTTTTTCCTGATGATGTTATGGCAAGATTATCCCTTGAAAATAATATACAATTAGCAAAAGACTATCCAGAGAACACATATGTTGCTATTGTAGATAATAAGATTATAGGATTCAGCTGCTACCTCGAGTCACGAGATGAAGATCTTGATGATACAGGTGAAATAATGGCAATATATATATTAAAGGAGTATCAAGGATTAGGTATTGGACAAAGACTAATGGAAGTTTGTTATAAAGAGTTGAACAAATATTCTAAACTATCATTATGGGTACTTGGAAGTAGTAAGAAGTCGGTAGGTTTTTATGAGAAACAAGGATTTGTTGCTGATGGAAAAACAAAGATGCTTCATGGAAAAGAAGTTATCAGAATGATTAAGAGTTTGTGAGGTGATGACATGTTTTTATTCTTCGAGTTTGATGATCTAACTGATGGTGAAATTAGATTAGTAGTTGATGAGTTGATTCCAGAAGACAAAGAAAAAGGTTTTGTTCCTGCATATAAGTTTAACATTGTAGAACAAAAATCAGATCTGAAAGTTGGATTTATAGATATAAGGATTGGACACAATAAAGGTTTGTATCATGGTGGCAATATTGGATATACAGTATATGAAAAACATAGAGGAAATAATTACGCTTTAAAAGCTTGTAAATTAATAAAGAATGTTGCTATCAAACATAACATGGAATATCTATATGTTACTTGTAATCCTGATAACATAGCTTCAAGAAGAACATGCGAAAAGTTAGGGTTACCTTTGCTAGAAATTGTTAAATTACCAGAAGATAATGACATGTACAAAGAAGGCGAAAGACGAAAGTGTATATATTATTGGAAGTTGTAAAATAGATTAGGTAAATTTGGAGGAAACGAATGAACTTAGTGATAATTATTGGAGCACAAGCAGTTGGTAAAATGACAGTAGGGGAAGAGTTATCGAAAATAACTAATTTAAAGTTGTTTCACAACCATATGTCCATTGAATTAGCCCTGAAACTTGATAATTGGGGAACACCTTTATTTAATGAAATAAATGGCGGCATTAGAGATCTAGTAATGAGTTCGTTTATTAAAAATAAAAAGGACTTGATTTTTACTTTTACATGGGGATTTGAATTAGAATCTGATTGGGAGTATATGGAAAATATTAGAAGAAAATTTCAGGAGTATAAAATACATTATGTGGAATTAGTATCTGATATTGAAGTGAGACTATCACGAAACACAACTGAAAATAGATTAAATGCGAAACCAAGCAAGAGAAATGTTGAATGGTCAAGACAAGAAATCATAAACACTAATAAAAATCATAGGTTGGTATCTAATGACGGGGAGATAAAGTATGACAATTACATCAAGATAAATAATTCAACGCTTACCGCAATTGAAGTAGCTGATAAAATCAAAAAAGTGTTTAATCTTTAATTTAAAATAACATATATTAGGGGTGAATAGGATGCTAAAAGATGACGACTATAAACTAATAGAAACTGCAAAGAATATTATAATGAAAAATTTTGATTCAGATAATTGGTGTCATACTGTAGGGGCTTCTTTATTGACAAAAAGTGGTAAAATTTATTCTGCAGTAAATGTTGATGCGAACTTAAAGAGTGTTTGTGCTGAGCATATAGTAATAGGTATGGCTATATCAGATGGTGAAAGAGATTTTGAAAAAATAGTTGCAGTGTACGGTAAAGATAAGCAGGAGATTATACCGCCTTGTGATTATTGTAAAGATATGCTAAAAGAGTATGCACCAAACATTAAAGTCATTATGCCTAATGAAATAATTTTTAATCTAAAGGATCTATAGTATAAGGTAGTTGGATCAAACAATTTAGATATTTAGAGTTCGATACCGAACATCATATAGATAGTTGAATAACCTATTTTGATACAAAAAATTAATGCTAAAAAAACGCAAAAAATAAAAAGGCTAAACTAAGCCATAAATTAGGGGTGTAATTTTTTCGGGTGGGGGTGTAAAAATTTTGGCTAGGGGTGTAAAATTGTATGAAAATAGGTCATACAACCCATATTGAAAGCATAGGTTTGATACAATTGTATCAAGCTTTTTTTTGCGCTATATAGGGCCGTTTCACGATTCACCTATGTTTAATAAGCTTGAAAATCGCACTGATTTTACTCGATTTTAATCATTTCAATAGAATTTCTACACGATTACATTTTCAAATACACGATTTAAAATGGATTTACACGATTTCAGTAATAAGCCATTTAACTAGTATAATAGGATAATATTGTGTTTAAATTTAGTTGACTGAATGGTATAATAAATTCAAAGGAAAGTTGCATGTTGCTATTTTTTATATCTAGTGTGGTACCTGTTTGACCTAGAGAATCATAGCAGTGCAATAACTTAAGAGGTAACAGTAATAAGGAGGGTGTACTATGATGATTAAAAACAAAGCTTGGGATTGGAAAAATGAAAAAAATCCAAGATGGCTGATTCCTAGTGAAGATGCATACTATTTTTTACATCGTTGGAAGGATCTTGAATATAAGAGGATATTGGATCTTGGTTGTGGTAGAGGGAGACATTCTTTATTATTCGGACAAAACGGTTTTAATGTAATGGCAGTGGATTTATCGGAATACGTTGTTAAGGAACTGAAAGATAGATTAAGAGATCTAAACTTGAATATAGAATGCAAAGTTTCTGATATGACAAAAATAGATGTAGAAGATAATTATTTTGATTGTCTGTTTGCATATCATGTGATTTCGCACTCTACATCTGAGGGAGTAAGAAAAGTAATCTCTGAAATAAAAAGAATTGTTCGTACAAATGGAGAAATTTTTGTGACATTTGGAAGTCTTGAAACTTTATCAATGGTTCAACCAGATAAGATTGAATATATTGAACAAAATGTAATATTAAAGAAATTCGGTGTTGAAGCTGGTATACCTCATTTTTATGTAGATGAAGAGATAATAAGGAAATTAATGAAGGATTTCAAAATTATTAGTGTTAGAAAGGCGCAAAATATTGATTTATTAGGAACCAAAAAATATGGATATCATTATTTTATACATGCAGAAGTAATTGGTTAAGAGAATTGGTAAACAGATATTAAATTGGACAAAAAAGTTGGATGCTTATTGTCTAAGTGACAGAATTAGGGTGCTATACCCAACATTAAGTAGATAGTGGAATTAACTATTTTAACACAAAGAATTTCACAATAAAAAAAGTCAAAAAATAAAACCACTAAACTAAGCCATAATTTAGGGGTGTAATTTTTTAGGGTGGGGGTGCAAAAATTTCCACTAGGGGTGTAAAATTGTAGCAAAATAGTTCATTCAACCCATAAGAGTAGAATAGGTCTGATACATTTGGTATCAAACCTTTTTTTTTGGCTTTATTTAGGCATTTCTATATTTTGTCATTGTGTTAAAATAGGTTACTCCATAGGTAGAGAACGACCTATTTTGATACAATTTTCGTATAAAAGCAGAACACTCTACACTATTTCATTTTGAAATACACGATTTAAAATGATTTTACACGATTTTATTAATCTAGCCATTTAGCTGGTATAACAGGATAATATTGTATTTAAATTAAGTTGTTTAGATGGTATAATTATTTCAAAAGGAAAGTTGCATGTCGCTATATTTATGTCTAGGGTGGTAACAAAGTGTCCTAGAAAATCATAGCAGTATAAATTGTAAAGGAGCATACAATATGAAACCAAAAATGAAAAGAATACTTGACAGAATTCATCAATATAATGTTTCAAATATGGCTGAACTTAATTATGGGTTAGATGCTAATATTGTATATGATGCTTTGGTAGTTGCTCCTGGTTGGAAACCAAGTAAAATTATTAAAGATGATAGTTTCAAAGTTACAACTTTAGCTATCCATTCATATATATCGGGATTTTTAGTAGAAAAAGAAGGTATGAAGATTGCTTGGATTCAAATATCATCGAGTGCTTCTAATTTGTTAGATCATCTTACTTTAACTGCTGAATTAAAATATAAAAAACTAATTTTTGTTGGTGCAGTAGGTGCTTTGACTGACAAATTTAATGTAGGTGATATTTGTACACCATCTTATAGTATTGCGGGTGTCTTTGCTAATGCTTATTTAGAAGAAGATATTAGAAATTATAAGCCATTTGAAAGAGTGAAACCTGATGAAAGGTATGTTGATAGAGTAATTGATTTAGCAAAGCTATCTGGAGTTACTTTAAGTAAAGCTTCTGTGTTTTGTACGGACTCAATTGCGTTAGAATACTACCATCTTGATGAAATAAAGAAATTTAGTACTGATTTAATTGAAATGGAAACAAGTACCTTTTACTTGTTAGCTGATTTACTAGAGGTTCCTGCCATTGCATTATTAGTTGTTTCGGATAACTCTGCTGCTGGACATCCTCTAGTTGGTAGAGATGCAAAACTACAAGAAAAGTATAACTATGGTAGAAGCGTTATTATACCTGAATTAATATATAAAATCGCGCAGGATAAATAGAGTCTAAATTATATTGAGGAGTTGATTACATGAAGTATATGAGTTTTAATCGTTCATGTTCTTTTACATGTTTGGCTTATATGATAGGGGAATATGGTTTAAATTATACGGATAAAGATATAGCAATAGAAATGAAACTGGCATATCTTTTTTATAATGACTCAAAAAATAATGAATATTTATCAGGTGCCATGTTGCAAGGGAAGAGATGGTTTGATTTATTCTTGAATCGTCATTCTTTTGAGTTTATTGAAGACGAATATAAGAAAACTGCTGCGTTATCTTTCATTAAGAATTCTAATAGAAAATTAATGGTGGGGATAAATTTAAAAACCGGTAAACACGCTATGGTTTATTGTCCATCAGAAACACAACTGTTTAGATTCTTTAATCCTCATTATGAGAATGATGGTGCTGCTGACTTTTTTGTCTATTCAGATAAAGAGTTGATTGATCTTCTAGATGATGAGGTGACTATTGGCTACATTAATCATAATCCAAGAATTACAGGTCCTGAGTTAGAACTATATGATCATTCAAATGGGTACCTAGATAGATATGTAGTAGACATAATTGAATTTTGTTCGATTGAACATACACTTGATGAGATACGAAAAGTAAAAGAATCATTGTTTGCTGGACTATTACTTTCTCCAATTCCATTATTAGAATTTGAGGGAGAGACTGAACTTGTTGGTTGTTTAAGAAAACTGCAAACTGATTTCATAAATGCTTTACAACAAACAAAGACTAGTATTAGACTATTAGATTATATAAATCCATTAGAACTAAATTCATGTGTTAGAAAGTATAAGGAAGCGATTAAAGTGAATGTCGTATTTTAGTCTAGTCAATTTAAGACTGAAAAAAGAGGTGATTCAATGAGAAAAGGCTTTGATATATTTGGAAAAGAATATGGTGTAATGTTTAGAAATGATATACACCATAAAGATTCAGTAGACTATCAAATCTGCAAAAAAATGATACTTATAAATTCAGATTCTGAAGACTATTTATATAATCGTCCCATTTCAAAAATTGACATTGAAGTCACAAATCATGAATTATTTAATTTTGCGAAGAAGTTTAGAGGAAAATCAGATCTTCAAACAATAAAAAATGTTTTAAATTTTACTAGAAATATAGTAAGAAACTACGATGTTCCTTTTGATAATATGGAATTCGGTGGAACAGAAAAAGAGATTATCGATAGAGGGACCGACTGGTGTACGGATATCTCGCGAGTTGGTTTAGCGTTATTACAGTGTTTGAATATTCCATGTCGATTGGCTATATTAGTTAATGGAAAAAAAGCATATAATGGTCACACGGTATGTGAAGCATATATCGATGATGAATACATTTTGGTTGATTTTACATATGGTGTTTTGGGATTTTTGTCAAAGAAGTACTCAGTAAAAGACTTACTCAATAAACCTAAAATTGTAAACAAGATCTATAGTTCTAAATTAGACTTGTATATTGATTTAGAATATATTGAAGGCTTATATAATAAAGCTGCAATATCTGAATACGATATTACGAAAAAACATGACTTCACTATTAGTAAGCCCAATAAGTATTACTTAAATATGATGAAACTTTCCCACGATGGTTTTTGGAAAATGGGTGAAGACTTGGGAAAAGACAAATTGATTATTAGAAAAGCTACAGTTGAAGATGCTGAAGGAAAAGGTTATGTTCATTATCACAGCTGGATTGAAACATATACCGGTCTTTTTCCAGATGAGGTTATGGCAAGATTATCTTTAGAAAAGAATATACAATTAGCAAAAGACTATCCAGAGAATACTTATGTAGCCATTGTTGATAATAAGATTATAGGATTCAGCTGCTACCTCCAGTCGAGAGATGAAGATCTAGATGATACCGGTGAAATAATGGCAATATACATATTAAAAGAGTATCAAGGTCTTGGGATTGGAAAGAAACTGATGGAAGTTTGTTATAAAGAATTAAGTAAATATTCTAAATTATCATTATGGGTACTTGGAAGTAATAAGAAGTCGGTAGGTTTTTATGAGAAACAAGGATTTGTTGCAGATGGTAAAACAAAGATGCTTCATGGAAAAGAAGTCATCAGAATGATAAAGAGTTTGTGAGGTGATGATATGTTTTCATTCTTTGAGTTTAATAATCTAGCTGATGGTGAAATAAGACTTGTAATTGATGAGTTGATTCCTGAAAATGAAGAAAAAGGATTTGTTCCTGCATATAAGTTTAATATTGTAGAAGAAAAATCAAATCTGAAAGTTGGATTTATAGATATAAGGATTGGCCATAGTAAAGGTTTGTATTATGGTGGCAATATTGGATATACTGTATATGAGGAATATAGAGGGAATAATTTTGCTTTTAAAGCTTGTAGATTAATAAAGAATGTTGCTATCAAACATGAGATGGAATATCTATATGTTACTTGTAATCCTGATAACGTAGCTTCAAGAAGAACATGTGAAAAGTTAGGGTTACCTTTGCTAGAAATTGTTGAATTACCGGAAGATAATGATATGTATAAAGAAGGAGAAAGACAAAAGTGTATTTTTTATTGGGCACTACAAGTATAAATCACTTTGCTAAAATAATTGCTAAACCTGAATAGAAAAGTAATTAAAACGGTCATGATGCCCTAAATAGAAAGGTGGATGACTGTTTTTTATTAATAAATTGAACAGAACCAAAAAGTAAAAATATCTTACAAATAGAAAAACTCAACTAATAGTTGAAAAATGGTAGTAAAATAGGTTATTGTTATATTAGGAGTCTAATGTTTTAATGGAGTCAAGGAGATGATAAATATGAGTATAGGATTAAAAATCAAAGAATTAAGAACTAGAGAAGGAATCACCCAAGACTCACTAGCTAATTACTTAGGAGTATCATATCAAGCCATAAGTAAATGGGAAAATGATGTGACCTTACCAGATGTGAAATTACTAAAACCAATTTCCAATTTTTTTGGAGTAACAATTGATTATTTATTGGATAATGAGAATATGGATGAAGAGATGTTTCTACGACAAATTCTTGATAAATATCACAGTTTATCAAATAAAGGAGATATAGAGTCAGCTATTACCCTGCTTAGAAATGGATTAAAAGAGTATCCAAAGAATTATGTAATCATGTCAAAATTAACACAATCGTTAACGACAATAACGAAATCTACACATGAACATATGATGCAAGAACACGCAAAAGAAGCACTAAAGTTATGTGAAATCATTATAAGTGATTCTAATGACTATGGATTGATTGATAGTGCTATTAGTACGAAGTTTTATTCGTTTATCGATTTAAAAGAATATGATAAGGCAATAGAAGTTGCTAATCACCGTCCATCCATGTGGCATTCAAAAGACTTCTTACTATATTCTGCTTACCAAGGTGAAGAGGCAAATAACTACTTACAAAAGATGATTTTGCTACTTATGGATCAATTGACTTCTTACGTATTTTCATTAACATACAAGTTAAAGGGTGGAGATGTTTATACACTTGAAGAAAAAGTTAAAATCACTAAATCTGCTATTGGAATTATTGATATAATACTCAATGATGGAAATTATCAATTTTATAGTAATCGTCTGAGAAGATTTTATACATTCTTGGGAATCTATTATTCAAGATTGGGGAAAATCGAAGAAATGTATAAATCACTAGAAAAAGCAAAAGAACTATCCTTGTACTATGATTCGTTGGTAAAAGATGAGAAGTACACTTCAGTAATTGTTAATTCTCAAATATATCACCCAGATCAAACAGTGAAGAATGCAGAATGGTCGGACTTCTATGTATTCAAGGATAGATTAAAAAGGAAAGAGTTTGACGAGTTTCGAACTCATGAAAGGTTCTTAAGTTTACTTGAAGTGTGAAATCCTCTTCCAAGTTGTATGTTTAAATAGTTAATCAAGGGTTTGATACCCAACATTTAATAGATAGTGGGATACCCTATTTTGACACAAAGAAATTACTACCTGAAAATTAGCCGAAAATAAAAAGGCTAAACAAAGCCATAATTTAGGGGTGTAATTTTTTCGGGTGGGGGTGTAAAAATTTCTGCTAGGGGTGTAAAATTGTAGCAAAATAGATCATACAATCCATATTTTAAAAGTCGACATTTTGTATCCAATACAAGATGTCTTTTTTATGTTTTCCGCTCTATAGGCAGGTTTCAGGAATATTTAATCGTTTAGAAATAAGTCGACAATGTCGAGTAAATAATTTAAAATGTCGACATAATAAGGTATAATATAGTTAAAGAGGGTGAAAAAATGAATTATACGAAAACATTAAGAGAGTTTTTTAGTCAAAATCAAGGACATATATTTGATGTACAATATGAACAAAATCACCGGTTCTCATTAATTCCATATAAGACATTACTAAAAATACTAAACAGATTAGAAGAAGAGGGAATTGTTTCTAGTATTGCGAAAGGTGCATATATTGTCAATTCTGATGATGAGTTGGATATAGATAAAGCTATCAATGATTATTATGTTGAACGTTTTAGTGGAATGATGATTGGTAAAGAGATGTATAACTATTATGATATCGGCGATCAAGATGAGGATTTTGTAGAAATCTATACAAACAAGATAATCTCAAACAACAAATCAATAGGGAAATATCACTTAATTAAGTTCGATACTCATTTTTATGATGAAGTAGTGCGTTTAGTGACTGCTTTAGAATTAATAGAAAAAGTAAGCACAATTAAAGATATCAACTATATTCGTTATAATGAGGAAAAAGAAGCTGGAGTAAATTCATATACTGATGAGATTTTCAAAGAAATTATTACAAACCACAAGTATAAGTATTCAACCATAGCAACACTTGATGAAATGTTAGATAGGTTTTCAATTGAAAATAACGCTTTAAGTATCTATAAAGAGAACTAATTAAATGTACTTTAGAAACAATGAAACAGACTTCTGGAATTGGTGCAGACATTATTTAAGACGAGCCAAGTCTGTTATCAAAGCATATGATTGTATTGATAGTACGAGTTGCCGTATTAAGAACATCAAAAAATACAAAGAAGCAAAAGAAATTATGGAACCGTATGAAGTATTAAAATGTTCACTCTCTGATGAACAAAATCAATTACTAGAAAAGTCATTGATCAATAATAAGGAACTTAGATACAATTTTAAAACATTTAATAACTTAGATGCAATTATGAGAAATTGGAGTCGAATCTGTTTTCCAGAACACAAGTTAAAACTCAAATCAATTGATAAAGTAGAAATTGGTAAAATCATAAAAGAACAAAGACTAAATCACGGGATGTCATTGAAGTTTGTGGCTGATTTACTACACATTAGCGAAGCTACACTGAAAAGTTATGAGATGGGAACTAGATTAGTTAGGCTTGATGTGATTTATCAATTATCGCAAATTTATAATATGACTATTGACGACCTTGTAGAATGTAATGTGTAAATTTACTGAAGACTTGATTTAACATGATTATTATTATGAATTTGACAATTTAAATAAATCATCCTCCTTTGGAGGATATTTTTTTGTTTCATAAATTTTCACATTTTACTTTACAAATAACATCTTTTTTTGTATGATATGATAGTGAGCACTAACATACAAGGAGGAATTATGAGGAAAATTGCGAATTTTTTAATGAAATATCCTGTTAAAACAATGATAGGGATGGTTGTGTTAATTTTAGTTTCTTTGGTAGGTATAACACAAATAGAACTAAAGACGGGGAATGACACATTGGTATCTGATGATACGGAAGTTTATTTAGATAATGAAGCTTATCAGAGTGAGTTTGGACAAGATCCTATAATAGTAATTTATGAAAATGAAGATCCATTTAGTAAAGAGAGTATTGATTTTATATATGCACTTGATCAAGGTATCGAAGGTCTTGATGGTGTTTTTTCTGTCAGTAGTCCTATAGTGATGATTGAACAAACTTCAAAAAATTTATTGGAGCAATCTGAATTGGGTTTAATTGAAGTGAGTTCAGGTTTAGAAATCATGGCAGAGCAACTGGAATTGTTGAGTACTAGTTTGAGTCAAGAACAATCAAGTCCTATTAATTTAGAATTATTAAGTGCTAGTTTGACACAGTTGGTGACTGCACAAGAAAATTTGGGTACAGGTCTTGTGAACTTCAGTGATTTGACTGATATCATGGGATTATCAGTATCTCAAATGATTACGGATTTGATTGGATTATCTGAATCGCTTTCTGATCCAAGTGATTTGGACTTATTAAATCAATCTATACAAAGTTTAAATGTACTTGAACAGCAATTGGTCCAATTTGATGCACTTGATGATTTAAGTGAAGTATCGACACAAACGGTGACTGCTCTTTCTGGTTTAATTACCAATTTATCAACACTTGCAGAAACATTAGACATGCAAAAGGCTCAGATGTTAACATTGTCAACTCAAATTGGAGAGTTATCCACTGCTTTAAGTGATATCGCATCAAATCTAAATTTGATGGCTTCACAGTTTAATGCGTTTGAACCAGGGTTTCCTGAAACTGAAAGCACGTTAGAAATGATGTTGTATGATGCAGGTCATTTAAGATCAGTATATGAAGGCTTTTTGATTGATGAAACGACAATGCGAATGGTGATTGTATTAGAAGCAGGCGTTTCAGATGTTGAAATTGCAGCGATTCATGAT
Source organism: Tenericutes bacterium MZ-XQ (assembly GCA_002838205.1). Lineage (NCBI taxonomy): Bacteria > Bacillati > Mycoplasmatota > Tenericutes bacterium MZ-XQ. The sequence goes on along the minus strand of CP017950.1, from coordinate 1,608,022 downwards.
GCTTTAAATGTTGTTGTTGAAGATGAAAATCAAACAGAATATGTATTGATTTCTGGTAAACCCATATTGGATCAATCTATTAAGTCATCGATGATGGAAAGTATGCAAGTGATGATGATCAGTAGTGTATTAATTATGATTGTCATTTTAATGATAGTTTATAATGTGCGTATGAGATTGATGCCAATTGTGATGATTATGATAGTCGTTGTAGCAACTGTTGGATTGATGGGATGGATGAATATTGGTTTAACAATGGTTTCAATGGCGGTATTTCCTGTGTTGATTGGATTGGGTATTGACTATTTCATTCAATTTCAAACAAGATATGAAGAAGAAAGAGGGGGATTTGCAAATGAAGACTAAAAATAGTTCCAGAAAAGCCCTGATTAAAACAGTTAGAAAAATGGTGCCTGCGGTCTTGATTGCTATGATTTCAACAGCATTAGGCTTGTTGAGTTTGTATCGTTCAGATGTACCGATGATTCAAGATTTTGGTTCAATGCTAACAATAGGTATTATGATTGCATTTGCTATAGCACTTTTTGTCTTTTTGCCTTTTATGTTTGTAAAAGATTGGTTCTTTAAAGCTGAAAAGGTTAAAAAGCAAAAAAAGATTGTTAAGCATAATAGGTTTATACATGGCTTAACTGGGGTCATTTTAGAATTTAGATATACTGTCATTGTTGTTGCAGTTCTAATAGCTGCTACTGGTATATATGTTGATATAGATGCACCAGCTGAGACTGATTTAGAATCTTTTATGCCACAAGATTCAGAAGCGTTAGCAGATATTGAAGAACTGAGAACTATTATTGGATCTACTGAACAATTGGCTATTGTTTTTGAATCGGAAAATATTTTATTGGATTTAGAAAGTATTCAAAGTGTTGAAGATAATTTGTTAACAACCTATGATGACATCATCATTGAAACAACGTCGATTACTACAATGTTTGAATTGTTAGGAATAACTGATTTATCTGCTGTTGATGAATCAACGCTTGATATGATTCCTGTCGATCAAAGAAAATTATTTATTAATGACAGTTATACAAAAAGTGTTTTCAATATGAATATTGTTGATTTATCTGATGAAGAATTTGATGAATTGTTGACGGAATTAGAAACTTATTTTAACGGTTTAACCGTTGATTATAATATAACTGTTACTGGTCAGTCAATCATTGATGTAGAACTAATGAAGAGTTTAACCACAGGTCGATATGAAATTACCTTAATTGGACTTGGACTGATTTTCTTTAGTTTATTTGCGATTTATCGTAAATTCTCTAGAGCAATCTTACCGTTGTTACCAATCATATTGATTGTTGGTTGGAGTGGTTTGGTGATGTATTTATTTGATATGAGCTATACACCATTAACAGCGACTTTAGGTGCGCTTATTATGGGTATTGGTACAGAATTCACCATTTTGATTACTGAGAGATACGAAGAAGAAAAACATAAGCAGAAAAGTGATAAAGAAGCGATCAAAGTTAGTTTGGCTAAGATGAGTAATCCGATTTTAGTTTCAGCATTGACAACAATGGGAGGTTTTAGTGCTTTAATTTTCTCGGACTTCGTTATTTTATCAAATTTTGGTATAATGACTTTAGTCAATATATCGCTAGCACTCTTATCGACATTGGTGGTTTTACCCGCTATACTGTGTGTCACTATAAGAAAGCCTAAGCAAATAGTACATAGTTAAAAAGGTGGTGATCTTGTGAAAGAAACAAGACAGAATATTCTAAATGCAAGTTTAGAAGTGTTTTCCGAAAAAGGATTTAATCAAGCAACAACCCTAGAAATATCAAATTCAGCTGGTGTGGCTGAAATGACGCTTTTTAGAAAGTTTCAAACCAAACAAAATTTGTTTATTGAAACTGTTGAATATGCGCTTGGTGTATCTTTTGGATTGGAAACAGAGATTGATTATCAAAAACCTTTAGTTGATTTTTTAAAAGAAGTGTTACATCAAAAAATGTTGCTAATTTCTAAACATAACAGATTGGTGAAAATGCTGATTAGAGAATCATTATCACATACCATTCCTGATGAATTGGATGTGACGAAAAGAATTTCTAAAGATTTAATGAGTAGGATTGAAACTTACGTTAGTATGAATAAGGTTCATTTAAATCCAGAAGCATTTTCTGAAGTGATTGCAGGGATTCTGTTACGATATGCCATTATGGAAGATCAACCCATATATCATTTAATAGATCATGATGAACAATTGAAGTATATTGAAAACTATATTAACGTTTTAAATGTTTAAAGGAGATTAGAAAGATGATTGTAGCGATATTTGTTGTATTACTAGGACTGCTTGCTATTTATCAAGGCAAGTTTGTTAGAAAGCATAATTTAAAACTTTATATAGGTTTTACTGTTGTCTCTGTTTTGATGTTTGTTTTACAGGATAAAGCATTCAGTACTCCGTTTGTTCAAGGATTTTTAGGATTAAGTTTTTATTATCTTGTGATGGTTGCCGGTGCACTTAAAAAAGGATCGAAAGTTAAGAAGAGTTTGATGGGAGTAAGAAGAGAGTATTCGATTTTAGGATTTATTACAGTCTTACCTCATACTACTAAGTATTTATTAGAATGGTTTAATGGTGAAATTGAATTTCCAATTTATGGTGTTATTGGATTTGTATTAATGATTCCATTATTCATCACATCATTTCAATCTATTAGAAAATTGATGACACAAAAATCTTGGAAAAGATTACAAAGTGTTGCGTATGTGATATATATTTTACTCTTCATTCATCTAATTATAAATTATACAGAAAGGATAAATTTAGTTTTATATTTGGTTTTATTTGTTAGTTACTTTGTCATGAAGATTGCATTCGAAATCAAAAAGGCAAAAGAGAAACAAATGAAGCTGACAAGATAAGATATATAATTGATTTATTTGTACTACTCTGATTTTTTGGCCACATAGATATAACCTTAGACATAAATAGAGATTTATTTCACAAACAAGATTGATTCCATTCTCGGTCCATTTCAAAGTGAAACTATAAGAAAAACAAGTGTTTTCTGTTAGTATAGTTTCCAACTTATGGCTAAAGAAAAAGGTTCGATACCCAACAACAACCATATAGTGGAAATACCTATTTTGACACAAGAAAATTATCGCTTCTAAAATTGAGAAAATAAAACCTCTAAACTAAGCCATAATTTAGGGGTGTAGTTTTTTTGGATGAGGGTGTAAAAATTTCCGCTAGGGGTGTAAAATTGTAGCAAAATAGGTCATACAACCCATATTGAAAGCATAGGTTTGATACAATTGTATCAGGCCTTTTTTTATATTAATTTAAGTCGTGAAGAGAATCAAAATTAGACATAGATATCATAATCACATTTTTTGTAAGTTTATCTAAGTTCTTTTTAAAATATTCTTGTTTTATGATATAATTTTCTTGCTATTGGAGTTGATGATGTGAAAAAAATAGAACTACTAGCTCCTGCAGGTGATAAACAAGCATTTATAGGTGCAATTAATGCTGGTGCAGATGCTGTGTATCTTAGTGGTAAATTCTTTGGTGCAAGGAAATACGCAAATAATTTTACTAAAGAAGAAATCAAAGATTTAATTAAGTATGCTCATATAAGAAATGTCAAAGTATTTGTTACCATCAATACTTTGATTTTTGAGCATGAAATAGAATCTCTTTTTAGCTATGCAGATGATTTAGTTTCATCAAATGTAGATGCCTTAATCGTTCAAGACTTAGGTGTGTTACATCAATTTATAAAAAGATATCCAGATACTGAAATTCATGCATCAACGCAAATGAACGCTTTTAATAAAGAACAAGTCGCATACTTAAAAAATAGTGGTGTAAAAAGAGTCGTTTTGGCTAGAGAAACTTCGATTGATACAATAAAAGAAATCAAACAACATGTTGACATTGACTTGGAAGTTTTTGTTCATGGAGCATTATGTGTTTCATACAGTGGAAACTGTCTTTTTAGTTCGTTAAATGGTGGAAGAAGTGGAAATAGAGGAGCATGTGCACAACCATGTAGATTAGCTTACGACCTATTAGAAGGTGATACAACTGTTGTAAAGGATACTTATTTATTAAGTACAAAAGACTTAATGACATTAGGTTCCCTAAAAGATATTATGGATAGCGGAGTGAGTTCGCTAAAAATTGAAGGTCGCATGAAAAGAAGTGAATATGTGATTGCTACAGTACGTGCCTATAGAGAAGCAATCGATCATATTCTAGAAGGGAAAACATTTGACATTGAAAAACGGATACAAGAGTTACTTTCTGTTTTCAATAGAGCATATACCAAAGGATACATCCTTAATGAACAACCTTACAATATAACTAATCTTTTTAGACCAAATCATCTTGGTATCGAAAGTGGTGAAGTTCTTGATTTTTATAATGGGAAAACAACAATCAAATTAACACATAGGATACACTTAAAAGATGGTTTTAGAATCATAGGAAAAAAAGATTTGGGAGGCAAAATTGATAAAATCATTGTCAAAAACAATTCAGTAACAGAAGCCTTCGCAGGAGATATGATTACTATCGATTTACCAAGAAAAGTGGATATAGGAGACAAGTTTCATATTACTCAAAATCACGTTTTAGAAACTTCTTTACAACCATATTTAGATGAAACCTACAATCTTATCCCTCTTGAAGGAAAACTTATTGCATATGTTGATAAACCACTTGAAATATATATAAAAACGCCATATTCATCATTTGTTTCTTATCAAAGTGAATACATTGTTCAAAAAGCAGATCATCCAAAACAAACAGCTGAGGTTTTACGATCGCAAATAGATAAGTTGGGGGATACACCATTCTTTTTAGATTCATTTCAAGTGCATACGGATGGGATTTCATTTATCCCGAACAAAATACTCAATGATCTAAAAAGAGGAGTTGTAGAAAAACTTGTTCAATCTTTAATACATGATAAAAAGTCTAAGATTATCACAGAAAACTTTAAAAATATTCCTGTTAGCATAACAAATAATATAACAGTAAAAGTAGAAACGAAGGCTCAACTCGAAAAAGTGATTACTTATCCTGTAGATTATATTTTTATTAGTGAACACATAACATATGATGGTGATGACAAAAGAGTTAAAGTTTTTTCTAATAGAATATGGAGTTCAAAAAACAATAAAGTAGCAAGAGATTATGGCCAGTTACCATCCGAATTTATTGATGCAACGATGAATGTAACAAACAGCTTCACAGTAAATGAACTGCATAAACAGGGTGTTAAAACAGTTCCTTTATCTGAAGAGTTAGATAACTTTCAAATCGAAGATATCATGAAGGGCTATCAAAATCGATTTGGCAACATACCGAATTTAGAAATGATCATTTACAATACACCAGAACTCATGCTATTAAAGTATTGTCCAGTAACAAAAGGACTTGGTATTGATAAACTCAAATGTAATCAATGTATGAAGTATGATTATTCTTTAAGAAATAAGGATAAAAATTATCCATTAATTAGAGATTCAGGATGTACGATGAAATTATTACATCATACAAGAATCAATAAAACAAATCATATCAATATGTATAAGAAGTATGGTATTCATAACTTTAGAGTTCATTTTACTACAGAGTCAGCAAATGAAATAGATAACGTACTGAAATCGATTGTTTAAATCATACGATAAACAAAGATTTGATATTACTGTATCAGATCTTTGTTTAATAAATAGGTCTCATTTGATACATCATATGAAAAGTAGGGGATTTGTAATCATATTAGCACTAGATTGATTGTCAATATTATGTTACAATGGTAAAAATCAAGAAGAATCTAGAGTTAAAAAAATATCACTATAGTGATAGTCCTTAATGGATAGCTCTATATAAAGGGAGAGCAAATGAAAAAAAACATAGGCATAATAAGCACTGTTGTGATAACTGTTCTGTTATCTATATTAGGATTTGTTTTGGGAGGACTTAATCTTAGTGAGCTTCAGTTAGATACTTTGACAATACTCATCATTGTTTGTGCAATGAGTATGGCATACTGTTTTATAGTTGGAGAAATCACTGGAAATAATTCTCAAATGGACAAATTATGGTCAATTTTACCTATTGTATATGCATGGATTATTGTATTTAAAAGTGGTATGGATTTTAGATTAATTGTGATGGCTGTGCTTATTTCCATATGGGGGATAAGACTAACTTTAAATTTTGCAAAAAAAGGTGCTTATTCTATTAAGTTTTGGGCTGGAGAAGAAGATTATAGATGGATTATCCTTAGGGAAAATCCTAACTTAAATAAAAAATGGAAATGGGCATTATTTGATTTATTTTTTATCTCTATTTATCAAAATGCATTAGTGCTTGCGATTTGTTTACCCTTGCTTGCAGTCATGGAATCTACAACTTCATTTAATGTTTTTGATGTGATTGTTGCAGTTGTTTTACTAGGGCTTATTGTATTAGAAACAATTGCAGATAAGCAGCAAATGGCATTTCAAACTAAAAAATATAAGTTATTAAATGAGTTTGAGAAACTAGAAGACTTACCAAGCCCATATCATAAAGGATTTAATACGAATGGATTATGGGGGAGATCAAGACATCCAAACTATTTTGCTGAACAATCTATTTGGGTAGTTTTGTATATCTTTTGCTTAAGTGCTGGTGTAACAAATCACATCTTTTTTAACTGGACAATCATAGGCTCTATGTTTTTGATATTACTCTTTATGGGGAGTTCATCTTTTTCAGAAGGTGTTTCACTTAAAAAATACCCAGATTATAAGGATTATGTCGAAAGAGTTTCTAAATATGTGCCATTAAAAAAGTATAATGAAAATAAATAGATCTACAAATTATTAATATGTTAAGGAGTAGAGAATGATGAACTATATTAAAGAGTATGAAACATATTTATCTAAAATTGGAGATAGAAAAGCATTATATAGTTTAATCGAAAAATCTTATCACATAAAGACCGCTTTATATCCAGGTAGCTATATTGATATAAGTGCGTCATTGGTCATACCAAATGTTACATATATCGATAACTTTAAAGGTGCTATTAAGTTTTTCCAACATATGGACGAGATTAAGGACTATATCATCTTAAATAAGCAATATGATGAAGCACCAGTAATTCAGTTTTTTGGGATTGATTACAATGAGTCTATAGACATGAGCGAAGTCGATTTGATTATTTCACAGTTTGCAGGTTTTGTAGGACAAGCAACTAAAAAATATCTAAGAAAAGGTGGCATTTTACTTTGTAATGACAGTCATGGAGATGCTACATTAGCATATGTTGACGATGATTTTGAGTTCATCGGAGTCATTGATTCTTGTAATCAAATCGTGTCAAGCGGGTTAGATAAGTATTTTAAATTTACAAAAGAAAAGGATATCGATATCCATATAGTACGTTCAACCATGAAAGGACCAAAGTATAAGCTTCAACCTAGTAATTATATTTTCAGATTAAAATGAAAATCAGCAAACAAACAAAATGTTTTAAAGTATTCTCATGTTTTATATGAGAAAACACTTAGAGCTTTTAAATCTTTCTATATAGACATCTCTTTATAGGGATGTCTTTTTTTAATTTGCTATACATGATATAATTTGGAATATACATAACATGGAGGATATCAAAATGCCTAAACAAAAAATATCTAAGGAAAAACTCATAAGAATCCTTATTTGGGTTTCCATTATCGCAATATCGTTCATTGCGATATACGCACTTAGATTAATCGCTGCAAAACCTCTCGGGAATATTTCAAACGCTTTTAAATCTGTATTTATTCCGTTTGCGATAGCTTTTTTCTTAAGTTTTATCATTGGACCTTTTGCGTCTATGATAGAAAGTAGATTAAAGATAAAAAGGGGTATAAGTATTGTTCTAGCAATTATTCTAGGACTCAGTGTAATCATCGGATTATTAACTTTTGTGATTGTAAACTTAGTCGTACAAATGAGTAGTATATTCTCAAGTCTCATCAATATGATTGATGCAGTTTGGTTAGAAAATATAGTAAGTGTAGTTGAAACATATGTTCAAACATATATTAACGATACAGAACTTGCTGAAATATTGAATCAATTAACATCAAATGGTTTATCAGTTGATCGTGTTATTGAACTATTGGGTGGTATCCTGGGGTTTCTATCTAATTTAACTTCTTCAATATTTCAAGCAGTCATGATTTTAATATTAACACCAGTATTCTTATTTTATTTAATTAAGGAAAAAGCATATATTTTTAATGGGATCAATAGTGTTTTTCCAGAAAATGTGCAGCCACATCTTGAGGCTCTAGGCACAAGAACAGATACATCAGTTAGGAATTATTTAAAAGGACAAGGGATTATGATTGCACTCATTGCCACATATTTCTCTATTTTCCTATCTATACTATCGTTTTTTATTCCGGGTTTTAGTATTCAAATGGCGATATTGTTTGCACTCATTATGGGGTTATTCAACATCGTGCCTTATATTGGGGCTTGGATTGGTCTTTCTTTACCAGTATTATTTATGTTTACACTACACTTAGAATCGGTTCAAAACAACGAAGCAAAATCAATCTTTGTTATTGGGATTTTGATTGTCGTTGTGTTACAAGTTGTTGAGCAAGTCATCGAAGCTTCTGTTGTACAACCACAAGTACTTGGAAATAAAGTACAAATTCATCCATTGCTTGTTTTATCCAGTTTGATATTCTTTGGTGGTATTTTTGGATTTGTTGGTGTGTTACTTGCAGTACCGCTTGCAGCTACTTTAAAATCCAGTTTAGAGTATTTCAAATCTTTAAACAATAAGAAACCAAAACAATCTACAACATAGCATGTTGTTAATTAAGTTTTAAATATGGTAAAATAATAAAAAGTTTGATTTTAAAATAAAAATAAAAAGGATGGTTTTTATATGAGTAATCCATACGTTTTAGTAACTGATTCATGTAGTGATTTAACACTTGAACAAGTCAAGAAGATGGAAATTGATGTTGTTGCATTATCTGTTGAAATTGATGAAAAGACATATAAGCATTATCCTGATGAGAGACAATTAAATGTAAAAGATTTCTATGATTTATTAAGAGACAAGAAAGTTGCAAAAACGTCACTCATCAATGTTGGGGAGTATTTAGATTTTTTTGAAGGAAAACTTAAAGAAAATAAAGATATTTTATATATTGCATTTTCTTCAGCTTTATCTGGATCTTATCAATCATCAGTGATTGCTAGACAAGAGCTTTTAGAAAAATATCCAGATAGAAAAATTGTGATTATTGATTCTAGATCTGCATCTATGGGTCAAGGGTTACTCATTTGGTATGCTTATCAAAAAATGCAGGAAGGATTAAGCATTGATGAAGTTGCAAAATGGGTAGAGATGCATAAACTCAAATTATGCCATTTATTTACAGTTGATGATTTAGGAACCTTAAAACGTGGAGGAAGACTTTCAGGAACTCAAGCATTATTGGGTTCACTTTTAAAAGTTAAGCCTGTTCTCCATGTTACAAATGAAGGTAAATTAGTGCCTATTAAAAAGGCAAGGGGTAGAAAAACTTCTTTACAAACGATTGTCGATATTATGAAAGAAAAAATTGAGAATCCTTCTGATCAAACCATTTTTATTTCTCATGGAGATGATTTAGAAGATGCAAATTATACCGCTCAGTTAATCCAAGAGCAAATCGGTGTCAAAGAAATTGTTTTTGGAATGATTGGACCAGTCATTGGTGCACATTCAGGTCCAAAGACAATTGCAGTGTTTTTTATGGGTAATGAAAGATAATAATTTAAAGCCAAAAGTCATTTTGGCTTTTTTTTAAAGATATGAAGATGTTATAATATAAACATGAAGTAAAGATTTCTAAATAGGGAGAAGCGTTATGTTTGATGAGCAATTGATAGAAAGTTTAACAAGTTTACTTCAAAATGCCATACTACTTTTTGGTTTAGGCTTTTTATTTGCCGCTGCAACTTTTGATACAAAAATTAATAAAACAGTTGTCAAAGTCATCATGGGACTTATTATCGGTGGAATCACTTTACTCATTATGCGTAATCCATGGGAACTAGAAGCAGGTTTGTTTTTTGACACAAGAAGCGTGCTGCTGAGTGTTACCGGTATGTTTTTCGGAGTTATACCAACATCAATAGCAACCAGTGTTGCAATGATATACAGAATATTCATTGGTGGAGATGGCGTTTATGCAGGTGTTGCAACCATCATCATGTCTGCAACTATAGGTCTTAACTGGAAGCATATCCGTAAGTTTTTACCGAAACTGCCATTTTATATAGAGTATTATGTTTTAGGTGTTTTAGTACACATTGTTACTTTGATGAGTTTTTTACTGATTCCATGGCCACAAGCTTTTACTGTGATTAGACATACAGCAATTCCTTACTTAGTTTTCTTTCCAATCATCACATTATTGTTAGCAATTGTTGTTCATCATCAAAAAAATAGATATCAGATGCAAATTGACTTAAATCATCAAAAGGTTCTTTTGCAGTCTAGTATTGACTCAACACAAACCATGGAAATATTTGCACTCGATAAAAACTATAACTATTTAACATATAACCAGTTTCATAAGGAATCTATGCATAGATACTATGGTGTAGATATTGATCAAGAATCAAACTTTATTGATATGATTTCAAATGATGCAATTAAAGATCGATTAAAGAAATCTATTGATAGAGTTCTTCAAGGAGAATCATTTAAATCAATTATCGAAATAGAAGATCAAAAACACCATTTTTTAGAAGAGGTTTTCTCACCAATATATAATGATAAAGAGATTATAGGTGTAACTATTTTTATTGAAGACATTACCATTAGAAAGCAATATGAAAATGAAATTCTTGCTTTAAGTTATAAAGATGCTTTAACTGGTCTAAATAATCGAAGAAAACACCAAGAACAGTTACTTAGTTTGAATAAGCGAAAATATCATCCAATATCAGTTGTCTTTTTTGATATTAATGGGTTAAAAGTCATGAACGATGCTTTTAGTCATCAAGATGGAGATAAGCTCATCATTTTAGTGTCTCAAATGATTGCCGAAATGTTTAAAGATTATAATAACTATATTTCTAGAATTGGTGGAGATGAAATTATAGTCTTATGTCCAAATACTGAAGAAGAAGATGCCAAGAGATTAGCAAATAAAGCAAAAATAAAAATAGAAAACGAACAAATCAATCATATGGCAGTTTCTGTCTCATATGGTGTAAGTGTTAAACATGAAGATGAACATTTTGAAGAAATCATTAATCGTGCAGAGTCAGATTTATATAAGAACAAGCTTTTTGAAAGTGGATCACATCGAAATGAAACGATAAAAACGATCTTAAACACACTAAAAACAAAAGATGTGTATTCTGAAGAGCATTCTAAAAGAGTATCTGATATATGTAGACAAATCGGAAGAAGACTAGGCATGACCAAACAAGATCTAAACTTGCTGACAATGATTAGCAATCTTCATGATATCGGTAAGATAGCTATAGAAGATAAAATCTTAAATAAACCGGGTAAATTGAACACTGAAGAATGGCAAATCATGAAAAGACATCCAGAAACCGGATATCGTATATTGTCATCTTTACCAGAATACGGTGAAATAGCTATGGATATTTTATCTCATCATGAAAGATACGACGGTAAAGGTTACCCAAGAGGTATAAAGGGTGAAGACATACCAATAAGAGCAAGAATCATTGCGGTTGCAGATGCTTATGATGCAATGACCTCAGATAGACCCTATCGAAATAGAATGACTCATGAGGAAGCGGTTACAGAACTTTTGAATAACAAAGGCACTCAATTTGACCCTAAAATTGTGGATATTTTCATGTCGATTTTTAGCAAAAACCAGTAAAATCGTGTATAATGTATATAGAGAAATATGGAGGTAGCAAGATGATTAGAAAAACAAAAATTATTTGTACAATTGGACCAGCAATTGAATCAGAAACAATGATATCAAAAATGATAGATGCTGGTATGAATGTGGCTAGATTAAATTTTTCTCATGCAAATCATGAAGAACATTTAGCACGCATTAAAATGATCAGAAAAGTCTCAAAAGAAAAGGGACGTTATATCGGAGTTATGGCAGATACCAAAGGACCTGAGATTAGAACTGGGAAGTTTGAAAACGATAAAGCAGAATTTAAAACTGGAGACATTATTGAAGTTCATAGAGAAAACATATTGGGGAATTCTAAAAGATTTCACATTGATTGTAATGAACTTTATGATGATATGATTCCAGGGCAGTTCATTCTTATTGATGATGGTAAAATAAAACTTACTGTTTTAGAAAATAAAGATGGCGTTATGAAATGCGAAGTGATGAACTCAGGTGTTATTAAAACCAAAAAAGGAGTTAATGTACCTAATGTAAAACTTTCAATGCCATTCATTTCTAAAAAAGATCATGATGATATTGTATTTGCAGCGAGCAATGATGTTGATATGTTTGCTCTATCATTTGTAAGAAGAAAAGAAGATGTATTAGAAGTTAGAAAAATATTAGAAGATATGGGCAAAGGTGACATCGAAATCATTTCTAAGATTGAAAATCAAGAAGGTGTTGATAATCTTGATAGCATATTAGAAGTATCTGACGGTGTTATGGTTGCTCGTGGAGATTTAGGTGTGGAAGTGTCTACACAACTTGTACCTCTATATCAAAAACATATTATTAAAAAAGCTAATGAAGCTGGTAAACCTGTCATAACAGCAACACATATGTTAGAGTCTATGATGACATCACCAAGACCTACACGTGCTGAAGCATCAGATGTCGCGAACGCGATATTAGATGGATCAGATGCGATTATGTTATCTGGAGAATCAGCTGCTGGTGAATATCCAATAGAAGCTGTTTTAACAATGGATACCATTGCAAAAGCTATTGAACCAAGTATTCCTTATCGTGACCGATTAGAACATAACATTAAAACAAGTCAGCAAACTGTTAATGATGCAATTGGTATTGCTGTCAGTCAAACAGCATTATCACTTCCGAAAGCTGAAGTCGTTGTCGCATTTACAGAAACTGGTGGTACCGCAAAACGTATTTGTAAATTTAGACCATCAACACCAATAATCGCGATTACAGATAGCCTTAAGACTTGTCATAAGTTATCTTATTATTGGGGTGTTCATCCAGCATTTAGAGAAGATGTTAAAGATTATTCGTTATATGATGAAGCAGCGATAGATACTGCAAAAGCATTTGGATATAAATCGGGAACGACTCTCATTATTACATCTGGTTGGGCGCAACACCATGGTTCAACCAACACCATGAGAATTATTGATATTCCATAAATAGAAAACCGCTCAGCGGTTTTTTTATGTTTTGAATGGAAATGCTTTGATTATTTACTATGAATAAATGTATAATAGAAGAAACAAGCGAAGGAGTTTTGAAAGATGGAAAATAAGTTGAACTCTAAAGATAAAAATAATTACGACTTACAAAGTGGATTGAATGCCACTAATGAATCTATTAAAATTATCATTTACTATATACTTGTAAGTTTATTATGGATATTTGGATCTGATCGCTTATTGGAAATCATAGTTCAAGATCCTGATCGTATATTAAGATTTCAGACGATTAAGGGCATATTTTTTGTCATTTTCTCTGGTGTGATTTTTTATCTAATTTTATTTAATAGAATTAGTTTATATGTCGCTTCAATTGTTGACTTAAAAAAAGCTTATAAAAGACTAGATAAACTTCATCAAACTTCTCTTGATTTGGAAGAAAAGTTGTATCAAAAAGCATATTACGATGAACTCACTGGATTACCGAACAAAATATTGCTTGAAGAGAAGGTTGACCAATATATAGAAGAGCATCCAAAGCAAATGATGGCACTTGTTTATATGGATATTGATGAGTTTAGAAATGTCAATGAGGTTAAAGGGCATCAAGTTGGGGATCAACTGATTCAATCAGTTGCTCAAACTTTAAAAGCGTTTGTAAAGGATACAGATATTATATGCCACACTGGCGGTGATGAGTTTGTTGTTGGTTTTTTTGATCTAACAGATTTATCAAAGTTTTTAATAGACATAGAAAATTTTTTCAAAAATATAAAAAGAAGTTATATCCTAGATAAGGATGAATATTTTATTACATTTAGTGGAGGGGTTGCATTAGCACCTGATCATGGGCATGACTACATCACTTTACTTAGACACGCAGATAGTGCACTTTCTATGGCCAAGAGTAAAGGCAAGGATCGTTTAGTTATTTTTGATGATGAAATGGTAACTATGATTACTCAACAAACAGAAATGCTCAACCAGCTTAGAAATGCTATTCCAAATCATGAGTTTTCTCTACATTACCAACCCGTTATTGACCTTAATGATGGCAAAGTGATTGCAGCAGAAGCATTAATCAGATGGCATAATAAGATTAAAGGTTATATTCCACCGCTTGAATTTATTTCTTTATCAGAAAAAAATGGATATATCAAAGACATTACAGAATGGGTATTTTATCAAGCTGCTAAAGAACTAAAAAAATGGCCAATGAGCGATAATTTTAAGATATCCATTAACTTATCTGCTGTTATGCTCATTCATGAGACGTTTTTAAAATATTTGAACCAGTGGATTGAACAGTATCAAATCGATTGCAAAAAAATCATTTTAGAGATAACAGAGACTGCAGTGATTAGTGATATTAATAGAAGTATTCACGTGCTTTTACAACTTAGGAAATTAGGATTTACAATTGCACTAGATGATTTTGGAACTGGTTACTCATCATTAACATATTTACAAAAACTTCCGATAGATATTATTAAGATTGATCGTGGGTTCATTAGTCATATTCAAAAAGAAACTAAAGAGTTTCATGTTTTGAAATACATGATTGATTTAGCGCATCATTTAAACATGTTTGTTGTTGCAGAAGGTATTGAGATTGAGGAACAACAAAATATGGTAAAAAATTATAAAGGAAATTATGCACAAGGTTATTATTATGCAAAACCGATGCCTCAAGATCAATTGATTAAGTTTTTAAAAGAGCAAAAAAAGTTAAGTAGTTAGAACAAAACTAGGTAAAAAATAATCTAAATGTTTGTTTTGATTTTTAGAATATATCAGCTTTGATTAATAAAGAATACTACACAAATTACTTATTCATGCACATAAAGATATTTGATAAGGTTAAAAACTAGATGAGTTTGTAAGGAATCCTTCATGGGATTCTTTTTTTAATGGCTAAACTATGCTATAATATCAAAGATAGGAGTGATAAAATGCCAAAAAAAGAATTAATTAGAAAGTTAGCAGAACTTGCTGTGAAAGTTGGAGCTAACGTACAAAAAGATCAAGTTGTAGTCATTAGAACATCAACAGAAACAAAAGTTTTAGCTAGAGAGATTGCTGAGCAAGCGTATTTAGCAGGCGCAAAAAGAGTACATGTACAATGGAGCGATGAGTTTATATCTCGTCAGTCATTATTACATGCATCATTAGAAGAGTTAACTTACGTTCCTGATTATCTTGTAAGCCAGTATCAATATTTTGTCGATCAAGGTGCATGCTTTATCTCAATTGCATCTCCAATTCCAGGATTAAATAAAGATGTTGACCCTACAAAGTCACAAAAATCTGGAATCGCAATGCAAAAAGCAATTGCTTTCTTTAGAGAGTTTTTAATGGGGAATAAGTCGCAATGGACAATTGTTTCAGAACCAAACCCAATTTGGGCAAAACAAGTATTCCCTGAACTTGATGAGGAAGAAGCAGTTGAAAAACTTTGGAATGCTATACTCGATGCAAGTCGTGTGACAGAAGACAATGATGCTATTAAAGAATGGGAAGACCACAATGCTAGATTATTAGCACATAACAAGATTTTAAATGATTACAATTTCAAACATTTACATTTTAAAAACAGTTTAGGTACAGATTTGATTGTTGAACTTGTAAAAGATCATGTCTGGGCTGGTGGCGGAGAAGTCGCACTTAATGGTGCATATTTTAATCCAAATATCCCAACAGAAGAAAACTTCACAATGCCATATAAATGGGGAACAAGAGGAAAAGTTGTAGCAACTAAACCACTGAACTATCAAGGTAAACTTATTGATAAATTCTGGTTGGAATTTAAAGATGGTAAAGTTGTTGATTATGACGCTGAAGTTGAAAAAGGTGCATTAACAAATCTTTTAGAAACTGATGAGGGAAGTAAGTATATCGGTGAAATTGCACTCATTAGTCATGATTCACCAATTTCAAACACTAACATTTTATTTTTAAATACATTATTTGATGAGAACGCTTCATGCCATATGGCTTTGGGTAGAGCTTATCCAATGAATATTAAAAATGGTGTTAACTTAGATATTCCAACACTTGAAAAATCAGGATATAATAATTCTATGGTACATTCAGACTTTATGTTTGGAAGTAGCGATATGGAAATTACAGGTTTAACACAAGATGGAAAAGAAGTAAAAGTATTTGAGAAAGGTAACTTTGTCATTTAAGGGCTCTTTTAAGACGCCCTTTTTTTATTGGTAAAGAAGGATTGATTATGGAAAACATTAAGCTAGATGCTTTTTTAGATTATAAATATATATCTAATCTTAAAAGCAACAAAAGTCAAACAGCAGCGGCATTTACTGTAGGTAGTGCAAATTTAGATGAGAACACATATCATAATGATCTCTATCTGATTGAAAATGATAGAACAAGAAAGTTATTATCCTTAAAGAAAGATTCAGCTTTTATTTGGATAAATGATCATGAGTTGCTGATTTCAATGAAAAAAAATAAAAGTGATGAAAAAAAATCTAAAGATAAATACTCAACATTTTATAAATATGACATGATAAAAAAAGTCATTGAAAAAGCTTTTGAACTACCGATACCAGCATCAGTTGTTAAATATTTGGGACATCATAAATATCTTGTTCAAGCACAACTATCTAGTTTTGAACATCATCTTTACTTAGATGCTAAAGAAAATAGAAAAGACTTACTGAAAAAGATGAAAGAAGATGCTCTTTATGAGGACATCAATGAAATTCCTTTTTATGGTAACGGACAGGGTTTTACTGCAAATAAAAGACAACAATTATTTATCTATGATGAAGAAAAAGATATGTTGGACTTAATTGTTGATCCAGATTTTAATGTTGGTAGAGTTGTTGTTTCAGATGATTTAAAACATGTTTATTATACTGGAAAACAAGCAAAGCAAATCAAAAGTTTAACAACACATATTTATGTTTATCATGTGGACAGTAAGATTACAGATATTTTATATCATGAAGATGATTTTTCAATAAGTCAACTCTTTGTTATAGATGAAAAAATCATTGTTGCTGCAAGTGATATGAAAACTTATGGTATGAATCAAGACGATGATTTTTATGAGCTTAAAAATAAAAAATTAGTGATATATAAACCCTATGGGTTATCTATGTCATCATCGATTGGTAGTGATGTAAGATTAGGTGCTAACAAGCAATCACTTGTCCATCGTGGGTTAATTTATTTTGTAAAAACAAACGACGACCACACGGATTTAATGGTCTTAGATCAAGAAAAGAATATAAAATTAGTTTTTGAAATGAATGGATCCATTGATGGTATAGAAGTCATCGATAATGAGATTTACATTGTAGGGTTACTTAAACAAAAGCTACAAGAAATTTACAAAATAGATTTTGGGAAATTAAGACAATTATCTAGATTAAATCAAAAAATACTAAAGAGTAAATTTGTCTCAAAACCAAAAACCATGATTTATAAGTCAGTACATCATGAAGTCAAAGGGTTTGTATTATATCCTAAAGATTTTGATATGAATAAAACATATCCAGCGATTTTAGATATCCATGGAGGTCCAAAAACAGCATATGGCAAAGTCTTTTATCATGAAATGCAGTATTGGGCTAATCAAGGATACTTCGTTTGTTATGCTAACCCTAGAGGTAGTGATGGCAAAGGTGATCAATTCGCCGATATAAGAGGAAAATATGGAACGATTGATTATGACGACTTAATGAATTTCACAGATCTAGTTATAAAGAAGATTCCGCAAATTAATTTGGAACAATTTTTTGTAACAGGGGGTTCATATGGTGGGTTTATGACAAATTGGATTGTCGGTCATACACAAAGATTTAGGGCAGCTGCAACGCAAAGAAGTATTTCGAACTGGTTATCATTTCATGGAACATCTGACATTGGTTTTTATTTTTCTAAAGATCAAACTGCAGGTCACCCAAATGTAGATACTGATCTTTTATGGCAACAATCCCCTATGAAATATGCACTTCAAGTGAAAACACCACTTTTATTTATTCATTCTGATGAAGATTATCGTTGTCCGATTGAACAGGCCATGCAGTTTTTTACTATTTTAAAAGAAAAAGGACTAGATACGAAATTTATTTGGTTTAAAGGTGAAACACATGAACTTTCTAGAAGTGGTAAGCCACAAGCAAGAATTAAGAGATTAAAAGAGATTACAGAATGGTTTGAATCTCACAAATCATAAAAAATGTAAAATCCTTCGGTATTTATATAGTTTTGGTATATAATGAAAGTAATAACAAAGGAGGGTTTTAATATATGTGTTGGTTTTTTAAAAAACGTAAAGCAAAGAAACAAGCTTTACAAGAAGAACAATTGAAAATGCAACAAGAATCGATGAAAAAAGAGTCTATTCAAAAAGAAAAACCTGCTCCACAACCAGTTGAAACAAAGCCAGTCGTAGAGCCGGTTAAAAAGGTTGAAGAAAAGAAAGAAGAGCCAAAAGCTGTAAAAGCTGAGCCAAAAAAAGCGGAAACTGTAAAAACAGAACCAAAAAAAGCGGAACCTGTGAAAGTGGAAGATGATAAGGAAGATGCGAAATCTAAAAATCCTAAATATCATGTTTCTCAAAACAAAGATCCCAAAAGTCCAGCCTTTAAACAATGGCGTGTTCGTAAAGAGGGTTCTAACAAGACCATTAAGTATTTTGATACACAAGCTTTAGCAATTGCGTATGCAGAAGATTTAGCTGAAAAAAACGATACATCCATTGTTATTCATAAACTTGACGGAACCATTCGTAAACAAGATTATCAAAAGAAAGAATAAATGATACTTATTACACATAAGGTGTTTGTAGACAGTTAGGTCTATAAACACCTTTTTAAATATAAAAGGACAAAATTAATTGTCCTTAATTAATGCAAGTTCATCATCTTTTACTGTGAGTGAATATTTTTGATGAGGTTCTATTGAACCATCAATGATTTTGGTTGCGATAAGCGTCTCGATATGTCTTTGAATATAGCGTTTAAGTGGTCTTGCGCCATATTCATCATTATATCCGTGCTTAATTACGTATTTTTGGATAGACTCATCAAAGTTCATCATAATATTCTTTTCTAACAAGCGTTTCTTTAAGTCGTTTAACATCTTAAGCGCTATTTCGATTTGAACTTTAAGTCCAAGAGGATTAAATATTATTTGCTCATCTATACGATTCAAAAACTCAGGTTTAAATTTAGATTTCACTAAGTTTTGTACTTCCTTTTGAGCGTCAGCATCATTTCTTAGTAAAAACTCACTACCAATATTAGATGTTAATATGATGATTGTGTTTTTAAAATCAATTGTTCTTCCTTGATTATCAGTTAGTCTACCATCATCTAGTATTTGAAGGAGTATATTGAAAACTTCTGGATGAGCTTTCTCGATTTCATCAAATAGAATAATTGAATAAGGTTTTCTACGAACAGCTTCAGTCAGTTGACCACCTTCATCATATCCTACATAACCAGGAGGAGAACCAATGAGTCTAGAAACACTGTGTGATTCCATATACTCACTCATATCAATTCTAATGATTTGATGTTCGCTATCAAATAATGCTTCAGCAAGTGATCGAGCCACTTCGGTTTTACCAACACCTGTTGGACCTAAAAACATAAATGATCCAATGAAACTGTTTGCTAAATATGGACAGTAATTAAAAAAGGCTAGGAAGAGTTGACATTCTCAATTGTAGAGGTGTCAACTCTTTTATTATTTTACTTTGTCTATCTTCATTGTAATATGTGATGTAAGAATCGACAAGTGTTTTCATTTGTTTTATTGTGATTTGATGATGAAGATGCATACATTCACTTTTAAATTGACTGAAGAAAGATTCTATTGGACAATTATCTACGCAGCTGCCTTTTGCTGATACACTATGTTTTATCCAATGTCTTTTCAACCACCTATGGTAAGTTTGTCCAACAAATGCGGTACCTTGATCAGAATGCAGTATTAATCCTTTGCGATAATTTCTGGGTACGGTTCTTGTTGCTTGTTTTAAAGTATCCATGACTAGTTTCAAATCATTTCTTTCGGAAACTTTGTAACTGACAATATATTTATCATAGAGATCTTTTATCGCACACAAATAGATGGTTCCTTGTGTTGTGGGCAAATAAGAAACATCTATACTCCACTTTTGATTTGACATTTTTGTGGTAAAATCTCTTTGAAGGAGATTAGGAATGCGATGATGGTTGACCTTGCTATATCTTTTTCTCTTTCGTCTGATAATAGACTGAATACCATTCAGTTTCATGTATCGATACACGGTGCTCTTCGTGGTAAAGACGCCGTGTATTTTCTTTAATTTCATTTGAATTGTTTCTATGCCCCATCTTTTATCTTTATGGTAGAGACTAACAATCTGATGGTTAAGCAATTCATTGAACGCTTTATATTTTGGCCTACCTAAGCGAATCCATTCATAGTAACCGCTTCTTGAACATGACATCCTCATGCAGAGATAGATGATAGAATAACGATCCTTTAATTGGTCTATGACTTGGTATTTTTCTCGCGCGTTCTTAGGTAGGCTACCGCTTTTTTTATGTCTTCACCACTTTTGATATATTTTAACAGTTCTTCTTTACTCATGATGTCCAAGTTAAGCTTCTTAGGTCTACCTTTGTTTGGTATATCTTTTTTCGTACCTTTTCCTCTACGATCTACACAAGTGCCATGCTTTCGATACTGTTTTACCCATAAATCTAATTGACTATGAACAATATCAAAACTTCTAAGTATTTGACGCTGTGTTTTCTCTTTGCTTAAATACAGTTCTACAATCTTGTTTTTCTCATCAATTGTATACGATGGATGCTTTCTTGTTTTTCTTTCATTCATTCTAACGACTCCTTTATATTCATTCTAACAAAAAAAGCTAGAACACTATACTATGTCCTAGCCTTTTTTTAAGTTGTCCGTTTTAATCAAATAGTTTCATCGGTCTGTTTTCATCTTTGATACCAGCTCTTTGACGGATGATTGCATCACTGATTAGACGAATTGCATGATCTTGTCCAATCACGCGATTCTTCAAGGTTTCTTCAAGGTGTAGAAGCTTTTCTTTATCACCTGACATGAGTTTTGTGATTGGGATATGTGTCCATTTAGAAACGATTTCTGCAATGCTTTCCTCGCTAACAACTTCAGTTAATAATTTACCTTCTTTTGAACCTTCTTCGGACATCTCGTTGATTTTCTTTTCTAACTCTGGAATTTTACTGTATTGTAGCTCAGCAGCTCGTTGATAATTGTTATCATTAAAAGCATTTTGTAAATCAACGCGTAATTGCTCAAGTTCGTTTTTCTTAATTTTAATGGCATTGATTTGTTCTTTTTCTGCTTCCCATTGCTTTCGCAAATCTTTTTCTTCTTTTTTCAAAGTGTCGATTTCTTCTTTGATTTTTTTTAAACGATCTTTTGATATGGGATCAGATTCTTTATCCAGTGCAGTTTTTTCGATTTCTAGTTGCATGATTTTTCTTGTGACATCATCGAGTTCTACAGGCATAGAATCAATTTCCATACGAATAGAAGCACAAGCTTCATCTATAAGATCAATCGCTTTATCTGGTAAGAAACGATCAGTGATATAACGATTTGATAAAGTAGAAGCAGCGATAATCGCTGGGTCAGATATATGCACACCATGATGGGCTTCAAATCTTGATTTAAGGCCTCTTAAGATACTAATGGTATCTAGAACAGTAGGTTCTTCAATCAAGACTTTTTGGAAGCGTCTTTCGAGTGCAGAATCTTTTTCGATGTATTTTCGGTATTCGTTTAGTGTGGTTGCTCCAACACAATGCAGTTCACCACGTGCAAGCATCGGTTTTAACATGTTAGATGCATCCATAGCACCATCAACTCGTCCTGCGCCTACGATCGCATGTATTTCATCGATGAAAAGTATGATTTCACCGTTTGAGTCCTTGATTTTCTTTAATACAGCTTTAAGTCTTTCTTCAAATTCACCTCTGAACTTAGCACCAGCGACAAGCGCAGCTAGATCAAGTTCATAGATGATCTTATTTTGTAATCCTAGGGGAACGTCTTTATCAACAATACGTCTTGCAAGGCCTTCTACGATTGCGGTTTTACCAACACCTGGTTCACCGATTAATACAGGATTATTTTTTGTTTTTCGTGATAGTATTTTGATAACTCTTCTAATCTCATCTTCTCTACCGATGACTGGATCAATTTTACCTTTTTTGACCTCATCAACAATATTACGTCCAAATTTCTCAAGAACTTTGGGGTCGTTGTTATAGTCTTCCATTTGTGTAAAGTTCATGATAAGCCTCCTTTGGCAGTCATTATTTATGATTGCCATTTATATTATAAATCAAAGGTTTGGCACTGTCAACTATAAAGTGCTAAATTATATCATTTGATGTATAAAAGTTCTATGCTATAATGATTGTGGTGATAAAGATGGTGAAAGTATTGTTTGTATGTCTAGGAAATATTTGTAGATCACCTATGGCAGAAGGATTATTTAGAAAACGAGTTAAAGATTTAGGGTTAGAAGATCAAATTCATATTGAATCTAGAGCAACATCCTCATGGGAAATTGGAAATAAACCCCATCCAGGAACAAGCAAAATATTAAAAAGAGAAGAAGCTCTATATGATGATATGTACGCTCAAAAAATCACACAAAAAGATTTTGATGACTATGATTTTATTATTGGCATGGATGATCAAAACTTAAAAGACTTAAGGAAACTTGCAAAAGACCAATATCATAAAGTGTTTAAATACTTAGATGTTTGTGAACAATGTAAGTATAAAAATGTAGATGATCCATATTACACAGGATTATTTGATAAGACATTTAGTGATATTTATAATGTCATGGATTTATGGATAGAAATATTTAAGAAACAAATCGTTTAAAATAGCTATATGAGGATTGACTTTTTTCATACTAAAAGTTATAATAATATAGCATGTTTTAAGGCCCTGTAGCCAAGTGGTAAGGCATGGCACTGCAACTGCCTGATCGCCGGTTCAAATCCGACCGGGGCCTCCATAATTCGTAAAAATTACAAATAAGATTGATTTCTTGTTTGTTTTTTACATTGTCTTAATGTGTACTTGAATTTAATAGAGGGATTAAGGCTGAAATATACAGGTTTTAGAACTTTATTAATCGAAAATGAGTTGTGATTTTTCATCAGGAGAAGTCATATATTTAAACAGAAACTTAAAACTTTTGAAAGCAATAGTTTGACAAAAACAAATTATACACTTATAATAAAAGTGCTCTTAAAAAAAGAGTAAAAGGAGAAAACATGAAATATAGCACAGTTAAAATAGGCCTCGATTCACTAAAATTATCAAAACTTGGATTTGGATGTATGAGATTTCCAGTTGCTAATGGTAGTGTAGATTACACGAAAACCAAGGAGTTAATTGATCATGCTATTTCGAATGGTATTAACTATTTTGATACTGCTTATGATTACCATAATGGAAATAGTGAAATTGTTATTGGGGAAATACTATCTGAGTACCCAAGAGATGAAATCTACATTGCGGATAAACTACCGCTATACAGATGTCAAACATTAGATGATTGTGAACGCATTTTTTATGAACAACTTAGCAAATTAGGTACATCATATATAGATTTTTATTTGATCCATGCCTTGAATAGTGATACTTTTACTAGGATGAAAGACCTTGGAGTTATACCGTTTCTTAGAAAACTTAAATCAAAAGGTTTTATTAAATATATTGGTTTTAGTTTTCATGATTCTTATATGGTTTTTCATGATATTATTAATTACCATAAGTGGGACTTTGTTCAAATTCAACTCAATTATTTTGATACGGACTTTCAACAAGGAATGAAAGGTTATGCAGAACTAGTGAAAAAGAACATGCCAGTATTCATAATGGAACCGACTAAAGGTGGAAGATTAGTTTCACTTAACAAATCTATTAAGGATAAGATGAATTCGATCTCGCCGGATAAATCTATTGCATCATGGGCGTTTAGATGGTTTGCCAACCTTAAAGTTTCGGTAATATTGAGTGGGATGAGTTATATGGAGCATTTAAAAGATAACATCGAAACTTTTAGTACTTTTGAAAGTTTAAATAATGATGAACACTTATTGATCTTGACAATCGTACAAGAGTTAAAAAACTCAACCAAAGTCGAATGTACATATTGTAATTATTGTGCACCTTGTCCTAAAAATGTTGCTATAGCACAAAATTTTTATATATATAATCAATTCACAATGTTTCATAATTTTCAATGGGCAAGACAACAACTAAGTAAACTCAATAACAACAATATGGAGTCTTCTAATTGTGTAGACTGTGGTATATGTATACCCAGATGTCCTCAAAAAATACAGATACCCAAAGTATTAGAAGAGTTTGAGCATTTTAAAAAAAATATATTCATTGGGAGGAATAAAAATGAAGTTTAGTAAGTTAAAATTAATTTATGTGGTACTTGTAATCTTGTTTATAATACTTTTTGTATTCGGATTAACTAAGGCCATATAGGAGTTGAGTGAAATGAAAAAAACAAGTAAGAGTTTGATTAAAAACTATTATAATGACGGGATACTAGATCTATATTACTTTTTGTTCTGCTTTTTCTTTATGACAAACGTTAGTTTATCCAGAATGGGTTTATCTGATTTTATAGCACCACTAATAAGTATTTCAGTAAGTGTAATTATCTATAAAATGATTAATCAATTATCAAAAAAATTTAGCGATCAGATAAAAGGTATTGCAGTGTTTAAAAAAAGCAGTTTTAGACTTAATGAAATAATTTCCTTTTTGGTAATTATCTTACCAGTTATAACTAGCACACTAATAATTCTCATACGAGAAGATGTTCTTACGGGTGAAAACTTCATAATGTTAATCGTCTTTTCAGTTGTATTAGTTACCATTTCATTACTTTTGACACTGCGTTTCAAACAGTTCAGATTTTTGTATTATGCATTAATTATTTCATTATCATTTGTGATAGGAAAATGGATTGATACATCAAAAGAATTAAATTATGTTACACCAATACTTCTTATATTTGCAACTTTGATAATTCTCTTTATTTCGGGATTAGTTGTCTATAAGTTTTTGCAAAGAAATTCCCTAACGATATCGGGGTTGACGAGCGATGAGTAGAATAAAGCAGATTAATAATGGTGTAAGTGAGATTGATAAGGTGTTACACTCTCCACTCAGACTAAATATTGTGCTTATCTTGGATGAACTTGAGTACTGTGATGCTGTCTTTTTAGTAAATCAGTTGAATATCAGTTGGGGCAATTTATCCACACACCTTAATGTATTAGTAAATGAAAAATATGTTTCATCTGAAAAAAAGTTCATCGAAAAAAAACCTAAAACTATATTATCGATAACACAACTTGGAATTGAACGTTTGCAATCATATAAACAGAATATGACGAATTTGATAGGTGATAAGAATGAGTAGCATCGAAATTAATTATATTCATAAATCTTATGAAGGGTTCAAACTTGAAGTTGATAGTCTTCGATTTAATTCAGGAGAAATTATCGGTGTTATAGGTCCGAATGGAGCAGGAAAATCAACACTTTTGAATATATTGTTCAACCTAGAAAAGCCAGATAAGGCTGAGTTTAGATTGTTTGGCACAAATTTTGAGGTAAATCGAAAAATGCTACTTAATAATATTGGATATGTAACAGATGAGACTTCTGTGTTTGAGGATCGAAGTATTTACTGGAATGAGAAGTTCTTTTCAAGTTTTTATGATAATTGGAATTCCAATATGTTTTATGACTTGATGTCTAAGTTTAGTTTAGACTCAGATAAGAAGATAAACGAGTTATCAAAAGGTATGCGAATCAAAGCACATATTATTTTTGCACTCTCGCAACAACCACAATTATTGATTCTTGATGAACCTACATCCGGAATAGATCCGATAGATAGGTCTCAGGTCTTGAAATTATTAAAAGAGTATGTTAGTGAAAAAACTTCTAGAACGTTAATTATCTCTTCTCACATATCAGAAGATTTAGATCAAATTGCTGATATTCTGTTATTTATGAAAGATGGTAAGGTGTTGGAACATGATACTCTAAGAAACCTGAAAAAAAGATATGCAGGTGTATCAAAAATTTCAGATCTTATAGATAAGCTTTATGAATCTAAATAAGTTTTTTCGCATTCAGATTCTTCATGTTCGTTTTGTTTCGAAGCCTGTGTTAATCTACTTGATTCTAGTAGTATTATTTACTTTCTTTAGTTCTAAACTGGATTTTGTTTACATAGTCTTTAACATTCTTACTTACGTGTTTACGATGATATTCGTTTCTGTAACCCTTTATTATAATTATGAAATTTACAATTACGAGAGGATTTCCTTACGATTACCTGTAAATAGAAGTTATCATTCGATTGCAAGAACAGTGATTTATTTGGTCATATCATTTGTAGTGTTTTTACCTAGTACATATTGGTTCTCGAGAAATCTATTTGTTGATCTTAATGATTTGTTATTTGCAATCACATTGTTGTCAGTTGCAATAGTTTCCCTAATTGTACTGTTGATTCAGTTATTACAATCTGTTTATGGTACATTGCAGTTTAAAAAAGTTTTATTAGTGTATTCTTCAGTTGTAATGTTATTGCTGTTTGCACGGAATGATATTAACATCTTCGAGCTGAATGTTGCCTCCTCGTTACTATCAAAAATGAATATCAATTTACTCTCAGGGGGATTAATGTTTGTGATTCTTCTCGAATGGTTAATATTCAATGTTTTACTCGAAAAAAAGAAGTGAGAGGAGATAAATATGTTAAAGTTTTCTAAACTGTACTGGGAGTTATCTTATAAAAAACTAGTTAGTTATGTATTTCTATATCCAATTATGATGCTGCTTATTCAGTTCGACTCATCAGGGTTAGAAGTTGAATCTTTGTCTTTTTCTTCACTTCATTTATTTGGAATACTAATAATCATAATGACACAGAATACAGCTTTTAGGATTAACAAGTACTTGGCACAAAACAACTATAAATTGATTGTTAATAAACTTCCAACACCTATGAACAGTTGGATTCGTAGTTTTATGATTTTTATTATATTATTTTCCTTATTAACTCTTATCATAGCTTGTGGATATATTTGGATTCTAATAGATGGTGTCCAATTGAGATGGGAGATCATCAACATGATTTTCTTTTCGAACCTCATTGCATCTACGTTGTCTATAGCGATAATTTATCTCCATACTTTGTTGAAAACCAGTGATTATTTAGTTGTGAATTATATTTTACTATTTTTTGGGTTAATGACTCCGCTATTAATGATTACAATAGGAAAAATACTGAAACTTGAGGTAGTAACTAGATTGCCTTATAGAATTACTGAGATTTCATGGATTCCCATTTCATTGTCATTTAGTGTTTTAGTAATTATCATCATGTATGGGTGTGAAATGAAGAAAGTGTGAATATGAAGAGGTGAAAAAATGAGTCGAAAATATTGATATATCTTTACGTTAGGTCTAGTTCTTGTTGTAGAAATTTTGAGTCTGCACATCTATGAGTTGAATGAACTGCATGAACTAGTGTTTGTAACAATATCGATACTAGTAACGATTATATTATTGTTTTTTGTGATATTTATGGCAGAAAAAAATACAGATCAATTGGATTTGTTTAGTCAAGGTTTATATATCATTGCAATAGCATTATTTCTAATTGTTGGATATATGTTTGAGATATTTTATTTATCATGGCTGTTCCTTCCAATAGCCCGTGCAGTTATCCTCATAAAAAAAAGTTCTAATAATTAATATTAGGACTTTTTTTTCGAATTGCAGTAAATACTGTTATTTATATTTTTTTGAGTATAGAATTAGTTTCTTCTTGATATCTTCATTTTTGAAGTGTTTGTCAATTTCATCTTCTTTAATAATTTGTCCATCCATCATCAGCTGTATACAAGATTTCGCAACGATAACTTCCATTTTTTCTGGGTTATCAAGAGCCTCCAAGAAATTGATTTCTCCATCCTTGTTCAAACCATTCATCATGTTTTTGTAGATTTGATTGTTTTGCCCAAGTGCAAGTCCGATTTTCTTGATACATCTAAATGCTTCATAGATGTTAGCGATGTTGATTACTTCTTTCGTTCTCAAAATATCTCCTCCTGGGGTTAATATGTGATCTACAGTTACTTCTAATACATCACTTAACTTTAATAACAGTGATGTATCCGGGAGTGTAGAACCTGTCTCCCATTTTGATACTGCTTGAAAACTGATATTTAATCTGTCAGCAAGTTGTTTCTGTGTTAGCTGCAATTCGGTTCTTCTAGACTTAATATACTGTCCAACTTTATAAATGTTCATAGTATACCTCCAAGTTAATTATATTCTATCTTTCTTAATTCAACAATAACTTGATATTTGAATTAAATCAACTATAAATTGAATGTTCTCTTGACAATTGATTTATATAGCTTTAGATATATGATTAACAAGACTCTTGAGTGATTCATGTCAAGTGTTAGATGTGAAAATATAGCTCTAAGCTGGTCAAAAAAATAAACTCGGGTCATTTAGAAAAAGCAACACGGGTTGATAGCACTGAAAATCGAGATAAACACTGTACGGACAAGACATAATTCGTAAAAAATACAAATAAGAACCATTCTTTATTTGTATTTTTTTATTATATTAGTAGTTATTTGTAGTGAAATATTACCTATTTAATGTCTCTATTGATATCTTCAATACATTTATTATATAACTGTATAGGACTCATTTCTAAGTCCTTTTTTATTGTATTAATGAACATGTTAATCTCATAATCATTCTTTTTTGCAATTGATGTAATTATGCATAAGTTTGCATACTTTTCAGCATCAAGTCTATTACCTAAAATTAAGTTTGAGTAAGACTGAACATAGTACAGATGAGCTAAGCCACTAAAGTCTGAATGTTTAATTGAATATTCAATACCTATTGAAGAGATATGTTTAGCTTCTTTATGTTTGTGCAATCTTAATAAGAAAAGTGATGTGTTAGAGAAGATGGAAGGAAGAATTTTGCTTGTTTCTGAACTAGTATATGTTACTTCAATATCGTAGAGGATATTTATTAACTTATTAAGTGCTAGGACCTTATTAGTCTTGATTTCAATCTCTGCAATCAACTGTAAAGATATTAAGCTCACGAAGTCGAAAGCGAAAAAGGCTAAACAGTTTGGATAGTTACAGAGTTTATATAGTTTTAATAAGATTTCTTGAAGTGGAGTACTGTTAGTCTCGTAGTCAGCTTTACAGTAGCAAAACCCTAAAAATCTTTTATTTTGCTCTTCAACAATACTGTTGAGTTTCAAGGTGCTTGATTGTTCATAAAATAGTTGATAATTTCTATTTATAATTAAACTGTATAGATTGTTAATTCTTTGAAATTCATAAACATCTTGTTTGCTTGCACTGTAATAGAAATCCACAGTGCTAATCTTAAGTTTTTTACAAAATGCAGATATTTTGGGATGCTTAAGAGATCTTTGTCCAGATTTATATCTATGAAATGTTCTAATATCAACAATGTCCTCACAAAAATCATCAATAGTAAGTTTGTTCTTTATTCTTAAATTATCAAGATGTATTGCATATTTTTGACTTTCTTTCATATACTCTCCCTAATTGTGACTATTCTGGCCATTCTCGATATTCTTTTTCTTAGTTATCCTAATAATGAGGAGGAAGTTATGAAAAAGAAAATCTTATATTTCTTGATTATAATACTATCTCTGTTATGCCTTATCAATATGAATAGTAATATAAAGGTGAACGCAGACGGGGAGGACATCACTTCAGTTTCATCTCCAAGTCCTCGACCATAACTTAATTATACTCTTATGAGAGGTATATTTTCAAGAAAACGAAAATAGTAGATGTGAATCTACGTTTTCGTAAAAAGATTTTTTGGAAAGGAAGTATATGACTGTAAATCAAATAATTAAAATAGAGTTTCCTGCATTAAGTAAAACAATTAAGGAGTACTCCTCAAATAATTTTATTAGAAGTTATGCAGAACAAATAGCACTAGTAAAGTATCCAGAAGAGAAAGTAGTACTTGAAACCTTATTAAGAAAACTTGTAGATTGGTATGAGAAAGAAATTGAAGTAATTATACGAAGTGAGTATGTCAGAAGTAAAGAAGAACATATCTTCTGCTTTAGTTTATTGAAACAAGTTATTGTTTTGATGGATGAAGGTTGAGGGTTAGCTACTTCAAATAAATAAGAAAGCAACCGGTAAAGATGTCAAGCACTAAAAATATAAAAAACGAGTAAAATTTAATAAAAAGCATCATTTAAAGACATGCTTAAAAAAGTAAAAGTTATAAGAATTAATCTAATTAAGTTTTACTTATAAAGTCTATTGGTACTCAACAAACCATAGATAAGACGAATAAGTTTTCTAGCAGTTAAGGCGAGTGCACGTTTGTGTTGATGAGTCGTGACTTCATCATATTTCTTATGATAAAAATCACGATACTCAGGTATATGAATTCTAGCCATGTTGGCTGCTTGGATTAAAAAGTAGCGCAAATATTTATTTCCAGTTTTAGTCATGTAAGTCTCATCAGCGGTGAATTTCCCGGATTGATTTTTACGCCAGGTAATACCTGCATATTTAGCAAGTGCATCATTGGATTCAAACTGACTAATATCAACAATCTCAGCTAAGATACCGGCTGCATAAACTTTACCAATACCAGGTATAGACGTTAAGATTTGATAGTGATCATGATTAAACCCAGCGACTTGTCGCAAAATGGCTTTATCAATATCTTTCATTTCATGTTCATAACATTTAATGACATTTATGGATGAGGCGAGAGCTGTATTAATAGGATCATAAGAAACTTTATCAAGACGATAAGAATCTCTAGCAGCTTTTTGGATCTTAGCAGCGATATCAAGTGAATTATCAAAGCGATTTTTACTTGATTTAGCAACAAAGTCAGATAAATCTTCTAAAGATGAATCGATAATATCATCAATGGTTTTATAATCTAATAAGAGATCAACAGCAGTTGATCCAAAGTTATTAGAAAATATAGTTTCAAAGTTAGAAAACTTTATAAACACGTTATTAAGGGCATAAACCTTCTCATTGGATAGTTTTTCAGCAATATGAAGTCTATGCCTTGTGAGTCTTTCTAAAGCAAGTCTTTGACCACCTTTAAAGGGAGTTAACTCATCGGTTCTTCCAACTCTAGCAATATCAGCTAAGATGTAAGCATCTTTAGGATCAGTTTTATCCATATCAGCAAAACTTTTTCTATAATTTTTAGAAATTTTAGGATTGATGAGATAAACTTTGATATCGAAAACACTCAAAAACTTAGAAGCTGATAAGTAGGTCGCAAGATGACCGGAGTAAACACCAGTTGACTCTAAGATGACAATGACTTTAGAGAGATGATGTTTATCAAGAAGTTTTAAAATATGCGTTTCAATTAAGTTCGCACCATCTTGGGTATTAGGAATATTGACAGATAAAAGTTTATCACGATTAAAGTTAAGTGCATAAACGTGATTGGACAGTTTAGCAACGTCAATACCAACACATAAAGTATGATTCAAAAGAACACCTTCTTTCAAGGGAAAATAGATATAAGAGAAGTCCTAGCCTTGAAAGACAACTGCAGCCTCGCCAATAAGAAACCACCGTTAGACATAGAAGTTGAGTGAAATCTAACGGGTAACAACAACCGGTTAGCAGATAAGCCAATCAAGCAGGTTTGCACGCTTAAATAGCACCATGATGTGCAAGGAGTGGAAGCAGATTCTTCTAGTTACATCTTGATTTAATTATAACACTAGGACTTCAAACTTATAAATAATGATATGTAGTAAGGTATCAACCTAAATCTACACTACATATTATACGAGGAGTGTAACTATGAAACTAAAAAAAGTAAAGAAAGCTAAGCAAAGTAGTCCTATGGAGTTAGCGAATATTACTTGGTGTAGCGGTTGCTGACATGTTTCATTAAGAAATGCACTAGATGCATTTCTTTTCGGAAAGGAGAGGAATATGTTAATTAAATCTGAAAATCTTATAACCTATAAAATTGATGATGGGTTCATGATTTATAATAAATTATACGGGAAGTTACTGTTTATTGATGAAACACAGCATCGAATAATGCAATTCTTCTATGAGCTTAAAGAACTTGATGATTTAGTAGCAAGTATGAATCTTTATGATCAAAGGGAAATTCTAGAAGATATCATTAAGGATTTTTTGGAGTATAGAATTCTATTAGAAGGCAACTTCAATGAAAGATTGCATTTGAAAGAGGAGAATAAGTCTTTTATTAACCAAACTAATGATGCTTCTAGCATAGATTTTATTGGTTTTAGCATCACAGATAAGTGCAATTTTAGTTGTAAGTATTGTATAGCATCACATCAATATCAAAAATATAATAAACCGAAATTTGATTCTGATAAATTGATTAAGTTTATTGACTGGTTTATTGTACAAGCTATTACATACAATAAAAGTGAAGTAGGTATTGGTTTTACTGGTGGTGAACCTTTGATAGAATGGAATATGATTAAGAGTGTGTTGCAATTTATATTTGATAAACATAGATCAAGTATAAAAATTAATGTTTTTATCAATACCAATGCTTCTTTGTTGACCGAAGAAATATGTGCTGATTTTAAGAACTTCAATATACAACCATCATTAAGTTTAGATGGATATAAGATGGTTAACGACACTGTAAGAGTGTATAATAATGGAGAGGGAACATTTGATGATATTTTAGGAGGTATGAGGTTGCTAAAGAAGGCAGGAATAAATATATATGGTTTTTACCTCACTTTAACAGATGATAATTTTAATGTTGATGAAAAAAAACTTTTTGATTTTTGTGAGGTTAATGGGTTTAACAATATCACTATAGAACCCGATTTAGTAAAACCGCTGAGCAAAAGTACTGATGAAGTTGTGGAAAAGTTAATGAAGTTCTACTTTGTAGGGAAAAAGAGAAACGTTCAAGTGAATGGATTCTGGAAAAGACCATATAATAATTTAACTTCATATCAGGATGTTAGAAAAGGTTTTTGCAGAGCTTTAGATTTTAAATCTATAGTTGTGAATCAAAATGGGGATATCTCACCATGTGGATATTCCAATACAGTTTTATCAAATATCTCTAATCCTGAATGCTTCAACACAGAGTACAAAAAATTTATACTTAGTAATTTGCCTGGAGAGATTTTGAACTGTAATAACTGTGAAATAGAAGGTGCTTGTAAAGGGGGATGTTTTATTACTCGTGAACAGAACGATTCTGAGTTGTTTGAATATCGATGCAGAATTTATAAAGGAGTAACTAAAGAATTGATAACGTCAAGAGAGAACTTTTGATTATGCGAGGTGGTAAAATATGATTAAAAAACAATTGATGCTAATTTTAAACTTTTCAAGAACTAGTATTATCATTCCAATTACAACGTTATATTATTTGCGAATAGGGCTTGATTTATCTGACATATCTTTTTTGATTTTAGTTGGATCAATCGTGGTATTTTTGTTAGAATTTCCAACAGGATTGTTGTCAGACAAATATAGCTCCAAAAAATTAGTCATAATGGGTTTATTCTTTGAGATATTCGGAGTTGTTCTAATAGTGTTGAATGTTTCATATTTTTTCATAGTTATTGGTAATATCATGATAGCAATAAGTATTGCTATATTATCTGGTGCAATTGATGTCTATATTCTTGCAAATTTTAAAAGTAAAAATGAAACTTTAAAGGATTTCTATGCAAGACTTAATCTAGACAGAATTCTAGTGAATTTACTAGTTGGTGTACTTGGTTTATTCTTATTTTATTACAATTTCTATCTTCCAATGATTATTAAGATATTTTTGAGTGTTACTGTTTATTTAATTGTTTTCCTAACGGATGATGAGAATAGTAGACAATCCCAAAGTATGAGTAATTCGATAAAAAGTCTAATGAAAAAATGCTATCAGGATGTTAAATCTAATAGAATATTGTTTAGCTTGATAATTCTTAGCTTTGTATTTATTTTCTCAGTTAATACAATTTTCACGTTTTGGCAACCAATCTTAAGTGATTACCTAAGTCTAGAAAATATTAAGTACGGCATTATAATCAGTTTTGTATTAAATTCGCTCGGATTAGTAGTAGGAGCTTTCTTCTATAAGAATAAACTAAAAAAAATGAATCAAAATCGTTTATTTATAATCACTTATAGTATTTTTATTCTTATTCTTAGTTTTGTAGTGATTGCAGATGATTTCATTTTCGTCTTACTATTAATATTACTATATTATGTTTTAATGTCGATTATTGGTCCTTCAAGACATTTTTTAATTAACTCTAGGGTCGACAACACTAACCGTGCAAGTATCTTATCTTTCTATTCATTGATAGATCAACTTGGTGTTTTCTTCTTTGGTTTAGTTGGAACAATTGTTTTATCTATATACGATTTAGATGTATTACTCTTATTAGCATCTGTATTGCCTCTTCTTGCTGTATTGCCAAACCTAGGAAAGTTCTTGAGAGTTAATAGAGAGAACTAACTATCAAATCCTATTTATTTTGTCAAGTGTTTTAGTGAAAAGACCGCTCTAAGCTAGTCAAAAAAATAAACACGGGTCATCTAGAAAAAGCAACTCGGGTTGATAGCTCTTAAAATCGAGATAAACTCGGTACGGACAAGACAATTAAATCTTTAATAGGTAGTGAAAAACTACCAAATAATACCAAATTATGCCCTTTTAGGGCATTTTTTAATAAAAATAGTTCATCTGAAAGTCTGTAACGACCTCCAAGATGGACTTTTATTTTTGAAAATATAAATTGAAATTAAGTTATGACACGGGTTCGAACTTTATAGATAAACAGAATATGTAACATCAACATTTTTATAACCAAGTTTCAAAGGTAATACGGATTCAATTAACTTATGATTATACTCACCATTATCAAATAGATTAAGTTTGATAGAATAATTTGATATTGAGTGGATTGTAATTGCAGCGAATATTTTTTTGATTTTTGTATATCTAAAGTATCATCAATATTACGAATAAACTTAAAGTAACTGTGAAGATTGTTTTTGCAGATAAAAGTTTGGTTTTGAAATTTAATAAGTCTATCTTTTCGTTAGAATTTTCTAAATCAGTATCACAAACAGTTACACTTTCATTTATGTATGATGTAATGTTTGGTGTTAAATCATTCATATAAAATTTCATTTGAGAGATAACATCGATTAGTAGAATAGTTAAGTTTTTAACAGTAATGCTTACGCTATTCTTTTTCTGCTTATTATAGCAACATAGATTAATGAATTGAAAAATGATATAATAACTACAAAGAACATAAAGTACAAGAAAATGGTATCAATTCAAAATTTCCAAAAATGGAGTGAAGTATCCTTAAAAATAAGAGGAGTGGTTAAAGTGGAAAAACATCAACTAATAATAAATGAACTTGAAAAAGTCGAAACTTGGAAAGATGAAGAGTCTTTTTTAGTTGATGCACTAATCATGAGTAATGCAAAACTATTCATCAAATCATATAAAGATATTGAAGAACATAGCATAGTAACGGTCGCACCTCTATTAAGACAAGTTCATGAAAATATTATAGCCATCCTTGGGATAGGTGATGGTGTTATCACAATGAAAGACTTCATTGAACAATCATATAAACCCAAAACAGTTATGAATAAAATAAAAGATAAAAACCCTCAAATTGATAGTGATAATTTTGATTTTACTAACAATTATTTGTTTGGAATAAAGGAAACGCTTAATGTATTTACTCATACAAATTTTGAAGGAATTATGACTTTATTTACAGAAAGATTTCAAGTCTTTGAGTCAATTGAATTTAATAAAATCATGATGAAGTTTTTTGTAACATTGTTGGAAGGTCCTTTTATTGCAATTGTAAATAGCATTTATAAATTAGATATAGAGTTACCAGCTAAGTATGACCTGAATAAAGAGTTGAAACGTATAAATTCTCTTAAATACATCACAAGACATTTTCCTGAACCTATTAAAGAATTTATAAATAATTCAGAAGTTCTTAATGGGTATTATAAGAACATTATAAATTCTATTAAAACAGCCTCAAATGAAGTAAATGGAAGCTCCCATTCTAATTCAAACTAAATGCAGGAATCACTTTTGAAATCAGTTTTTCATATAAAATTGAAAATAGATTTTGTAAAAAAGGAGAATGAGTATGTTTGATAAAGTTTTTATTCATGCAAATGATTTTTTTGAAGTAGCTAGGAGATGTGCCTTTCCTAAAGGAGAAGTTACTAAGAATAATTTACCATTAATTGTTCCTGAGTTTGTAAACCTTGCTTTTGCATGTGAGTTATACATAAAATCTATTGCTCAATTCACCAACGCTAATGTCAAGAAAACTCATAAACTTAATGAATTATTTGATAAATTAAGTGCTAATGACAAAGAGGCAGTTTACTCTCTTTGGAGAATTACTAATGGCAATAACGTGGACGATCATTATTATGTTAGGCAAATGATTAGAAATAACTTAGAAGCCGTTACAGATGTCTTTACAAGATTTAGATATGCTCATGAATGGGCAACCACAACTATAAGTTTAGAACATAGTTTTACTACCGAACAATTCGTGAAATTTTCGACCCTAAGTGCAAGTAGACCTTTTGGATCACCGCCAGTATATTCTGGATTTTTAAAGCAATTTACTATAACAGTAAAAACATACGCAGAACAACTAATGGGGAAACAATATAATTCGTAAATTAATATAAAATCCGTTAAAATTAATGAATTCATAAAGTTCTATAAAGTAAGTGAATTTATTCAAGTAGGTGATAAAGATGCATAACTATTCAAACTCAGATTATCAATTGCATTTGAGAGAACAAGAAAATAAAACTATTAAGCAAACACTAATTGTAACTGGAAATGGATTTGATCTGCAATGCGGATTAAAGTCTAGTTATTATGATTTTTTTAGTTGGTGTGAGTTAAATATAAAGGGGTTTAAAGACTTAAAAAACGCTAAAAATAGTACGTTTAATAGTCAAGGGCTAATTCAGGGGGCATTTGAAAATAATCCTAATCTAACAGTCTGGGATTTATACTTCATGTATAAAAGCACATTAACAAATAACAAATGGTGTGATATTGAATTCGAAATAAATGAATCTATCCAGTCTGGTTTTTGGAACTCCATAATTAGTGAC
Source organism: Tenericutes bacterium MZ-XQ (assembly GCA_002838205.1). Taxonomy (NCBI): domain Bacteria; kingdom Bacillati; phylum Mycoplasmatota; species Tenericutes bacterium MZ-XQ. The sequence continues at coordinate 1,570,305 of CP017950.1, read as the reverse complement.
ATTAACTATTTTCAAGAAAATGGAAATTGGTCTTATCCTGACGAAGAATGGTTCTTTGCATGGATGATGAACGATAGATATTACAGTAATAACAATTGGATGTACTTAAACTCTGGATTTCCAACTGGAATGATTAAAACTGTTCAAGTGTCAAGTGATGATTTTCACAGCAAGTTATTACTTGAATTAAATATTTTTGAGAAAAGATTCTCCAACTATATGGAAGATGAATTAAAGAAAAATACTGATTATCACATGAATCAATCAAACCTTCTTAATAAATTAGTTCAATCAACAACTAACGATGATACATATAGTATATTAACGTTTAATTACACACCATATAGTTCGGAATACAAATATATAAATATTCACGGTGATTTAAAATCATTGATTTTTGGTATAAGTAATAACAACAACAAAAACAGTCTTGCACACATATTTACAAAGTCACACAGAAGAATGGAAGAAGAATTGCCAATACTGGCTGATTTTGTTTCTAGTAAGGAAAATACAGTGGTTTTTTATGGAGTGTCATTCAACAATTTGGATATTGATTATTATAGGATGATTATAGAACAATTCGGATATGATAGATTGTACTTTTGCTATTCAGACTATGGAGAAATAAATAGGAAATCTGAGTATGAAAATGCAGTTAAAAAATTGGTTGAACAATTGTCTATTGGTGATTTCTATAGTTTGAGAGAGCAGGGAAAAATTAGAATCATAAAAATCGATTAAGATGATAAGTACTACATAATATTACTATATGCTATTTTAAGGGAGGGGCAACAAATGTATAATTTAGAAAACCTTAATGATTATGAGTTTGAACAACTAGCTAAAGACATAATGCAAAAAAAATTGAATATCAAGTTGCATAGGTTCAAAAAAGGTCAGGATGGCGGAATTGATATCTGCGATAATGATTTTAAAATTATTATACAAGTTAAGCATTACTTTAAAAGTTCATGGAGTAATTTAAAAGCTGCTTTAAAATTGGAAATTCCAAAAGTAGAAGACTTAGACCCTCAAGATTATTATATTTTCACAAGCATCAGTCTTAATCCACAGAATAAAAAAGAAATATTAAATTTATTCCCAAAATATATAAAAAATATTTCACATATAATTGATAAAATTGAAATAGATGATTTTTTGGCAAATAGTGAAAATGAAGATATTTTGAATAAACACTTCAAACTGTGGTTTTATTCTGCAGACTTGTTAAATAAGATGTATCAAAGACATGTTTTTCTGGACTGTGAAGAACTCTTGTTTGATATAAACAAATCGGTTCAACGTTTTGTGAAAACTAGTTCATACAACGAATGTTTAAAAAAAATGTCTGAAAATAATGTTTTGATCATAACAGGAAGTCCTGGTGTTGGAAAGAGCACAATTTCAAAAATGATTGTTTTGAATTATATTAAGAAAGATTATTCTGTAAGATACGTTTCTAACAATAATGTAAGCGACTTGAAAAATTCACTTAGTAATAATCCAGAAAAAAGAGAAATAATTTTATTGGACGACTTTTTAGGGCAACACTATTTAAAGATTAAGGAATCTACTTCTAATGAAATAAAAACACTAATATCATATGTTGAAAATAGTTCTTCTAAAAAGATAATTTTAAACAGTAGGATCACTATTTTAAATGAAGCAAAACAATCAAATATAGATTTTGAAAAATTCATTCAAGAACAAAAAAATAATAACTATGTTATTGATCTAGATAAAATGAGTCATCTTGAAAAAGCGAAAATATTTTATAACCATCTATTCTTTTCAAATGTACCAGAAAATCATTTTAAGATTATAAAAAAAAGTTCAGCATACGAAAACATTATAAAACATAAAAATTATAACCCTAGAATTATTGAGTATGTTACTAATACATATAATTTGGAAAATATAGATGCCGATGCATACAGACCTTTCATAATTGATAACTTAAATAATCCAGATAAAGTATGGGATGATGAATTTAGAAACCGATTGACTGATGAAGATAGAATATTTATGCATACTTTGTATTCTTTAACTGATAGTTCAATAGAAGAAGTTATTCTTAGAAAAGCATTTGATAAGAGGATATTTAAAGAAGGAATTGTAACAAATCAAAATGTATTTGATGACGTTTACAAAAGATTAGGTGAAGCTCTAATTAAAACGACTATAAATAATTCAAAGAAAACACCATACTTAGAAATATCTGTTATCAACCCCTCAGTTAACGATTATTTAAAAAAGAGAATTTATTCTAATTTAAATGAACAGAAATCGATAGTTAAGTATGCTAATTATATCGAACAGGTTAACAAGATAATGACCATCAATGATAAAGAAAGAAAAATGTTCTTTAACCATAATGAATTGTTGTTGGAGTCGTTTTCTAATCAAACAAGTTATTTTTATCTTAAACATTTAATAAGTCTAAGTGTTTTAGATAAAAATCAAGAAAAAAACGTACAAGAAGCATTTGAAAAAATATGTGTGAAATCTTCTTGGTTATATGAGGATTTAATGGTGGAATTGCTTGAAAAAGGATATTGTGATTTTTATAATCTAATCAATCTATTATTAAACAATTTGGAAAGCGCATTAAGACTTTTCCCTCTAGACTCGATTAAAATCATATATAAGTTGTTAAAACAAAAACAAAAAGATTTTAGTAAGGATATAGAAGATACATTTGCAACCCTATTTATTGAATCAATACAAGATTATGTTTTAGATGAAATGAATAATGAACTGCCAATCATTGTTGCAAATTGCATGTTAGAATCTAATCCGACAATTAATCCTGAATATGATTATGAAGAACAATACGTTGAGTACTTTAGTAGCAAAATAGAAGATTTAATAAATGAGGAGATCGAGCAAAAGATTATAAGCCAAATAAAAGAAATTCCAGTATATATAGAAAATACAAGTATAGATAGGGGATATATATTTTATAATATTGATATCGACGGAGCAATTAAAGCTTATATAAAAGAAAGAGAAGAAGAAAATAGAGATTATGATAACTATGATCAACAGTATGCAGAAAAAGAAGAATGGGATATAATCCATGAGTTATTTTCAGAATAGTAATCTATTCAATAATAGTGGGTTATGAATCCATTAGTGAGTAAATGATATACTTTTATGGGTATTAGATATGCAAAATCGAGTAAAACAAGGAAAAATGTAAATAGGGAGATCTTATGCAATATAAAATTATAGAATATACAGAAAAATATCATGATGAATGGGTTAAGTGCAGATTGCTATCGTTTTTAGATTCTTCATACTTTGATGATGTACATAGAGAAAAAGAACGAGAAGAAAATCCAACACTATCACTGCTTGCCTTGTTTAATGATGAAGTGATTGGTTTTATTGATATTGAATATGAAAGCAATATAGGAGATGTCTGCTATCTTAAAGGCAAACAAGGTGGTGTTGTTTGGCATTTAGGGGTTTTAAAACAATATAGAAGACACGGAGTTGCTAATCGACTACTAGAAGATGCAATTACTAGATTAAAAGATTTAAACATCGAAAGACTTGAAGCTTGGACTCAGGATGATTTAGCGGCAAATAAATGGTATGAGATGCAAGGTTTTGTTTTTAAAGAATCCTATTTGAATGCTTATTTTAATGGATCGCTTGAAAATATTAAGGAATACTTGAATCTTGATAAGATTGGTACCATTTATGGTATTAGAAAAATAAATTTTGAAGCACCAATTGAAAGAAAAGATGAACTTAGTAAAATATGTTATAGATTACATGAAGTGAAATTATACGAGATAATATTTTAACTTAGAATCAATTCAATAAATCACTGTTTATGCATTCTCAAATAGGAAAATAATATACTTTTATGGGTATTAGATATGCAAATAGTGGAAAAATCGAGTAAATAACGGAAAACAAAAAAAGAAAAGATTGGAGATCTAAAAATGGACATAATTAGCACAAAAAGACTTATACTCAGACCTTACAATAAAGGGGATTTTGATGCTGTTCATGAGTATGCTTCAAATGATGAAATTGTTAAATATATGCTTTTTGGTCCAAATACATATCAAGAAACGGTAAATTTTGTTACTAGAATTATTGACTTTTATTATTGTGAAAAACCAATAACTAATTTAGAGTATGCGATTGAGTTAAACGGATCAATGGTTGGTGGAGTTTCAATACATATTGACTATGATCAAAAAGTAGGTGAAATGGGCTGGATACTAAATCCTATATTTCATAGACAAGGCATTGTAAGTGAAGCTGCAGAAGCCCTAAAACAATATGCAATTAGTAAGTTTGGTTTAATTAAAATAATTGCGAAATGTGATTCACGAAATATTGCATCTCAGGGTGTGATGAGAAAAATTGGGATGCATAAAATTTGTGTTGAAGAAAATACAAGGATAGATAAAAAAACTGGTATTTATGAGTTTCATAATTTGGTTTATCAAATAGAAACATTATAATTAATCTATTCAATAATTACCATTTATGATGTCTTAAATAGGAAAATGATATACTTTTATGGGTAGTAGATAGGCAAATAGTGGAAAAATCGAGTAAATCAAAATAAGGAGTTATTGTGAGCGATAGAATTTGGATAAAAAACTTAAAATCAGATATAGATCAAATCGAGCTGTTTATAGTTGAAATGAAAAATTATGTTAAACATTTATCTAAAATTGATTTTGATCCTATTCGAGTACATAATTCAATCATCAGTCAATTTACTGATTCACTAGAAGCAGTAGTCATACTTTTAAATAGCAATTACAAAGATTCTTCAACTTTGTTAACTAGCAAAATTAACAATATCAATGGTATATTCATTTACCTTAGAAAAATGATTGAAGCTGATATGATACTTAATATTGCTATAAATAATGGAAAAGAACTTTATGAACTTTATTTATCTCAAGATTCAATTGATGAATCACATGTAAGTAATAAATTTGGGAATAATAGAAATATGTTTGCATTTTCAAATGAACCATCAAATAAGAAATACTACTGGATTGAAAAAGCACTTGATAAAAGGGTTGATTCAATTGATGATTTAATAGATTTAGCTCATGTTGTCCCTGATGCCAAATCCAATATGAAGGCATGGATAAAAGAATGTAATTATATGTCGCATCCTACTTTATATTCTGATGATAAAATAATTGCTCCATTTAATGGAACGTTTATGGATGATATTTGCTATGTTTTTGAAATAATAATTGAAATCATTCATGCTTTTTATGAAATGATAAAAGCAATTGAAAATATACCTCAATATCATAGTGAATATGACATTGATAAAATTAAAAAAAGAATACCGAATGAAACTGTTTGCTAAATATGGACAGTAATTAAAAAAGGCTAGGAAGAGTTGACATTCTCAATTGTAGAGGTGTCAACTCTTTTATTATTTTACTTTGTCTATCTTCATTGTAATATGTGATGTAAGAATCGACAAGTGTTTTCATTTGTTTTATTGTGATTTGATGATGAAGATGCATACATTCACTTTTAAATTGACTGAAGAAAGATTCTATTGGACAATTATCTACGCAGCTGCCTTTTGCTGATACACTATGTTTTATCCAATGTCTTTTCAACCACCTATGGTAAGTTTGTCCAACAAATGCGGTACCTTGATCAGAATGCAGTATTAATCCTTTGCGATAATTTCTGGGTACGGTTCTTGTTGCTTGTTTTAAAGTATCCATGACTAGTTTCAAATCATTTCTTTCGGAAACTTTGTAACTGACAATATATTTATCATAGAGATCTTTTATCGCACACAAATAGATGGTTCCTTGTGTTGTGGGCAAATAAGAAACATCTATACTCCACTTTTGATTTGACATTTTTGTGGTAAAATCTCTTTGAAGGAGATTAGGAATGCGATGATGGTTGACCTTGCTATATCTTTTTCTCTTTCGTCTGATAATAGACTGAATACCATTCAGTTTCATGTATCGATACACGGTGCTCTTCGTGGTAAAGACGCCGTGTATTTTCTTTAATTTCATTTGAATTGTTTCTATGCCCCATCTTTTATCTTTATGGTAGAGACTAACAATCTGATGGTTAAGCAATTCATTGAACGCTTTATATTTTGGCCTACCTAAGCGAATCCATTCATAGTAACCGCTTCTTGAACATGACATCCTCATGCAGAGATAGATGATAGAATAACGATCCTTTAATTGGTCTATGACTTGGTATTTTTCTCGCGCGTTCTTAGGTAGGCTACCGCTTTTTTTATGTCTTCACCACTTTTGATATATTTTAACAGTTCTTCTTTACTCATGATGTCCAAGTTAAGCTTCTTAGGTCTACCTTTGTTTGGTATATCTTTTTTCGTACCTTTTCCTCTACGATCTACACAAGTGCCATGCTTTCGATACTGTTTTACCCATAAATCTAATTGACTATGAACAATATCAAAACTTCTAAGTATTTGACGCTGTGTTTTCTCTTTGCTTAAATACAGTTCTACAATCTTGTTTTTCTCATCAATTGTATACGATGGATGCTTTCTTGTTTTTCTTTCATTCATTCTAACGACTCCTTTATATTCATTCTAACAAAAAAAGCTAGAACACTATACTATGTCCTAGCCTTTTTTTAAGTTGTCCGTTTTAATCAAATAGTTTCAATTTGTCATTATTTAAAAAAGATTTTTTCACTAAATTAAGTAATAAGTTTTCCGATGCGAGTAATTTTAAACAGGTGGATTATAATCAAGTGCCATATAATATCAGAGCTGAATTTTCAATGATGACTGTTGGTATAACGGCATCATTTATAGAAAATGGATTAGGCGAAAGAAAAAAAAGATCACTAGGCAAGTTGGTTGACATATTTGCTGAAGATTTAAGAGATTTATTAATTGGATATTATCAAAAAAATAATGCTATTTTCTATTCAAAAATTAGACAAGTTTTGGAAGATGTTTCATACATAAATCAAATATTAAATATGACCGAAGAACAAATAGAAATATTTCAATCATATACGGATATCCAAAGATATATAAATGCTGATTATGTTATTAATATGAGAAAAAGCTATATTAAACCACCTTTTGACTTTAAAAAGTGGAATATAAACTCTAGTAATAATAAAATGACGGTCGAACAGTATTATCAACAAAACCTCACATTTTTAAAAGACTATTTTAAGAATAACTTTAACCAAAACGTAAAAACAAAAGATATTAAAAGACCAAACTCATGGCTTTATGATGGCAAAAATATTCCGAGCAATTGGCAAATGATTAAAACAATGCTACTAAACATTAATCATCATACACATGAAAACATTGACTTTTATAGTGGGCTATATAGTTTGAGCAGTTTACATTGTCATATTAACAACTTTTCAATAACCAACAAATATATACAAAAAGAACAAACATACATTTATTGTTAATAATATTGATAAAATGTACATAAATCACTTTTAAATAATGTACATTTTATCAATATTATTAACAGGGTAAATATCTATAGGAGAAAAGGGTTTATGATAAAGAAAATCTGTGATAGAATAGGAGGTGAAAAATATGACATACGCAATGACATTAGACAACTCATGGGAACTCATGAGTGAAGAAGAGATGTATGATGTTAATGGGGGGGCAGTATTCCTTGGTGGGCTGCAGCACTAGGAGCTTTAGCTATAGCTGCAATTGCTACAGCAATCATAGTAACAGCCGGTGCTATCTTGGTTGCTGGATGGTCAGCAGTCATGGTACTAGGACCTGTATCAGCACTTGTAGGTGCAGTTGGTGCTAAAGTTGCACTTGGTTTTTTTGCAACTTCTGTTGCTGGGGGAATATCCCTCGGAATAGCAGTTGGAAATTGGATGACAAGCTAGCATTTATTAAGGAAAGGAAGCGGTTATATGCAAATTAATGAAAAAAATAAGTCAATAAATAGAATTAGAGTTTTGTCATTATGTGTTTCATTTTTGCTAGCAATGAACTTTGGAGTACAAGTCAGTTTATATATACTCAATTTGCATAACATAGACTTCAATTTACTTATTGCATATTTTTTGTTAGTACTTGTATCATTTTTAGGATATTATTACATTTTGCATGAGTACAAGAAGCAACTTCATAAAGAGAATACATGATTATACAATTTTAGTATTAGAGTAGTTATCAGAGTAGTCAAGGAACTTATAATGAAATGAAGCGGAAAACTTCATAGAGTTATAAGTTCTTTTTTTATGCCAATCGCATTTATCAATCGCGTTTTCAAATGTATTTAAAAGGTGGAATGAAAATGCAAAATTAGTCAAAATGAAATTTATCGAAACATGTGCAGAACTTAAACTTACTCATATCTTAAAATATCAAGCGATTCTTTATAACCATGAGATGGATGACATCATTGGTGAGATGATTCACTATATTGAAAGTAAAAAAGGTAAAGCAACACGTATCTTAACCATTACTAAGGGATTAAACTTTGAAACAGGTAAACAAAGACTCGTGATGGATTTTTATATAGAAATGAATCAACCCACCATAGGTAGTAACAAGTTTTCATATCTACCCATTTATGAATTAACCAATTGTGTCGTCTCTAAATATAAAGGTCATCCACAAAACGCTTCTATAGCAACCAAAGAAGTAAATGACTACATTAAAAAACATGAACTAGAACCAATCAGTCCAGTACATCAAGTGATGAAGATTGATAAAAAGACTAAAAAGAAAGAACAAAAGAAGAACGAAGTTGACTTAGAAGTCTATATCAAAGTCAATTAAAACACAATAAGGGAAACGAAATCACACGTTTATGGCGGTAGAGGGATTATGGATCTGAAGTACCCTATAAGTTGACTAATCATCAACAATCAATCTAAGAGGGTAAATATCTATAGGAGAAAAGGGTTTATGATGAAGAAAATCTGTGATAGAATAGGAGGTGAAAAAAATGACATACGCGATGACTTTAGATAATTCTTGGGAACTAATGACTGAAGATGAAATGTATGATGTAAATGGTGGAGGAACTGTCGATTTACTTTACATATCATATAATGACTTAGTTGGACTTTTAGGTGCCGCAATGATGTCAGGAATGACAGTCACTTACGCTTACATGGGAGTGCATTTAATCGCAGCTACTGTAGGTATTTCAATCCCAGTTTTAGGCTTGTTAGCTAGTGCTTATATTCTAGCACACGCAGCCCAATTAGCTGTTGCTTTAATTGATGCTGCCGGGTCACGAAAAGGTATAATGATTCAAGCAAATACCTTTTGGGGAATACCAACAGGAACATTCTCATTTTCTGTCCAATAATTAAGTAGGATCCACACCAAACTTGTGTTTGGTGTGGAATACCTTTGGAGGAGCACAATATGGCTAAAAGTAAAATTTATTTTATTATTAATATGTTTTTTTATTTAGATATAGTTATTTTGTCTATTGTTATATCTAATTTTGGGCTAGAGAGTACTAATGGATTTTTTTTGGTCTCACCATATCTTTTTATCTTTATTTTTGCTAACTATTTTAAAATTTTCCAACCAGATATCAGAAAATATTATGCTTTAACATTCCTCGTCAAAGTATTGCTTGTATTATTAGGTTATAATGCTGGAAAATATATTTTAATGTCTACTGTACAAGTTCTATTATTTAGTGTGTTGATTTGCCTAATTTTTGTGTCGCATATGATGGATAATTACATATTTCACAACAAGAAGTTTAAAGAAGTTTTTTTAAATAGTTATCAAATTCCAGACATGACTATGAATAATTTAGCTAATATTGCTGATGATGAGAATCTTAGAGAATTATTTAGTGCTTCAAAAACAATGATTTCAAAATTACATTTTAATACTTTTTGTTTGGGTTTTTCATATGTATTATTAATTATGTCAATCATATTTGTTAATAGTACTGTTATGAGAATCTTTGGAATTGTACTAATATTCATAAGTATATTGCTTTGTTTTTATATTCTAAGGATTTTTTATATGGACTTTATAATTAATAAAAAAATAGGCTTAAAATTAGGTGTATCTGTAATTCTAACAGCTATTGTTCCTTTCTCACTCTATATTTTTCATAACTTTGTTCTTAGCTCTTCAAATACTTATATATTCGCCTTACTTGTGGTTTTTATTATCCCATATTGGAGTATATATAAAAAAGAAGCAAAGTTATTGTGGGATAAATTTATCTTAGAATACAAAGAGAAGATTGGATCAAATGATTTTTAAGTTAGCAATATTTCTATATTTTCATTAATGATGAACATATATTAAATAATAGAGTTATAAAGATGAAGGTAACATTAATTTTTCACGAATATATAGAGAGATGATAAATTAAATGAAAGGAGATAATCAATGCCTGATAAAAAATCTTGGAGCAAGGTGATTGAAACTACTGAAGGACCTGTTGAACTTAGTTCATATACAACATCTGATGGTAGCACAACTGACATAGAAAAAGGCTCGGATTACTATAAATCACAGCACAACAATGAATCTAACGATAGAGATGTTTGTGTGCATGATCATAATTCAGATGGGACTGAAGACAAAACATGGTATGCTAAATCTGATGATGAGTCTAGCGAAAAACATGAGTATGATGAGGATGAAGTAAAATCAGAACATTATGAAGATAAGTAGTTTTTTGTAGAAACTAGACGATTTCGATTACATTAGTGAACCGGAATTAAAAAAAACATTTCATTTTCAATACTAAATTAAGTGGAATAATCAGGTATTTACTTTCTCGAATTTTCCAGTATTTTCCACTTTAGGTCATTTTCTTACCAGTTGTAGTAGGTCAACTATTTTCCATAATTTACCCATAGATACCACTACTTACTCGATTTTTCTCGAATTAGCAATTTCTTACCAGTTAGGGTTAAAGAGCCCCCAAAAACACGACCCTTTAAGGTTAACAGAGACTCCAATGACTAAGACAGAATTTGAGACTATTTCTCAAATTCTTTTTTTTGTGATAAAATTATTGTAATTCATTTAAAATTTGTTCTGTAATACATGTGCAAGTCATACTTGACAAAATGGATAATGAAGTTGGTGGGTTATTCTGTTAGTTAATAGTATAATTCTTCTATGGGGTGATAAAATGGATTATGGAATAAAAATATACGAATTAAGAAAAGAAAAAGGTCTGTCACAAGAAGAAGTGGCTAACAAATTAGGTGTTTCTAGACAAAGTATTAGTTTGTGGGAAACAAATCAAGCTTCTCCATCTGTGGAAAATCTGATTTCCTTTGCAAAGTTATTTAATACATCTATTGATGAATTAGTTGGTGTAAAAGATGTGAGAACAATAGTAGAAAATATTGAAGAAACTTCACTATTTAGTATCGAATATAAAGAAGATAAACATGTAGTTTATAGTAGAGATTACAAGTACTTAAACTCAAAAGCTGATATGATTATGTTCTTCTTAAGCCTTGCCTTTTTAATTTTTGCGCTATTATCTTTTTTAAGTGCATTGAATATGGAAATTCAAATTGCTAGAATTGCTTTAATTATTGGCTTTATTAGCAACATGATTGGATTGATCATCTATCCGTTTTATATTTATATCAATATTCTAAAAAAGACTGAGAATCAACATAATATTCATATCGAATTTCATAACGATTATCTCATTTATGATTGTTTCTATTTCAATAAAAAAACGATTCCGTACGAATTGATTGATTACTATATTAGAAAAAAAGATTATCTTCTTATCTATACTATTAAAGGTCCAAGGATATATGTTCCTACTATAAACGATATAGATATAGATGATTTTTTATCTGAAAAAGTTGAGAGAAGAAAAAATAAAAAACCGTTTTGGAAATAAAAGCAACACACAATATTTTAGGGTAAAACTCCGTAATGTATACATCAAAATCGGGTAAAACTCCGTAATAAAGACACAAGTTTATAACAAAGAGATGCTTGATTATTAAGCATCTTTTTTTAATTGTAAATGTTATAATTAAATGTTATATTTATATATAGGAGTGCACAGGATTATTGCTTAAAGCATGGATTCAAAAATCAAATATAATATTATAGCGAGAGGAAAAAACAAAGAAATGAACGTTAAAGAAAGCGGAATCATAGATATTATTAAAGATAAATATCAACAAGACACGATACTATTAATTGCTACAGCAAAAGATAATGTACCATCAGTTAGATCAGTAGATACTTTTTATCACGATGGTTCTTTTTGGGTGGTGACAGATTTGAGATGTAACTACGTCAATGAAATCATGAGTAATGAAAATGTGATGATATCTGATGGAGGACATAACAGATTTTGGTCAAAGGCATCTGTTGTTGGTCATCCTTTAGAAGAGAAAAACAAATCCATTCGAGATGTATACATGAAAGTGTTTCACCATTGGTATGAAGAAGTCAATAATGAATCACTAGATAGTGTTTGTTATATAAAGATTACTCCATATAAGGGGTATATACATAAAGATAAGATTGGCTATGCGTTTAATATTGAAGAAGATAAAGTAGAGAAAAAAGCGATCACACATCATATAGATGTTAAACTTGAACCTTTTTGGTAACAGGATTATCATCAGCGAATATATAGTATAATAGACTGCAGAGTTAAAAAGGTGTATTATGAACAGAGAAATATATTTTTTAAATATGAAATTAGAGATTGGAAAACATGGGGAGATGTTTTTCAATCTGTTTCTATTTTTGAACCTTTAATCAAAAGAATTTTTGAGATTGAACAAATACCATTTGGTAAAATAGAAAACACGAAACCAGGTACTCATGGTGTTTTTAAAGTGGGTAAATATATAGTTAAGATATTTGCTCCAAAAGCATCTGAATATGATAGTACATCAGCATATGAAACAGAAATAAAGGCTATGGATATAGCTCATAAACTAGATATCTTAGTCCCAAAGATGATCGCGAAAGGTAGTGTTGATGATAAGTATGAGTTTAATTACCTGATCATGGAATATATAGATGGTATAACAATAGGAGACATAAAGTCTTCGTTATCAAGCGATCAAAAATACATTATCGGTAAGAAGATAAAATGGATTGTGGATCGCTTTTCAAAATCATCTGAACATATCAATGAAATTGAAGTTATAAATCGGACGTTAGCATCTGATAAATGGATGGATTGTCCAAAAGATATAAAAGATATGCAAACACTTTTTCTAAATCAAATCAAAGATGAAAAAAGAGTTTTTGTACATGGTGATTTAACAGAAGATAATATCATAATCACGCCTAATTTTGATATATACATACTTGACTTTGCAGATGCAGTATCAGCACCTAAAATATATGAATATATGCCGCTCATCGCAGACGCTTTTAGTTTTGATAAAGATTTTATTCGTGGTTTTTTTGGAGATATAAATATACATGAGCTTGCAACATTATGCTTGCATGGGATATTAGTTCACGAGTATGGTTTTCAATCTATAAAACAGCTTTTTACAGATGTGATTGATGTAAAAACACTTAAAGAACAGATTTATTTTGCTATGGGTAAAGTTTAGTTTAAATCTATATCTCTTGTTATGCATATATAATAATTTTTCTAAATAAAAGTGATATACTAAACATAGAGGTGACATTATGGATATTAAAAGAATCATTATTTACACAGTTTTAGCTGCAATTACTGTTGCAATTGCAACCATAGGCTTTACTAAGTTTGGAGATGAAGGATTACTTTATCCAATGCTTATCACATTAGGCTATTTCACTGTATTTTTTATTGTTGCACAAATAATTAAGGATAACTCAATTGTTGATATGGGCTGGGGATTAGGATTTGTATTTGGAGCGTGGGCTACGATATTGTTTACAGAAAATCCTACCATATTATCATTTGTGATTGCTGGGTTTATTACTTTATGGGGTGTAAGACTTTCCGCAAGACTAATCAGAAGAAATTGGGGGAAACCTGAAGACTTTAGATATGCAAATTGGCGTAAAGAGTGGGGAAATAAAGTTGTTATTATTGCTTTTTTTAGAGTATTTATGATCCAAGGCATTATCAACTTTATTGTTGGTGCTGCAAGTTATTACATCATTAAGTTTAATACATTTGCTTTTGAAGGCATATCACTGATCATTGTGATCATTGGGTTACTTATTGCAGCAATAGGATTATTCTTTGAAGTCGTTGGTGATGAGCAATTACGAAAACATATAGCTATGAAAACAAAGAAACTTATGGATAAAGGTTTATGGTCTATTACAAGACATCCAAATTATTTTGGAGAGATCGCGATATGGACTGGATTATATATTGTAGGTTTTTCAATGTTATTTACAGATGCAAATATAAGTATCATCTATTATCTCATTATGGTGATTTCCCCATTATTAATGAGCACAGTACTCATTAAGATATCAACACCTATGTTAGAAAAGCATATGTCGAAATATGACGGTTGGGAAGCTTATACAAAAAAAGTTCCTATGATTTTCCCTTGGGGAAAAGCTGATCAATAATATCATGAAACTCCAGATTATGGAGTTTTATTTTTTTAAGTGGTATAATAATCCTAAGATATGATTAATGGAGATTAAATCAATGGTTGGGTTTATATTATTTATTTTTTTCTTATGGACAATAAGTTGTCTTTCAATTTTCAAACCAGTCCTTATACTGAAAATAAGCGATTATTTTAGAATTAAAGGTAAAGTTGAATACACCGATTATGCTATTCATTCTGTCATTTTTGGTGGCGTAGTTATGTTTATTGTTAGTTTGGTCTTAATATACTTTTATATAACTGATGTATATGTTTTTACATATCTAAACTATCAGATATCATAGAGAAGGGGTAGACTATGAAATATGAAGAGTGGAGCAAAGAAGATTTAATAACAAAGATTCATGAGTTGGAAGAAGCACTGGAAAAAGAAATTGATGTAAAGAATAACTCATTTTTAGTAGAGTTTCCATGGCTGGAAATTTAGGTCAATGGCATTGGTTTTATGATCGTAATAAAGTTGTATTTAATGAAAAGAAAGTTTCTCAGTTAGGATACGATCCTCTTGTTATTGGAGAAGTAGGATTCGAGTTTTTTACTGATAAACTGCATCCTGATGATTATGAACCAGTGATGCAAAACATGAGAGATCACTTAGCTGGTAAAACTCCAACATACGAAGTTGAATACCGGATTAGACATAAAGATGGACATTATTTATGGTATTATGATCGAGGTACAGTGACTAAAAGAGACCAAAATGGGAACCCATTGTTTTTACAAGGTATTGTTTTTGATATCAGTAAATCTAAAAAAATTGAAAGTGATCTTATTGAACTATCAGAAAGAGATACATTAACACATACGTATAACAGAAGATTATTATTTCACAAAATAGATGAATTAATTAAAATGAAATTCCATAAACAAGCACCTTTTTCATTGATCATGTTTGATATCGATCACTTCAAAAAGATTAATGATCGTTATGGACATCTTGTTGGAGATGATGTTTTAAAGCTTTTAGCAAAATTAATTATGGAAGATAAAAGATCGAGTGATTATATCTATAGATATGGTGGTGAAGAGTTCTTTTTGGTGCTTCCAAGTACAGATATAGAAGGAGCAATTAAAGCAGCAAAACGCTTGCATCAATTGATATCAAATCTTAAAGTTCCAAAAGTTGGTCACATTACTGTAAGTATGGGTGTGGTTGAGTATCAACTAGAAGAAACCATTGATGATGTCATCAAACGCGTTGATGATCTCATGTATCAAGCAAAAAATGCTGGACGTAATCAAATCAAGTCATAGAAGATGCTCATGCATCTTTTTTTTTCGCATTCTTTACAAAAAAAAGATTGATAATCGATGTTTATTGGTTTATAATATAGATGGTTATCAATATAGATAAACATCGATATAGGATGGAATGAATTTATGAAAGAAAAAATGGTAGATTACTTTAAAGTGCTTTCAGATTTGAACCGGTTAGAGATTGTGGAGTTATTAATTAAAGGAGAAACATGCGGATGTACTTTAATCGATAAACTGCCAATTTCACAACCAACACTATCTTATCACTTAAAACATATTACAAAATCTGGACTAGCAACCGCTAGAAGAGAAGGTAATTGGATTAAGCATTACATTGATCGGTCAAAAATTGATGAGATGATTGAATTTTTAGAAAATTTGAAAAACGCGAGTGAAGATGCATGCAGTATATAGGAGATTTCTTTGCTTTTTTAAATGATGCTCTGCTAAAAATGACTTGGTTACAATCACTTGTTGATAGATTTTTAGTTGATGTAGTCGGAATAAAAGAACAAACTTATATAAAAGACAGTCTATCGTTTTTTATTTATGATGTAATCAAAATATTTATTCTATTATCGGTATTAATATATATATCATCTTATATACAGTCGAATATAACTCCAGAAAGAACTAGACAGACCTTATCTAAATTTAAAGGGATATCTGGTCATGTTGTTGGTGCATTATTAGGCACAGTAACTCCATTTTGTTCGTGTTCATCAATTCCAATTTTTATTGGATTTACAAAAGCCGGATTACCAGTCGGGGTTACATTTTCGTTTTTAATTTCATCACCTCTTGTTGACCTTGCATCTGTGATACTTCTTGCGAGCATCTTTAATTGGACGATTGCATTGTCTTATGTCGTTGTTGGATTAGTGATTGCAGTCATTGGTGGATTGCTCATCGATAAATTCCATATGGAAAAACATGTGGAATCGTTCATTACAGAACAAAAAGAAACTATGACTAATATTGAAACTGAAAGTAAAACACGAAAAGAAAAGCATACATATGCTTTCGAGCAGGTTAAGGAAATCATTTCAAGAGTATGGATGTATATTTTCATAGGTGTCGGTATAGGTGCAATCATTCATGGTTATGTCCCACAGTCATTGATTGAAACTGTTTTAGGAGATAACAATCCATTTTCTGTATTGATCGCGACGATTGTAGGCATTCCAATGTATGCAGACATTTTTGGAACATTACCGATAGCAGAAGCATTAGTGTTAAAAGGTGTTGGCATTGGGACTGTATTAGCCCTTATGATGGCTGTAACAGCATTAAGCTTACCATCAATCATTATGCTTAAAAAAGTGATTAAACCTAAACTATTAACGATGTTTGTATCTATTGTAGTTGTTGGTATTATCATTACGGGTTATTTATTTAATATATTTGGTTATTTATTCATATAAAAAGGAGATAAGAAAATGAATATTAAAGTATTAGGTACAGGTTGTCCAAGTTGTAAAAAATTAGAAAAAAATGTTTATGATGCTTTAAAAGCATTAAATATTGAAGCAGAAGTAGAAAAAGTTACAGAAATTAAAGACATTATGTCTTATGGTGTGATGCGTACACCAGCACTTGTTGTTGATGGAAAAGTTGTCATATCAGGGCAAGTACCTGTAGTTTCAAAACTTGTAGAAATTTTAAAATAAAAGGAGACTTACTATAATAAGTCAAGCAATAAATGATAAAAAATAGTAAAAGACCTCACATGGAAGCCTATATAAGTTTTATGAACAAATAAGAGGTAGCTACACCCTCATTTGATTATTTGAAATGTGAATGATCAAATGTCAGTTGGTTGACACCTAAATAGTATATCGTGCGTATTAGTTTTCTAACAGAGTGAACCATGGCGACTTTATGATGTTTACCTTCAGCACGTTTCTTAAGGTAATAATCATAGAGTTTAGGATTCAATCTTAAGCCCGCAAAAGTGATTTGCCAAAAAGTCATTCTAAGTAATCCGGATCCACGTTTGACGATATGTCCTCTGGTTTCTATTGTTCCTGATTGATTGACAGATGTATCCAGTCCAGCAAATGAAACAATTTGAGCTGGATTTGTAAAGTTTTTAAAATCACCAAGTTCGGCGATGATAATTGCTGCAGAGATGATGTTGAGACCTGGAATGGTTGTCAGTGTTTGATTGATATTTTCCATGAGATGGATGATTTCATGTTCAACAGATTCAATGATTTCAGTTAACGTCTCATAGTGTTTTATGGAGTGTTTAAGAAGTAACAGATCAGACTGAGTTTCATATCCAACTGATGATTTAGCTAAAGATTTAAGTTTTTGAACTCTAACATAAGATAATCTGCCTTTAGAGTGACTTCTAATGGATTCATAGTCATTGTTAGAAAGTTTCGAAATTCTTGCTCTGGATTTGAACTTTTTAAGGATGAACATCGCACTACTAGAGAGTCTTTCGTTAAAAAAAGGTTTAAACTCAGGAAAGATACGATCAAGGATGTTTGTCAGTTCAATGAGTGTTTTAGAACGATTGACCATTTGAACATGACGATACCTTACCAGTTGTTTTAATTCGTTGATGTGGTAAAATTTAGTATGTAAGGTCTTGTAGTCAACAGAACCTAGCATACTTGAAATCGTTTTGGCGTCAACTTTATCTGTCTTTGTCTTACGTAACGATAATGCCTTGGAAAACATGTGCGTTAAGTAAGGGTTAAATTCCAGATAAGTATAACCAGATGCCGTGATAAACTGTTTAAGGTTTGATCCATAGTGTCCTGTTGACTCAAGACCTATTCTTATTTCTTTTGACTGATCTAAAGATTTTAAGACCTCAAGAAATAAATCGAAACCTAAACGATTGTTATCAAAGCTGAATGCTTTGATTTGAATACCTGCTTCAGTAGCTATGAAGCAGTCGTGTTTGTACTTAGAGATATCAATTCCGATTAAGTACATAAAAACACCTCCAATATAAGTTTTAGCACTGGGTAAGTCACAGATTTCTTATTTATGTAGTCTTGTGATGAAGCGTCAAGCGCTAACTTACTGATTGACATTAAAAATAAGAACTGTGGTAAGAGTCTCCTCCAATAGTCAAAGCTATATATAAATGACACAAATCCACAGTGCTTAATTTAATTATAACAATAGAAAGAAAGGAAGTTATACTCTAACTATTATTACAGTTTTGAGTATACAAGTATATGTATGAAGAAAGTAGCGTTTGTTTGTATACACAATAGTTGTAGAAGTATTATGGCTGAAGGTTGGGCTAAACATTTAGGTGAGGGTGTTATTGAAGCATATTCTGCAGGCACTGAAAAGTATGATGCTCCAAAACCTATGGCATTAGAAGTCATGACGGATGCAGGTGTTGATATGAGTCATGCGAAAAGTAAATTACTAGATGTCCTTCCAGATGATTTAGATATCTTAATCACGATGGGCTGTGGGGTCGAATGTCCTTTTGTGCCATGTAATCATAGAGAAGATTGGGGATTAGATGATCCAAGCGGTGGTCCAAAAAGTGGATTTGAAGAGACTCGTGAGTTGGTTAGAAAAAAAGTTGTTGAACTGATTGAACGTATTGAAAAAGGCGAATTATAGTCATGAAACAGATGAGCTTCTTTGAAAAATACTTAACATTGTTTGTATTACTATGTATGAGTATTGGACTTTTGATTGGGAATTTTTTAGGATTTATACCAGAGTTTTTAAATCAATTTGAAGTTTACAATGTTAATATACCTATTGGTATTCTTATTTGGATTATGATCTATCCAATGATGTTAAAAATAGATTTCACTTCTATCAAAAATGTTGGAAAAAATCCAAAAGGTTTATATCTTACTTGGTTTGTTAATTGGCTTATAAAACCATTTACCATGTTTTTAATTGCTAGCTTGTTTTTCTTTGTTTTATTTAAAAATCTAATACCTAATGAGTTAGCAAATGATTATTTGGCAGGTGCTGTTTTACTAGGTGCTGCACCATGTACAGCTATGGTTTTTGTCTGGAGTAGTTTAACTAGAGGTAATCCTGCATATACCCTTGTTCAAGTAGCAACCAATGATTTAATCATATTGTTACTATTTGTACCTATTGTAGGTTTGCTATTAGGTATTGGTGGTATAACTGTACCATGGGGTACACTATTTTTATCAGTTTTAATCTTTGTAGTGATTCCGCTTCTAGCAGCTTCGCTTACAAGATATTATATAATCAAAAATAAGGGTGAAGAATTTTTAAAAGAAATAGTTATTCCAAAATTTTCGAAAACAACCATTATGGGTTTATTAGTGACTTTAATTCTTATCTTTTCACTCCAAAGTGATCTCATCATTGATAATCCAACACATATTTTACTCATTAGTATTCCACTTGTTATTCAAACGTTTTTCATATTTTTTATTGCTTATTATGGCGCAAAATTGATTAAACTACCACATGATGTTGCTGCTCCTGCAGGTATGATTGGTGCGAGCAATTTCTTTGAGTTAGCAGTTGCTGTAGCAATCGCATTATTCCCCCTTAATCCAGGTGTAGCTCTTGTGACAATCGTTGGTGTATTAGTAGAAGTTCCTGTGATGTTGATATTAGTTAAAATCGCGAACAAAACTAAAATGATGTTTGACTAGAACAAAACAATCTGTAAAGATTTAGAATATTTCAATTGACTTTATGTTGACATTTTTTATTAAAAAGATATAATGGAAGCGTATAAAAACTTAGGGGGCATAGAAATGATAGCTAAGAAATATTTAAATACAACTTCAATATTTTTTACTATTTTATATAGTTTATTCATTTATATGATTATACAAGGTGTATTTATAATTAGGGGCAGCGTTTGTACAAACACATTATACGATGATACATTCTTTATGGTTTTGAGAAGTGCGTTTTATGTGGTTGCGCTAATGATACCTTTAGCGACAATATTAAAATTTTTTAAGGATATGAGTAAGACAAATTTGATCAAGCTGATCATGAGTATCATACCAATCATTACCGCTTTGTTATACATCATCTACGCTTGTATGTAAAAAAATAGTTTATATGTTGACAAAGAAAAAAAATTCATTATAATAAAGAGTAAATTCTATGATAAAGAAGAGTAACTTAGGTAAACATATTTAGCGAGTCCATGGTAGTGAAAGATGGATATATTCAATAACTAAGTGAATGGCCTTTTGAGAAGCAGGGTGAAATAAGTAGCCTGAGCCGGTTGGTTTCCGTTAGCAAACTAAAAATATAAAAGTCTTAAATGATGGAGTATTTTGTTAAAGGAGAAACATAGTTTCTTGAATTTGGGTGGTACCACGAGCATCTCGTCCCGATGGATGATGCTCTTTTTTTATACCCAAAAAACAAATACTTTTTCCTAAAAAGACGAGAAAGGAAAAAGAAATGGAGTTTGGAAAATTTGGTGGACAATATGTCCCAGGACCTATTCTTAAAGCGGTTAAAGAAGTAGAAGAGGCTTATAACAAGTATAAGCATGATGAGGATTTTTTAAATGAATTTAAATTTTATTTAAGAACGTATGCAAATAGACCTTCTTTATTGTATTATGCAAAAAATATGACAGAAGATCTTGGTGGCGCAAAAATTTATTTCAAAAGAGAAGATTTAAATCACACAGGTGCACATAAAATCAATAACGTGATTGGTCAAGCACTCCTTGCAAAACGCATGGGTAAAAAGAAATTGATTGCGGAAACTGGGGCTGGACAACATGGCGTTGCGACTGCAACTGCGGCAGCATTATTTGGTATGGAATGTGAGATTCACATGGGATATGTCGATATGATTAAGCAGTCTTTAAATGTCTATCGTATGGAGCTATTAGGAGCTAAAGTTGTTGCAGTTCATGATGGTTTAAAGACTTTAAAAGAGGCAGTAGATAGTGCTTTAATTACATGGAGTAGTGAACTAGAAGATACTTTTTACTTAATTGGTTCAGCAGTAGGTCCACATCCATATCCAATGATGGTAAGAGATTTCCAAAAAGTGATTGGCGAAGAGATTAAGGTACAACTAAATGAAGTCGAACAAAGACTTCCTGATTATGTCATTGCTTGCGCAGGTGGTGGAAGTAATGCTATTGGAGCATTCTACGATTTTATAGATAATAAAGAAGTTAATCTTATTGGTGTAGAAGCAGCTGGAAAAGGTATTGATACGAAAGAACATGCTGCAACCATGACACTAGGAAAAGAAGCTGTGATTCATGGTATGAGAACACTTGTGTTAACTGAAGATGATGGTGAAATTTCTCCAGTTTATTCGATCTCTGCAGGTTTAGATTATCCAGGTATTGGACCTGAGCATGCATATTTAAAAGATATCGGAAGAGTTAATTATGTAAGTGCAACAGACGAAGAAGCTGTGTCTGCATTTGAATATTTATCAAAAGTAGAAGGTATCATACCAGCGATTGAAAGTTCACATGCTGTCGTAGAAGCAATAAGACTTGCACCAAAACTTCCTAAAGATAAGATTATTGTTGTCAACTTATCCGGTCGTGGAGATAAAGATGTTAAGCAAGTTGCTAAATTTAGAAATTATGAATTAATCGATTAGAAATGATTGATAATAAAAGAAGATATTGGCTTAATATCTTCTTTTTTTGTTTTAGTGTGACATTTTCATTTTGCACTAATTATGCTATACTTAATATAGACAAAACGATGTTTAGAAAAGAGGTTCATATGGAACAAAATAATTATAGAATTGCACTTTTAATTGATTCTGAAAATATTTCAGCTAAATATATTAAACCAATCATGCATGAGATCGCAAAATATGGGAGAATTGTCATTGCAAGGTTTTATGGAGATATATGGAATTTACCAAAAGAATGGCACCAAACAGCTTTAAACTATGCGATTAAACCGATGCATCAGTATAATGTTGCATCTGGAAAGAATGCTGCAGATATGGCGATGGCAATTGATGCTTTAGAGATGATGTATCAAGAAAAAGTTAATACGTTCTTTTTGATTACAAGCGATAGTGATTTCACACCACTTGCGATGAAACTTAGAGAAGGTGGTATGACCGTTATTGGTGTTGGTAATGAAAAGAAAGTTACAGAGGCTTTCAAGTCAGCATGTAATGAGTTTAAGTATTTTGAGTATTTAGAAGATGAAGATGGAACTGCTTCAACTACAATGAATAATGACGATGATGACATTGAAAAAATCATAAAAGATATCATCATAGATAATGGCAATAAGATGCCATTAAGTAATTTAGGCAATATGTTAAGAAATAGAAGTTCTGATTTTGATGTAAGAAAATACGGAGTTAAGAATTTATCCAGCTTAGTCAATACATTTTCTGGACTAAGAACGATTCAAAATGATATGATTGTAGAGTTTAAATCAGGGTTGAATTTTGATGAAATCGCTAAGAAAGTTATCGACATAGTCAGTGAACAGAAAACAAATAAGATGTTGTTGTCACAATTAAAGCAAGAACTAGAAGAAATCTTCTTAGGCTTCAATTATAAAGAATTTGGGTTCTCACAATTCGGTAAGTTTATCGCGAGTATAAAATCAGTTAGCGTAAGTAACAATTGGGTTAAATTGGTGAAGACAAATGGATCTAAGAGAAATAAATAACAAGAAGAAAAGGTTAGAAGGCTTCATGATTTTTGGGGGAGCAATTACAGGTATATCATTTATCAGTTTTATTGCAAATCCAGTTTTTATGATTGGATTTATTGCTGGTGGTCTCATCATGGCAATTACGGGATCACAGTTTAAAAAACTATCTACTGATTTCAAAGCCATACATGTTAAAAAAATCATTGAGGATGAGATTAAAGGCATTGATTATGATCCAAAAAAAGGCTTTGAAAAAGAAGTGGTATATGGATCGAAAATACTGAAAAAAGAAGATAGATATTATAGTGAAGATTATTTATCAGGCGTTATGAAGGATAAAAAATTTGCTTGCGCTGATGTAAAACTTCAAGATGTTAGAAGTAATGGTAAATCTACAACGGTTGTTACAGTTTTTCAAGGCAGATTTTTCATGATTGATTTTGAGAAAAAATTTGAAAACGATGTCTATATCATGCCGAATCTATCTATAGGGTTTAATTGGTTTTCTGAATTACAGAGAGTTGATTTAGAATCGATTGCTTTTAATAAACTTTATGATGTGTTTTCAGTTGATAAACATTCTGCATTTTACTTATTAAAACCAGCGTTTATGGAAAAACTTATTGAGTTTAGAAGTGTTGCGAAAAGAGTCATGTTTGGATTTAAAGATAATCAAGTTTATATCGCTTTAGACACAAGAATTGATTCTTTTGATTTGAGGATGTTTAGAGAAATTGATCAAACATTTTTTGAAGAAATAAAAAAAGAAATTAAGCTCATTGAAGAACTAATTGATTTAATTCCTGCATAAAAAAAGCCGAATCAAGCGATTCGGCTTTATCTTTACTTACGGTTTTTAACTAACTTAATACTTTCGATAATTAATATGGGTAGAATTACTAATCCAATAATAATAAACCAGTAGTTAAAAGGTAGTGCTGTTATACCAAAAACATCTCTTGTAAATGGTATGAATACAACCAGTAGTTGTAAAGTAATACTTGCTGCTAAAGCATAGAAAATAAACTTATTTCTCTTAAGTTTAAAGATTGAATAGAGTTCACTTCTTACATTGAATGCATGAGCTAATTGGGATAATGCAAGAACGATAAACGTCATTGTTTGCGCAGTAATCATTTTTACTTCTCTAATTGCTGAAGGCTCTAAGAACCATCCGATGATATATGCTGCAAATGAAATTAATCCTAGCATTAAACCTTGAAGTCCAATTTTCATACCTAATCCATCAGCAAATATCGATTTTTGTGTATCTCTTGGCTGTTGATCCATGATATTCTCTTCTTTAGGTTCTAAACCTAATGCAATAGCCATGAGTGAATCAGTTACAAGATTTACCCATAGGATTTGAACAGCGGTAAGTGTAGTAACGCGACCGCTAAAGATTAATATGCCGATAGTTGTTCCTAAGAAAATTGTAACAATTTCACCGATATTACAGCTGAGTAAAAAGTGGATTGCTTTTTTTATGTTTGCAAAAATGGTTCTACCTTCGCTTACTGCATTGACAATCGTTGCAAAATTATCATCGGTTAAGACCATATCAGCTGCACCTTTTGCAACTTCTGTACCTGTGATACCCATTGATATACCAATATCAGCTTTTTTAATAGAAGGAGCATCATTGACTCCATCACCAGTCATTGCAACAACTTTATTTGCTCTTTTCCAGGCATCAACAATACGAACTTTGTTTTCTGGACTTACACGAGCGTATACTCTTATGTTTTCTAGTTTTTCAAAAAATTCATCATCACTCATTTGATCAAGTTCTTTACCCGTGATTGCAAGTTCATGATCAGATAGAATATTTAGATCACGAGCGATCGCAACTGCAGTATTGATATGATCACCGGTAATCATAATCGTTTTAATACCAGCTCTATTACATAATTCGATAGCGTCTTTTGCTTCAGGTCTTGCAGGATCAATCATGCCAACTAAACCAAGGAGCGTTAAGTCAGTTTCTAGATCATCAGTTGTTAAGTTTTTTAATGTTAATGACTTATCTATTTTCTTAAATGCAACAGCTAATACGCGTAAAGCATTGTTTGACATATCCTGATTTGCTTTTTCATAGGGCTTAATATCAAATTTTTCTTGGTTATAAACAGAAGAAGAACGACTAAAGATGACATCAGGTGCCCCTTTAACAACTGCGTATCTTCCATCTTTAAAATCATGAACAGTTGTCATCATTTTTCGATCTGAGTCAAATGGAAGTTCGTATATTCTTTCATTATCATCAATCATATCCATTGGCTTTTTATTTAATGTAAGTGCAAGATCGATGAATGCTATTTCAGTTGGATCCCCTATTTTTACATATTGATTGTCTTGAATAGAGACTTTCGTGTCATTACATAAGGCACCAAATAATGTTAATTTATCTAAGGCTTCATTAGTTTTGGTTTTCTCATTGATATCTACTAATTTATTTTCAACAAAAACTTTTGTAACAGTCATTAAATTTTGTGTTAATGTACCAGTTTTATCTGAACATATGATACTCGTAGATCCTAAAGTTTCTACAGCAGGAAGAGTTCTAATAATTGCATTCTTTTTAACAAGATTTTGCATGCCTAAAGCTAATACAATCGTAATAATTGCAGGTAATCCTTCAGGAATTGCAGCTACAGCTAACGCAACAGAAGTAAGTAATGCTTCTTTCCAATCTTCAAATGAAGCACTTCCGTCAATGGTATAAGCTTCAATAATTGTAATTGCGAAGATGATGAATGTAATACCTAGGGCAAGTAAAGCTAAGGTCTTACCAAGTTTTGCCATACTTTTTTGAAGCGGCGTGGTTTCTGACATTGTTTCACTAAGCATTGTCGCTATTTTCCCTAATTCAGTTTGCATACCAGTGTGTATAACAACTGCCTTACCTCGTCCATAAGTGACTACAGTCCCCATGAATCCTAAATTGGTACGATCACCTAATGCAACTTCATCTTCATTAATTATTTCTACTGTTTTTTCAACAGGAATGGCTTCACCAGTTAATGGAGACTCGTCAGTTTTTAAGTTAATGGATTCTATGATTCTAACATCAGCAGGGACATAATCTCCTGCATCTAAAATAACAATATCACCAACAGTTAGAAATTTAACATCGATTAATTTTTCTTGACCATCTCTTAAAACTTTTGCTTGTGGCGAAGACATAGCTTTGATTGATTCCAGTGCTTTTTCAGCTTTTGCTTCTTGAAATAAACCGAGTAAAGCATTTAATAAAACAATCATTAAGATTAAGATACCTTCTGAAGGCTCATCTGTAACAAATGATAAGATTGATGCAGCAATAAGCACATAAATCATAAAGTCATTGATTTGATCGAAAAATCTTAAAATCAGTGGTCTTTTTTTAGATTCTTCCAACTCATTTCTACCATATTTTTCTAATCGCTTTTTGGCTTCATCTTCAGTTAAGCCATTTTCTATGTGAGTATTTAGATTTTTTATAGTATCTTCATAAGATAATTGATAACTTTGTTTGTCCATAAGATTCTCCTTTGGTGTCATTTATCTTATATTTTATCATATTATGGGTCATCTTTCATGTTTATTGGGGATTATCTTAAACTATGAAAGAAATAATCACAAAATAGTATTCTTATTTAAAACATCATCTTGTATAATGAGTTTGAGGAGTGATACTATGGCATTTATGGAAATTCAAATGAAATCAAACATGTTAGATATGAATACTACTGTTGCAGTTATCTATCCAGAGCATATTGAGAAGCAAAAAAAGTTAAGGTCTTATATCTATTACATGGATACACAGGACATTATATGGACTGGATGAGACAAACTGCAATTGAGAGGTATGCAAATATGTATAGTATTTGTGTTGTGATGCCTTCGGTTCATAATAGTTATTATACAAATAATATATACAACATTAAATATTTTGATTATGTTGCTAAAGAATTACCTCAAATCATTGAACATATGTTTCTTGTATCTAAAAAGAAAGAAGATCGATATGTTGCTGGATTATCCATGGGTGGGTATGGGGCATTAAAAATCGGATTAACCTATCCAAACAAATATGAAAAAATAGCAAGCCTTTCGGGTGCTATCGATGTGGATAGATTGTATGAACTCAATAAGCATTTACCAAAAAGCAAACAGTTTATCAGTGCATTTAGAAAAATGCCTGTCAAAGGCACAAAGAATGACATTTTTTATTTGTTAGAAAAAGCATATAATAAAGGGCACATACCGGGCCTATTTATTGCTTGTGGAACAGATGACTTTCTTTATCCAGATCACATCAATCTATTGAAAAATTTAAATGAAAAAAACATCCCATATATTCATCAAGAATCACCAGGTGGTCATGAATGGAGATTATGGGATATGTATATTAAAGATGTTTTAAAATGGATGTTTGAATAAATTTTTATTTTAATAACCAAAGCGCAAATGTTTCAAACATTTTTCGCCATGCAAGTTCATTATGAATATCATCAGTTTCAATGTAGAAGATATCTTCTACATTTTTTTCTTCTAAATGAGTTTTTAAATGTCTACTGTTATTTAAATATATTTTATTGAAGTTTTTATTTGATGGGTCAGATGACTCGTTCTTGCCGATGGATATAAAAAACCTTTGATCTGGTTTAATGTCAGCTACATCAATATATTTCAAAAAATCATCTTCATTAAACCAAGATGCTAATGAAAAAACACCAACATTTTTAAATATATCAGGATGTTTTGCGGCAATATATGTAGAAATATAAGCGCCCATAGAACTTCCGGCAATTGAAGTATGTTCATAATTAGGTAGCGTTCTAAAATTTTTATCGATATAAGGTTTAACTTTCTTAACTACAAAATCAGCATAGACATCACCGAGACCGCCGATCTGAATCTTAAACATTTTTTTAACCATGTCTTTTCCAACCCAAGGGGAATACTCAAAAAACCGTAAATCAGAATTGTCAATGCCAACAACAATTACATCTCTTTTAATTTTATTATCAGTTTTTAACTGTGATAAAGTTTCATATACTCTCCACGATGACTGATTGTAAGCAGTACGATCTTCAAATAGGTTTTGTCCGTCATGCATATAAATCACAGGATATGCTTGATCACTTTTTGCATAATCATCCGGAACTAAAACTCTGATCGTACGTTTTTTTTGGGTTGTCGGTATCATGAGTTGTTTTTTTATGATGTTCACAAAATCATCTCCTTTTGTTTATTTTATCATGATTTTTAGCTCTTTAGAGGCTAAACATCGAAAATTGTATGTTAAAATAAAAGTATGGTAACGGAGGTGCTTTATGAAGGAATTTACCTTTTTAAAAACAAATAAGAAAACACCAAGGTTAGGATTTGGTGCATGGCAATTAGGCAATACTGAATTTTGGGGTTATATGGCTTATGATGATGGAGTAGGACTTGTCAAAAAAGCTATAAACTCAGGTATTCGCTTTTTTGATACAGCCCCTGGATATGCAGCAGGCATGAGTGAAACAATTATCGGTGATGCAATATCTGGTAAAGAAGATCAAATCATTGTTAATACAAAGCTTGGGCATATGGCTGATGGAAGTACTGATTTTAGTGTTTCATCACTAGAAGAGCAAATTTATGAATCTTTAGAAAGACTAAAGGTTAAATCACTAGATAGCGTTTTATTACATAATCCAGATATGAGCATATTAAAACACGAAACAGATCATTTTGAAGAGTTAGATCGTCTTAAAGAAGAAGGTTTAATTAAGGCCTATGGCGTAAGTATTGATACTTATGAAGAGTTAGAAGCTGTGATCGAACATTTAAATGTTGATGTAGTAGAGATACTATTTAATATCTTTTTTCAAGAAGCGAGACCATTGTTCAAAAAAGCTAAAGAAAAAGGAATAACGCTTATTACAAAAGTTCCACTTGATTCAGGTTGGTTAACTGGCAAATATAATGAAAATTCCGAGTTTGAAGGCATCCGTTCGAGATGGGATATTGAAACGATTGAAAGAAGAGCTAAACTCGTTCAAGAAATCAAAAATATCACTAAAGATGACAATGTTACGAAATATGCGATTGCATTTATCATGAGCTTTGATGAAATTGATTTAGTGATTCCTGGTATTAAAAATATCGAACATTTAGAAAATCACATTGAATATCAATCATATAAGCTACCAGAAAAATTTAAACAAGCTTTTATAGATTTATACGACAACCACATTAAGAACGATCCACTTCCATGGTAATGATAAAGAGTCTTTCAAGTTTCTTGATTGACTCTTCATATTTTTAAAGAAAGGTATATAAACAAGGTGAATGACATATTATGGGAACTATAATTAATGCAGCTGCAATTATACTAGCGACCTTTCTAGGCATCATTTTTAAAAAGGGATTATCTGAAAAAATACAAAAAGCAATTATGTTCACGTTAGGATTAGGCTTGATTGCATTATCTATTGGGTGGTTTGTCAAAGATTTTATAGTCTTTGATGGAACGTCTTTTTCAACACGAATGGATTTGCTCATCATATTATCTTTAGTGATTGGTGTGATCATAGGTGAGTGGATTGATATCGATCAAAGACTTACTGATCTGGCATACAAAGTCGAAAAAAAATACAAGCTACCACCGCTTGCTAAAGGTTTCATTACAGCAACCTTAATCTTTTGTGTGGGCGCTATGGCAATTACAGGCGCAATTCAAGATGGATTAGGTCTAGGCATGACAACACTACTAATTAAATCAACATTAGACTTTATTACCGCAATGGTATTGGCTTCTTTCTTAGGTATTGGGGTTGCCTTTTCAGCAATCAGTGTTCTTGTCTATCAAGGATCAATCACGCTTTTAGCAAGATATTTAAGCAGTTATGCAACACCAGATATAATCAGTGCATTATCTATGATTGGAAGTATTATATTGATTGCTATTGGATTTAACTTTATGGAAATTAAAAAAATAAAAGTAGCCAACTTGCTACCTGCATTACTTATTCCAATCATATATGAAATTATAATCAATATATTTTAGGAGGGTTTATGCCTATATGTAAGATCTGCGGATCAAAACAAATAAAAACATATAAACATCCAAGGTTTGATATGATTTTTCATGAGTGTGAATCTTGTGAAGTGATTTATAAAGATGAAACCAATAGAATAACACTTAAAGAAGAGAAGCATGTTTATGAACAACATGAAAACTCTATTGAAGACCAAGGATACGTGAACTTTCTTACAAATTTTGTAGATAGTGCATTGATTCCACACATAAAAAAAGGTCATTTGTTAGATTTTGGTAGTGGACCTGAACCTGTTTTAAAGGAAATTTTGAATAAAAGATATCATTTTGATGTGGATATATATGATTACTTTTATGCAAAGGATGAATCAGTATTTAATCATGTCTATGACGGCATCATTTCTTCTGAAGTTTTTGAACATCTATGGCAACCTAGACAGACACTAAATCAATTGAAAAGTGTTTTAAAAAAAGATGGTATACTAGCCATTATGACGCTTTTTCACCCGAAAGAAAAAGATGAATTTTTTGATTGGTTTTACATTAGAGACCCAAGCCATGTCACATTCTACACTCCAAAAACATTTGAAGTGATGGCAGATAAAGTTGGGTTTAAAGTCATTGAAACAAATAATTATAGATATATTACATTAAAAAACAGCTGACAAAATCAGCTGTTTTTACTTTCTCTAATCAGTGGCATACTCATACATCTTGGACCGCCACGACCTCTAGATAACTCACTAGATGGAATTTCGATGGTCTTAACGCCCTCTTCTTGTAAGAGTTTATTTGTGATTGCGTTTCTTTCATAAACAATCACAACACCAGGCGCTATTGCAAGTGCGTTGGCACCATCATTCCATTGTTCTCTATCTGATGCGATTTTATCATCTCCACCACATGGGATGACTGTAATTTTAGTTTTTAAATGATATGAGAATAGACGTTTTATTGAGTAATTTTTAGGGATGATTCTAAGTGTTTTTGGACGACTTCCTCTATAGATTTCATATACATTTAAGTTGCCTAAAAAATCATGATGAATCAAGAACTTATCCTTGTCAACTTGAGTTAAAACTGTATCTAAATGCATGAAACTTCTTTTTTTAGGTAAGTCAATTGCTAAAACAACTTCTGCATCAGTTTTTGCGAAAATGTGTTTCGCAAAATTTTCTACGCCATCTGGTTCTGATCTTTCAGATATACCTACCGCAATCACTTGATCACTTAGAACTAAAATGTCTCCACCTTCAATCGAATAATCTTCAGATCTATCGTAAACTTTAGGTGTATCTTTATAGATTGGATGATATTTGAAAATATATTCACCATATATGGTTTCTCGTGCTCTTGTGTTCTTATACATCTTATTAAGTGAGACATGGTCATAGACAAATGCAAATGGATCCCTTGTAAAATAAAGATTCGGCATTGGATCTGTGATAAATGGATAATCTCTAATGTAGTCTTTCAAAGTTTGCTTTCTGTAAGTCTGAAAATCGGTTTTGACAATACCTGACATCGTTGTTAAAATCATTTCTTTTGTTGGCATGTTGCTCAAGTAATCATAAACTTTTTGTTTTGATTTATGATGATTAAGATTCGATTCTTTTAAAAATTGGTCGATAAATTGTTTTTTAATAGCTGGTGTGTAAAGACTTTCTTCAACTAAATCAGCTAAATAAACAACTTCCACGCCATTTTCTTTCAAAACTTTAGCTAAATAATCATGCTCCTCTTGAGCTTTAATAAGCCAAGGGATATCATCAAATAACAACTCATTTAACCACTTTGGTGTTAAGTTCTCTAGTTCCCTGCCAGGACGATGTAAAAGTACTTTTTTTAGGGGTGCGACTTCAGAATAAACACTAATTTTTTTCATGTTAACCTCCGTATTCAAAATTATTATAACATAAAAATTTCATCTCAAAATGATATCATGTATAATAAAGGAAAACAATAGATAGATGTGGTGATTAAAATGAGAAAATTGGCATTAGTAACAGGTGCAACTTCGGGTATAGGCAAAAGTTTAGTTTTAACACTTTTAAAGGCTAATATTGACGTGATAGGGTTAGGTCGAAGTGATGAGAAAATTGAACAGTTAAAAAAAGAAGTAAATCATTTAGATAACAAGAGTGAACTTATGATTGTTAAAGGTGATTTAAGCAATCATGAAGGCATTATAAATATCTCAAATCAGGTCATACATCTTTTGGAAGAAAAAAACATAAGACTTGATTATATGTGCCATGTTGCAGGAAGAGTTACTTCAGGATATCATATCAGTAAAGACAATCACGAGTTAACCTTTCAAGTAAATCATTTGGCTGTTGTAGATTTAACTTACCAATTACTTGATTATATGAATCAAAATACAAAATCAAGAATACTTGTGGTTAGTTCACAGTCACATTATAGAGCTAACATTAATTTTAATAATCTAGAGACCAAAACACTTTATTCAATTTTAAGGTCATATAAAAGATCTAAACTATATAATGTATTATTTGTAAAAGGATTTGCTAGTAAGTATAAAGATATACCAATATATGCCATTGATCCAGGTTTAGTGAAAACTGATATTGGAACTAAAAACACATCGAAATTAGCTAGTTTCATATGGACATGGCGAGCAAAAAAAGGTATTGATCCTGAAGTTGCCGCTAGACATATGTTAAATGTTATAACAGAACCCAACTTTGATAATCAATCCGGAAGTTACGTCAGACATGGTGTGATTGTAACATCAAATCCAATCACATATAAAGAAGAAGTGATTGAGAGATTGTGGAATGAGACATTACATATGCTTGAAATCAAAGATTTTTTTGCAGATAATTTATAATTACAAGTGCAACACTAAATAAAAATCAAAAAAGTTCATAGATTCCTTTATAATGTAAGTGACCAAACAAACACAAAAGGAGAAACTATGAACTACATACATCTTACCATAGAAGAAAGAACATGTATATATCAGTTATGGTTATCAGGCGTGAGTATTAGACAGATTAGTAAAGCAGTAAAGAGGAGTCCTAGTACGATATCTAGAGAGTTAAAGAGAAATTCATGTGGATATCGTTACAAATACTTACCTCATGTCGCACAAAAAAAATACAACAAACGTCGAATCAATAGCCATAGAAAGGTAAAAATATCACCAATCATCAAAGAGTATATTGAAAGCAAATTGAATCAACAATGGTCTCCAGAACAAATAGCTATGAGAGATAAAGGACAACCTGAAAAAATCCCCTGTTTTTCAACTATTTATAGATGGATCCATAAGAAATATCTTATCAAAGGAAATATGACAAAATTAAGACGTAAAGGCAAGTTTAAACGACCTGCAGAAACAAGAGGACGATTCAATATTGGTAAACCGATAAAAAAACGGCCTAAAGAAGTTTATAAAAGACAATCCATAGGTCACTGGGAAGCTGATACAGTTGAATCAGGAAGATTTAATCATCAGCGCAAAAGTAAATACTGTTTTGTCACATTAGTTGAACGTAAATCAAGACTGTATCTTGTTAAACTGTTGCCCGATAGGACAAGTGAGAATGTCACGGCTGCGATGATTGAATTATTATCACAGTTTCCATCGGAACTTGTAAAAACAATAACATGTGACCGTGGAAAAGAATTTTCTAGATATCAAGAGATTGAAGAGAAGTTAAATTGTCAGATGTATTTCGCTGATCCTTATTGTGCATGGCAAAAAGGAACTAATGAAAATACAAATGGTTTATTAAGAGAATATTATCCAAAAGGAATGGATTTGTCACAAACTGATCATCATGAAGTTAATGAAGTATTAAATCGTTTGAATAATAGACCAAGAAAATGTATCAACTTTAAAACTCCATTAGAAGTAATCAATGAGCACTATGATGCGTTGCACTTGAATTGACAAATTATCTGCAAAAAAAAAGTTAGGGATATCTCCTAACTCATGAGTTTATAAAGTTTTATGTGTGCCATCACAATAAGGCTGATTTTTAGAGTGCTTACAACCACATAAATAGTATGTGCCATCTTTTTCTACAGTAAATGTTTTAGGTGTATGACTACTTCCTTTATGACTTTGAAGGTCACAAAAAGGTTGATGTTCACTTTTTCCACAAGTGCAAAATAAGTACTTTTTACCAGCTTCAAGTTCAACGACATAAGGTTTTTTTTGAGCAATTATTGATTTATCCATATAATAAAACTCCTTTTTCTTTATTATATATTAGATTTATAAATAAGACAAATAAGTGTTCAAACTGAGGAGATAAATTATGAAGAAATTATTAAAAATAACAATCATAACACTGTCTATGCTAATCATTTTCTTTTTAGGGATTATCATTAGATTAGTTTTAGTAAGAACGATTGATATCAACAAACAAGAAAAACACATGGAAATGATAAGAGAGTTGTATGAATCAGGGCAGCATGATGATCTCGATGAGAGTAATTTTGTGAACTTTGATCTTGATAATCCATCTGTAAAATTAGACGATATTCGAATGCTTGCATCACATAATAGTTACAAAAAAGTAGGTCCAGCAATCGGTAGATTTTTCGTTGGTTTAGGTGACTCATTTGCTGAAGCAAGAGCTTTGAATTATGGTTATCAGTCTATAACTGACCAACTTAACCTCGGGATTAGAAGTTTTGAGTTTGATTTAAGATTTAGAAACGGCGTTTTTGAGTTAACACATGTACCACTTGTAGATCAAAGTAGTCAAGCAGTAAATTTTGAACTTGTTTTAGAAGAGATTAAGCTCTTTTCCGAACATCAAACACATTTGCCGATTATCATTTTAGTTGAAGTCAAAGATGATTGGATGATGCTTGATCCATTTTTAGATGCTTTTGACCAAAATGCTTTAACCCTTTTAGATGAACTTATCAGCACTAAACTTCAAACTTATGTATATAAACCATCTCATTTGATTGATGAAACTGAAGTTTTAAGTGATGTCATCATGAATGATGGATGGCCAGTGATTAGTGATCTTTTGAATCAAACGATTTTCGTTTTACATCCAGGAAATTATACTGCGCCCTACTATGAGATGGATAAAACCTTACAAAAACAGTCCATGTTTATAGGAAGTTATTATACTGAGATATTACCAAGTTATGCATCCTTTTTTGTACAAAATGATGTGGATGTAGAAAAAATAAAAACACTAGTTGATCAGCACTTCATGGTGAGAACTAGAATAGATTCTAATCTACATTTTAGTCAATCAAGATTTTTAGATGCTATGGAAAGTGGTGCACAAATATTGACTACTGATTTTTCAATAGGTAGAAGTGACTTAAGTATAGAGGATGTTATTTACTTAGAAAATAGCAAAACCATCATTATAAAAGAGGATTAAAAATATTGGGCTTGATTAATCACTTGATTCGTGTATAATAGTAATACACTCTAAAAATAAAGGGAGGAATCTCCGTGAGTTTTCAAAAGACAGAAGAAGAGCTTCGCGAAGCCCAAAAGAACTATCAGATTGTTGTTGATACACTAGAAAAACGTGGTGTCAAACTAGAAGATATTGCAGAAATCACCTATGACTTACAAAAAAAATATATTCCAAATTTAACTTTGGAGTATTGTTTAGAACATGTAAAAAAAGTTGTAAAGAAAAGAGAGGTTCAACATGCAGTTATTACAGGTGTAGAACTTGATGTTTTAGCTGAAAAAGGCTTGTTATCTGAACCACTTTCAACAATATTATTAAATGACTACGGTTTATATGGTATTGATGAAATCATGGCATTGTCTATCGTTAATGTATATGGATCCATTGGATTTACAAATTTTGGATATGTAGATAAAGCAAAACCGGGAATTATCGGTGTTTTGGATAAGGAAGGAAAAAAACCAAATCGATGCAATACATTTTTAGATGACATCGTTGGGGCTATGGCTGCAGCAGCAGCAAGCTCAATTGCACATAGATTTTCAAAATAAAGGCGCATGCCTTTTTTTCTTATACTTTCAAGAAATTGAGTTTTCATATATAATAGTTATATAAGACTTCATTTATGTAGAGGGATTTATGAATAATCATGATGGTTTTCAAGAAATTGTATTAAGTATTGCAACTGAACTGATTAATATCAACATCAATGAGTTTCATGAGAAAATCGAAAATGCGCTTGCTATGGTGGGCGATTTTCTTGATGTAGATCGTGTTTATGTATTTAGTTATGATCACGATAAACGTGTCATGAGCAATACATTTGAGTGGTGCAATAAAAACGTGTCAAAAGAAATAGAGAATTTGCAAAACATCAGTATGGACATTTTTGATCAAGTATGGGTCAATCATCACTTAGAAGGAAATCCTGTGATTTACGAGGATGTTATTGCACTAAAACAAGGTCATTTAATATATGATATATTAGAGCCTCAAGGTGTAAAATCAGTAACAACACTTCCATTAATGAATGCGGATCAATGTTTAGGATTTGTTGGCTTTGATGATGTTAGAAATAAAAGGCAATGGAATGATAAAGAAATGAACTTGCTCAAAGTTCTTTCCGAGGTTATTACCAATGCGATATTAAAACAGGAACAGCAAAAAGTATTAATAGAACTCAAACAGAAAGCTGATGAGGCTAGTTTAGAAAAAAATCAGTTTTTAGCCAAAATTAGTCATGAGTTTAGAACACCATTACATGGAATTTCTAATGCATTGTATTTACTTGAGTCGACTGAACTTTCGACAGAGCAAAAAGAATATCATGATATTGCATCTTACTCAACAAAAGCTTTGATGTCGATGATTAATGATTTATTAGATATATCAAAAATAGAGAGTGGTCAGGTTGATATTTTTGAAGATATATTTGACCTAGAGAATGAACTGACAAATATGATGTTGACCATATTTTCAAAAGCATATGAAAAGGGATTAGATGTTGATTTTGATTTTGATTACTCGATCAAGCATCATTATATTGCTGACTATTCAAAAATCAGACAAATTATTTTAAATTTATTAAGTAATGCGATTAAATACACACATCAAGGATATATCAAAATGAGTGTTAAATGCATAGAAAAAGGTGATGTATTCGACCTTGTTAGATTTACTATAGAAGACACAGGTATTGGTATTCATGACCATCATATCGATAAGATATTTGATAAGTTTTATCAGATTGATTCGGGAGATTCAAGAAAATATGAAGGTACAGGCCTTGGTTTATCCATTGTAAAGCAGTTGATTGAAAAACTTGGTTCCTCTATAGATTTAGAAAGCACACCAAATAAGGGAAGTAAGTTTTCATTCAATCTATCTCTAAAAAAACAGGGATTTGTTGATTTTAAAGAAGTTCATGGACTTAAAGTATTACTTACCGATCAAGATCTTGTGATGAAACACTTTGAAACGATGTTCCTTTCTATGGGTATGTATGTCAGTTATTTTGAAGAAAATGAACTTCAGAAGTACGATTTTATTGTATTTAATCAGGAAAAGTCTTTAGAACTCATAGATTTTTATAAAAATAACTATGCGAAATCATCTACATTATTTATTAAAGTTGGAAGTTTTGATCGTATACATCACATGCAAATTCAATTATATTTCCAAAAGATCATATCAAGAAAAACTGTATATCAAAAGATAGTCGGGCAATTATTTGAAAGAAAACAAGAACGATTTGATAAATATAACGAGGCATTATCTGGATATGCTTTGGTCGTAGATGACAATCGCTTAAATCGAATTGCACTTGAAAACATATTGAAAAAACAAGGAGTCCATTCAAAACTTGTTGATAGTGGACAAAAGGCTATTGAGGCAGCAAAAAATGAGCGATTTGATATTATCCTTATGGACATTCAGATGCCAGAGATGAGTGGTATTGAAGCATCAAAAAACATTAGAAGCTTAGGTCCGCAATATGGTTATATTCCTATCATTGGGGTAACAGCAAACGCATTTTTAAATGATTATGATTTGATGAAAGAGGCACAAATGAATGACGTGCTATTTAAACCAATTCATATGGAAGCATTAGAACGGATTTTGAGAAAACATCTTTCTGTCCAAAAACAAATCTTTGTGCCAGCTTCTTTTTTAGTTTTTGACCAAAAAGATTATATGTATAGGTTTGATGATAGTTTTGATATTGCTAAATCTGTAATAGAAGCCTTCTTAGGAGAGTATAAAAAAGATATGCATGCGATTAGAGAAGCTATAGAATCAAAAAATCGTATTGAGATTAAAGAGAAACTACATTATTTTAAAGGTTCTTGTTCATATTTATCAGGTAAACGAGCAACATGGTTATTGACAAATATGATGGAAATGAATGAGAAAAAAGATCAATCATCTTTAGAAAAAGCATACGAAGTATTATCATACGAAATCATAAAGCTTGTAGATGTTTTAAAAGTGTTTTTAGAAAAACTAGTATAAGATAGGTGAAAATATGAAAAAAGAAAACTTAAAGAAAAAACTAACACCATTACAATATCATGTGACTCAAGAGCAAGGGACTGAAAGACCATTTGAAAATGAGTTTTGGAATCATCACGAAGAGGGGATCTATGTTGATATCGTATCTGGAGAACCTTTGTTTTCAAGTCTTGATAAATTTGATAGTAGTTGTGGGTGGCCAAGTTTCGCTAAACCATTAACATCAGTCAATACCAAGCTAGATAAAAGCTTTGGGATGATGAGAACTGAAGTTAGATCAAAAGATGCAGATAGTCATTTGGGACATCTATTTACAGATGGTCCTATTGAGCTAGGGGGATATAGATATTGCATCAATTCAGCAGCATTAAGGTTTATCCCAAAAAAAGACCTAGAAAAAGAAGGGTATGGAGAGTATAAAAAGCTTTTCGAAAAGTGATTTGATGAAACCTTATGACATTGATAAAGAGTTAAGAATATTAAGGCCTTTACGGTATAAAAAATATTCTTCGTTTAGAAGAGTTATTTTTAATATGATTTTTAATATGAGCTTATATTTTACGAAACCTACAAAAGGTATGAATAAAAAAACTTATGTCATTAAGGGCTATCAAAATAAGAAAATAAAAGTATTTGTCTTAAAACATAAAGATGAAACAAAAAATGAAAAAGGATTGCTATATCTTCATGGTGGTGGATTTCAAATTGAGGGAACTTTGGTTCATTTGAGAATGGTTTCTGATATGATTGATGACTCCAATCATTTAGCTGTTTTTGTTAAATATAGATTAGCGCCAAAATACCCATTTCCAATAGGATTAGAAGACTGTTATTCAGCTTATTTATGGATGATTGAGAATAAAGATATGCTCGGTATAGATATCAATCAAATATCTATTGCTGGCGATAGCGCGGGTGGAAATTTATCAGTTGGTGTTGCGCTTTTAGTTAGGGATCGACTAAAAAGATCTTTTGAGAGTATGTTGTTGTTTTATCCGGTCATTGACCATAGACAAATCTCACCATCAATGAAGATGTTTGATGATACACCGATGTGGAACTCTATTTTAAATAAAAACATGTGGGAAATATATTTAAAAAATGGTGATTATGGTATGCTTACTTATACATCATTTTTAATTGCTGATTTAAAAGGACTACCAACAACATATATAGAAACTGCGGAATATGATTGTTTAAGAGATGAAGGCATCTGGTTTGCAGAAAAGCTTAAATCATTAGGTATTAAAGTTGTAGAGAGACATATGAAAAATGCAGTACATGGATATGATGCCGTTTTCTTTAGTCAATTCATTAGAAAACGCATCGACGAACGCACATTATTTTTATTAGGGAGATTAGATGATGAAAAAAATTGACATAAGTTCTTGGAAGAGAAAAGATGTTTTTGAGTTTTATAAAGATATGGAGCTTCCAAGGTACCAAATTACAGTTGAACTGGATGTAAAAAAATTCTATGATTATGTAAAAGCAAATAAACGATCATTTTACTTTTCATTTATGTGGATATTACTAGATGAATTAAATAAAATTGAAAATTTTAGATATCGATTTGTAGATGGAGCACCTTCTCTTTTTGATTTAGTTTCACCCTCTTTTACAGATAAAATAGAAGATGGTGATACATTTAAAATAGTGAATGCTGATTTCATAAATGATATTGATGCATTTCAAGAAAAAGCCATTCAAAAATCAAAAAGTCAAGGCAATAAATTTATTGATTTAGAGGAAGAAGTCAGACAGGATTTAATTTATATAACTACGTTTCCTTGGGCTAAGTTTACTCAAACGAGTCATCCTTCAAACATAGATTCTAAAGATGCTGTTCCTCGAATAGGATGGGGAAAATTTGAGAAACAAGGTGAAAAAATGATGATGCCTTTATCCATAGAAGTTCATCATGCGTTTGTTGATGGTTTTCATGTAGGTAAACTGATCAACCAATTAGAAAAACGACTAGAAGAGTACTAATTTTAGTACTCTTTTTTTGGTAAATTATGTTATTTAGAAACATTCTTAAATTTTCTCATGTATTCTTATTATAACTATGTTATAATACAAATGTAAGTGCTTTTAACAAATGGAAGGGAGATTTAAAATGAGCGATTTCAAACACTTTGACTACATGGCCAAACATAGATATGAGCAGGTAGTCTATTTTTATGACAAGACGACAGGATTGAAAGGAATTACATGTATTCATAACACCACATTAGGGCCAGCCCTTGGTGGAACTAGACTGTGGAACTATGAATCAGAAGAAGCTGCAGTGTTAGATTGTTTAAGATTATCAAGAGGTATGACTTATAAAGCTGCTGCTGCTGGGCTCAACTTAGGTGGGGGAAAAACAGTATTAATTGGGGAAGCAGACAAAGTTAAATCTGAAGCATACTTTAGAGCTTTAGGACGCTATGTTCAATCTTTAAATGGCAGATATATTACTGCTGAAGATGTGAATACATCAACTAAAGATATGGATTTTGTTGCTATGGAAACAGATTATGTTGTTGGACTAGAAGGTAAGAGTGGAAATCCTTCGCCAATGACAGCGCTTGGAGCATTCCATGGTATTAGAGCATCACTTATGCATCAATTTGGCGATGAGGATATTTCAAAATACACGTTTGCAGTTCAAGGCGCAGGGCAAACGGGTTATTATTTAATCAAACATTTAGTAAAGAACAATGCGAAAAAAGTTTATTTTTCTGAGATCAATGAAAAACATATCGCAAGACTTAAAAAAGAAAATCCAGATGTAGAGTTTGTTAAACCTGAAGATTTTTATAAATTAGATGTAGATGTAT
Source organism: Tenericutes bacterium MZ-XQ (assembly GCA_002838205.1). Classification (NCBI taxonomy): domain Bacteria; kingdom Bacillati; phylum Mycoplasmatota; species Tenericutes bacterium MZ-XQ. The sequence continues at coordinate 1,528,562 of CP017950.1, read as the reverse complement.
TGGTTCCATGTGCTTTAGGTGGATCTTTAAACTCAGACACGATTCCGCAAATCAAAGCGAAAATTATTGCTGGTACAGCTAATAACGTATTATTAGATGAAGATATTCATGGAGATATGATCAAAGAAAAAGGTATTTTATATGCTCCTGATTTTGTGATTAATGCTGGTGGTTTAATTAATGTTTATCATGAGTTATTAGATTACAATGTGGGACGTGCTACTAGAGATATTGAAAAGATTTATGATCGCTTATTAGACATTTATCATATCGCTGAAAGCGAAAATATCAATACACATATTGCAGCAAAAGTATTCGCGAAGAAGAGAATAGAAACAATTAATCGTTTACATGACAATTATATTAAAAGATAGGATGTGATCAAGTGAAAAAAGGAAATTTAACATTTGACAATGAAGCTTGTAAGGGATGTGAGCTTTGTACGCATGTATGCCCAGTAGATATCCTTAATCTTGACAAAAATAGAATGAATTCTAAGGGATATCATTTGATAAGTGTCACAGATATGGATAAATGCATTGGGTGTGCAAATTGTGCAATCATATGTCCTGATTCAGTTATAAAAGTAGAGGTGGCAGACAGATGAGTAAAGTATTGATGAAAGGTAATGAAGCGATAGCAAAAGCAGCGATTAAAGCAGGATTAGATTGTTATTTTGGCTATCCAATTACACCTCAAAATGAAGTGCCAGAGTATTTATCAAAATTATTACCTGAAGCTGGTAAGGTGTTTGTTCAAGCTGAAAGTGAAGTTGCAGCAATTAATATGGTTTATGGTGCTGCTGGTTCTGGAAAAAGAGTAATGACATCATCATCTTCAGTAGGTATTGCCTTAAAACAAGAAGGTATTAGTTATATTGCAGGTGCTGAACTACCATGTGTTATTGGTTCAGTCATGAGAGGTGGTCCTGGATTAGGAACCATACAACCTTCTCAAGGTGACTATTATCAAGCAACGCGTGGTGGAGGCAATGGGGATTATCACGTGATTGTATTAGCTCCAGAATCTGTTCAAGAAACAGTTGACTTGGTTAAAGAATCTTTTGATATCGCAGATGCATATAGAAATCCAGTCATGATTTTAGCTGATGGACTTATTGGTCAAATGATGGAAACAGTTGATTTAGATATTCCAGTCAAAAAAAGAGAACTACCAAAGAAATCATGGGCAGCTATAGGAACTAAACACCATGAAGGTAGAAATGTTATAAATAGTTTATTCTTAGATCCAAATGAACTGGAACAACATAATTTAAAACTGCAAAAGAAATATAAAGAAATAGAAAAAAACGAAACAAAATATGAAATGATTAATATGGATAATAATCCAGATTATGTCATTGTAGCTTATGGAACAACAGCAAGAATCTGTCGTTCTTCTATTGAAATCTTAGCAGAAAACGGTGTGAATGTAGGCATGATTAGACCGATTTCTCTATGGCCTTATCCTAAGAAAGCATTTAGTGAAATACCTAAGAGTGTTAAAGGTTTAATGGTTGTAGAAATGTCATTAGGACAAATGTTAGATGACGTTTTAATTTCAGATAGAGGTAGACATAAAGTAGCATTTTATGGAAGACCTGGTGGTATTGTTCCAGAACCAGAAGAAATTGTTGAAGCTATCATGACTTTTGATGAAAGAGTGGTGGAATAGATGATTAAATATGAAAGAAGTCTGGGACTTACAGATAATCGAACACATTATTGTCCAGGGTGTACACATGGTATACTTCATAAATTGGTAGCGGAAGTATTAGATGAACTAGGTGTTTTAGATCACACAGTGGGTATTGCATCTGTTGGATGTTCAGTGTTTAGTTATGAATATATCAATTGTGACATGCAACAAGCAGCTCATGGTAGAGCTTGTGCGGTTGCAACTGGTGTAAAACGTTCATTGCCTGAAAACATTGTATTTACTTATCAGGGCGATGGAGATTTAGCATCGATTGGTATTGCTGAAACAATTCATGCAGCAAATCGTGGAGAAAACATCACTGTTATTTATGCGAACAACACCACTTATGGTATGACTGGTGGTCAAATGGCCCCTACAACATTAGTTGGACAAAAAACAACAACATCTCAAGATGGTAGAGTTCAAGCATTACATGGTGGTCCGATTAAGATGTCAGAGATTTTGGGACAAGTAGACGGTGCTGCTTATGTAGAACGTGTCATGCTAACTGATGTTCCAAACATAAGAAAAGCTAAAAAAGCGATTAAAAAAGCTTTCCAATATCAAATTGATGGTAAAGGGTTTTCGATGATTGAAGTTTTATCGACTTGTCCGGTAAATTGGAAAATGAAGCCATTTGACGCAATGAATCGTGTCAAAGAAGAAATGGTTCCTATCTTCCCACTTGGAGTATTTAAGGATGTGATGAGTCATGATTAGAAGAATTAGAATAGCTGGCTTTGGTGGCCAAGGTGTCATGCTTACAGGACAACTCATTGCCTATGCAGCAAACCTACAAGGATTATATAGTGTTTGGGTACCTACATATGGACCAGAAACTAGAGGAGGTACTGCAAACTGTGCAGTGACGATTAGTGATAAACCGATTTACTCACCAATATTTAAAAAAGCTGATGATTTAATGGTGTTTAATCTACCATCGCTTCATAAATTTCAAGATTTAGTTACAGACGAAGGAAACATTTTCTATAATGCTTCATTGATTGAAGAAAAAGTTAAGCAGAAATGTCATATCTATGGTATACCAATGAATGAGATTGCAAATGAACTTAATAAACCTCAGGTTGCTAATATGGTTATGCTAGGTGCTTACTTAAAAGTAAACAATATCTTTAAAGAAGAAGTGATTGTAGAAAGTTTAAAACATTTCTTAACAGGTGAAAAAGAAGCTTTATTGCCAGTAAATCAAAAAGCGATAGCTGTAGGTTATGAATACGTATAAATCAATATAAATTCAAAAAAAGAACTCATTTCTTCATGAAAATTGAGTTCTTTTTTTTGTTTATTTAGGTATGTAATTTGAGATTTCTAGAAAGATATTGCTAAATTCTGATTCCTTTCGATAGAATACTGCTGGACTTCCAAATGGTACTTGAATCATATGTGTTCCTTGACTAAACTCTATACCGCTAAATAGATGAATCCATGTTCCTTCAGGCATATGTATCGATATTTTGCGTTTACCTTTCGATAAGACTGGAAAGACTATGAGATCTTTACCTAACATAAAAGCTTTGTCTGTAAAATAATCAAAATGAAACATAAGAGGTCTAATCATAGGGTATCCACTAGCTTGATATTCATTTTCCACTGCTAAGAAATAAGGCTTTAACATGTAATGTATATTTGTAAAAAACGATGTAAGTCTTAATACTTGATCGTCATGGTCAAATTGAACATTTTTCCAAGGTTTATTACCTTCATGAGATCTCATGATAGGAGTAAATGTGTTCATTTCTAACCAACGTATATAAAGTTCTTTAGAACGTTTAATAAAAGGTACTGTCGTATAGCCTCCGATATCAGAGTGAGAAAATCCTATACCTGAAAATGATAATGACAACATCGCTCTTAAAGCAGAAGCCATGCCAAAGTCATCCGTAAAGTCAACATGTTGATCTCCATTCCAAATGCATGTTGTATAACGACTATTATCTTTATAACCTGCTCTATTAAAGAATAATGCTGATGATAATAGGTTTGACTCTTCTAGAACTTCTCTATTAAGTTTTGCCCAAAGATCTGGCCAGTGATTATGAAGCTCTTCGGCAGTCCCAGAATGAAGTTTACATTTTACAGGTAAATATTCCCCGAAATCAGCCATCCAACCCATAATACCTAAGTCAATATAGTTTGTTTTAATGATGTTTTTAAACCATGTATAAGCATCTTTATGTGTTAAATCAACAATACCAAACAAAAATGAGGTTGCTTTTGTTAAAAACGGAGTTCCATCAGCGTTTTTAACTAAGTAATCAAGCGCTAATGCTTCCTTATACATATCACCATTTGCATTTAAATAAGGGTTTATATAAGCAAGAAAATGAATACCTTTTTTATGCCATTTGCTGATTTGATCTTTCAAATTTGGATATAGCAAATGATCTACTTCCCAGTTCCAATAAACTTGTTTACCGAAAAAAGTATATAACTCACCACACCAATCTTGGGACCAAACCCCGTTGATTTTCGCATCATAGTCTATTAATTTATTGAGTTTTCGATTAATGATTTCAGTCCCACCTTGAATTGAAAAAATCATGCCATCATAAATCCAATCGGGCAATTTTGGTAATTTACCTATGTGATGACTTAATGCGCCGGATAGTTCAAGAAGTGACGGTTTTTTTACGAAATCAATCTGATTTACTTTTGAATACAAAGATATCTGGTGTTCATCATTTTTTGAAAAATCAAATATTGCATAGCCATATGTATCAACATGACAAAAATAGTTTTGTGAAGAGACAAAAGTTGGTGCTACAAAATATGTTTTATAGTCCTTAAAAGGCCATCTTTTAGGCTTTAATTTAAACATACGTCTAATAATTTTATGATATATCTGCTTTCTCGTAATATGTTCTTCAACCCAGTTTCTCACGATATTTCCTTTTAGATTCAAATCTGTGAAATGTTCACCCATACCAAATATGCGCTCTTCCAAATGAGAGTTTATGTTAAGTCTAAAGGGTTGATTCAAATTGATAAATTTTAAACTAAGTTGTCCTTCTTGGTTTGAGATAACTTCGATTTTAAAGTCATTCAAATCGATAATATTATCTTTAATTTTAAATGATTTAACAGGTTCAAAATGTGTCTCATCTTGAAAATCAAACTCACCATTTGTCATTTCGATATTTAAGGCTTTTTCTCCGATAAATAAGCAAGGTTTATCTAGACTGTGCCTTAAAAGAAGCAAATCATCTATATAAATTTCAAAACCATCTTTGATACGATTAATCATGATTTACGCCTTCTTTTTTCCATAAGCTTTGATAGTCTTGGCCTGTAATGCTTTCAATGATTTGTTTATGATCTGAAGCTACATCTGTTTTTGAACCGCCAGCTTTTAATCTAGAAATCTCAGACATAAGTATTTCATGATTATTTGGTGATATTTTATATCTAAAAGAAGATATAATACCTAGAGTTAATAGAACAACTGGTCCAAGTAGGAACATTAAGCGAATACCAAGCAAAGTTTCAGGTGTTTGTGTTTGGACAACGTCGTTTAATGGTTCTTGATAATTCACTGCTTCAAGTCCCACACCAACTAAAAACAATGCGACTGCTTGAGCTATCTTTCTCATAAAAGTCATCATACCTGCATAGATACCTTCACGTCTTTTTGTAGTAATCATTTCATCTGCATCTACTACAAAAGCTAGCATGTTGTAAGGTGTCATAACACAACCACTTAATCCCAAACCAACAAAAGCACCGACGATTAATAATGCCCAAATAGGTATATTTTGATTAATCATGAAAAGTGCAAATACTGCAATCATCCAAATAGTTGCGTGTATTCTATAGGTTTTGGCATTTCCAAATTTGTTGACTAATTTCATTACGATAAATAAAGACAACATTTGAATAATAACGACAACACCTAATAAAACTTGATAGTTTTTGTATTGATTCAAATAATCTCTAATGAAATAGATTAATAAAGCATTAAAAATATCCATTGAGACATAAGCTGCTATATACATAGATGTATGAATACGTAATGACTTGTTTTTTAGTGTGGATCCAAAGTCTTTTGATATTTTTTTAGCTACCTTAGGTAAAGGTAGTTTTTCAGTTACTTCAAAAATGTGTTTTTTCTCAAATGTTCCAAGGAAAACAAAAATCCAAGGAATAGAAAAAATTAAACCAAATATAGTAGCCATGACCATATAACCTAAACTCGGATTCGAATCAAAGAAGTTTATAATGGTAAGTGGTAATACAGCACCCAATAACATACCACCTTGTGAGAATAACATTCTTATGGTAATCAGTTTTGATCGTTCTTGATATTGATTCGTCATCTCTGAAGGCATAGAGTTATAAGGCACCATGACTAATGTAAATACAGTATTAAATAATAGATAAACGAGTAAGTAATAAATAAATTTGGCTACATCGCTAGATAATCCAAAAGAAGACCATAATAAAAACCACGACAAAAAGATTGGGATGATCCCTATTAAAAAGTATATTCTTCTTCGACCATATTTGCTTTTTGTATTGTCAGAAATGTAACCCATGGTTGGATCAGTAACTGCATCCCATACTTTACCGATTAAGATGATTGTACCAGCAAGTGCTGGTGTGATTTTTGCAACATCTGTTAAAAATACTAAAAATAACGCACCTATAATGAAAAAAGCTCCGCCACCATATAAATCCCCAACAGCATACGAAAAAATATTTTTCATTGTTAAATTTTGTTTCTTTTCCATGTGTTTCTCCCTCTCGTAAAAGCGCTTTCTTTATAAAAATGATACCATAACATTTTCAATTATAAAATATATATTCACAAATATATTACTTTTCTTTTCGCTTTTTTAAAGATAAGGCATTTATTGTTTATAAAGTGTAAATATATTTTTATATTCAAAACTAAAATGCTATAATAAAATTAATAAAAAATCATATTAAGGGAGACTTTATGAAACTAGATTATAAAAAGACGTTTTATGTGGGCTTAGCGTTTTTCATTATTACGATATTTTGGCAAACTTATGATAATATTATCGCTAAGATTATGATTGACAAGTTCGGTTTAAATCAAACGACTTCGGGGCTCGTCATGGCACTTGATAATATACTAGCATTATTTATGCTTCCAATATTTGGTGCTATTTCAGATAGATCGAATCATAAGAAAGGTAGAAGAACTCCTTTTGTGATTATAGGGACTGTTGTAGCTGCATTTGCATTTATGAGTTTATCGTTTATGGATAATATTCAAACAGCAAGAATTGAGCAAACAGAAATCATTGGATTATACGAAAATTATAAAGATAACGATGATCGAAAACTTGAGACTTTTTGGGCAACTCTTCTAGATGAGATGGATGAAGAACGACAAGCAAAAGAAGATGCAGGCGTTATTACTGCAAATGCCTATAATAGATTTAAGACAAATACGTATGATAAAATCAATCAAATTCTAATTGAAAACCCTGGTGAAGAATTAACAGTAGGGGATCTAGCATTTTTAAATGACTATTATCAAACCTATTTATCAACACTTGCATGGGAAGAAACAGTTCAAAGTCCATTTAATTTTATCGTATTTGTTAGTGTTCTATTGATTGCACTTATTGCAATGTCTGTATTTAGATCACCTGCTGTAAGCTTAATGCCAGATGTAACGATTAAGCCACTTAGAAGTAAAGCAAATGCGATTATTAATCTGATGGGTGCAGCCGCAGGGACAACATCGTTAGTTTTACTTACTGTATTAGGACTAGATGGTAGATCGTATGTTCATTATACGTTAGCGTTTGTTATCGTTGGCGTTATTATGTTATTTGTTTTATTGATTTTCTTATGGAAAGTCAAAGAACCAAAACTTGTACAAGAGAAAATAGAAGAAGAGTTAAGATTGAATCTTATTGAAGATGAAGATGAGACTCATGACATGAAACAACTGCCTAAAGATAAACAACGTTCACTCATTTTGATTTTAGCCTCAGTGTTCCTGTGGTTTATGGGATATAACGCGATTATATCAAAAGTATCAGATTATGTACCTCATGTCCTTCAAATCCCATCATTTACTTTACCTTTATTGGTTGCAAATGTCACAGCAATTATAGCTTTTATTCCTATTGGTATAATTTCAACAAAGATTGGACGTAAAAAATCAATTTTAATTGGTATTGTATTACTAACTATATGTTTTGGGGCAGCTTCCTTTGTTAATGAAGAAACAGGATGGATTATGTATATTGTATTTGGTCTAACTGGTATTGGATGGGCAACCATCAATGTTAACTCATATCCAATGGTCGTAGAACTTGCTAAAGGTTCTAACGTTGGTAAGTATACGGGTTACTATTATGCATTTTCTATGGCAGCTCAAATATTAACACCGATCTTATCTGGTGTTTTCATGGATTATGTATTTAGAACTAGACTTGTCTTATTCCCATATGCAACAATATTTGTCGCAGCAAGTTTCATCACAATGTTCTTAACTAAACATGGTGATGCAGCATTTATTCAAAAGAAGAGTTTACTAGAAAACTTCGATGTAGATATGGATTAAAAAAATGAGGTGCCAAAATTACTTTGGCACCTTTTTATTAGGTTTAAAATATTCGAAAACAACATTATCATAATGAGATTTAACAAAATCAAAATCTTTTTGTGATCGAGCGGCATAACTAATGATAGTTATGCCTTTTTTCTTTAATTTATCTAAATATTTATTTGGCATATCATAGATACCATAACTAATGAAATCTGGCTTTGTAAAGAGATTGAAAGCCATGCGTTTCATCAAAATTTTAAACAGTTTTGGCATTTTTTGATCAGATCTAAAAAACTCAGATATTTGTCCTCTAATGACATCTTTGTGGTGTTTCTTTAAATAATAAACAACTTTTGGATGAAAACTAAATACAGCATATTTACCAGTGTAGTTTTCCATAATCTTCATGAAGTTCACACATAACTTTTTTACGTTTCCATGAGGTTTTAACTCTATTAAAACTGGCACTTTGCCATCAATAAAATCAAGTGTGTCTTTTAAAGTAGGAATAAACTCACTATTTTTTAATTTAAAATGCTTAAGTTCTTGATATGTGATTTCATCAAGTGTTTGATCAATTCCAAATAATCGACTCAAATTGTAGTCATGAAAAACGACAACTTCACCATCTTTGAGTAGGTTAATATCAAACTCAATACTATACCCTTGTTCTATTGCAAGTTTAAATGACTCTAGAGAATTCTCAGGAACAGTTTGATCTAGTGTATGTAATCCTCTATGAGCGATTAAGTTTTCTTTAAGCCAAGTTAGATCTTTCATCATGCACCTCTATAGTATTAAGTATGTAGCAATGCCTAAAAGTGCTGATAACAGAATAATCTGAACAGGACTTGATTTTTTTCGTAAAAATCCAAATAAAAACACAACGACTAAAATGATTAAGTTTTTATAATTAAATCCAGAAAAGTTGAAAATAACTTGTGATAAGTTGACATTTGGAAATATACCACGAATAAACAAACCGATGGATACAGTTAAAATAAGTCCTATAACAGCAGGCTTTAAGCCCTTAAAGGCCTCATTAACAATTCTTGAATTCAAAAATTTACTACCTAAAGAAGCAATAAGAAGAATAATGATGAAGCTTGGAAGTGCGACACCAATGGTTGCTGCTACAGCACCTAAAACACCTAACTCATGAGTCCCAATAAAAGTTGCCATATTGATTGCAATCGGTCCTGGTGTCGATTCTGCGATACCGATGAAATCATAAAGTAATGTTTCTGGAATATAACCACCACCAACAATTTCTTGTTCGATGAGTGGAATCATCGCGTAACCACCACCAAAAGTGAAGAGGCCAATTTTAAAAAACATCCAAAATAGGTTCAAAAATTCTAAAATCATACTGTTTTCGCTCCCTTCAAACTCTCAACATATCCAAAGATGATTGCTAAAAGAGCGCTTGCTAATAAAATATAAATCACACTAATTTCGGTGAACATGGATACAATAATGGATGCAACCAAGATGGCTACTGAAAACAATGTAAAGTGGATTTTTTTCGATAGTTTTAAAGCTGCTTTAAAAATCAATACTGCTACACCAGCTTGAATGCCATAAAACGCATATGCTACAATTGGATTTTCCTTAAACTCAATGATAAATAAAGAAATGATTGAAATAATGATAAAAGAAGGGAGGATAACCCCCAATGTTGCGAGTAAACTACCTTTGAATTTTGCAATCTTATAGCCTATGAAAGTTGCCGAGTTAATCGCAAATACACCTGGTGTTGACTCAGAAATAACCAATATTTTTAATACATCTTCATCATCGACCCAATTTTTATTATGAACCACTTCGCGACGCATGATTGGCATCATCGCCAATCCACCACCAAAAGTAAGCGCACCTATCTTAAAAAAGGTCCAGAAGAGTTCCCATAAGGTATGTTGTTTTTTCATTATGTCCACCTCTTTTACTTTAGTTATTATAACATATTTTATCTATGATAAACATAATCTATGTTATAATACTTTTGCAAAGGATGGTATGCGGCATGAAATTTATAAAAATATTTTTTTTAGTCACATTATTACTTGTATTTCAAGGGTGTGAACAAGTATCAAATCCACAATTAGGTATGCCCAAAATAAATGGACTCAGCAATGTTGAATATACGATTGGTGATGTAATCCCAAACTATTTGGAAGGTGTTACAGCAGAAGACTATTTGGGTACACCTATTTTAGACATTACTGTGGATGATCAAGAAGTTAATTACAATCTAGAAGGCACATATAATGTATATTATAAAGTAGAAGATACATATGGCAGTAAAATTACTGCAAGTATCAAAGTTTTTGTCAGTGAACCAACACAGATCATTGACTATAATCCGCCATATTTCGAAGGTATAAAATCATTTAATTATTATATTGGTCAAGAGGTTATTGACTATCAAGCAGAAATTAAAGCTTATGATACCCTCGATGGTGATATAACCGCTGATATTATTTTTGATGGTGAAGTAGATTTTGAACAACCAGGTGTTTATGAAATCACTGCTACTGTCTATGATTCTTCTGGAAACAAAAGAATAGAGCGATTTAGCGTCTTTGTTTATGATAATGAGGCACCTGTTATTTCTGGATATAACCGTATATATCATTACATTGGCAGTGGAGCACCAGACTATATGAAACTCATTAGTGCGCATGACAATGAAGATGGCGATATTACACATGTTATCACGATAAATGATGAAATGGTTGATCTTAATACAGTAGGCTCTTATCCGCTTTATTATAAAGTGATTGATTCATATGGTCATGTGATTGAACAAGTGGTTGCTGTTCAAGTTGATTATAACGATCAATCAGTTGATATAGATGATTTAAATGTATTTTATATCAATGATACACATGGATCAATTTTGGAAAACAATGAAGAAATGGGTTTAGCTAAAATTGGAAATGTGATTTTAGATGAATACGATAAAAATCCTTATGAAACACTATTTTTAAGTGGTGGTGATTTACTTCAAGGAAATATTTTATCTAATTTTTATTATGGTGCATCGATGATTGAGATGTTTAATTATATGAATTTAGATGTCTTTGTTGTAGGCAATCATGAGTTTGATTGGGGTTTGGATACAGTTGTCGAGTATTTTGATCCTAGTACTTTAGGCACAAAAGCAGAATATCCATTACTTGCTGCAAATCTCTTTTATAAAGATACAGAAACAAGACCTGATTTTATAGATGCATATGCAATTATTGAAAAAGGAGATTTAAAAATAGGTGTGATTGGAACGATTGGTGCAGGACTAGAATCATCGATTGCTAAAAGTAGGGTAGAAGATTATGAGTTTCAAAATCCTACCTACTGGACTGAGTACTATACCGATGTTTTAATCGATGAGTATCAAGTTGATGCTGTGTTTGCAATTAATCATGGTAATGATAACTACTATAATATGACAGTAAGTACCAATGGAAATATTAATGGTATATTTAACGGCCATTCGCATTCCAATGTTACATCTGATGTAAATGGTGTACCACTCATTCAAGCATCGTCGAATGCTAGAGTTTTAGGATTTTTATCATATAGTGTTGATGAAACGAATAAACTTTCATTAGATCATATTGATAATTTAGTTGCAAATGATGATATAAGACTACAAACTCCACATCCGGGACTTGATGCACTCATTCAAACGTATGTTAATCAAATTGAACCACTACTAAACGAAGCAATTTTATACTCATCTCAAAGTTATGATCGAACGATTCTAACTGAGTTTATGGCTGAAGTCATGAGAAAAGCAGCTGACGCGGATGTTGGTGTTCACAATAGTGGCGGTACTAGAGATTCACTAGTTCAAGGACAAGCGATTACTGTTGCTACAACTTATAAAATTTTCCCATTTGATAATCAAATCATATCTGTTTATATTAAAGGTAGTGAAGTCATTAGTTTGTTTAATAATTCAAGTCTTAAATACAGTTTAAGATCCGGTCTCAATGAAAACGACATTGACCCAAATAGTTATTATTGGGTATCTACTAATGATTATGTTTTTGGAAATTATGATGAATTTCAAGTTTATGAAGATATTTATTTCCCAGGAATTGTTGATCGTATCGCTTTTGAAGATGAACTTAGAGAGCGTGCAGAAACAACAACTGAGTTTGTTATAGATTAATAAATTAATAAAGGCGAATCGCTTTTATTTTTTTGCATATCATTGCAAACGGTTTCATAAAAAATATTATGTTATAATATGAGTAGATTATTATGGAGGATTATGCACTATGGTACCATCATTTGAAAAAAGAGTTAGAGCCTTTGCCATTGACACATCTGCGGTGTCCTTATTTATTATATTATCCTTGTTTTTAGGAGAGTATTATAAACCCTTACCTTATATAGTTTCAGGTGTCGCTTTTTTAGGTTTTTACTTTATACCTTATTTATCTAAGAAAACACATGGCCAAACACTCGGTAAAAAAGTTCAAAGAATCCAAATTGTAAAGATAGATGACTCAAAAGCAGAACTATGGAGATTGTTTTTAAGAGATGTCTTTAAACTAGGGGCAAGCATTTTAACATTTGGTATTTACTTAATCGTTGCTTTCTTTGTGATGTCGGATAAAACCAGCAGAACCATCCATGATTATATATTTAAAACAAAAGTCATTGATTTAGAAAAGCCAACAGGGAAATTTGAGGCATTTAACAAAACAGAGTCGATGAGAAAAAGAGGTTTCTAATGAAGAAAATAATTATTTTTATGATACTGATTTCGATGAGCTTTGGACTCATTGCTTGTCAAGATGAACCAATAGATCCAATCGATCCGGTTGATCCATATGATTTTGAAGAAATCAACCCATTACAAGATGTATATTATCAAATCTTTGTAAGAAGTTTTGCAGATAGTGATGGAGATGGTATTGGCGATTTAAATGGTATTACACAAAACCTTGATTATTTAGAAGAATTAGGGATAACAGCTTTATGGCTATTACCAGTTCATCCATCTCCTTCTTACCATGGATACGATGTTACTGATTATTATGATATCAATAGTGACTATGGAACTATGGAAGACTTTGAAAACTTACTAACTGCTGCAAACGAAAAAGATATTAAAATTGTTATGGATTTAGTGATTAATCATACTTCTGATCAACATCCTTGGTTTAAAGACGCAATCAGTAGCACATCAAGTCCATATAGAGATTACTACGTCTTTAATAATGGTACTCCATATTCATATTTTGTTGGCGGTATGATGGATTTAAATTTTGAAAACCCTGAGGTCATTGACGAAATTTATAATATTGTAGATTTCTACTTAGCAAAAGGTGTTCATGGGTTTAGATTAGATGCTGCAATGCATTTTCTCGAAGGCATTAATGCTGATTGGGAAAACACTTTGTTCTTATTAAATCTTAAAGCACATATGGAAAGAGACTACCCAAATAGTTATATACTTCCAGAAGTATTTGTTCCTCAATATAGTCTAATATCTGATTATTATATTGGGTCCGATTCATTATTCAACTTTTATTTTAGAGGGGAAGTCCTTGATAAAATAGGTATGCAAAATAGCAGGTTTAATTTTGTCGACAATTTAAATCGTGCCTATAACACATTTAGAGAAGTGGATCCGGAATTTATTGATGCACCTATTTTAGGTAACCATGATGTTGATAGAATTGCTTCTTCACAAGGATTTATCAATCAACCTGAAAAGCTTGCTTTGGCAGCTAGAGTCTTAATGACTCTACCAGGGAATCCGTTTATTTATTATGGGGATGAACTCGGGATGAAAGGATATAGATACGAAGGTATGAACATACCAGGTTATGGCGTTGTATATGATGAATATCGTAGACAACCATTTATGTGGGGTTCTCCAACATATGAAACTTATTGGCTACCAAGTGATGGATCAAATGATCATACAGCAGATTTAGAGACTCAAAAAACTGATCAAACTTCACTTTATAACACATACAAAACAATGATTGAACTTAGAAAAGAAAATCCGGCTTTAATGTATGGGAATTATTTTGAACCATATGTCAATAATGTATTACAAATTCAAGGATATGTAAGATATTATGAATACGAAGACTTTAAGCAAGCAGTTCTAGTGTTACATAATATGACACCTGATGCTTTTGAAGTTAGTGTTGAATACTTAGAGTTTATTTATGGAGATAGCCTTAACATTGATGGATATGGCACAATCATTTTAGAAATAGACCCTGACTTGATTGAGGATTATATCTAATGTTTATTGTCAAATATTTCAAGTATGCAGTTGACTATCCCAATTTTTTTGAACATGCTAAAGAAAAAGGATGGAAAGTATTTATATTTTTTATCTTACTGAGTTTAATCAGTCTATTTCCTATGAATCTACTTATAGTACAAGAAGATGGTTGGAAACTTGATTTTATTGAACAAAGTTTTATATCTGAAACACCAGATTGGCAACTACCTGATGAATGTAATATCATTGCAAATGAGTTTATTTGTGAAACTGAAACTGTATATAATTATGAACATCGAGGCGTCAAATACGTATTTAACATTCAAACCGAAACATACGATGAAAGTGACGAAAAATCAATTTTATTTATGAAAGATAGGGTTGTTTATACAAACGGTGAAGGTGCATATATGATTGGCTATGATTACAAGGGGTTTGACGACAGTTTAAGTTTTAGAAGCTTAAACTTAGCCACCGGAGAAGATCGTGAAAGCATGTATGAAACTTTTGGTGAATCTATAGAAACAAGCTTTGGGAATTACATTATTTTATATACATTGTTGGTTAATATTGGAACAAGTATTGGATTATATGCATTTTTCGTACTCGTGATGAGTCTTGTGATACAGTTGTTTAGATTCGGATACTCAAGCTTTTTGACTTTTGGACAAACAATGAAGATGGTCGTTTTTGCAATGGGCCTACCAAGTATAATCAGTTTTATTGTAGGATTTGTTGAACCAACGTTTGCACCAGTTGTTTTTCAATTTGGTATTGGAATCATCCTTATGGTAGTTATGTTAAAATATGGTAAAAAAACATTTAAATAGTTGAAAAAAGAGCATTTATAAATATTAGTGCTCTTTTTTTTCGATTTTATTTCGAATCGGAAAACGCTATCATAACGATTTTCAAAGCAAATTGCTTGACTTTATAAAAATTATGTTATAATTGAGTCGTAAATTACGACTCGTTAAGGAGACATAAAAATGAATAAAGAAACTCATTTCTGTAAAGAAAAAATGGAACTTTTTTATACACGTTTAGAGGAACACAAATCTAAACCAGGTCCGTTAATGCCAGCACTTCATGATGCTCAACATATTTTTGGATATATTCCTTTAAGCATTCAGAAGATAATTAGTAAAGAACTTGGAGAAAGTGTAGCGAAAATCAACGGTGTTGTATCATTTTACAGCAATTTTTCTGTTACACCTAAAGGTGAACATGAAATCAGTGTTTGTTTAGGTACAGCATGCTATGTCAGAGGATCTAAAAACGTCTTAGAAACATTTGAGCAAGAACTAGGCATAAAAGATGGTCAAACAACTAAGGATGGTAAAGTCACATTGTCTTCTTCAAGATGTATTGGGGCATGTGGGTTAGCACCTGTTTTTTCTGTAGATCAAGCAATTCATGGTAGTGGTACAGTAAGTAAGGTTAAAGATATCATGAAAGAAATGAAAGAAGATCATCATGAAGTTAACTGAAATTATAAATAAGTATGAGTGTCATGTTTATCATGAAGAAGCCTTTATGGATAAGGATATTGAATTTGCGTTTTGCTCAGATTTGATGAGTGATGCTCTTGTGATTATGAACTCAGTTAAGGATGATCGAATTCTAGATCATTCTATCTTGATTACAGGACTTGCTACACAACAATCTATAAGAACTGCTGAAATGCTTGACGTGAATGTTGTCTTACTTGTCAGAGGGAAAATACCTTCAGATAAAGTCATTCAACTTGCACTGGAGTCTAATATCATTTTGATTTCAACAAGTTATACCATGTTTAATATTAGTGGTATGATGTATCAAGATGGCATTAGAGGTATTAAATACGATATACAATGGTAGAAAAAGAATACCAAATCATAGCTAAAAACTATGAGTTAGCAGGTAGAGCTTCATCAGACATTAAAAAATGGCTGAAGCAATTAAATATTGATAGATCTTTACTTAAAAGGATTTGTGGATCATGCTATGAGGCAGAGATTAATGTTGTAATTCATTCGGTAGGTGGATACATGACTTTTACGCATTATGAAGAGAGTCACTTTGAAGTCAATGTGTATGATGATGGTCCTGGTATATTGGATATTGATCTTGCCATGACTGAAGGATACAGTACTGCAACCGAACATGATCACATGAATGGTTTTGGTGCCGGAATGGGACTATCTAATATGAAAAGATTGTCAGATATTATGGAAATTAATTCAAGTCCTGAAGGTACACATATTCGTATGATTTTTATCGTTGGTGATAAGTATGTATAAAGTTAAAGATATGCTTAGTTCTAATTATGAACTTATTACAAATAGGGAGACAATGAACAATGAGTTTCAAGGTGTTTATGCAACTGATTTATTAAGTTCCGCAATAAAACATATGAAACATAAAGAAGCTTTGATCACTTTAATTACTTCACAAACAACCATTTCATTAGCTGTTATGCTTGATGTTGAGTTGGTGATTATCGTCGATAACCAAGATGTTGAACAAAAATTTATTGATAGAGCAAACACAGAAAACATCGCACTTGTAAAAACAGCATATATGACACATGAAGTGATCATTGATTTATTCCAAAGAGGATTTATATGAAATATGCATATGATCTACATATTCATAGTGTATTATCTCCTTGTGCTGATGTGCTGATGACACCGCATAATATATTTAATATGGCAAAAATCAAAGGACTAGACATCATAGCTGTTACGGATCACAACTCCTGCAAACAACTTGAAATATGCGATGAAATATCAAAAAGTTATGACATGCTTTTTATTCCTGGCATTGAAGTAACTGTTAAAGAGAACTTTGATGTTCTATGTTATTTCAAAACAGTAAATGATGCATTAAGTTTTGATGAAAAACTAGAGCCATATAAAGTAAAAGAAACATACGATGTTGATTTATTTGGCAATCAAGAAATTACTAATATTTATGACGAAATCATCGATACTTATCCATATTTATTAACAAATCCAATGGATATATCTATTTTTGAGTTAATTAAAATACTGAAAACATACGATCACTTATTGGTTTTTGCTCATATTGATCGAAAATTTCGATCAGGTATAAAGTATCTAGATCAAGTTAATGTAGATGCTGTCGAATACAAGTTTAAAAAACCAGATGATCATAAACAGATATATATGTTTAATTCAGATGCGCATCAAATTATTGACCTGTTAGAAAAAACAGATCAAAATACGATCGAAATTGAAAAACTAGATATAGATCATTTTTTTAGGTACTTTAATCATGACTAATTTATCAGATTATATTTATGACCTTTGTCAAAACTCAATCCATGCAAAAGCAAATACCATTATCTTAACCCTCTCTCTTTCTAATGTTTTAACGATTATCATTCAAGATGATGGTATAGGCATGGATCAAGAAGCATTAGATAAAGTCACAAACTTCAATTATACAACGAATAAAAACCGTAGTGTTGGTTTGGGATTATCAATGATCTATGATTTAGTTAATCAAACAGAAGGATCATTTGAGCTCAAATCAAAAAAAGATCATGGAACAACTTTAAGATTAACATTTAATCATCAGCATATTGATTTTCCAAAATTTGGGAATTTTGGAAGTATCATTTCAGATTTATATATGTATGAAGACTTGACAAACATTAGATTATATATAAAAAATGGACAATTCTACATGTTTGATTTAAAGCAAATTTTATCCAAAGAGAAAACTGTCGGTATAAAAAAATATATCGAAGAAAATATTAATCAAAAACTAAGAAATATAGGGGTAGACATATGAAAACTCTAGACGAACTAAAAAAATTAAGAGATGAATCACTAAAAAAGATGACAATGAGAGATGTCAAAGACGGATTTAGAATTCAAGTTGGTATGGGCACATGCGGCATCGCAAGTGGCGCAAGACCAGTCATGAATGCTTTTTTAGAGCAAGTTGAATTTCACGATTTAAAAAATGTTACAGTAACTCAAGTAGGATGTATGGGTGAATGTGCTTATGAGCCCATGGCAGAACTCATAGATGAATCTGGTCAATCATATATCTACTGTAGTTTAACCATACCAATGGTTAGAGAAATCGTTGATAAACATATCATGAATCACCAACCAGTGACAAGATATTTATTATCGAATAGAAAGGGTGTATGACATGTTAGAACGTACTCAAGTCCTCATTTGTGGAGGCACTGGATGCATGAGTTCACAATCAAAAGAAATCAAGAAAGCTTTTGAAGAAGAACTGACCTTACTTGGAATTAAAGAAGAAGTTGGTCTGGTTTTAACAGGCTGTTTCGGTCTTTGTGAAAGAGGACCGGTTATTGTTGTTTATCCAGATGAAACATTTTACGCGCATGTTAAAGTCAGCGATGTAAAAGCCATTTGTGAAGAACATTTGTTAAAGGGTAGAGTTATTGATCGCTTACTCGTGAAAAACCCTTTGGATAAAGGTAAGATTAAGCAAATGAGTGAACTTAAGTTTTACTCTAAACAAAAACGAATTGCACTTAGAAATTGTGGACAAATCAATCCGCTAGATATCAAAGAATATATCGCAAGAGATGGTTACTTAGCGTTGGGGAATATTCTTTCAGAAATGACTCCAGAAGATGTCATTAAAGAAGTTACTGATTCAGGTTTAAAAGGCCGTGGGGGCGGAGGCTTTTTAACTGGAAAAAAATGGATGTTTGCAGCACAATCAGAAAATGATACTAAATTTGTGATTTGTAACGCTGACGAAGGTGATCCAGGTGCTTTTATGGATCGTGCTATTTTAGAAGGTGACCCTCATTCTGTAATCGAAGCAATGGCCATTTGTGGTTATGCAATTGGATCAAATCAAGGATATATCTATGTTAGAGCTGAATATCCAGTTGCAGTAGAAAGATTGAAACATGCAATAGAAGAAGCTAGGTCCTACAATCTATTAGGAGATAATATATTTGATTCAGGTTTTAGCTTCGATATAGATATTCGCTTAGGCGCTGGTGCATTTGTTTGTGGTGAAGAAACTGCACTCATTAAGTCAATTGAAGGCTATCGTGGGATGCCAGTATTAAAACCTCCATTCCCAGCAATCAAAGGATTATGGGGATATCCAACAAACGTTAATAACGTTGAAACATTTGCCAATATTCCAGTGATTTTCTTAAAAGGAGCCGATTATTTTAAATCCATCGGAACTAAAAACTCATCAGGCACAAAAGTGTTTGCTTTAGGTGGGAAAATTAATAATACAGGTCTTGTTGAAGTTCCTATGGGAACGACACTTCGTGAAGTCGTTTATGAAATCGGTGGAGGTATACCAAATAAACGTAAATTTAAAGCTATTCAAACAGGTGGTCCATCTGGTGGATGTATTACAGAAAAAGATTTAGATACACCGATTGACTTTGAAAACTTAACCAAATTAGGGTCTATGATGGGCTCTGGTGGGATGATTATCATGGATGAAGATAACTGTATGGTAGACGTTGCTAGATTTTATTTAGATTTTACAGTTGATGAATCATGCGGTAAGTGTACACCTTGTCGTGAAGGTACAAAACTGATGTTAGACATCTTAAATAGAATTTGTGATGGAAATGGAACCCTAGATGATATTGATGAACTTGAAAGACTTGGTGAAATGATCCAAAAAACATCATTATGTGGGCTAGGTCAGACTGCACCAAATCCGGTACTATCAACTTTAAAGCATTTCAGAGAAGAATATATTGCACACGTTGTTGATAAATCATGTCCTGCTGGTGTTTGTAGAAATCTAACGAATTATGTGATCGACGATAGTTGTATTGGTTGTACAAAATGTGCTAAGAACTGTCCGGTCAATGCAATTTCTGGATGGCCAAGACAAGTTCATACAATAGATCCAGAGCTATGTATTCAATGTGGAGCTTGCAAGAAAGCATGTCCAGTAGGTGCTATATCTAGTCAACCCTTAGAAAGAGGTATCATATAATGGATAAAAAAGTTAAAATAAATATTAATGGTATCGATCTTTTAGCAGATCAGGGAGATACAATCTTAAAAGCAGCAGAAAAAAATGATATATTTATTCCGCGTTTATGCTTTCTAAAAGACGTCCATGAAGAAGGCAATTGCCGTATTTGTTCTGTAAAAGTTGAAGGACAAAAAAACTTGAAACCTTCATGCAAAACGATAGTTGAAGAAGGCATGAAGATTATTACTGATGACCAAGAGATTTATGACAATGTGACTTTAAATCTTGAACTTTTAACGCATAGACACCAGTTTGAATGTTTTAAGTGCTCTAGAGAAAATAATTGTGAATTTTTAGATTTACTTAGAAAGTACTCAATCGATAACGAATATACAAATGCTTATGGTCCATGTGATTTAGATTTTTATCATTATCAAGATGATTCAAAAGTGATGGTTATTGACAGTAGCAAATGTATTTTATGTGGACGATGCGTATCTGCATGTGAAAAATATAGTGGATTGTCAGTGCTTAGTTTTAATGAACGTGGTAATAAGACATATGTTGGTCCAGCACTATTTCACGATATTGCCGATAGCGGCTGTATCTATTGTGGTAAATGTATTGGGGCATGTCCAACTGGAGCGATCAAAGGATATGATTATATTAAGCAGATGGAAAGAGATTTAAGAGATCCAAACAAAAAAATCGTCGTCCAAGTTGCTCCAGCAGTTAGAGCTGCTCTTGGAGAAGAATTTGGTTATCCAATTGGTACAAATGTTGAAGGTAAAATGTTTTCTGCACTTAAAAAACTAGGTGTTGATGAAATCATGGATACAAACTTTACAGCTGATTTAACCATTATGGAAGAGGGTACTGAACTCATTCATAGATTAGAAACAGGTGGAAAGTTTCCAATGTTTACTTCATGTTCACCTGGATGGATTAATTTATTAGAATTGTACTATCCAGAGTTTATCCCTAATCTATCTTCATGTAAATCACCTCAACAAATGGCAGGTGCTTTGATTAAGACATATTATGCTGAAAAAATGGAAGTAGATCCTAAACATATAGTGTCTGTTTCTATCATGCCTTGTATTGCAAAAAAAGCAGAAGCAAACAGAGAAGAAATGGGTAGAGATGGATATAGAGATGTTGATTATGTACTAACAACAAGAGAGTTTGCTAGATTGATTCGAAGAAGAGGTATTGATTTTCAAAATCTTGAAGATAGTAAACCCTATGGTATGCTTGCATCATATACAGGCGCTGGAACCATATTCGGAGCTACAGGTGGTGTAATGGAAGCTGCTCTTAGAACGGTGAGCGAAATTTTAGAAAACAAATCTACACCAGTTGAGTTCAAACAAGTCAGAGGAAATGCCGATATCAAAGAAGCAACATATAGAATTGCAGATATGGATTTAAATGTTGCTGTTGTTCATGGTGGAGTTGCAATTCTAGAATTCTTAGAAATGATAAAGCAAAATCCAAACAAATATCATTTTGTTGAATTTATGGGCTGTACAGGTGGATGTATCAATGGAGGTGGACAGCCTATTGTTAAAGCCATCGATCAAGAAAAATATGATGTCAGAGCCTTAAGAGCTGGTGTTTTATATGATATTGATGAGAAACATACGTTAAGAAAATCTCATCAAAATGAGTTCGTCTTAAAACTATATGAAGAATTTTTAGAAAAACCTTATTCTAAGAAAGCTCATGAACTACTACATACAAACTATCAAAAGAGAGAAGCTTACAGTGATGTTGAATAAATGTTTGATGATGATCTTTATAGGCATGACAACTATTATGCTATCATCATGTAAACATGAAGACATACAGATGATTGTTCCGGCAGGTTTGCCGCAACTTGCTCAATTATACATGCAAGCAAGTGATGACTATGACATCACAATCGTAGAAGGTGCTGATCCACTTGTTGCCGCATTTGGATCAGCATCTTACGATGTCATTATTGCACCAACAAACTTAGGTGCTAAACTTTACGATTCAAAACCAGATTATCAACTCGTAGCGAGTATTACTTGGGGTAGTTACTATTTAGTTAGCAAGACAAGCATTGATGAGATGGATCAACTTGATATTGTTGCCTTTGGAAAAAATCAAATACCAGATGCGATCATGCAATATGTATTAGAGGGTTTAGAATTTGATTTTGAAATTAGTTATTTAGATAGTTTAAGTTCAGTTGTTAGTGAATTTGTTTTAGACGGAAGTAAAGTTTATTTAATGAGCGAACCTCAATTGAGTGTTGTTGCATCAAGTAACACATCACTTGATATATTTGATCTTCAAGCTGCTTATGAAACACTAACTGGGTATGAAGATTTTCCACAAGCAAGTGTGTTTGTGCATCATACTTTAAGTGATCAAGCTGTTGAAGATATAAAAGCGGATTTTGAAAATTCTATTCGTTTGCTTAATGAAGATCAAGAAGCATCTGCTCAATTAGCCATAGAGCTTGGTGTAAGTATAGATAAAGAGGTTATTATTGCTTCCATACCAAGATCTAACATTGAGTTTAAAGATAGTTTAGATGCAAAAGGTGACATTATCTTTTTCTTAGGATTACTCAAAGGGTTTAATCCGAATTTTGTTGGAGAAGACTTACCTGATGACAATTTTTATAGATAGAAGGATACTATGAAAAAAGGACTTATAAAAACATCATCAATTATGTTTATATTTTTGATATGGTTGATTATATATGAGGTTGTTAGTCATCCTCTTTTAGTGCCATCATTTTCACAAGTGCTTCAGGCCTGGATTGAAATGTTGAGTCACAAGATATATATCACAAGTTTTGCGTCCTCTTTTTTCAGACTATTTGTTAGCATCTTTTTTTCTAGTCTATTTGGAATATGTTTAGGTATCTTGGCTGCTAGGTTTTCAAATGTTGAAACATGGATCAAGCCATATGTGACTATATTGAAAACAGTTCCTATCATATCAATTATTATTATTTTATACATTCTCTTTGGTTATGTATACGCACCCTACATCATTGTCTTTTTAATGGTTTTTCCGCTTTTTTATCAAGCAACATATCAAGGTATCTTAGGTATTGATCAAAGTTATCTTGATGTTTTTCATTTAGAAACCGATGAACTAGGATTAAGTGTTAAACATGTATATCTACCTTTTATAAGAGATCATGTCATTTTAGCTTTGTATCAGTCGTTTGGTTTAGGGTTCAAAGTACTTGTTACATCAGAGTTTATCACTCAAACGACTACGTCAATTGGTAATCTATTATACCAAGCGAAAACAAATTTAAGATATGATCTTGTTTTTTCGATAACCATCGTCATGATATTGATAACAGTTGCTTTTGAAGTTATTTTAAAGTATTATAAGCATAAACACGATATCTAATCAAAAAGGGTGGTATATGTGAAAATCACTGACTATTTCAAACCAAAAACAATGGTTTACACAGGAGAACATGTAGAACAACAAACAAAAATTAATCGGTTTGTTTATCACAAAGATCGATTTGACAAGTTTGATGATTTGAAGATTGATCAGGATCAACAGTATATACAAGTCATAGGACTTAACGATATTAAAGTCATGGAAAACATTAAAGAAATGTTTTCCATTGATGCATTTATTATGGAAGATATACTTAATGTACATCAAAGAAATAAGATTGAATATGGAGATGACTATATTTTTGCGAGTTTTTCATTTTTTCATACAGACGAAAAAACATTAAGAAAAAGATACATGAGTATATATGCTAGTAAAAATGTTGTCTTTTCTTTTCATGAAAAAGAGCCTAATTTCTTGGCTCCACTAGAAGTGCTTATCAAAGAATATCACGAATTAAAAACCAATCAATCAGATTTTATGTTTTATCAGATACTTGATTTAATCACAGATGATCACTTAGATATCTTAGATGATTTAGAAGATCAAATGAATGAATTTGAAGAGCAAATTATTGAGGCAAAGCAAATTGATGAAGAAGCTTTTTATGTTCTAAGAAAAAGAGTGATTCAACTTAAAAATATGACAAGCCCTATATATGATCAACTCAGTGGTTTACTTACAAAGCAACATCCAATGATGAACAGTCATGTCAAATCTTATTATCATGATTTGATTGACCATATGAGTAGACTTGATCAAAAGTTAAATCATTTGAAGGATATGATGAGAACATTACTCGATTTGAATATGAATCATCAATCAACACGAATGAATAAGATTATGTCAACCTTAACGATATTTTCAGCAATTTTTATACCATTATCATTTTTAACAGGATTTTTTGGGATGAATTTTGTACATTTTGGCGTTTTAGCATATGAACATGCGGTCATCATATTTATTTCTGTTTGTCTGCTTGTCGCAGGTATGATGGTATATATCTTTAAAAAACATAAATGGTTTTAATAAAAGAAAAGGGAACTTCAACCGAAGTTCCCTCATTTATTTAATTAAGCTTATTCATCGATTGTTAATTGATTGATGTTCAATGCTAATCCAGGATTTTCCATCGATCGATTGATATCAAATACAATTGAACCATAACTGATATCTTCATTATCAAAGCTTGCTTGTGAATTATAGAAGTAAATCATCATCGTATAAGCAGAAGCACCAATGCTTTCAAAGTTTTCTTCGTAAAGTTGACTAGAAACATTATAAGCAATTTCTTCAAGTTGTGATAATTCTTTGAAATCTTCAGTAACAATCACATGAGCAATGATCTCATCTGATGTCATACTTTGATCAATGATTGTAACTTCGATATCGATAGGTTTGTTATCTCTACATGCGGCTAAAGTCACCAAAGTTGCGATTAAAACAAATATTGTTAATAATTTTCTCATTTTATTCACCACTTCCTTCATTGAGTGTTACATTGTAGTATTGTCCACCTACATATAAAGTGTAGAAATATAATTGATACCCGGTATAAGGACTTTGAACAGCAATTGTAATAGTATATCTACCAGGAACATCTACATCATGATAATTAGAATAATAAATATCTACACTGTCATTTAAAACCTCGACATTTGAGGCAGGATCAAAACTTGCACCCTTTTCAATAGTCACTGATGTTTCTTTAATTTCGATTGCATCACCTAGTTCCTCAACTAAAATCATAGTTGTATTTGCAGGTACATATACAGCATTCGATATCGTTTCAATACCATTGATGTTAGCCTCAATTGAATTTGTTAATACATTGTAAGTTTTACCAGCATCTAATGTAACACCAGTAATTCCATATCGAGGATTACCTGAATGAATAACGATGACATCTGGAGCATTTGTACCACCAGTAATTCTATATGCTAAACCTTGCATACCAGCATCAGTATCTAAGAACTCTAAGTTTGCAAGTATATCTGCAGCACTATTCATTCTAAAGTGAGGTAGTGCTTTTCTTATATTAATAAGTGTTTGATAATACTCAAATACTCGATAGTATTCAACTTTTCGATCCCATCTGATTTGATTGACACTATCAGGTGATTCATAAGAGTTGTGATCATATCCACCAGCACCGTCTGGTTTTGATCGCATGATTTCAACCCCTGCATGCAAGAAAGGAATACCTTGAGATGTTAAGATGATTGCGTTTGCTTGGATTTGCAGTTCATCGATTAAGCTTCTTGAAACATTTGTTAACCTAAATTTATCATATAGAGTGTTGTTATCATGTGCGGATACGTAGTTAATTGTTTGATTTGGATTTAAATGCCAAGGATCAAATTGATTGATACCTGGGTAATCAATACCACCTACAATACCGTATTTGATGCCATCATAATTATATGCTGATACGTTTCCTTGTACCCATCCAGCTTCACCTGACTGAAATACGGATCCTTTGACAGCATCTCTAGTTATATCATTGAATGCACCAACATTATTCATGTTTCTTATATTAGTCTTACCAGCATCAATGCTTTGTGGAAGTGGTGTTGATCCACCATTCCATGGCTCACCATAAACAACAATCGTTGGATCAATTTCTTCTAACATAGCTTGAATTTCATTCATCGTTTCATAATCATGAAGTGCCATTAAGTCAAATCTAAATCCTGATAAGTTATACTCTGTTGCCCAAAATTCAACCGAATCAACCATGAATTTTCTCATCATTGCACGTTCTGAAGCTGTTTCATTACCAGTTCCTGAACCATTAGAGAAACCACCTTCTTCAGTTAGTCTATGGTAATAACCAGGAACGATTTTATGAAAATTCGATGTTGCTGATTCACCTGTGTGATTATAAACAACATCCATGATGACTCTCATATCTTTTTCATGAAGTGCCATAACAACTTGTTTAAATTCGTTGATTCGAGTTGCTCCATCAAATGGGTTTGTAGCATATGATCCTTCTAATGTGTTGAAATGATAAGGCATATAACCCCAATTAAAAACGTTTTGATAATTTGGGTTATTTGCGACTTCAACTTCATCAACGTAACCAAAATCAAAGATTGGAAGAAGTTGAACAGCATTTACCCCAAGCTCTTCCATATGATCCAACCCAGTTTTAACAGTTAATCCATCATCTGTATAAGTCGTACCAGATTCAGTTAACCCCATGAACTTTCCGCGATAAGATTCTGTGCCATTCCATGAGCTATGAGAGGTTAAATCTCTAACATGAAGTTCATAAACAATATAATCTGTTAAGTTTTGAATATTATTAGGACGATCATCGTATGTCCAGCCTTCAGGATTAACTTCATTGAAATCTACGATCATACCTCTTTGGCCGTTTGCGCCAGTTGAATAAGCATATGGGTCAGTAACTTCAAAAGTTTGTCCATTGTTATTTACTGTAAATGTATAGTATTTAAAATCATAATCACCAGTAAGTTTAATTTCCCAAGCTCCATTTTCGATTTTATACATCGGCTCAGACTCAAATGGTGTAAGTTCAGCGTTTGGTTCACCTGAGTCATTGTAGTTTGGATGACCTTGATGATATAAGTTTAATGTAACTGATTGACTCAAAGGTGCCCATAATCTAAAGATTGTATATTCATCTTCAAAACTAACACCTAATGTGCCTTCATAAGTATATAGATTTTCAAAAGCCTCTGTATCATAAATGTTTTGAAGAGAAACGATTTGTTCGCTCTCATTATCTGCGAATTTTGCAACTACAGAGTAAGTTTTTGAAATATCAATATTAGGAACAGTAATTGTCGTCGTTGTTGTTGTCGTTGTTGTTGATAAAACAAGAATATCATTTTCAAACACATCAATACCTAAAGTAGGTACAGTTGTTGTTTTTATGACAATTTGTTCGTTTGCATTAAACGCAGCTGTCAATATTTTATCTCGATAATCAGGGATATTATTATCCAAATCTGCTTGAGATGTACCAATTCTAATATCGCCCTCAACAAAATAAGCATGAGCGACTCCATTAACGACCTCAATAGTGTTTAAATCGATAAAACGATCTCCACCCGGTTCGCGATAGCCATCCCAGCTTCCTTTTCTAATGATAATACCTAACTCAGTAGCATCAGTATAATCATTTGCTAAATCTACTTCATAATAAACACCATAGTCACCAGTGTTTTGTGGATCAAAGTCATGTTCGATTCCACCACTTGATACAGGTTTACTTTCCCACATCCAAAAATCATATCCAGTGTAATTTTGATCATATCTATAATAATGTACAACAAGAGTTGTTGGTAGTTCTGCAGCAACAGAAGTTATACCTATTGTAAAAATTGAAAATATGACGAGTAGCATTGTAATTATTTTTTTCATCTTTATGCCTCCTTATATTTTAAATATAACATGTAACATGAGTAAAATGTTTATATAATGATAGCGATTACAAAAGGAAAACGGTTGCACAATTGCGTCAAGTCTAAAGCGTTTACATTATTTCATTTATTGTGATAAAATCAAAGTGTTCAAGAATTGATTAGAATTCTTAATAAAAAATTAGGAGGAAGAAGAATAAAATGAAAAAAATATTTTTGGCATTCGTTCTTATCTTTTCCGTATTTGCACTATTTGGAGTAGATTCATTAGCTGCAGGTACTGGTAACTTAGTTGTACATTTCCAGTCTTGGGATGGCGACTATGAAGGATTAGGATCACATGCTTGGGGTGACACTGCTGCTGGTAGACTTTATGATGGCACTGATAGTTTTGGTGTTTATTATGAATTTAACGAAATCGCAGTTGGAACCGAAGTAGGGTTTATTGCTGTTTACTGGAAAGATGGCGGTCCAGATTGGTCGGCTAAATTAACTGAAGATGTTAATATTGCTGCAGATACAATTATTGAAGGTGAAACTGTTCATGTATATGTATTCGAAGGTGCCAAAACAGGTAAAACTGATGGCGTGATCACTGATCCACAATATTTTGTTGCATCTAACGACCATTACAATATGCTTTTAACTTATTATGATCCATCTGGAAGCTATGAAGAAAACTTAGGTGTTCATGCTTGGAATGGTTGGGTTAATGATGCTGAGAAGTATGGTACTGACTTTGGTGTTTGGGCAACTCCTGCGTTAGTATTTAGTACTGCTGGTAAAACTGCAAGCGGAAATGAAGTTAAAGCTGCTATGCTTCAATCGACAGCTCCTGATGCTGGATTATTAGTATATGCTGGTGATGATGCAACTAAGAAAACTGGCGATGTTACATTAACTAGTGCATTATCAGATACACCTGCTTTAGGTGACACTGGCGTAGCTTATGTATTGAGTAAAGGTGATGCATATACAGCTGGAGATAATGTTTATTATAATGATCCTGCTACATTTGCTTTAGAAGCATTCTCATTTACTTTAATGGCTTATGATGCTGAAGATAAAGAAGGTACTTATGCTGTTGATCCAACGACGATCATCGTTAAGACAAGTGCATTAGTAACTAACCCTTATCCATTGGCAGCAAACGATGCTGAAAAAGAAGCTGCAATTGCAACTGTTGAAAGTTGGTTTACTGTACGTGAAATCACAGGTACAGAAACATATGGCGATCCATTAAGTATTGAACGAGTTGACTTTGCGGTTAATAATGCTACGATTAATTCATTTGTTATTATTTTAGCTGAAGAGTTAGATAACACTAAAGATTATGAAGTATTCTTCAACTTAAATTTACCAGAAGAAACATTAGCTGTTGCTAAAGATGTTGCTGTAACTTTAAATCTTACAGTACCGGCAAATACACCTGTTGATGCAGTGATGAGTGTTGCTGGATCATTTAATGGATGGACTCCTGGTACAGTTGATTATGTTGCAACTCAAGTTGGTGATACTTTAGAATATACGCTAATGTTTAATGTAAGTGTTACTGAACCATATACTACATTTGAATACAAATGGACTCGTGGTGAATGGGCAAATGAAGAATTTATTGCAAACAATCGTAAATTAGTAGTACCTAATAATGTTGATTCAATTTCATTTGATGATGAAGTATTAGCTTGGGCTGATATCGATGCTCCAGCTGAAAAATATGCTGAGCCAACAAGAGAAGCAAAAGAAAATCTTAAAGCTTCTATCGTATTAGATTTAGATAGAGAAGCTCCTGTTATCGTATTTATTTCTCCATCAAGTGTTGTTGGAGTTGATCCACAAGATAGAATCATTGAAGTTGCTTGGGGACAACCGTTTAATCAAAACTTATTCCCAAGATTTAGAGCTACTGATGACCGTGATGGTGACTTAACACCATTCATATTCGTTCCAAAAGGTGATTACTCAGTATTAGATACTAGAACTGAAGGCGATTATGAAATTATGTTACGTGTTGTTGATGAATGGGGTAATGTTACAGAAGAAACATTCATCTTCAGAGTAGTTAAAGGGTAAGGGAGGCTATATCATGAAAAAAATTCTATTAATTTTATTTGTTTTATTAGGGGGCTTAACTCTTGCTGCATGTAATAATGACGATCCAGATGATCCAGTAGATCCAACAGATCCTGAGAATAATGGTGAGTTAATCGATTTTGCTGACAGATTCACTCAAAAATCTAAAATCCGTGTATGGATTGATGATGAAAATGGTGAATATATGGAAGCAGTAATTGCTGAGTTTAACAAATTATATCCAAATATCGTTGTTGAACATGAACATATGGGTAGCGTTGACGCTCGTGAATTATTAAAGACATTTGGTCCTTCAGGAAATGGTGCTGACGTATTCCAATTCCCACATGACCACTTAGCACAAGCTGTTTTAGAAGATTTGGTTTATCCACTTCCAGAAGCAACTCGTACTGCACTTGAAGCACGTTCAGCAGAACTAGGTCTTCAAATTGCGACTTTAACTTATGACGAATCAGCAAACTCATTTGATCCATCAAGTCCAAATGCTGTTGAAAGATTATATGCAGTACCAATGTCATTAGAATCAATTGGTTTATATTACAACACTGATTTAATTGATACACCTGCTACTACATTTGAAGAGATCTTTGCTGCAGCTGACATTTGGAATGCTGCACCATCAGCTGGTGATGCAACAAGAACTAATGCTGAAGCTGGTTTATATTATTTAGGAACATCAAACCACTGGGCTGATAGTTACTTCAATCAAGCGATTTATTCAGCATTTGGATTCTATCCATTTGGTGCAAACTTAGATGACCCATCTGCTGTAGGATTTGCTAATGCAGTTCCTGCATTGACATGGATGAAATCTGAACTTCAACCTCGTACAACTGGTACAGGTGGTTCTCATAACTCAATTAGTGCTGGCGGTAACTTTGAATTAGGTAAGATTCCTTATATTATTGCAGGTCCATGGAATATTGAAGCATATAATAAAGCGGGCGTGAATTTTGCAATTGCTCCAATGCCAACAATTGAAGTTAATGGCGTTGACAAAGCAACTCAAACATTTGCTGGCGCACAAATGGCTGCAGTTTATAAATATTCAGAAAATAGAGAAGATGCAATTAAATTTGTAGAATTCTTAGCTTCTGATATCGCTATGGAATTAATGTATGAATATAAAGGTAAATTACCAGCACTTAAGACTGAACTCTTAGGAGACATCGAAGGTGTAAGTACTGATACATTATTATTAGCTATGGCTGATCAATTACAAACTTCAGTTCCAATGCCAACAATCCCACAAGTAACTTATTACTGGGGACCAGGTGAAACTATGGTTATTGAAGTATGGAATAACGGAGTTGCTCCTGCAACAGCAGCTGCTACAGCTGAACAATCATATAGAACTCGTGTAGGTCTAGCTGGTTAATAATTTCAAAATAATTTATTTAAAAACTATGATGAGGCGGCATAATCTTGCCGTCCTCATTTAGTTTATATAACGGAGGGCTCAATGAAAATATTAAGCATAATTAAAGCGATTGCTTCTGGGATTATTTGGGGCCTAGGACAATTACTCAATGGGCAATTTTTTAAGTTTCTATTCTTTTTTGTCGTTTTTGCATTATTTGTTGGTATTGAATTTGGAACAAGTCATTATCAAGATGATATTAATGCGTATGATAAAGTTGCAGGCAACAATTTAGGTGATGAGTGGTACATCAATGGGTTTATGGCGGAGTATAATTATAATAAACTTGTAGATGGTGCATCTTATGAAGACTTCGAACTATTTTTAGAAGAAATAGGCGGAGAAGAAAATCTAACTGAAGAGTTGTTTATAGAATTTTTTGCTCAAGATCTCAAAAAAAATAGTCCGATCAAATACACAAATTTAGTATCAAGTGAAGATATTTTACTTGACGATTTTAAAGAGAATTATAACGAAGAAAATTTAGTACATTTGATTAGAAAGCAAACTTTATATAAAGATGTTGATGGCAAATACTACGTTGAAAGAAATGTAGAACAAGAAGACGGAAGCAACAAAAAAGAATTTGTAGAAACTAGTATACTAACGGGAGAATTAGTAGAAAGTAATGTAAAAACAAATCTCGATGATTTAACTTTATTTGTTAAGTCAGGAGACATTTTTCGTGCAAATAATAAGTTTTATGTTAAAGCTACAGATGATGTAGCTACAGTTTATATTGATTTACAAACAAGTGAAGTCGTAAGTTTAACTAATCCAACTGAGATTTCAGTTGAAGGACCTATTTATTTACTTGATGGAAATATCTTTGAATATTACGAGCCTAATTTGATATATAACTCACGACGCATTCAGTACAAAGAAACTTCTTTTTCAGTCACATTTAGACAAGCAATGTCATATACATTCTCATATGCTTGGAACGAGTATACAGGTGTAGATATTACTAAACTTATGATTAAAGTTTATCATGAACTTAATCCTGAACTAAAAGATAGTTTTGAAGAACAGTTTAATAATTTCTTTTATGATCGAGGCGGATTATTCGTTCGAGGTTATTGGGCTGTAGTTACATTAGGGACTGCACAAAAAGTTAATATTAGCGGTCACATGGGATTAATGGATGCAATGGTTGGAAATAGCGATAGTGACTTTTCACTATTAACATCGTTTAATGTTTCTGAAACAGTGCCAGTAAGAGGCCATGTTTCAACCATGTTATTACTTGAAGGACTTATTGGTGTTATATTATCGTTCTTTTTCTTCATCTTTATGGGTTGGAG
Source organism: Tenericutes bacterium MZ-XQ (assembly GCA_002838205.1). NCBI lineage: Bacteria > Bacillati > Mycoplasmatota > Tenericutes bacterium MZ-XQ. The sequence continues at coordinate 1,495,480 of CP017950.1, read as the reverse complement.
TATTAGAGATGCTTATGTAACAAGTGAAAAGAAGAGAAAAAAAGAAAAAGTGTTAAAAGATGGAGCTTACTTCAAAAATGTATATGAAGAAAGTTTTGAATATATCGTTTTATCACCAGCTATATTTGTTTTAGGTTTCATTTCTATTATGCCAATTGCATTTGGTTTTGTCATTGCCTTTACAAACATTGCAGGTAATGAATCAATGCTGGATACATTTAACTGGGTTGGACTTACGAATTTCATAGCGTTATTTAATTTCACAAGTGGATTAGGTGCATCATTTGGTGTAGCATTCTGGAGAGTTTTATCTTGGACAGTCGTTTGGGCTGTGCTTTCAACGGCTACAGTTTTCTTTGGTGGATTTTTCCAAGCACTTATTTTAAATAGTGAAAAAGTCGTATTTAGAAAATTTTGGAGAACTGTGTTAATTCTTCCATGGGCGATACCAGCATTATTATCACAAATGGTATTCTCAGTTATGTTTAATGAAGTTGGTTTCATTAATACATTCATGCAAGATATTGGTATCTATGAGGTTTTAAGAAATTTAAATATGTTAGGTGTAAGTTATGATAGCTTAACAGGGTTCTCTAAGTTACTTTATTTAGGTGAATCTAATATTCAATGGTTTAGTAATCCATTTAATCCAACGTTCGTACGGGCAACACTTATTCTTGTAAATATTTGGTTAGGATTCCCTTACTTTATGGCACTTATGACTGGTGTTATGACAGCCATTGATAAAACATTATATGAAGCAGCAGATATTGATGGTGCATCTGGCATACAAAAAATTACAAAGATCACTATGCCACTTGTTTTATACTCTACAGCACCTATCCTAATCATGACTTTCTCAGGGAACTTTAATAACTTCGGGGTCATCTACTTTATTACAGGTGGTGGTCCGAACTCTGGTATAGCCAGCAGGGGATTTGCTGGAGACACGGATATTCTGATCTCATGGATGTATACGTTAACGGTTGATTACTCAATCTTTAATATGGCATCTGTGTTCTCAGTACTCATCTTCTTGTTTGTTGGTTCACTAACTGCATGGAACTTATCAAAAACAAGAGCATTCCAGGAGGACTAAATCATGACATTTATATATATAATTTTAATTTATCTTATGTTCGTTTTTGTTGGTGTCAGTTTTGGAACTGCTTATGATCATGCAGTTAAAAAAGGATATGAAGGTAGAAAATATCTTTTAATGAGCTTGATTCCAATTTTTGGATATTATTATGCAAAAAAACTACCAGCAAAGACTAATGTAGATGACATTGAACTTAACCATTTATTAAGTTTTGAAGTGTTATTTAAACGCACTCTAGTTACCATGCTTATTGTTTTTATTGGACTGCTTATTATTATACCTGCAGCAGTACTCATTTATTTATCACTACAAAACAACTTATTACAAACCTTATTCTCGATATTCATAGTTATCTTGATTCTGTTCATTCATCAAGGTACAGTTGTGGATTATGCACGTAAAAAGGGATATGAAGGTACACAAGTTGGATTAATTGGTTTGATTCCCGTATATGGTTTTTATTACTATTATGCGAAGGAAAAGCGAAGAAATGTATCTAGACAAGGATTGAAGGAAGTCTTTAGTCTATCTAATTTCATTCAGCGTATATTGATATATGGTGAAATCACTTTGGTTGCGATCATTGTTATTGTTCCAGTAGTTTACATATTCGGTATGGCATTTTCAAATCTTAGAACAGATATACCTAGTGCTATTTGGCCAGAAAATCCAACATTTGCTGCCTTCCAGTATTTATTTGAAGAAACAAATTTCACAAGATGGTATTGGAATACATTAAAGATAGCGCTCATCAACATGCTAGTTGGTACATTATTAATTACAGGCGCATCTTATGTATTTGCTAGATTCAGCTTTAAAGGTAAAAAAGCAGGACTTCTTACCATATTAGTACTTCAAGCATTTCCTTCATTTATGGGTCTTATTGCGATGTATGTACTATTCTGGAAGTTTGGTTTATTAGGTAAGCCAACTGCACTATCAATATTATATATAGGTGGTAGTATTCCAGGTAACTTATGGCTAATTAAAGGATTTTTATCACAAATACCAAAAGACTTAGATGAATCGGCAATGATTGATGGGGCAAACAAATTGCAAATCTTTATTCGAATCATCTTACCACTTGCAGTACCGATTCTAACGTTTGTTGCGGTATCTATGTTTATGGGACCATGGATGGATTATATGCTTCCAGGATATCTTCTTAGATTTAAGCCCGAAGGTGCTGGTCCAGATTATGATATTACACAGCAATGGACACTTGCTGTTGGTTTATTTAGATTTATTAACGATCTTAATTATCAACATTATAGTGCGTTTGCTGCTGGTGCAATCTTCGTTGGTGTACCAATTACAGCTCTTTATATGGCTTTCCAAAAATATCTTATCGAAGGTATTATGGCTGGTGCTACAAAGGGATAAAAAAAGTATCTATTTTAAGGGTGATCATTTCACCCTTTTTTTGTATTCATTTACATTTGTGTAAACGGTACCAATGAGCACATTGATAGCATTCGTGGTAAAATATAATTGATAAACTATGTAAGGAGACATAATAATATGAATAAAGTATTTAGTACCAAAGATGATTTTAAGAATGCATTTTTATCAAAATTAAATGATACATACAAAGTTGAGTTAAAAGAATCGACTGTATACCAAAGATATAGCGTACTTGCTCATCTTTTGAATGAGAGTTTAGAAGAAGCATTTAACAAAGCAAATACATACGTTAAAGAAAACCAATTAAAGAAAACCATTTATTTTTCAATGGAATTTTTAATGGGAAGACTCATAACAAACAATCTTCAAAATAGTGGTTATTATGACATCGTTAAAGAAGGTTTTGATGAGTTGGGCATCGATTTAAATGAAGTTGAACATGCAGAAGTTGATGCAGGTTTAGGTAATGGAGGACTTGGACGTTTAGCAGCATGTTTCTTGGATTCTGCTGCATCTTTAGCGCTTCCTTTATATGGGAATAGTTTAAGATACAAGCATGGATTTTTTGTCCAAGAGATCAAAGATCATAAGCAAGTTGAACATAAGGATCCATGGTTAGATCATGAGTTTGTGTGGGAATCAAAAGATGAAGAGAATGCAATTGAAATTCCACTTTTTGGTTATGTTGAACATACAAAACTAATCAACCCTATGTGGATTAAAGCCGTTCCTTATGATGTCAAAGTTGTTGGTGACCAAAATGGTGTCGTGACTTCACTTCGATTATGGTCAACTGAACCATCAGATAAACAAGAGCATCAAGATGAAGAATATATGAGAATTGTTGATGGTGTTGATGATCAATTATATCCTGACGATTCAACTGAAGAAGGCAAAACAATAAGATTACTACAATCCTATGTTTTTAGTGCTGCTGGAGTCAAACATGCAATTAAAGAGCACAAAGCACTTGGACGCAGCATGCATGATTTTCATAAATATTATACTTTCCAAATCAATGACACACATCCAACACTAGTCATTCCTGAACTTATGAGAATATTTATGGATGAAGAAGGCATTGGATATGATGAAGCATGGAACATAACAACAAATACTTGTGCATTCACAAATCATACAATATTAGCAGAAGCATTAGAAAAATGGGACAAAGGTATTTTTAGAAACTTACTACCAAGAATCTATGAAATCTTACAAGAAATGAATCGTAGATTTAAAAAAGTACTTGAAGATGATGGTAGATTCAATCATGAACAAATCTATTTAATGTCTTTGATTGGAAATAATCATGTGCGTATGGCTCATATTTGTATCTACGGTTCATTTAGTGTTAATGGGGTTGCAGCGCTTCACACGGATATTTTGAAAAATATTGAAATGAAAAACTTTTACACATTATACCCAAATAAATTTAATAATAAAACCAATGGTATTACACATCGTCGATGGTTAATTCATACAAATAAAGAATTAGTGCAAATTTTAGATGAAAAAATTGGTACATCATGGAGAGAAGACTTAACTAAGTTAGAGTTGTTAGATCCATTTAAAGACGATGAGCACACACAAAAGCAAATTGATGATATGAAACGTGCGAAAAAGCAAGCTTTAGCTGACCGCATCTTAGAACTAGAAGGCGTGAAGTTAGATGTAAATTCGATTTTTGATATTCAAGTGAAACGTCTACACGAATATAAAAGACAACTTATGAATATTCTTCATATCATTTATGTGTATCAAAGATTGAAATCTGATGAAGCTTTCAAGAAAAACTATCATCCACATTCGTTTATCTTTGGAGCAAAGGCTGCACCAAGCTATCATATGGCAAAAGCTGTGATCGAGCTTATTGATACAGTTTCTGAAGTGATAAATAATGATGAAGATACAAATCATTTATTAAAAGTGGTATTTGTTGAAAATTACAACGTCACTTATGCAGAATACATCATGCCTGCAGCTGATTTATCAGAACAAATATCTACTGCGACCAAAGAAGCTAGTGGTACAGGAAATATGAAGTTCATGATGAATGGGGCAATCACGATTGGAACGATGGATGGTGCAAACGTTGAAATTGTAAAAGAAGCAGGTATAGAGAATAATATTATTTTCGGACTATCTGCTGAAGAAGTATCTAAGATTTATGAAAAAAATGGCTACAAGCCAAGAGAAATCTATGACAAAGATGTAAGATTACAAAATGTATTTAAATATATCCGCACACTTCACAAAAATCCATCACATTTTGATTATATTTTAAATAACTTATTAAATAGCGATTATTTCCTAGTCATGAAAGATTTTGATGGTTATGTAAAAGCTCACGAAATAGCAAATGAAGCATATAAAGATCGCAAAGGTTGGTTACACAAATCAATCATGAATATCGCGCATTCAGGATTCTTCACTTCAGATCGCACGATTGCAAACTACAATAAAGATATTTGGCATTTAGAAACAATGAACTTAAACAAATAAAAGGAATGATACATATGGCAAAGCAAACAAACTTAAATTTAAGAAGTGCTACTATATATCAAGTTTTTCCTAGACAACATTCGAAAAAGCAAAATTTCGAAGGTGTCATCGATGATTTAGACAGAATTCATAATATGGGAGTAGATATCATCTATTTACTCCCTTTTCATCCAATTGGTGAAAAAGCTAGAAAAGGGGCTCAAGGAAGCCCTTATTCTATTGTTGATTTCTATCAAATTCATCCAGATTTAGGCACTTTAGATGATCTAAGAAAACTTGTTGATGAAGCACATAAAAGAGATATGAAAGTCATGATGGATATTGTTATTAATCATACCTCCAGAGATTCTATTTTGACTCAAGAACATCCAGAGTGGTTTTATAAAAAAGCCGATGGAACTTTTGCGAATCGTGTTGGTGATTGGAGTGACATCACTGATTTAGATTACAGCAATAAAGAGGTCTGGAACTACTTTATAGAGGTGTTAAAGTATTGGGCACATATCGTTGATGGATATCGCTGTGATGTGGCACCACTTCTACCTATTGATTTTTGGATAGAAGCTAGAAAACAAGTGGATAAAATCAATCCAGAACTTATTTGGCTTACAGAATCTGTTCATCCTGGATTCATCAAATATATTAGAGATTTAGGGTATGACTGTTCATCAGATAGTCAAATGTATGAAGCGTTTGATATTTGTTACGATTACGATATTTTTGATCATATGGATGATTACTTGCTCAAAGATAAAAAGCACTTATCAAGATGGTTGGAAGAAATTTATCATCAAGAGATGATCTATCCAAAAAACTATATCAAGCTTAGAAACTTTGAGAATCATGATCAAAAAAGACTAAGATCAAAAGTCAGGGATCATCATCATTTTATGCAAATGTTAACGATGATGTTTTTTATCAAAGGAACAGCATTTGTTTATGCCGGAATGGAACATGAAATTGATCATTACCCTGATTTGTTTGAAAATGATTTAGTTCCATGGAATAAAGAAAACTCACTTGAAGGATACATTAAGCGATTAACTCATATGAAAAAAGATCCTATTTTTATAGAGGGTAACTTCCATCTAGAAAATAATGAAGATATAGCTGTCTTCTCTTATGATTATAAAGATACTTACTTGTTAGGTATCTTCAATTTAGAAAACAAAAACGAGGTTGCAGTCGCTTTAATGGATGGTATCTATAAAAACGAACTTAGCAATGAAGATATTATCGTTAAACATGGTAAAATAAAGTTGAATCAAGAACCAATAATCATTAGAACACACAGAGGTCAAAAACGATGAATGTTTTTATTGATGATTTTAGATTATTACGTGTAGAAAGTAATGAGTATATTCATGAGATTCATTTAGAAGGTTACGAAGTCAAATGGCTAAGAAATGGATCTCATCAATATTTTAGTACAGATAAAGATATGGAACTTCATAAAGTTGATCATATCACAATCAATGGTGGAAATTATCCGCTTCAAATCGGTTTAGTAACGCTAACACCTGCATTTGAAAAACAATTTAGATATGATGGTCCATTAGGATGTGTTTACTCGAAAGAAGAGACATCTTTTTATCTTTTTTCACCGGTTGCTAAAGAAGTCAATTTGGTCCTTGATAACCAAAGATATCAGATGACATATGAAGAACCCATTTGGAAAATCACTGTAAGTGGTGATCATCATCTTAAACCATATCATTATGATATTCGTTTGGTAGATACATTTAAGTCAGTTAAAGATCCATATACAACAGCTGCATCTGCTAAATATGCCCATGTTGTTGATTTTGATCAAACATTAAAACTTGAAAAAACACCAATTAAGTTAAAAAATCACGTGGATGCTGTGATTTATGAAGGTCATGTTAGGGACATGTCTATTAATTTGGATGTTGAGCATAAAGGTCTTTATGAAGGTCTTGTTGAACACAGCAAGTTTTTAGGTGGAAATGTTTTAAATTATATCAAGAAACTTGGGATAACACACTTACAACTACTACCAGTATTTGATTTTGATGATGTTTTTGATGAAGATAAAAAACTCAAATATAACTGGGGATATAATCCAAGTTTATTTTTTGCAGTTGAGGGATGGTATTCAAAAGAACCAAGTAATCCACTTGATCGCATTAACGGCTTAAAGAAGGTAGTAAAAACTGCACATGATATGAAATTAGGTATAAATATGGATGTTGTTTATAATCATGTGTTTAACCATAAAACATTCCCATATGATGATATTGTACCCGGCTATTTTTATAGACACGATCACAACTTTAAGATGACTGATGGATCATACTGTGGTAATGATGTTGAGTCAAGAAACTATATGGTTCGTAGACTCATTGTTGATAGTTTGATTCATTTCGTAAAAACCTATCAAATTGATGGTTTCAGATTTGATCTCATGGGACTTTTAGACCTTGAGACCATGCTAACCATTGAAAAAGAGCTTAAGAAGATAAATCCTCATATCATGTTATATGGTGAAGGATGGAATATGCAAACAGAAGTTAAACCAAAGGATCGTTCAAATATGCATAATCATGCATCATTTCCGAACTATGCCCACTTTAATGACTTTTATCGTAACACGATGAAAGGAGAACTTCACGGTGATGGCTTAGGTTTTACTATGGGTAATCACCATCTAACACAAAAAGCAATGAAAGCAATCATTGGTTCACCAGATATGTTTTTAACACCTAATCAGTCAATCAATTATGTTGAGTGTCATGACAATTTAACTTTTTATGACAAAATGGTTTTAGCTCATGGTGTCGCACTCCCTGATTTTAAAATTGCTCAAGATTTTGCAAATCATTTGATTGCAATTTCACAAGGGATACCTTTTTATCATGCTGGACAAGAGTTTTATCGTTCTAAAAAAGGTGTAGAAAATTCTTATAATCATCCAGATGAAATTAACCAAATCCACTGGAGAATTAAAGAAGAATCTGTTAAAAAGCTAAGAGCTTTATTAAAGCTTAGAAAAAAATATAAACTATATAGACAAACAAGCTATAACAACCAAGTTACAATCGTTAAAGATAAGAAATTGATTATTTATAGACTTGAAGATGATAAAAACATACTGATTCATTATATTAAAAATTATTATGACTTAGAAAAATTACCATTAAGTGATGGAGAATTAATTTTCCCTTCACAAAAAGCAATTTCAGAAGATGATGCAATCTATGTTGATCAACCAGGTATATATATTGTTCATATCAAAAAATAAAGGAGACTTTTATGCGCCTTATTTCAGATCATGATGTAAACTTGTTTTTAAATGGATTACATGACCAAGCTTATAAAATCTTTGGATCTCACCTGTTAAGAAATGATAAGGGTGAGATTTTCGCAACTGAGTACACTGTTTATGCACCGAACGCAAAAGAAGTACGCTTGATTGCAAGTTTTAACAACTATGAAGGTTGGCAACATGTACTAACAAAAATCCATTACCAAGGCATTTATCGGATTGAAATCCCTGGAAATTATGAATGGGAGATTTATAAATATGAGATTCATACGCATGATGGCCGTATCTTACACAAAACTGATCCTTTTGGTTATTTTACAGAAGTAAGACCACAAACAGGATCCAAAGTATATGATATCGATCATTATGAGTGGCATGATCAAAAATGGATGTATGAGAAAAAGAAACCTTATCAAGAACCTGTACTCATCTATGAAGTACATCTAGGTTCTTGGCAAAGAAAATTTGGAGCTTTTAAGCAATATAACGAAGTTGTCGATGATTTAATCAACTATGTCAAAGAGTATGGGTATACACATATAGAATTTTTACCTTTATATGAACACCCTCTAGATGATTCATGGGGTTATCAGGGAACTGGATATTTTGCTGCTACATCAAGATATGGTTCACCAAAAGATTACATGTATTTAATCGATAGACTTCATCAAGAAGGCATTGGCGTAATTATGGACTGGGTTCTAGGTCATATTTGCAAAGATGCACATGGGTTGAGCTTTTTTGATGGCACACCATTATTTGAGTTCGATGACAAACATCGCAGAGAAAACGTCACATGGGGCACAGACAACTTAGATTTTTCTAAAGGTATTACTAGAAGTTTTATGCTATCAGCACTTACTTTTTGGATGGATTACTTTCATATTGATGGATATAGAATTGATGCAGTCTCTAATCTTATATATTATTTAGGCGATAAGAATGTAGGAGTTAATCAAGATGCGATCAACTTCTTAAGGCAACTTTCTTACCATCTATTTGGTAAAGATGACCGATTCTTATTTATGGCAGAAGATTCCACCGATTATCCACAAGTAACTCATCCTGTGGATGTAGGTGGTATTGGGTTTAACTATAAATGGAATATGGGATTTATGAACGATGTCTTAAGATATTTTAAACAAGATCCTATTCATAGAAAATATCATCATGATAAAATAACATTTGGCTTAGTATACGCATTTAATGAACAATTTGTCTTACCTTTTTCACACGATGAAGTTGTTCATATGAAAGGCAGTTTATCCAATAAAATGCCTGGTGATATGTGGCAAAAACTTGCGAATTGGCGTTTATTACTAACACTTTGGATAACACACCCAGGAAAAAAATTATTATTTATGGGGCAAGAGTTTGCAGGGTTTAGTGAGTGGGATGTGCATAAAGAACTCGATTGGCATATTTTAAGTCAAGCACCCTTTCAAAAACAACATCGATTCTTTAAGGATCTAGCGCAAGTTTATCGTCATCATCCTGCACTTTTTCAGTATGACCATCACCCGAAAGGATTTAAATGGTCCGTTGTGGATGATCAAGATCAGTCTGTTTTTTCTTACATTAGATATAGTGATGATGAGATGCTTGTTGTGGTGTTAAATATGACACCTAATGTACATCAAACATATCATATTGGAGTTCCAAGAGCTGGTAGATATCAAGAGATTTTGAATAGTGATAAAGATATTTATGATGGATCAAATCAATATAATGGTACACAGCTTTATACGGTTAAAGGTGACTTAAACGGATTTAAATACTTTATAAAACCTAAGCTTGGACCTTTAGCAGGTATGATCTTTCAATTTAAAAAATAAAAAAAGGGAAAATCGTTGATTTTCCTTTTTCTTATGGTCTATTTGGTTGATTGACGTTCAATCAATTTTACATCGATAATTTCATGTAAACTCTCAAGTTCTACACCTCTAATTAACCTTGTTAGGTTTATGAAAGATTGCTTACCCATAAAGTTTACGGATTGATGTATGGTTGATATGGATGGTGTACTCCATTTACTATAAGGTGTATCATCGTAACCAATTAATGCAACATCTTCAGGTACCTTCTTGCCAATTTTTTGTAAAATATTTAAAGTTGCTATCGCAAGTGTATCACTAAATGTAAATATACCATCTACATGTGGATTATTTTTGATGATTTCTTCTATTAACTTAATATCTGGACTGACTAGGTCAAAATCAAAGATATCTGCATAAATCTTTGTTGGTTTTAGTTCATTTAAAAAACCTATTGTACGTTCCATAGTGGTCAATAAGAATGATGGTCCTCTAAAAACCAAAATATTTTTTGCTTCCATCTCAATCAACTTCTTAGCAGCTAAAGCACCGCCTTTAACATTATCAGAAGTAATAGATGGAATGTTTTCATCTAAAATATGGTCAACTGTAACTACAGGTATTTTTAACTCAGCTAATTTATCTTTATTAGAAAAGTTTGCGGCAATAATTAAACCTTCGATATTATATTGTTCAAAGAACTTCAAATACTCAAGTTCACGATCTGGATCATCTTGTGTATTACAAAACATAATTTTATATCCATAAGCAGACGCTTGAGATTCAATACCCTCTAGAAGCTCTCCATAAAAACTCGGACCAATATGAGGAACAATGACACCAATAATTTTTGAACTTCTTGATGTTAGAGATCGAGCGAGCTGATTGGGAATAAATCCTAATTCCTCAATAGTTTTTTCAACAATAATTTTTGTGTCTTCGTGAACATAACCCTTTTGGTTAATGACTCTGGATACAGTTGATACACTAACATTCGCTTTTTTTGCGACATCTCTAATGGTAGGTTTCATCATTACACTTCCTTTGAAAGAATTAAAAACTCATAAGTTTCTAAAACCATTTTATCATGAATATCAATAGTTTTAGAAGTTAAAAGATTTTTATACGCTCCTTTATATATAGATGGAAGTGAAACTTCTGTTTTTTCTCCATTGTTGATTAGGACTAAAATCTCGTCATTAGAAGTAGATTTAGTAAATGCTAAAATATTTGAATCGATGAAATGATAATCGTATGTTTTAAATGATTCGTGTGTATGTCTTAAGGCAATGAGTTTTTTTGTGAATGCCTTAAAATCAAGATCTTGGTCTTGTTCATCCCATAGCATACAACGTCTATTATCTGGATCATGCTCACCAGTCATCCCAACTTCATCACCATAATAAATATTAGGAGCGCCGCATGACACGAACATAAACACATATGCTAGTTTCATGCGTCTAGCGTCATCAGCAAGACGTCTTTTAACTCTAACTGTATCATGACTACCCACTAAATTAAACATGTTTTCCATCACATTTTTTGGTGTTTGTGCCAAATATTTTGTAACAAGTTCTTTAAATGTGGATAGGTCCATTTTATGTTCTAGATATTTCCATAAGGGATAACTTAAATCATAGTTCATCACTGAATCCAGTTGATCACCTTGTAGCCAAGGCATAGAAGAATCCCAGTTTTCGCCTAAAATAAATGTATCAGCTTTAGCTTTTCTACTGACCTCTTTAATTTTTCTAAGAAAATCATGACTAACTTCATTTGATACATCAAGTCTCCAACCATCGATGTCATGTTCTTCAATCCAGTATCTAATGCAGTCTAGTAAATGTTTTTCTACTATAGGATGTGAAGTGTTCCATTTTGGCATAAATGGAGTGAAAGCAAATGTTTTAAAATTAAGTTTTGTTTTGTGATAATTGATTGGTTTACCATGCTTATCTAAAGGGAAATTAACAATCGGGAAATCATCGATGAAAAAGCAATCTTTATACATGCTTTTTTCACCATGTTCTACCACATCCTGGAAAAATTCATGATCAAAACCTGTGTGATTGAAAACACCATCAAGCATGACTTTAATATCTAATGAATGTGCCTTTTTGACAAGTTCATGAAAATCTTCATTTGTACCGAATTGTGGATCTATTTTAAAGTAATTTGTTGTGTCATATTTATGAGCTGAAGGTGATTCAAAAATTGGTGTAAAATATATACCTGTGACACCTAAGTCTTTTAAATAAGGTAGTTTATCAATCACACCTTGTAAATCTCCTCCATAAAGTTCATGATTACTTACTGGTAGTTTACCCCAAGGCAGTTTAGAACGCTTTTCTTTAGAAAAAAAGCGATCAGGAAATATTTGATACCATACAGTATCTTTAACCCAACTTGGTGTACCATGCAAATCTTCATGATTAACAAATGGGAAATTAAAATACTCACTCAAATCATAGGTTTCAAAATAAGCATTTTCATGTGTGAGTTTTCTCGTTTGTCTTGCGCCAAAGATGAATTTTTCACCTTGTGTCTCCAACAAAAATGCATATTTCGTACGCAAGAATTCTGGTTTAATTTCAATAAAATAAAAATCAAAGTCCTCAGTTTGATATCTAACATACATCTCATCAATGTGATGAACCCAAGTAGGATTTCCATCTTTATCACCGACCCAATGAAAAGGATCACCGTGGATGATTTTTACGCTTTCTATATCATTTTTTGCAGTTCGTAATGTTATGTGTAATGTCTGTTTGTCGTATGCATAAGCGTATTCTGATTTCGCTTGATGCCATAAAGCTAAAGTATTCATATTTATCACCAAAATAATTATATCACAGCAAAAAAAATTAAAAATGTGAAACCGCTAACATTATATCTTAAAGCATCTTAATATGATACAATTAGTATATGGAAAAAGGAGTTTTTAGCATGCAAAAAAAATGGTGGATGGAAAGCGTAGGATACCAAATATATCCAAAGACATTTTATGATTCAAATCATGATGGTATTGGTGATTTAAATGGTATTTATGAAAAATTGGACTATTTAAACAACCTTGGTGTAAATCTCATTTGGATATGCCCTTTTTATGATTCACCTATGGATGATAATGGGTATGATGTTAGAGATTTCTTTAAAGTAAGTGAGTTATTTGGAAGTATTGAAGATTTTAGAAAGCTTGTTGATAAAGCCCATGCGTTGGGTATTAAGATTGTTATGGACTTTGTTTTAAACCATACATCTGATGAACATCCTTGGTTCTTAGAATCTAAGGAATCAAAAGATAATCCATATCGTGATTACTATATATGGCATGAAGGCAAAATCAAAGATGATAAAAAAGTAGAACCTACCAACTGGGGGTCGTTTTTTGGAGGTAGTTGCTGGAACTATGATGAACAAACAGATAGCTACTACATGAAGATTTTTTCTAATAAAATGCCAGATTTAAATTGGAAAAATCCAAAAGTTCAAGATGAGATGATTAAAGTAGGTAAATGGTGGTTAGATTTTGGTGTTGATGGCTTTAGAATTGATGCTGTTTCACATCTAGATCGTGATGAGTTTATTGATGTAGAAGGATCGACCGATAAGTACCCACTTGATTGGCATAAGTTCTCTAACTTGCCTAAGGTTCATGACTATCTAAAAAAAATGAATCAAGAGTTATTTCGACCATATGATGCACTAACGATTGGGGAAGTTGGTGGATCTGCAAGTATCGATCAAGCAAAAAAATATGCTGGCTTTGATCGTGATGAACTATCCATGGTCTTTAATTTTGACCACAATTGGTGTAATAACTTATTTGAGATCACAAACCCAAAAAAATTGATTACAAATGTGAAATCCTTAAAAGAAGCATTTAACAGATGGCAAGAAGCATTTAAAGAAAATGGATGGTTACCACTTAACTGGTTAAACCACGATCAGCCAAGACTTATGAGTCAATATGGTGATTACAAATATCCTGAAAAATCAGGGAAGATGCTTGCTACTGCACTGCATATGATGAGAGGAACGCCTTTTATATACCAAGGGGAAGAAATTGGAATGACCAATTACCCTTTTGAAGATGTTAATGATTTTAACGATATATCTTCAAAGGCCACTTATACATATGAGTTAGAAAAAACACCTGATGATCCTGTAAGAGCATTGAAGATTGCTTCGCTTAGATCTAGAGATAACGCTAGAACAATCATGCAATGGGAAAACAAAGAGTTTGCAGGTTTTTCTCAAGTGAAGCCCCTAGCTTTGCTCAATGAAAATTATAAGAAAGTAAATGTTGCTGATCAATTATTAAACCGAGACTCTTTGTGGCATCACTACAAAAAGTTAATTGATCTAAGAAGACATAGTCAATATCATGATGTGATCACTTTTGGAACTTATGTTCAAATTGATCTTGAACATAATGACTTATATATTTACGAAAGAAAACTTAATAATCAAAGGCTTTTAGTCATTAATTCTTTCAGCAGAAAAAAAGTAATGTATGATTTAAGTCATTATGAAATCATAGATGTAGTCATATCAAATTATAGCAATCAAAAATATAAAAATCAAAATATAGTGTTAAGACCATACGAATCGATCGTATTGGTAGTTAAGGAGTAGTTATGAGAAGAAGTGGAATATTATGTCATATTTCGAGTTTACCAAGTCCATATGGTATTGGTTCATTTGGTAAGCAAGCATATGATTTTGTCGACTTTTTAGTAGAATCAAAACAGTCTTATTGGCAAATATTACCTTTAGGGCCGACATCATATGGTGATTCACCATATCAAACATTTTCAGCATTTGCAAATAATCCATATTTTATTGACCTAGATATTTTGGTCAAAGAGAAGCTCATCAAAAAGTCTGATATTAAAGCGACTTTTGATTCAGAGCAATATGTGGATTATGACAAACTATATGAAGAAAGGTTTGAAATTTTAAGAGTTGCTTTCAAACGATTTGATCGCAATCATCAAGATTTTCAGCAATTTCTTTTAAAAGAAAGTCATTGGATTTATGACTATGCTTTATTTATGGCTCTAAAAGATCATCATCACGGAGATTCTTGGTTGTACTGGGATGATAAAATTAGACTTAGAGACGAACAAACATTAGATCATTTTAAAACAGTATTAAAAGATAACATCGAATTCTATCAATTTTTACAATTTAAAGCATATGAGCAATGGTATAACCTTAAAAAATACGCTAATGATAGACATGTTGAAATCATCGGTGACATGCCTATATATGTTTCTTATGATAGTAGTGATGTTTGGGCGAATCCAGAAATGTTTGATTTGAATCAAGAACGTCTACCTTATCATGTCGCAGGAGTCCCACCAGATAATTTTTCTGCAGATGGACAACTTTGGGGAAATCCTTTATACAATTGGTCATATTTAGATCAACATGAGTATAGCTGGTGGGTTGAACGCGTTAAGTCATCTATGGAGTTATACGACATGATTCGTATTGATCATTTTATTGGCTTTGTTAATTATTTCAGTATTAAATATGGTGAAAAAACAGCTGTTAACGGTGAATGGAAAAAAGGGCCAGGCAAAAAACTATTTGATGTCATCAAAGAAAAATTAGGTTTTGTAAATATTATTGCAGAAGACTTAGGCGTTGTTACAGATGATGTTAGAGCACTTTTAAAAGAAACGGGTTTTCCAGGTATGAAACTATTACAATTTGCCTTTGATTCAAGAGAAGAAAGTGATTATATACCACATTTATATACAAGAAATGTGATTGCTTATACCGGAACACATGATAACCCAACAACAGCAACTTGGTTTGATATGCTTCCTGAACATGACTTGAAATATTGTATTGAATATATTAATCATAAAGGTTCTGGTTCAAGAGTGGATAGCCTAATAAAGACCACTTTAGGATGTATCGCAGATACTGCAATCATTCCAATTCAAGATTATCTACATTTAAAAACAGAAGGCAGAATGAATATCCCATCAACACTTGGCAATAATTGGAGATGGAGATTAACAAAAAAAGACTTATCCAAGAAGTTGCAAAATAAAATTAAACACTTTACAGAATTGTATGGAAGAGTATATGAAAAAGAGGATTAAAAAATCCTCTTTTTTGTTGGTCTATATAACATTAACTCTCTTTAAAAATGCTTTTGTTCTCTCTTCTTTTGGTCTTGAAAAAATGTCTTCTGGCTTTCCTTCTTCAACAATTAATCCTTCAGCCATGAAAACGACACGATCAGAAACTTCTTTAGCAAAACTCATTTCATGTGTAACGATTACCATCGTCATACCTTGATTAGCTAAGTTTCTCATAACATTTAGAACCTCTCCAACCATTTCTGGATCCAAAGCAGAAGTGGGTTCATCAAATAGCATCACATCAGGATTCATTGCAAGTGCACGAGCGATTGCAACTCTTTGTTTTTGACCACCTGATAACTGATTTGGATAGCTATCTATTTTTTCACTTAAACCAACTTTTTGTAAAAGTGATTCAGCTAATATTTTCGCAGCTTGTTCAGATGTGTTTAACACTAATTTTGGAGATAATGTTATGTTTTCTAAAACACTTAAATGTGGAAACAAATTAAATGATTGAAAGACCATACCCATTTTTTCTCTTAACTTATTAATGTTTTTATCTTTGATGTTTAATTGATGACCTTCAAATATAACTTCACCTGATGTTGGGACTTCCATCAAGTTCATGCATCTTAGTAAAGTTGATTTACCTGATCCAGATGGCCCTATGATAGTTACAACTTCACCTTTTTTGATGGATAAATGAACGCCATTTAGTGCATGGGTATCTGCGTTAAATGATTTTTTTAAATCACGAATAACGATGATTTCATTATCTTTGATCTGCATAGCGTAATCTCCTTTCAACACGGTTCATCACCTTAGATAAAGGGAAAGTTAGTGCTAAGTATAATAGTCCTGCAACGATATATAGTTCTGTAACAGCAGGAGAGCTTGATTTAATAATACCAACTTGGTACATCAGTTCAGCGACACCTAAATACATAAAGATCGATGTTTCTTTAATGATGGTTACAAACTCATTTCCTAAAGCAGGGAATATATTTTTGATTGCTTGAGGCAACACAATTTTAAACATGGTCTGTTTACTGTTTAAACCTAAAGAACGTGCAGCTTCTGTTTGACCCTTATCAACAGCTAAAATACCACCTCTAATGATTTCTGAGATATATGCTGAACTGTTAATTAATAATGCGACAAGACCTGGAATGAAACTACCCATGTCCATGCCACCAATCAAAAATAGAGGTATGTTTAATAGTTGATAAATAAGTAAAACCTGAACAAGCATCGGTGTTCCACGGATAATTTCAACATAAAATGTTGCTGGCATACTTAATGCTTTATTAGAAGATAGTCGCATAAATGCTGGTATAAGTGCTAATATAGACCCTAATACTACTGCTAAAAAAGCGAGAATTAAGGTCATCATCAAACCTTGGAATAATAATCCTACACTATACCAGTCTAATAAAAATGAAAAGTTTAACTGAATATTCATGCTGAATACTCATCTAACCACTCTGTAATACTTCCATTAGCTAATAATTCATCAATGACTTCATTAATAATCGTTAATAATTCTGTATTGCCTTTTTGAACGCCGACAGCATTACCTTCATAGCCCTCTAATTCAGGTAAAGTTAGTTTTACAAAGTTTTCGTATCCGTTATTCATATGCGTATTTGCGACTTCTTCCTCAGTAAATAACGCATCAATTTGATTGTTTTCTAGATTATTTAGTAATTCTTTTAAATCTTGTACAATTTTTGCTGTTGCAAGTGGTGTAAATGTTTCAGCAAATTCTGCTTGAATAGACCCTGTTTGAGCACCTACTCTAATTGTTGCTTTATTCAAATCCTCGATGGTTTGATATAAAGCTGCATCATCTTTGTGAATAAGTACAACTTGAACAACACTATCTTCTGTATAATATGATTTCGAAAAATCAATGATCTCTGATCTTGAAGGTGTAGGTGTCATCCCAGCGATAATAAAATCTACTTTTCCTGATCTGACATCTTCAACTAAAAAATCAAAACCTTTATGTACAACTCTTAAATTCTTGTTTAAGCGATGAGCGATTGCCTTAGCAATTTCAATGTCAACACCTTCCACTGTGTTTTTACCATTTTCATCTTGAACAATGTTCTCATATGGTGGATAATCAGCAGAAGTTGCCATCGTAACAAACCCATCGTAGTTCTCATCTAAAATGAAGTCAAAAACGTTTGAACTATTTTGACACCCATAAGCAAGTATAGTGATTAGACTTAAAACAATCACCAAAAAAATTTTTTTCATTTATCATTCTCCTTTTTATTTTCATCATAAAAAAAAGCCACTGGTGGCTTCGTCCTTATATGCTCAAGAGTATCAAAACTCCATCTTGGGAAATAGCCATGCTTTTTTTCGATGAGATAATTTTAACACTTTTAAAAAAATATGCAATACAAATTATTAAAAAAGATTAAGTAAACGTTATCATAACAAAAAATCACATAATACTTTGAACATCAAAAAAATATAATCTTTGGATTGACAAAAAAGTAAAAATAACTTATAATAACACTGCTATATAAAGGAGGATTTATAGATGGTATTCGAACGCGTAAAAGAAATGATCGTAGAAGAATTAAGTGTTGAAGCAGAAAAAGTTACTCTTGAATCAAGATTAGCTGAAGATTTAGGTGCAGATTCAATTGATGCAGTTGAACTTATCATGAACATCGAAGATGAATTTGAGATTCAAGTAAGTGATGAAGAAGCACAAAATATCAAAACAGTAGGGGATCTTGTAAAGTATATTGAAGCTTCTAAATAAAAAATAAGGGTTATATGAAAATATACCCTTTTTTTATTGGAAAAAAAGGGTTTTTTTAATATAATAGATATATGGCGAAAGAAGGTATAGACATATGTATTATAATTTTAAAGACATAGAAAAAAAATGGCAAACCTATTGGCATGAACATAAGCTATTTAAAACGCAAAATGACCGTTTTAAAGAGAAATATTATGTTTTAGATATGTTTCCCTATCCTAGCGCAAACGGGCTTCATGTTGGACACATAGAAGGATATACAGCAACTGATATTATCAGTCGTTTTAAACGTATGCAAGGTTATAACGTATTGCATCCAATGGGATGGGATGCTTTTGGTTTACCTGCTGAACAATATGCATTATCCACAGGTAAAGATCCAAGAGAATTTACGTATCAAAATATTGAAAATTTTAAACGTCAAATCATTGAGTCAGGAAAAGGGATTGATTGGGATCGAGAATTTGCGACTGCAGATCCGGGATATTTCAAATGGACACAATGGATTTTTAAGAAAATGTATGAACACGGATTAGCGGTTTTAAAGGATGTTGAAGTTAATTGGTGTGAAGGATTAGGTACAGTACTTGCAAACGATGAAATAGAAATTAAAGATGGTAAGATGACATCTGAACGTGGTGGATATCCTGTTGTTAAGAAAGCGATGCGTCAATGGGTGCTTAGAATCACAGAATATGCTGATCGTTTATTAGATGATTTAGACTTATTAGATTGGCCAGAGCACTTAAAAGAAATGCAACGCAATTGGATTGGAAAATCTGAAGGTGCAATGATGACTTTCAAAGTCGATCAATCTGAGCATGAATTTGAAATTTTCACCACAAGACCTGATACCATTTATGGAGCGACTTATTGTGTCTTAGCACCAGAACATCCCTTAGTTTTACATATTACGACTGATGATGAAATGAGTGATGTTAAGGCGTATATTGAAAAAACAAAACAAAAAACAGATATCGATCGTCAAATGGATAAATCGAAAACTGGTGTGTTTACGGGAGCTTATGCAATTAATCCTGTAAATCACAAAAAAGTACCGATTTGGATTTCTGATTATGTGCTTGTTCAATATGGAACTGGAGCTGTTATGGCAGTACCTGCACACGATGAAAGGGATTATGAGTTTGCTCAAACATTTGGACTAGATATGGTAGAAGTCATCAGAGGTGAAGCAGAAGGAGCTTATACTGGTGATGGTATTCATTATAATAGTGGTATCATCGATGGGCTTTATAATGATGAAGCAAAACAAAAAATCATTGAATATTTAGAAAAAACAAAACTAGGATATAAACATAATACATATAGACTTAGAGATTGGGTATTTTCTAGACAAAGATATTGGGGAGAACCATTTCCTGTCATATTTGATGATCAAGATAATATATTGATCCTTGAAGATGATGATCTTCCACTTGAACTTCCAATTTTAAAAAATATTAGACCAAGTGGTACTGGTGAATCACCGCTAGCAAATGCTCATGACTGGCTCAATGTAACGTATAAAGGTATTAAAGGTAGAAGAGATACAAATACCATGCCACAACTCGCAGGTAGTTCTTGGTACTTTATGGGGTATGTCTTAAAAAACCATTTAGCAATGGTTCCACTTGATTCAGATGAAGCAAAACAACTATTAGATAAGTGGCTTCCTGTTGATTTATATATTGGTGGAACTGAACATGCTGTAGGTCATCTTTTATATGCAAGATTTTGGACGAAATTCTTATATGATTTAGGTTTGATTTCACATAAAGAACCGTTTAAAAAATTATTTAATCAAGGTATGATTTTAGGTGATGATCATTCTAAGATGAGCAAGTCTAAAGGTAATGTAGTTAATCCAGATGAAGTGATTGAGTCTCATGGTGCAGATGCACTTAGGTTATATGAGATGTTCATGGGACCTTTAGAAGCTGAAAAGCCTTGGTCAACTGAAAGTTTAAATGGTGCTAAAAAATTCTTAGACCGTGTATGGCGTATGTTCGACTTTGAAATCATAACAGATGAAGTTAAAGAACTTAGAACGATTTATCATCAAACCATTAAAAAGGTTACAGATGATTATGAAAAGCTTGCTTTTAATACCGCAATCAGTCAAATGATGATTTTTGTTAACGATGTTTACAAAGTCCAAAAAATATCCAAAGATCAAGCAAGAGGATTCTTAAAATTATTAAATCCAATTGCACCACATATGACTGAAGAAATCAATCAAGAAATATTAAAACAAAACGAGCAACTCATTTATTCTGAGTGGCCAACATATAATCCGTCATTTTTAATTGTTGATGAAATTGAATATGTTATTCAAGTTAATGGTAAGTTAAGAGCGAAATTTGTAGATAGTAGAACCATATCACAAGATGAACTTAAAGAAAAAGCACTTTCTCAAGAAAATGTAGTTAAACATTTAGAAGGATTGACAATTAGAAAAGTCATCGTTATTAAAGAAAAACTAGTCAATATAGTAGCTAACTAAACGAAAAGGTTAATGGACATTCATTAACCTTTTTCTTTACAAAGTGATAAAATAATAGTTGAATACCAATAAAAATCGGTTTTAAATTGTATACATTATGTAAGGGGTATATTATGGACGCTAAAATGAATGATATCATCAAGGAGTTTAAGACTAGAAATTATCGTCATTTTGATGACTTTTATGAAATGACAAACAGACAAGTATATTATGCAATTATTGCTATTGTCAAAGACGATGATGTCGCAAAAGACTTGATGCAGGACACGTATATGAATTTTATCAATAAAATAGAACAGTTCAAATTAGGTGGTAATGTTTATGCTTATCTTTCAATGATTGGAAGAAACTTAAGCATTAACTACTACAACAGAAATAAAAAGGAAGTTCATTCAGATGAACTCTTTGAAACTATCCCTTCAAATGAAAAAGTCATAGAAAAAGATGATCGTGACATACTAGAATTACTTAATCTTTTAAATAAGGATCAAAGAGAAGTTGTGGTACTTCATACCATTAATGGACTCAAATTTAAAGAAGTTGCAAAAATTATGGACAAACCTCTAGGTACAGTCTTATGGTTGCATAAAGCAGCTATTGATATATTAAAAACGAAAGTAGGTGAGATATATGAAAGATAAAACAATTATAGAAATGATTAAAAGCAAAGCACAAGAAAAGCATGTGCCTAATGTTTTGGATCAACTCAAAGAAAAGCTTAATATCGAAGTCATCAAAGAGCCAGAAATCATTCATGAACCCAAACGCACATTTAATTTTAAAGGTTTATATGCTTCACTGACATTCGTTTTAGCATTATCTATCGTGCTTGTGATATCTTTATTCTATCAATCACCAACGATCAACTTACTGGAAGATTCTGATTTTAGCGATCATGTCATGCTTTCAGCTATTTCAACAACAGAAATCATCAGTACAAACGAGGAGTTAAGTCTTGAAGGCACTATGATTTTAGTTGAAGAAAATGAAGAAGATGATTATGTTGAAAATCAAATCGATGACGTTTTAAAATATTCTGAAATCGTTGAGACTTTACTCATGAATCAAGTGAACTTTGGGAAAACTTATTTAGATTCTGACATCGATGATTATAAGTATATGATGAACTTTTCATTCTTAGATCTAAATGATGAAGATATCACATATAAACTCTATTATAATCAAACGATTAATCATGAAAATCAAACGTATGTCTTAGACGTCATACTTGTCACGCAAAATGAATCATATCCACTTATCATAGAAGGAGAACTAGATCAAAAAGCTTTTGTGATGACATATCAACTGAATAGTCAAGAACAAATTAAAACTGCATATGATGTCGTAGGTAGAGTTAATCAATTCACCGTAAGAAAGATGTTTCAAAACGAAATTATCCAAGAATCATTGATTAGTTATGAACATAGAAATCAAGTTCAGTTATCATTCATTAGAGGTGGGGCTAAAGGTCGATATGATTTTACATTGGATGATTCAGTGCCTAATCAAAAAGGGATGAATATCAGATATCAAATAAATGATACTGATGAAGGGTCAATAACAATAAGAATTGATAACAATAATCGAGAACAATTTATTATTGAAATTAGACCTGATCACAGACCACCATCCGTGATTGAAAAAGAAAGACCATATGGCCCACCAAGAAGAGATCACCCAGGAAACCCTAACATGCCAAACAGATAAAAACAAAGAAAAATTAAAAAAATCCCAATAAAGTATTAATCCCAGTTGTATATAGAGTGAATAGGAGGAATGATTTATGAAAAAATTCAAATTCGTTTTAAGTTTTATTGCAATATTTGCCTTAGTAGGAATTATCGTGGGATGCACTACATCTGCTCAGGCAGAAGATAGTTATGTGACACTAGATATTAATCCTAGTGTAGAACTTATTGTCTCACCTAGAGATAAAGTGATTTATGCGAATCCACTCAATGAAGATGCAGAAATTTTACTTGTAGACCTAGATTTAATAGGCATGGATTTAGAAGATGCAATTGACCTCATTATCGAAACATCTATAGAATTAGGTTACATTTCAGCTGATGAAGACACTGAAACTTATGTATCTGTATCAGCAATCAATCAAGATGCTGAACTACAAGAACGTATCAAAAATAGAGTTAAAGAACATGTGAACAACGCATTTCAAAACAAAGGTTTAATGGGTAGAGCACAAGATAAAGGTTATCAACCTGAGTTCATTGAAGAAGCAGAAGGTTACGGCGTCACTCCAGGATTCTTATTCTTAGCAAAAGAAGCTGTAGAATTAAGTGATGGCCTATTATTAGAAGATGCTTTATTAATGACAAGAGATGAACTTATTGAAATCGTTAAAGCAGCTAGAGAAGCAATGAAAGATGTTGCCTTTGAACTAAGAGATCAATTTCATGCAGATCGTGATGCATTAATTGCTGAGTATGTACCTCAAATTGAAGCATTAGAAGTGCAAATTGCAGAAGTTGTCGCACAAATTGAAGCTTTAGAAGAAGGCGCAGATGCTACTGAATTAGAAGCAACACTTGCTGATTTAAATGCACAACTAGAAGCGTTAAGAACAGAGTTCCATGATGAAATGGCTGCAGTTAGAGATGCTTTCCATACACAATCTGAAGCATTAAGAGAATCATTTAGACAAGCGAAAATTCAAAAAAGACAACAACATCAAAACGAAGTTAATCGTTTTAGACAAGACATGGAAGAAAGACGCGAGCAAATGAGAGATCGTATTAGAGATTATCAAAACGAAGAAGACGAAACAGAAGAAACAGAATAGCATTACCCATAATCCCCTTATGGGCTTAAAAAAAGAACTTAATCATTGGTTAAGTTCTTTTTTGTATATCATCACAAGATAAGGTGGATTTAAATGTTGATAGGGTAGATTTGTTTTCACAACCTTAAAGTATCTATGATCAACTGTTTTAAAAAATTTTTCCAAATCAGCACTTTCAATTTTTCCTTCTTCATGACCTGGATATATTACCATGAAGATGATCCCACCTTCGAGTAAATCTTCCATAACGATTTTTAATGAGTTTATGGTAGAAGATGATGAAGTTGTAATGGTTTTATCTGCATTTGGTAAATAACCTAAGTTATAAACAACATATTTGTACTGACTCGCATAGTTTTTGATACACTCGTGTGAATCCAATATTAATTTTACATTCTGTATTTCATTATCTTTTAATCTTTTTTGGGTGATTTCTAAAGCTTGTCCCTGAATATCAAAAGCATAAACAAATTTAGAAATTTGAGCTAAAAATAATGTGTCATATCCATTACCCATCGTCATATCAACAACAATATCATCTTTTGTGATATATGCATGCATCAAATGATGTGCAATATCAATGATGTGCGTGTTTTTCATAGTAATCTCCTTGAAATAAATTTAAAGCTCTAAGCCTTTTATCAATTTCATTTGTAACAACAAATTTTTTCTTTGTCCATGTAGGTGCAATCAACATTTTAGAAGGTGCATCGCCTGTTAATCTATGAATAATAATATCTTTTCTAAGCCACAAAATTTGCTCAACGGTGATATCTACATAATCTTCTAGTGTTAATAGAGGCCATGGATTTTTTTTGTAGTCATAGCCCATCTTTGTTTTTTCCATTAAGTGAAGCATATGGATTTTAATCCCTTGAACATCAAGTTTATTGACATGTTTAATGGTTTCAATCATCATGTCTTTTGTCTCATAAGGTAAGCCATTAATAACATGTACAACCACTTCAATATTTCTTTTTCTTAAAGCTTTAACAGCGTCATCAAAGCATTTTAAGTCGTGAGCTCTATTGATCAAATCCGATGTTTTTTCATGAATTGTTTGTAAACCTAACTCAATTTGTAAAGGCATACGCTTATTTAAATCTTCTAAATAATCTAAAACATCAAGAGGTAGGCTGTCTGGTCTTGTACCTATGGATAACATGACAATGTTTGGGTCTAATGTAATTGCTTCTTCGTAAAGCGCTTTTAATCGCTCTAATGGTGCGTGTGTATTGGTGTTTGCCTGAAAGTATGCGATATAATATCCATCATTCCATTTCATTTGCATCATTTCTTTGATATTTTCAAATTGTGTTTTTAAAGATTCTCTTTTATTACCAGCAAAGTCACCACTGCCCATAAAAGAACAAAAAGTACAGCCACCAGTTGCAACTGTTCCATCTATGTTTGGGCATGTAAAACCACCATTAAGTGGTATTTTATATACCTTTTTTTGATACTTATGTCGATAATAATGATTGAGGGTATTATAATGTTTTTCGTGATTCATTAAGTTCATATTTTTCACCAAATTCATTTTATCATAAATGTCTAAATATGATATAATAATATGAAAAGGAGTTGAAGGTATGTTCAAGAAATTTACAACAAGTTTATCCAAGCCCCCTTTAACAATTTTTTTTATGAAGGATTCATGGTTTAAGGTCATTTTATATGTCATTTTTGTGACTTTTTTAATTGTGATTCCTAATTTCATAAAAACTGCAATTGATCCCTCTATGGATTATCACATGTATGAAGAAATGAAAGATGTGATTGCTAAAGATTTTAGATACGAGCAAGCATCTATTGTTGATGGAAAACTGATTTATGAGTCATATCAAGTTGTTGATGTTGACTATTTTAAAATATATTTAGGAAATCAAAATCTAAACCCTAATACGATCAGTTTTGTTTTTGAAGAACAATCGATTGCTGTTTATGCGATGGATATAGAACTTGATCGAGTTTCATATCAAAGTTTGAATCTAGAAACTTATGATTTTGGTTCAACTGAGCAAAGCGAAATCACAAGGTTGAGTGTGGCATTAAAAACAGTATATGAAAGACAAACGATGTTATTATATGCAGAAACAATAGCGCTTTATTTGTTTTCTCTCGTTGATTATTTAGTCATCGCATTATTAATGGCTGTGCTCATGGCAATGTTTGTCCAAAGAGTACCCATGGCATTTTCTATGCGTTTAAAACTGTCATTATATTTAACTACGGTTTATGCAGTTGTTCAGCTTATTTTAGTGCTGTTTAATGCATCTTATTTAAATGTATTAGGCATGATTGCTGCATATATTTATCATAACCTTGCATATCGATCAATCACAATTATACCGAAAGGAGTTATTTAAGTGGAAAAGAATAAATTTCAATTATTTCTAGAGCAGTCAAAATTCAAGTCACCCATTTTAAATAATGCCTATTTGGAACATGTTTTAGTCGATGAAAAATCTAAAAAATGGACATTTAAATTAACCTTAGATGCTATGCTTGATCCTGAGGTTCTTTTACCTTTTATAGAGCAATTAAAAAGTTACTTTCGAGTGCCAAAGGTTGTATCAAAAGTTGAAGTTGAATTAGACTATAAAGATAAAAATGGATTAAAGGATTTAGCTTGTAAATATTTTGATTATGCTGTGATTGAGTTATCTAAAGATAAGGCGAGTTTACTCGTTTTAAAAAACTTTAAAACTATGTATGAAGATCATCAAATCAAAGTTTTGATTGACAAAGATAGCACATATATCAAACAACATTTTAAAACCATTCAAAAATTGCTATTGCCATTAGGGGTTGATCTTGAGGTTAATTATGTCATTTCGGAAGATTTAGAACCAACATCAAAAATGATATCGAAATCGATCAAAGCCCAAGAAAAAGTATTAGAACAGCGTGGCGAATATGCAAAACAAGCAAAACAGGAAGTCACAAAAAAAGTATTTACCAAAAAGAGTAGTCCAAAAGCGATTGCGATTAAAGAAATACCACTTGATCAATATCGCCTAGATCAATATAAAAATCAAAAAGGTGATACGAACTTCTTAATTGAAGGTACCATCTCTAAACTTGAAATCAGAGAGTTAACCAATACTAAACTTTTAAGTTTTGTATTATACGATGATGATGACGCCATTCATGTCAAAAATTTCTTAAGAGGTAAAAAGGATTTAGATTTAGCATCATCACTAAACGAAAATGATGTTGTTCAAGTTGAAGGTAGAGCGCAATTTGATACATATCAAAAAGATGTCGTTATTTTTGCGAATGCCATCAATTTTTTAGAAAAATCAAAGAAGCTTGAAAGACAAGATAAAGCTAAAGAAAAACGCATTGAGTTTCATGTTCACACGAAAATGAGTAACATGGATGGCATAGGAGAAGTATCAGAGTATGTCAATCAAGCGATTAAGTGGGGACATGAAGCAATTGCATTTACTGATCATAATGCACTTTATGCATACCCTGAAATATATAAAGCAACTAAAAATAAAGCAATCAAGCCTATATATGGTGTTGAACTAGATTTTGTAGATGAAAATGCATTTAAAATTACAACAGATTCAGAACAAGATTTAGCACTTAAAGATCAGACATATGTTGTTTTTGATATTGAAACAACAGGATTGTCATCAACAAGAGATAAAATCATTGAGATTGGGGCTGTTAAAGTGACAGCTTCTAATACTATAGAAAAATATCAAACATTTGTAAATCCAAATGAGTCATTATCAGAGTTTACAACTCGATTAACAAGCATCACGGATGAAATGGTAAAAGATGCTCCACAAATCGATGAAGTTCTCCCTTCATTTCTTAAGTTTTGTGAAGGTAGTATCTTAGTTGCACATAATGCACATTTCGATGTTGGACATATTAAAGAAAACGCAAAGCATCTAAACTTGATTTTTGATGATTCGTTGGTTATTGATACATTAAGCTTAGCTAGATATTTTTATTCTGATCAGTTAAAAAGATTTAATTTGAAGGCTGTTGCAAAATTATTTAAAGTTAAACAAGAACAGCATCATAGAGCTGATGATGATGCATTTGTAACAGCGCAAATATGGCAGCAAATGCTTCAGGATTTGATTTCTAAAGATATTAGAAGCTATCAAGAAATCAATCAAGCAATTGATTTAAAAGAAGCTTGGAAACACCAAATGCCTTATCACATCAATGTGTTAACCCAAACTCAAGAAGGGTATAAAAATTTGTTCAAAGTGATCAGTGATGCACTCACAGATCATTTTTACAATGGACCAAGAACATTAAAATCAGTTCTAGATAAGCATCGAGATGGTTTACTCATCGGCAGCGGATGTGCAAATGGAGATGTTTTTGAAATTGCCTTAAATAGGGATGATCAATCTTTAAAGAAAGCCATTGCATACTATGACTATATTGAAGTTCAACCACCGCAAGCATACAAACACTTAAAACAAGACCTAGGACAGTTTGCTGATGAAGTCATTGAAGCAATCATCACTAAAATTATTCGTTATGCAAAAGAAATGAATAAGTTAGTGATTGCTACAGGTGATGTGCACTATTTAGAGAAAAAAGATGTTTTATATAGAGAAATTTATATTAGAACTCCACTTGTTGGTGGAGGGATTCATCAACTGAATAAATATGAAGAAATGCCAGAACAATATTTTTTAACAACCGATGAAATGCTAAAATCGTTTAGTTTCTTAGATCAAGAATTAGCCTATGAAATTGTTGTTAAAAACACACATATATTAAATGATAAAATTGAACGTATTCAAGCATTTACAAGTGAACTTTATGCACTGCCTGATGATGCATTCTTAGAACAGTTAGGCATTGAATCGATAGCAGGAGAAGTGAAACGACTTGTCTATGATAAGATGCAATTTTTGTATGGAGAACATCCACATCAAATTGTATCAGAGCGTGTAAAAAAGGAATTAAATAGCATTATAGGAAATGGGTTTGCAGCAAACTATTATATTTCACATCTTTTAGTTAAAAAATCATTAGAAGATGGATATTTGGTTGGTTCACGTGGATCTGTAGGTTCATCTTTAGTTGCAACTCTACTTGATGTGACAGAAGTGAATCCGCTTAAGCCACATTATCGTTGTCCAAATGGTGATTTTACAGTCTTTCATCTAACTGATGAAGAAAAAATCGCATATGGTTTAACACCGGAACAAAAAGACTTCCAACCATATTTTGATAATGTACAATGTGGATATGACTTACCAACTCATCAGTGTCCTATTTGTGGTGAAAAACTCGTTAAAGATGGACACGATATCCCATTCGAGACATTCTTAGGTTTTGAAGGAGAAAAAGTTCCAGATATTGATCTTAACTTTTCTGGAGATTATCAATCAAAAGCGCATCAATATGTTAGAGAACTCATTGGTGCTGATCATACGTTTAGAGCAGGAACCATTCAAACGGTTGCAGAAAGAAATGCTTTTGGTTATGTCAAAGGCTATTTGGAAGATAAACATCTTGAAAAAAGATCTGCTCAAATTGAAAGATTAGCTAAAAAAATAGAAGGTGTCAAACGTTCAACAGGACAGCATCCTGGTGGTATTGTTGTCGTGCCTAAGTCAAAGACAATCTTTGATGTGACACCGATTCAATATCCAGCAGATGATACCTCAAGTGAATGGAAGACCACTCATTTTGATTATCATTCATTTGAAGATAATCTACTCAAACTTGATATTCTAGGACACGATGATCCAACACTCATTAAATTTTTAATGGACTATGTTTTCGAACATCCAAAAGAATTTCCATTTCATAAAGCTCAAGATATTCCACTTGATGATCCAAAGGTCTATGAACTCTTTTCAGGAACTAAAGTCATTGGTGTTGAGTCACATGAAATCATGAGTGAAGTCGCATCTTACGCAATACCTGAGTTTGGGACAAACTTTACAAGACAGATGCTAGTAGATACAAAACCGAATACGTTTGCGGGACTTGTTAAGATTTCAGGGTTATCTCATGGAACAGATGTTTGGCTCAAAAACGCACAATCTTTAGTGAATAATAAAACAGATTTTGGTAAGATTCCATTTAATGATATTATTGGTTGCCGTGATGATATCATGGTTCAACTTACTGAATTTGGATTGTTGCCAATTAAAGCGTTTGAGATTATGGAGTTTGTTCGTAAAGGTAAACCATCAAAAGATCCAGCAAAATGGCTCATTTATGAACAAGAAATGAGAAAACACAATGTACCTGAATGGTATATATGGTCTGCAAGCCAAATTAAGTATATGTTCCCGAAAGCACATGCTGCGGCATATGTTATTATGGCCATGAGAATCGCTTGGTTTAAAGTTTATAAACCACTCTTATTCTATAGTGGGTTTTTCTCGAAACGGGCAACTCAGTTCGACTATGAAATCATGGTAGCTGGCTCTAATGCGATTCGAAATAAACTCAATGAACTCCAAGCACAATATAATCTAAAAGCGAAAGATGAATCTTTACTTGTGACACTTGGCGTAGCATTAGAGATGACAAAACGAGGATTCAACTTTTTACCAGTCGATATTCATACATCTGAAGCAACTACGTTTATCATGGAAGATAAAGGATTAAGAATGCCTTTTAACTCAATTGATGGCTTAGGTGAGCAAGTTGCTATTGATATTGTGGCAAAAAGAGAACAAAAACCTTTTACATCAAAAGATGATGTGAAAAATCGAACGAAGATAAACAAAACAGTATTTGAAAAAATGGAATCTTATGGTGCATTTAAAGACCTAAATTCGGAAAATCATGTGATAGAATCGGGATTGTTTGCACTTTAAGAAATAAAGAGATATAATATGTGTTGATAAAGGAGTGATTGTGATGAGAAGTTCTAACCCAGTTTTTAGCAGAATACAAAGAGATACAACATATACAGGTGTCGCAGAAGCAACCTATAGTGGTATTATCTTAAAGACAGTTTTATTGTTAGTTTTAGCAGTAGTTAGTGGTGGGACAGTAATTGGCTTGGCTTTTGCTGGTAGATTACCAGCTGAATCACTATATGGTTTACTTATAGGATCTGCAATTGTAGCATTTATTTCGGTTTTAGTTGCATCAATCAGTCCTAGACTGGCAAGATATTTTGCGATTATATATGCACTTGCAGAAGGGGTTGTATTGGGCTTTATCACTGCAGTTTTTGAAGAAGTCTTAGGCTACGGCGGCATCGCTGTTACAGCAGTTATTGCAACTGCAACTATTTTCGCTGTGATGCTATTCTTATATTCTAGTAGAACGATTCGAGTAACTTCAAGATTTAGAAAAATCATGTATACAGCCTTATTTTCAATTTTGATTTTATCAATTATTTTTGGATTGTTATCCATAGGAGGAAGTCCAATTATCAGCAGTATCACAGGAAATTTAACGATAGTTCTTGTTATGTCTGGAGCACTTATTGTATTTGGTGCATTGATGTTAACATTAGACTTTGATCGTGCTGAAATGATTGTAGAAAGTGGTGCAGATAAATCTTATGAATGGGTAGTATCTGTAGGTCTTATGGTTACAATCGTTTGGATTTATTTACAATTGTTAAGATTTTTAGCAATTTTAGCTTCTAGAAGAGATTAGCACAAAAGTTGAAAAATATAAATTGTTGATAGAAAGTAGTAGTATATATAAAGGTTTATAAGAGAGCGTAGGCTGGTGGAATCTACGTAAATACTATATATATGAATTCATTCTTGAAAGATGCCAATCACATCCGTATGTCTGCGTTAAAGACTAAGAGGGCTAGAGTCATTCTAGAACTAAGGTGGTACCGCGAAATTTTCGTCCTTAGACTTTTTGTCTGAGGACTTTTTATTTATAAAGGAGAAGAAGAAAAATGAATGAAACATTAAAAAAACTAAAAGATGATGCAATTGAAAAACTTAGTCAAGTCGATACTTTAAATGACTTAGAAACAGTTAGAGTCGAATACTTAAGTAAAAAAGGACATATTTCTTTGATGATGGGTAAATTAAGAGACTTACCTAACGAAGAACGACCAGCTTTTGGACAAATGGTCAATCAAGTGAAACAAGAAGTCGAGCAAGCTTTATACCAAAAAAAGCAGGTGTTAGAAGAAGAAGCTTTACTTGAAACTCTACAAAAAGAACATATTGATGTAACACTACCGGGATATCAATTTTATCAAGGGTCTACACATCCGTTGAACCAAGTGATTGAAGATATTGAAGATTTATTTATGGGCATGGGATATACTGTTGAAGAAGGACCTGAGCTTGAAAACGATCATTATAACTTCGAGATGATGAATTTAGATAAAGATCATCCAGCGAGAGATATGCAAGATACTTTTTATGTTGATGAGCAAATGTTACTTAGAACACATACATCACCAGTTCAAGCGAGAACCATGCTTAAGATGAAAGGACAACCTTTAAAAATCATTTGTCCTGGTAAGGTGTATCGCCGTGATGATGATGATCCAACACATTCTCATCAATTTACCCAAATCGAAGGATTAGTGATTGATAAAAATATAACTTTTGCACATTTAAAAGATGCGCTTTTAACGATGGTAAGACATTTATTTGGACCTGAGAGAAATATTAGACTTAGACCTTCGTATTTTCCTTTTACAGAGCCTAGTGTAGAAGTGGATGTATCTTATATTAAAAAAGATGGGAGTATCGGATATATCGAAATTTTAGGTGCTGGCTTAGTTCATCCAAATGTTTTAAAAATGGGTGGAT
Organism: Tenericutes bacterium MZ-XQ; assembly: GCA_002838205.1. NCBI lineage: Bacteria > Bacillati > Mycoplasmatota > Tenericutes bacterium MZ-XQ. Next base: position 1,462,424 of record CP017950.1, on the reverse strand, counting down.
ATGATCCAGAAATCTATAAAGGATTCGCGTTTGGTGTTGGTGTTGAGCGTATTGCGATATTAAAATATAACATTGATGACATTAGACATTTTTACACCAATGACATGAGATTTTTAAATCAATTCAAAGGAGTGAGCAAGATATGATTATCACACAAAATATGCTCAAAAAATGGGTAAACATTCCAGATGATATCTTAGAAGTTACAAATCAAAAAATTATAGAGGTTGAAAGTTTTGAACCTTTAAATACAGCTACAAATTTAGTTATAGGTAAAGTATTAACTTGCGTACCTCATCCGAATTCTGATCATTTAAACTTAACTACAGTTGATTTAGGTGATCGCGTTGAACAAATTGTATGTGGTGCACCGAATGTTCGTAAAGATCAATATGTTGTTGTTGCGCAAGTCGGTACGGTTTTACCTGGGAATTTTGAAATTAAGAAATCTAAGATTAGAGGTGAAGAATCATCAGGTATGATTTGTTCACTTCAAGAATTAGGGATTGATGAAGAATTGATTCCAGATGATTTTAAAGAGGGTATTTATCATTTTGCTGAACCAAAAGAAATTGGATCTCCAGCTTTAGAAGCACTTTCTTTAGAAGGATGGAAGATGACTTTAGGACTGACACCGAATCGATCTGATTTATTATCGATTTTAGGGTTTGCTTATGATTTAGCATCGCTGACTCATCAAAAAGTAGTGATACCTGAGATAAAGATCAAAGAAGAAAAAACCGAAAATCCAGTAAAAGTTGAAATTAAGACAGAAGGATGTCTAAGATATTACGCTAGACATATGAGTGAAGTCACAATAAAAGAATCTCCATGGTGGCTAAAAAGTGCACTTTTAGCACACGATATTAAACCAATCAATAATGTTGTTGATATTTCAAATTATGTATTATTAGAATATGGTACACCACTGCATATGTTTGATGCTAAAAAAGTAAAATCAAATCACATTGTTGTTAGAGATGCTAATGAAGATGAAGAAGTCATCTCTTTAGATGGATTAAAAAGAATTCTAAAAAAAGATGATGTTGTCATTACTGATGGAGAAAAACCGATTGCGATTGGTGGTGTCATGGGCTTAGAAAACACAATGATTGATGAGAACTCTACATCTGTGATTTTGGAAGCTGCTTATTTTGATTCAAAACGTATTCAAAAAACATCAAAACGTCTAAACTTAAAAAGCGACTCATCTCTACGTTTTGAAAGAGGAATTGATGATAGACGTGTTCTTTTAGGTCTTGAAAGAGCAACTGAACTTTTAATTGAACTTGCAGATGCAAAAGTATCTCAAGGCATTAGTGAAGTTGTTACAACAGAAAGAAAGATTCCAACGATTGAAGTGCCTAAAACATTCTTTAGTGATCGTTTAGGTGTTGAAATTGAAGAAGAGGCATTACTTGATTATTTTGATAGATATCAATATCAAGTGGTAACAAAAGAAAATCACTATTTAATAACACCTCCAAGTTATAGAATTGACTTAGAAATTCCTGCAGATATTTTAGAAGAAATCGCACGTATGCATGGGCTAAATCAAATTCCAATGACAAAACACTTAAACCAAACACATGGATATTTAACACAAAAACAAAAGCGCCTAAGAAATCTGCGTCATGAACTTGCTCACTTAGGTCTTCATGAAGTCATTACTTATTCACTAACTGATGAAGAAAACTATAATAAATATAAAATTATTGGCGAAAAAGTTGAAATCTTAATGCCACTATCTTCTGATAAAAAAGTCCTTAGACAAAGCTTATTAAACGGCTTGTTGCAAACAGTTAGTTATAATCAAAATCGACAAACTGATGACGTTCATTTGTTTGAAATCGGACATGTGTTTGCTAAAGGTGTTGAATATTCGACATTAGCCATTGCAATGAGTGGTAAGTGGCATCAATCAAAATGGCAAAAACAAAGTATAGATGTTGATTTTTATGTACTTAAAGGTGTTTTAGACCAAGTCATGAAAGCACTAGATATTGATTTGACCTATGAAACAACAAAAGAACATGCATTCTTACATCCTTATCGTCAAGCAAATATTAAGTATGGTGATGATGTTATTGGATTGATTGGTGAAATTCACCCAAGCGAGCAAAAAGCTTTAGATATTAATTTAACTTATGTACTTGAACTTAAATTAGATAAACTTCTTAAACATAAAGTTGTATTTACCTTTGAAACTATTTCTAAATATCCAAATATCGAAAGAGATTTAGCTATCGTTGTTGATGAAGATATTGAAGCAAAAGCTTTAATTGCTATGATCAAACAAACATTAAGACAAAATCTAGTTGAACTTAGTGTATTTGATGTATATCAAGGAAGTCACATAGAGACTGGAAAGAAATCTATTGCGTTTAATTTAGTTTTTAATGACTCAAGTAAAACTTTAGAGACACAAGATGTGGATAAACTCATGAAAAAAATTGTTTCAAGACTTGCTTATGAATATAAAGCGGAAGTTAGAAAATAAAGTTTGCAAAAGTTAAGCACTTTTTTATAAGAGTGCTTTTCTTTTTTCAGTACTTATGTATATGCATTTATCAGTAGTTTCTTTCAATATATATAGATTATCGTGTATAATATAATGTAGGTGACTAACTATTAAAGTCAAGAGGTTTATTTCATATAAAACGAAAAGACCTCTATATTTAAAAATGAAGAGGCTTAAACAAGTTATTTCAAATGAATTAGCACTAAGCCGCCACAGTTTTGAAGCTAATTATTTTAATTTATTTGAGTCAAAGAAAGTTTGTGTTTTTTCTAAATGAAAAATAATCCGAATAAGTTTTTTAGCTAAATGCGTCATCACTACACGATGGTGTTTGCCTTCAGCTTTCTTCTTTAAGTAATACTTATAGAGCGTAGGGTTATAAATCATTAGTGTCAGACAAGCATTGATTAAAGTTGTTCTTAGATAAGAACTACCGCGTTTAACTAATTTACCAACTGATTCTGATGTTCCAGATTGTGAAATACTAGAATCTAGACCAGCATAAGCAGTCATTTGATTGGGGTTATCAAATAATGATATATCACCAAACTCAGCTAGTATAATTGCAGTAGACATTACACCTAAACCTTTAATACTTTCAAAGTATGTAGGATATTGTTTTATGAATGATTTAATTTTGCTCTCTAAGTTATTAATATCCTTAGCTAGAACTTCAACATAATGGATTGAAAGTTTAAGTTTATATACTTCAGCTTCACTAGGTACACCAATCGTATGAGATGCTAATTTGATTAGTTTTGTAAACTTTACATAACTAAATTTACCCATCGAAAGCTTTCTAATAGGATCATAGTGTTTATCATTTAAATGTTTGATTTTATCAGGCGTAGTATACTTCTTTAAAAGATATAAAGAAGTCATAGAATAGCCTTGTTCTTGCATGAAGGGCTTGAATTCAGGAAATATGATGTCTAAAGATTTTGTCATTGTATTGTACTGAGCAGTTCTAAGAGAAACTAACTTAGATCTAAGCCTTGTATATATTTTTAAGGCCTGAATATGGTAAGATTGATGATGATAGGCTTTGTAGTCTACAGACATCATATATTCGGATATTAGTTTTGCATCTTTCTTATCGGTTTTAAGCTTTCTTAGTGATTTTGAGTCGCTAAACTTCTTCACTAGAAAAGGATTGATTTCCATGAATTTATAGCCATGGGATGTAAGAAAAGATTTTAAATTATCTCCGTAATGACCTGTAGCCTCAAGGCCTATGATCATATCTTGTTTCTTAAATGGTTTAAAGTATTGAAGAAGTTGTTTAAACCCAGTTGAATTATTCTCGAATGAGAATGATAGACCTGCTTCAGTGGCGATGAAGCAGTCATGTTTGTACTTTGATATATCAAAACCGATATAAATCATCGTACACACCTCCCAAAAAGTTATTTGTACTCGTGTTTTGCCCACTAAGTCTTTACCTCATAATCATGTAATAAACGTCTAGCGTTATCTAACTATTGCTGATTAAAATAAAGACTGTGGTAAGTGTCACCTAGAAACAGTCAATGCTGTAATAAAATGAAACAAATCCACAGTACAATAGTATTATATTAAATTAGAAGTAAAGGAGTAAATAATTAAGTCGTATATCTAACTTAATACAACTTAATTATTACATGATGAAATGTTAATTTATGATATTACAAAAGAAGAACTCATAGAGTTTTTAGAAACAAACGGACACAAAAAATATAGAGCAGATCAAATCTGGCAATGGGTTTATAAGCAAAAAATTTCAGATTTTTCAGAAATGCATAACATGCCAAATGATCTTATTGAACTATTGACCCAAAATTTCACGTTAAAAGCACTAGAACTTGTGCTTCAACATAGAAGTCAAGATGGCACATTGAAATGTTTATATAGCCTTCATGATGGCCATTTAATTGAATCTGTACTGATGAAACAACATTATGGTAATAGCATTTGTGTAACGACACAAGTTGGATGCAATATTGGTTGTTCTTTTTGTGCCTCTGGGCAATTAAAAAAGAAAAGAGATTTAACTGCTGGTGAGATTATCTCACAAATTATAGAAACAGAAAAAATATTAAAAGAAAGAATCAATTATGTCGTTGTGATGGGTATTGGAGAACCTTTTGATAATTATGAAAACTTACTTAAATTTTTAACCATCATCAATGATCCAAAAGGATTATCTATTGGTGCACGACATATTACAGTATCGACAAGTGGTATTGTTCCAAAAATTAAAGAATATGCGCACATGGGCATGCAAGTTAACTTAGCAATCAGCTTACATGCGCCAAACAATGATATTCGTTCTAAATTGATGAAAATCAATCAAGCGTATCCAGTAGAAGAAGTGATTGATGCAATTAGATATTATTTAAAAGTTGCAAACAGAAGAGTAACGATTGAATATATCTTAATTGATGAAGTGAATGACATGGATGAAGTTGCTCATGAGCTTGTAAAGGTTCTTAGAGGGCTTAATGTATATGTAAACTTAATTCCTTATAACGAGGTCTTAGAAGCTCCTTATAAACGCTCTAAGATTGAACAGCAATTAAGGTTTTATGATATATTGAAGAAAAATAGAATTCAAGTGACACTAAGAAAAGAACAAGGACATGACATTAATGCGGCTTGTGGCCAATTAAGAAGTCAACATCTATAGGAGGGTTTTTTTGAAAAAAGGATTTATTAAAAAATTGATTGCAAATCAGTATACTGTCGTCGATGAAACAACACATGAAGATGTGATTTGTCAAGCACGCGGAAAATTCAGATATATGAAGGTTGATGAAGATAGTGCATACAATAAACAACTCACTAAAAGGACAAAAAAAGAAACTAAGTTTATTCAAGTAAGTCCTAAAGTAGGTGATAATGTTTTATATGATGATTCTGAAGATCAAGCCTTAATTACTGAAATCTTACCAAGAAAAAACGATTTAGTAAGACCAGACGTTGCTAATATCGACCAAGCTTTACTTGTTTTTTCTGCAGTAAATCCTGATTTTAGTTTTAATTTACTTGATAAATTTTTAATTATTATGACGCAAGAAAACCTTGATCCAGTCATCGTGATTTCTAAAATAGACCTCATAGGAAAAGATGCACTTGATCAATTAAAAAAAGACTTAAAGTACTATGAAGACATTGGGTATGAAGTTTACTATGTCAATAGCAAACAACGCATCGGTATTGATGTTTTAACACATATTTTTAAACATAAAATTACTGTGTTGGCAGGCCAAACTGGTGTTGGTAAATCAACACTACTAAATGCTTTAATGCCTGAGCTGGGACTTAAAACACAAGAGATTTCAAAAGCTTTAGGTAGAGGTAAACATACAACAAGACACACTGAATTATATAACTATAATGAAGGCTACATAGTAGATACCCCAGGATTTTCAAAAATCGAGTATAAGATTTTTTATCCTGAAGATTTAAAACAGTACTATCCAGACTTTGTTAAATATCAATCAGATTGCAAATTTTCAAATAAGTGCAATCATGTTTATGAGCCTGGTTGTGCTGTCAAAGAAGCTTATGAAGAGCATAGGATTTTAGCATCAAGATATGAAAATTACAAACAGTTTTTTGAAGAAATCAAAGCTCAAAAAGATAAATATTAAGGAAGTGATATTATGTTAGTTGCACCATCAATATTAACAGCGAATTTCGCAAAATTAAACGATGAAATCGAAAAAATCCAAACTGCTGATTATATCCATCTCGATGTGATGGATGGTCATTTTGTGCCCAATATTTCATTTGGTCCTCATATTACACGAAGTATCAATCACATCACTCAGATTCCATTAGATATTCATCTGATGGTCACTGATCCTCTTTTTTGGATAGACCAGTTTGCACTTGATCAAACAGAATATATAACAGTTCATATAGAAGCAAACGATACAGAAGAAACCCTAAAGAAAATCAAAGAAAAAGGGATAAAAACGGGAATATCTATCAAACCTAAAACAAAGGTTTATGATATAGTACCATTTTTAAACGATATAGATTTGGTTTTAGTTATGACTGTAGAACCTGGATTTGGTGGACAATCATTTATGGAAGATATGATGGATAAAGTCAAAGAGTTGGTAGAACTTAGAAAACAAAAGAATCTCCATTTTATCATTGAAGTTGATGGTGGTATCAGTGACCAAACCATTGATATATGCAAAGATAGCGGTGTAGATATGGTTGTTGCTGGTAGTTATGTGTTTAACCATAAAAACCCAAAAGAAGCGATTGAGAGTTTAAAATGAGAGTTTTAATTGTTGTCCATCCTGTCCCTAAAGATATAAAAAAAATCATCACATTAAAAGATGATGATTATGTGATTGCTGTTGATCAAGCAGTGCTTGATCTTTATAAGCAAAGAATTAAGATTGATTTAGCTGTCGGTGATTTTGATTCATTAAAAAATGAAGGTATTTTGACACAATTAAATGTTGTTAGATTAAAACCAGAAAAAGATGTTACTGACACTTATCAAGCACTGATTGAAAGTCATAATTTAAATCCTGATGAACTCTTGATGATTGGTGGCATTGGTGGAGATCGTATTGAGCATTTTGTGGTTCATTTAATGCATTTTAATGAGTTTAAAAACTTAAGGATTTTAAACGAACATTCAGAAATTTTCATGTTAGAAGAAGGCATTAAAGAGATTGCATTTGAAGGGTATGTATCAGTGTTTGCATATCCACATGCAAAAATTACTCTTGAAGGCTTTAAATATCCATTAAACGAGTATCAGTTAGGTCAGTTTGATCCGCTTGGTATCAGTAATGAAAAGACAAAAGAAAAAGCACAAATCCATGTACATCAAGGATGTGTGCTAGTTATATTATCTCAAAAAGATAGATAAAAAAATAAAAGGCGATTGCCTTTTTATTTTTTTTAAACGCGTTCTAAATTGTTCTTTTTTAAAGCTCTAGCAGAAACCTTAACTTTAACGATTTTGCCATTTTCATCTTTAATACGAACTGTTTGTAAATTACTCTTCCAAGTACGGCGAGTAGCATTTAATGCATGACTGCGTTTATTGCCAAATACTGTCTTTTTTCCTGTTACGTAGCATGTAGCCATATCTCTCACTCCTAACTGCACAATTCAATTTAACATAATTTACCAAAAATTGCAATATATAAAGATATAAAAATGTGATTTTATCGTAAAACGTTGATTTACAGCCAAATATGATATAATGTAAATGAATTAATATGTATATAAAAGTTATTGCATTTTAATTTATTAAATGCTATACTGTTAAAGTGTTAATTTGAATTACGAAATAATTTTGAAAAACAATGACCTTAAAAGGAATTATATATGAACATTTTTTACAAATATGAGGAGGATCAAAATGGCAAATAAATCAGTCAGTGGATCTCTATTTAAGAAAATGGTAACAAACGGAGCTATAAATTTAAAAAACAATCACAAAGAAATTGATCATTTAAATGTCTTTCCTGTACCAGATGGTGATACTGGAACAAACATGCAAATGACAATGATGGCCGGTATTAAAGAAGTAAACAATTTAGAAAGTCAATCGATTATAGATATTTCAAAAATTTTATCACGTGGACTACTCATGGGAGCAAGAGGAAACTCAGGTGTTATTCTTTCCCAATTTTTCCGCGGCGTTTATTCAGAAATCGCTAAAATTGATAATGGATCAGCTACAGTACAAGAATTTATTCAAGCACTTGTAGGTGGTTACCAAATGGCTTACCGTGCCGTAATGGATCCAGTTGAAGGAACAATTTTAACAGTTGTTCGTGAATCAGCTGAAAAAGTACTCCGTGAACAACCTAATTTAAATAGTGTAGAAGAAGTATTAAACATGTATTTAGACCAAGCTAAAGAAACATTAATCAAAACACCAGAATTATTACCAGTGTTAAAAGAAGCAGGTGTTGTTGATAGTGGTGGTGCTGGTTTCATTAAAATTATAGAAGGTTGGATGATGGCGCTTAACGGACAAATGTTAAGTGAAGCAGAAGCTCAACCTGTTCAACAAAACGTAGAACATTATCATGGTGCTGAAAATCTTGGTAGTGTAGATATTAAATTTGGATATTGTACAGAGTTTATCGTTAAGTTACATAATCCAGAAAAATTCACAGAAGATTTCATGAAAAATCCATTAACACAAATGGGTGATTCATTAGTTGTTGTAACTGATGATGATTTACTAAAAGTTCATGTACATACCAATCAACCAGGTGTTGCATTAACACTTGCACAAAAATATGGTGATTTACAAACCATTAAGATTGAAAACATGAGATTACAACACTCAAACATTATGGGTACTGAAAATCATAAAGCTGTTGCTAAAACAGAAAAACCTAAAGCTAAGTATGGCATTATTGCTGTTGCTTCAGGTGAAGGTATTCATGAAGCATTCAAAGAATTAGGTGTTGATATGATTATTGATGGTGGTCAAACGATGAACCCATCAACTGAAGCATTTGTTAAAGCAGTTGAAGAAATGAATGCTGAAAATATCATCATCTTACCAAATAATAAAAATATTATCTTATCAGCAGAACAAACTTTAGATTTATGTCCTGATCGTTCTATTAGAGTTTTAAAGACAAAGAGTATAGCTCAAGGATATTCATCTATGATGGCTTTTGATCCAACTCAAGAGTTAGATCAAAATATCGAAGATATGACTGATATCGTATCAAATATGAGATCAGCTGAGATTACTTATGCTGTAAGAGATACTGAAATTAATGGTGTTAAGATCAAAAATGGTGATTTCATTGGAATCACTAAAGGTGAAATCTTAGTATCAACACCAACAAGAATTGAGACTGCACATAAACTACTTGATGACATGATTGATGAAGATAGAGAAATTATTACGATTTTCCATGGTGTAGACGCAACTGAAGAAGAAATTTTAGCTGTTGTTGAATATGCGAAGAAATTAAATCCTGATATTGAAGTAGATTTAATTAATGGTAAGCAAGAAATTTATTCGTTTATCATTGCGGTAGAATAAAAAATTACATATAAAAAAGGCCATGTGCCTTTTTTTAAAGCGGATGTGGTGGAATGGTAGACACGCAAGTTTGAGGGGCTTGTGGGCAAGTAATCGCCCGTGTGAGTTCAAGTCTCATCGTCCGCACCATATAAGAAGCATAGGTTTGATACAATAAGTATCAGGCCTTTTTTTGCTTTAGTAAGGGCTTTTTCTTGATTTGAAGAGTTGATTTAGATATGAGAAATAGCCAAAAATATGATTAAAAATAACTGACCAATAATTTGCTTACACGATTTGAATGATTTTTACACGATTACAAGTCATTTTACACGATTTGAATGATTTTTACACGATTACATTTTTTAAAATTGATAAAGTTATTGTAAATTCACTTTTATATTTAGATTCACTTATCTTTTTCTATCAAAAGTGTGCACTGCCACGAAAAAGTGGGACACATTCCCCCTCCCTTTCTAAGAATAATGTAGTATAATAACACGAAGGAGTTGATAATGTGGTAAATCAGTACAGTTTAGACTTTAAACTTAAAATAGTAAAGATGATATTGAATGAAAATATATCGAAACATCAAATAGAACGAACATATAGTGTAGCTAGGAAAACACAAAGAGAGTGGGTACGTAAGTATCAAGCAGAAGGTATTAGTGGACTAGTAAGTAAACGTAAAATAAAAGATCAAATACCATCCAATCAAGAACCCGAATCAGTAGAATCACTAAAGCATGAAATCTTAATGCTTAAAGTTGAAATTGAAAGACTAAAAAGAGGGTATTCAAGTGAAGAAGCAAAATATGTAAAAAAAAACAGATCTTGAATTATGAGTATACTTTAGTTCATAAATTTAGAATCAAGTATTACATAAAAGATCTATGTGAATACATGGGAATCACAAGAAGCGGATATTATAGATGGCTAAGAAGAAAAGAGAATAAAACAGAGCGACAAGAAACAAAGGAAACACTAAAAATGTTAGTTAAGAATTATCATTCAATCCATCCAGAATGCGGATATAGAGCAATTAGGAAAATGATACTTAATGAAACTGGATGGATTGTATCATTCTATTCAGCATATCAAGCATTTAGAGAAATGGGAATTTACTCTAGAGCGCGTAGAAAAGCATTTAGAAGACCAAAAGGAGTATCGGATAAGTTTCCTAATATAATCAATGGTGATTGGAGTACTACAAGACCATTTGAGAAAGTGTGTAGTGACACAACAATGCTTAAACATGATGGAAAGAAATACGATTTAAACTTGCATATTGATGTATTCAACAATGAGATAGTTGGATATGATTTAGCAAACTATCATCACGGAAATGGCGTGATGAATCACTTAAGAAGTTTGTATAAATTCTTGCGTATCAAAGAGGAACGAGGATACGGTGAAGAACATACTATCTTACATAGTGATCAAGGAAGAGTTTATTCTTCAGTTAAGTTCGAAAAAGCACATAAAGACTATCCGATTACTCGTTCTATGTCACGTGCAGGAACACCTACAGATAATCCAGTAATTGAATCACTAATAGGTTGGATTAAAGGGGACTTAAAACAATACATGAAACTTCATGATTTCTCAGATATACATACAGCTATAGAATTATATGTTCATTACTTTAATAATCATCGATTAGCATATCGTCTTGATTACATAACACCAGTTGAATATAGAATGATTAATGGATTTACTTAAACACTAAATAATGATAAAATAATAGCAACAAAGGAAAGTTGCATGTCGCTATTTTTATATCTAGGTAGGTACCTATGTGTCCTAGAAAATCATAGCAGTGCATAAAACCAAGATATATTAAAATAGAAAACGATAAGACAGTATCCGAGAAAAGCGGAAGGCTGTCTTTTCTTTTGAAGCATAAACCCAACGATATCATGACGCCATATGATTTCATCTATAAGGTTATTACGACATTACTACTTAATGATAATACATTCATTTATCCTAGGTTTGATAAATATACAGGACACCTTATAGGTCTTTATCCTCTTAAACCCATTACGGTGGAAATAGTAATAGATCAGAGTGATCAATACTTTATAAAATTCTTATTTGAAAATGGTGACACCTATACATTACCGTATGAGAATATCATTCATTTAAGAAAACACTACGGACAAAATGATATCTTTGGTGGAAATGGATCAAGTGGTGATCATGAAGCAATCCTAAAAACCATCTCAATTAATGATAGTTTATTACAAGGGATTGATAATGCGATTAAGTCATCCATGCAGATTAAAGGTATTGTTAAGATGAACGGTATGTTATCAGAAACCGATAAGAAAAAACAAAGAGAACTATTTGATAGTGCACTTTCTGATTCAGTCAACACAAAAGGAAGTTCTATCATTCCGATTGATTTAAAGAGTGAATACATCCCCTTAGATGTAGATCCTAAATTGATTGATAAAGATACTCTAGAATTCTTGCAATCAAAAATACTCGATTACTTTGGTGTATCAGTACCAATCTTTACAAGTAAATATACAGAAGAAGAATTCAATTCATTTTATGAGTCAACGATCGAGCCTTTAGCTATTCAACTTAGCGAGGCTTTTTCTATAGGCTTACTTACCAACAATCAATTGGAACGTGGTGAAGAAATTATCTTTTATAGTGAAAGATTGCAGTACGCTTCATGGAACACCAAAGTTACAGCCATTGAAAAATTGATGAGTCTAGGAATTATGTCACTCAATGAATCAAGAGCACTATTAGGATTAGAGCCTATCGAAGGTGGAAACAAACGACTTCAATCATTAAACTTTGTCGATGCAGATAAAGCAAATCAATATCAAGTTGGAACGGAGGAACCTAAAGATGAAAATAACAGTTAATGGAAAAATATCAAATGAAGCTTTAAAAAGTATTTTAGAAACGCAAAAAGAAAAAACTAAAACGATCACTGATTTTTGTAAGAAAGAAAAACTAGAAACATTCTCATATAAAGACTCAGAGCTTGAGTTTGACTATGAACATGAAGTAAAACCTAAACAAGCCAAAAAAGTAGAGGTAAGATCCAATGATAAAAGAAACTAGACTCGCAGAAGTCAGTCTTCATGAAGATGAAGGTAAGATGATTTTAGAAGGCTATGCATTAGTCTTTAATCAAGAAACTTTAATCGGTGATGAGACCTATGGGTTCATTGAAGAAATATCACCTACTGCTTTAGGGGAAACTAAAATGAAGGATGTTCCTATGAAATACAATCATATGGACTCCTTTTTAATTATTGCGAGAACCAAGAATAAATCACTTGAACTTACTGTTGATCATATTGGCCTCAAGGTAAGAGCTGAACTCTTAGATACAAGTCATAACCAGGATATCTATAAAATGGTTAGAAGTGGCCTATTAGATAAAATGAGTTTTGCTTTTACCGTTGATGAACAGGTATGGAACCGTGAAGGTGACATTCCCAAAAGAACCATTACAAGGATAGAAAGATTGTATGATGTGTCGGTTGTGGATACACCTGCATATGATGCAACCTCGATATATGCTCGTTCTTTAGAGTCCATGGAATTGGAACTAAAGACTATGGAGTTAGAAGAGCAAAAAGAAAAATCAGATTTAATCAAAAAACGTATCAAAATTAAATCAAAAATCTAAGGAGAGAAAAAAATCATGAATTTAGAATTAAGAAGAAAAGAAATTGAATCACGATTAAAAGAAATTAGAAGTCTAGTAGATACAGAAGCTGATCTAGAAAAACTAGAAGCACTAGACACAGAAACAACAACCCTTCAAGAAGAAAGAGCATCGATTGATAAGAAGATGGCGATTGCTTCTAAAACAGAATTTAAACCCATTCAAGTCGATAATCGTCAAATGGTCGATAAAGAAAAACTAGAAACAAGAGGACAAAGCTTAAAAGAAAGTAGAGTCATTCAAGTATCAAGTTCTGAGATCTTACTTCCTGATCACACGTCAACGAATCTTGCGCCAGTTCCATTTGCTCAAGTGTCAAGTCTAGTTGATCGTGTCAATGTGATTAATTTAAATGGCGGTGAGACTTATAAGAAATCATTTGTTAAATCAAATGGCATCGCTGGAACGACTGCAGAAGGCGGAGCTTATTCAGAGACAGAACCTGCATTTGGTTACTTAACCATTTCAAAAGTTAAAATCACTGCTTATACAGAGATTACAGAAGAGTTAGAAAAACTGCCTTCAATTCCTTACCAAGCAGAAGTCTTAAGAAACATCAATATTTCACTTAAAAAGAAAATTAGTGAACAAATCTTACGAGGTGCAGGAACAACGAATACATTTACTGGTATTTTCAGTGAAGCTGCAGTGGCACTTGCGGATAAGACAGCACTTGAAGTTGAAGCAATCACAGATTCAACCCTTGATGACATTGTCTTTGCTTATGGAGGCGATGAAGAAGTCGAAGGTGGTGCAGTTCTTATCTTGAATAAGAATGATTTACGTGCGTTTGCTGGACTAAAGACACAAGAAGGTCGTAAGGTTCACTCGATTGATTATGTCAATAAAACGATTGATGGTATTCCTTATATCATTAACTCACATTGTAAAGCAATCTCTGATAGTAACACAGTTGCTGGTGAATATGGTATCGCTTATGGTGCGCTTAAGAACTATGAAGTGCCAGTGTTCTCACCAGTAGAAATTGGTAAATCAACAGATTACAAATTTAAAGACGGTATTATCAGTTATAAAGCTTCAGTCTTTACTGGTGGTAATGTTGTTGGTTATAACGGCTTCTTACGCATTAAGAAGAAAGCTGCACCTGCAGGATAATTTTAGTTAAGAAAGGATCGATTTCATGGCAATTTTAGATATTGTAAAAAAGGCTTTACTCATCCCCCAAGTAGAGACTTATGCAGATGATGAGTTAAACACGCACATCAATAGCTGTAAACATTACTTAGAAAGTTGTGGGGTTGATCCTTCTTATATAAATGATGAATCAAATCCAATGGTTAGTACAGTCATTATTATTTATGTGAAGACATTTTATGGCTTTAAAAACGATGGAAGCGCAAAAGAACTACCCAAGTCATTTGATATGCTGGTAGGTCAACTCGCATTAACAAAAGGGAGCTAAAAAAAATGTATCCAAATTCCCCCAATATAAGAATGCACTTACTAACCTTGGAGATGGTTCCTAACACCATGGGTGTAATGAGTTATCAATTTAAGTCGAAAAAAGAAGTGATTGGTATTAATTTTTCGATTACTTCAAGAGAGTACTATGAAAGTAAACGTTCAGATATCAGAATTGATATCGCGGTTAAAGTACAAGGAATCGTCTATGATAGTTCTAAGTATGTGGATATAGGTAGTGTTATCTATAAGATAGAAAGAACCTATCAAGCAGGACAATTTATTGAACTTTATTTAAAAAGAACATCCATCAAGTTAGGTGATATCATTGATTACACTGAATGATTTAGGACAAGCGATTGAAGATGAAATAGAAAATTATGTAGAAGGCATAATCCCAAAGCTTGAAAAAAGATTAAATGATACTGCTAAAGATATATTAATTTACATGAAACGTAATGCACCAAGAAGTGGCTATAAAAATGCATTTGCGGATTCATTTGTCGCAACTTCAAATGGAAGTGGATTGAACACATCTATATCTATTTACTCTGAAGGCAAAGGTGGACTCACACATTTACTTGAGTTTGGCTATACACACCGAAGTGGAAAATATGTCGGGCCAAGACCTTTTATGAGGCCGGCTTACGATATGTTTACACCAAAGATGTTAGAAGACATCAAAGAAATCATTTCTAAAGGAAACTGATATGAAAGAAATTTTAGAATCACTTTACACGACATTAAGTTCTGTTTTACCAGGACAAGTTTCATATGGTAAAAAAGATAGTATAGATGAAAGTGATGAGTATATCATTTATCAAGAAGTATCAAATAAGGGATCGATGTATGCAGACGATAAAGTAACCATGCGAATACTAACGATTCAACTTAATCTAATAACAAAACATAAAAACCTCGAGTTAGAAGAAAAGCTCGAGGTATCTTTATATTATGGTGGTTATGAATTTCAAATGATCACTGAATATCAAAATGAAGACGGTTCAATAAACCGTGTATATGAAATCAAATTGGAGGTTTTATAACAATGAGTAATAAAGTAACTTTTGGTTTAACCAATGTGCACTATGCACTAGCAACACAAACAGAAGATGGTAGTTGGACTTTTGGTGTACCTAAACGATTAGAAGGCGCACAAGAAATTAGTACTGAGGTCATTGGTAGTAGTGCACAAGTTTATGCAGATGATAAAGTCATTAAGACACTCGTATCTAATTCAGGATCTAACGTGACATTAAAGTTCACAGAAATTGATGAAGCATTTAAAAAGGATATCTTTGGGTTCTTAGAAGATACCAATGGGAACTTAATAGAAATTGTGAATGCTGAGACAAAAACATTCGCATTAGGCTATGAAATACAAGGTGACATGAAAGCAAGACGTATATGGTATTTCTTATGTACAGCATCGCCTTCAGGAGACTCGAGTAAAACAAAATCAGATTCTATTGAAGCAAACTCAATTGAACTTAATATTACAGCAAGACCAATTGAAGCAGGAAACAATCTGATCTTAAGGGCAATCGCAGGCGCACAAGATACAAACTACGCAACATTTCTAACCACTGCACCGACATTGCCAACATTTTTATAAGGAGTAGCACATGGAAAAAACACTTAATCTAGGTGATAAAGACTATCGCCTGCATTCATCACTATTTACAATTATTGATTACCGTAATGTATTTTCAACTGAACTATTTAGTGATATTAAAAAGCTAGAAAAGACGGGTAAAAAAGAAGAAGATTTATCGACAGTGATTGATACGATCTTTAGAATCATCTATGTGCTTCATCGACCTTTTAGCAAGCAATCATATAATGACTTTTTAATGTCACTTGATTTTGGTTTATTAAGTAACCAGGATGAGTTACAAAATCTAACGAATACGATAGGTGAAATGCTCGGGACATTTCAGAAAAGCACACCCCAACCCAGCAAATCAAAGTAGTGCAGAAGAAAAAGATATTACCGCTAACATCATCTTCAATCTTGCGCACTTAGGATTATCGATTGAAGATACCAAGTCATTTGATCTAGAAACATACTTTTCAATCGTAGAACTAGAGAAAAATGTGATTAGTGGACCTAAATCCAGTAAAAGAGCAAGACAACATGATATCGATAACTTTCTCATATAGTATGTTATAATAGCAGTAAGAGGTGACTATTATGTTTAGACTAAAAGAGGTAAAATATAAAGACATTTTAAACATCGATGATTTAACCATTAAACAAGGGAAAATCACATGTATTGTTGGGGAGAGTGGCGCGGGTAAGTCTACCCTTTTAAAACTGCTAAATAAAATGATTTCACCTGATGAAGGTGAGATTGTGTATAAAGATAAAAAGTTAAAAGATTATGATGCGGTTGCATTAAGAAAAAGCGTTATTTACTTATCACAAAAACCTTATATCTATAAAAAAACAATTAAGGATAATTTAATGAAAGCAGCTTCTTTTCATCGCTTGAATGTTACTGATGAAACGATGGAAAAGATGCTTAAACAAGTGAAATTAACCCAATCTTTAGGCCATGATGCAAGCAAACTATCAGGTGGAGAAGCGCAACGTCTTGCGCTTGCAAGAGTGATGTTGCTTAAAGGTGAGGTTTATATAATGGATGAACCATCAAGTGCATTAGATGATGAAACTGAAGATTTAGTGATTTCAATGGTTGTTGATTTTGTTAAAAAAAACCAGTTGAGTTTGGTGATGATTACACACTCTAAAGCGGTTGCTAAAAAATATGGTGATATTTTGATTGAAATTGCCAAGGGTGAAGTGAAAGGGGTTGAGTCGCTTGAATAATGATACAATCATTCAGCTTAGTGTTTGGCAAGTTTTATTTGGCTATGTCTTTGTTGTTTTTATTTTATGGATTTTAAATAGGCGTGGCATTAAAAGAGAAAAAACGTTGATACTTGCAACCCTTAGAATGACGGTGCAGCTTGTTGTAATGGGCCTTCTTTTAACAGCAATCTTTGATAACCCATCGCCCTTTGTGACATTTGGTGTTGTTTTATTAATGGTAGGGTTCAGTGTTTTAACAGTGTTTAGAAAGTTTAAGGATGATCTAACCCCATCTTTAAAAAAAGTTATTATGCTTAGTTTACCCACTGGTGGACTCATTGCGTTATTTTATTTTGTGTTTATTGTTGTACAAATTGAGCCGTATTATAACCCTCAATACCTTATTCCAATAACTGGGATGATTATTGGTAATAGCATGACAGGAATCACACTTGGTATTCATACGTTACTCAATAAATTTACGGATCAAAAAGATGAAGTGATTGAGTCGTTAGTATTAGGTGCAACACCAAAAGAAGCAAGCCATGATATCATTAATCAAGCATTCGATTCAGCTATCATGCCGACCCTTAATAATATGCTGGGGATGGGGATCATTTTCTTGCCTGGTATGATGACTGGACAGATTTTATCTGGTGTTGTACCAACGACTGCTATCATGTATCAAATTGGGGTTATGCTTGGAATCTTAGGTGGTGTATCATTAAGCACTTATATATTTTTAATTTTTGGATATAAAACATTTTTTAATCAGGATTCACAATTAATTGATGGATAATAGGTGACTATTATGCAAAAAACAAAACCATGTCCAAAATGTAATGTGAATGGCGAACTGGTAAGTAATGTTACAGTTAAAAGCTTAACTAGCATAGAATCCATTGAGGTTAATCAAGATTATTATTTATGCTTAAACCCAACATGTGATGTTGCTTATTTTTCTGGTGAAGAAAATATGATAATGCAAACTGATGTTAAAGTTCCGATTTGGTACAAGGAAGATGCTGATCCAAAATATATTTGCTATTGTAGTAAAGTAGAAAAAGCTGAAATTGTTGATGCGATAGTGAATAAAGAGTGTGATACAGTAGGAAAGGTTGTAAAAAATACAAACGCGATGAAAAACAGTGATTGTGTTCACAAAAGTCCTACTGGTAAATGTTGTAGTAGACAAATAAACGATTTAATAAATGATTATAATAATTAAAATGTTCTTTATAATAACACGTCAAATCTGATGTGTTTTTTTATGCATTGGAGGTGGAAACATCGCAGAAACAGTAAAAGGACTCAATATCAAACTTAGCCTTGATGGTAGAGATTTAGAAAATGAGCTTAAAGATATTAAAAAGGATCTTAAAGAACAAAATAAAGATTTAAAAGCTATTAATGCTAATCTAAGATATGATAGTTCTAATCTTGATTTATGGAAATCAAAACAAGATAAATTAAATAGTATTTTACAAACAACAAAGAAAAGATTAGATACACAAAATCTAGAACTTGAAAAAGCCAAAAAAGCAGTTCAGATTGGTGACATGAGTCAAGATGAGTTTAATAAGCTCAAACGTAATGTCCAATATACAGAAGCTGAACTCGGAAAACTGAATGGCCAACTAAGTAATACAAACAATAAAATTAAAGAATTAAGTAACGCCAAGTTTGATAAGATTGGAAAACTTGGTTCTACACTGACAAAATCTGTAACAGTTCCTATCTTAGGAGCCGTTTCTGCATTAACAGCGTTTTCGATTAAGACTGCTTATACTGCAGATGAGATTGGTGATACTGCAGAGAAGATTGGTTTATCAGCTGAAGCATTTCAAGAGTGGAATCATACCGCAACTATATTAGGGGTTTCCACAGAAAGAATGGAACGAGCGTTTGTTAAGGTTAATGGTATCTTAGGTGATATTGCGACTGGCAATGGTGATAAGTTTGCGGATAGTCTAGGCTTAATTGGACTAACTGTTGATGATTTAAAAGGTAAAAATGCGGATGAAGCATTCTTACTGATTAGAGATGCTTTAAGTAAAGTGGAAGATGAAGCAGTAAGACTAGGTGTGGCCAATGATTTATTAAGTGAAAGAGTCGCAGCTGATATTATTCCGGTTTTATCTAAAGAAGCAGAAGTTATAAATGACTTAAGACAAGAAGCAAGAGAACTTGGTATTGTGACAAATGAACAAGCTGCACAAGCTGGTGAGTTTACAGATGCCCTAGATAGAACCAAACAAGCCTTATCTAGTCTTGCAGTTGATATTGCTAGTACACTTATGCCTGTGATTCAAAACTTAATCATCAAAGTCAGAGATGAAATGATACCTGTCGTTAAAGACTGGATTGCAAAATGGAATAGTCTAGATTCAGATACAAAGAAAATGATCGCAACCCTTATAGGATTAGTTGCGGCTATTGGTCCAGTACTCGGGGTTGTTGGTAAGGTTGGACCACTCTTAAATATTGTGGCTATGACGCTTAAAGGTGTGGGTGCTGCTGGGCTTTTTGCAGGTGCAGGTATAAACTTTGCCACCCTTGGTATAGGCGCGCTCATCGCCATTTTAGCCCTTGCTTTATTTCAAAGTGAAGAGTTTAGAGCACTTCTTGATAGACTCATGGAAACATTTATGTTGTTGCTACCTCCGATCATGATGATCGTTGATGCACTCCTTACTGCACTAGAGCCTATTCTTGATGTGATTATTGATTTAGTTGTGATGCTTGTTGATTTATTAGTACCTATCTTAGATGTTTTACTCATGCCACTGATTATGCAAGTGACAATGTTTGCTGAGATATTAGAAGCACTGGCACCTTTGATTACTACTTTAGGTCAAGTCTTACAAGCCATATTAGTTCCAGCAATCAAAGTTTTAAAGACAGTTCTAGATCCAATTTTAAAAGTTGTGCAAAAGATCATCGAATTTATTCAGAAAATATTTGAATGGATTGGAGATTTGCCATCAAAAATAGGAGACTTTGGTGGAAAGATAAAGAATGTATTCGGAAGTGTAACCGATGGTATCAGCAACATTGCCTCTAAAGTTACGAATGGCGTTAGTGATTTTGCAGGAAAAGCTGCAGATAAAGTTGGTGGATTTTTCGGTAAGATTGGTGGATTTTTTAGTGACACATTTAATCTAAAAGGATCAAGCACAGTCAACAACTCCAGTTCGAATTCGTCAACAAGCAACACAAACAATATCACAATCAATACGACATCTTCGACATTCGATATAGACTCCATCAATAGAGCTTTAGGAGGTAATGTGATTTGATTAGGCAATTTTATATAGAAAACAAATATGGTGACACTTACTACTTTAACTATAAAAATCAAACACACATCTCTCAAGTAAGTGGATTAGGGTTTGCTCTCGATTCCAAGTATTTAGAATATCATAACCTTTTTTCAAGGTCAGAATATAAGATTCCACTTTCAGAAATAACGACAACACTTGTATTCTTAAAAGGTTATATAGGATATAAAGCCTTTGTTGATTTCATTAGTAAAAGTGGTGACGACCTAAAGTTATATTATCAAACAGATGCATTTAAGGCATATTGTTTTGTTGATGTAGCAAGCCTAACGAAAGCAGAACTCATTTCGGGCACATTACAAAGTACTATTGTTTTCAAAAAGTTATCACTATGGCTAAGAGAAAAGACTTATGAAATCATAGCAAATGGAACTGCAACCGGCAAAGTATATCCTTATATTTATCCATATCACTATTCAAGTTCATATGAGGGAAAAACATTTATCATTAATGATGGATTGGATGATGCACCTGTCGTCATAGAAATGCTTGGAGATGTAATTGATCCTGAAGTTATAGTCAAGAAGAGCGGAGAGATTGTGGCAACTCTAAGGTTATACATAACTGCTGATAATGCTTCTATTGTAGTAAACGCTATTCCAAGTAAACAGTTAATGACAAAAGAAGAATCAGGTATTGTTACAGACATATATGGATTACAAGATTTTGAAACGGATAATTTTATCTTTCTGGGTCATGGTAATTACGAGTTTGAGTTTAAACCAGGCGTTGCAACTGAAACGATATGTAAAGTAACTGTGCTTGAAGGATATTTAGGGATTTAATATGAAACTATTGTTCTTAGATCGAAGTACTTTGCAGTATAAAGATAATGCATATGTCAGTAAGCAATATGAGATCATTTTAGACATGGTTTTAATTAAGCGATCAACGTTTCAAGTGAACAAGACAGAGATTAACTGTGAAATCGGGGATATTGTCATCCTGAAACATGACACATTCTCATATATAGGTATTCTTGAAAGTATTGAACGATTAGATGATTATACAACGAGTATTAAATCTCTCGATTTTAGGGAGATTTTTAATTTGGATATCATTGCACCAAGTTTTAGTGGTGATTTAGCGGATTATTTATATCAAATCATTTCGAGCTATTTCAAGAATAATTCAGACACAAGACAAAATTTGTCATATTTAAATATCAGTAAAGAAACAAGTGCATCCGGAAGTTTGAATTTTGAAACAGACAACATCATTAATATGTCAAAGATATTTGAACTCGTATCTAAGGGATATGGTATTAGTTTTAAAACAGAAGTCATCTACATTAGAGGAAGAATTACGGGTATTAAATTTAGAATTGTTGGTGTCAATCAAGGGACGACCATCAAAAGTGATTTTTCATCAATCATGCAGATAGAAACCAATGATTCAACAAGTCAACTCGTTAATAAGGTCATTTTCTATCCGAGAAGTGAAAACCAAACCTATCTAAATGTTAGAACGTTTTATCTACTAACAACTGGAGATATCACAGAAGATAGCTCGTCTGATCTAAGATATACAAGTGTGATGTCAAAGAGCTATTTTTATACAGATAACGAATACTTATCTCTTGAAACAAAAGCAAGAAGTGAAATGGTCACGTCAA
Organism: Tenericutes bacterium MZ-XQ; assembly: GCA_002838205.1. Lineage (NCBI taxonomy): Bacteria > Bacillati > Mycoplasmatota > Tenericutes bacterium MZ-XQ. The sequence continues at coordinate 1,439,998 of CP017950.1, read as the reverse complement.
AACTAGATCACAACATTACTTTTATGATTGATATGAACAATAACATTTTTGTACCGTTCAAAAACATTAATTTAGGTGATTATGTATCGTTTATTCATAAAGGTAAAACCTATGATTCAGTTATAACTGGAATTGAATTTAGAGATTCAATGAAACATGCAACGATAACGTTAGGAGAATATAGAGTGAAACTCACAGAAAAAATACAACTGCTCAGTAAAAATACTGGCAGTACTTCGACAAGTAATATCACAATTACAAATTCAAATATTGATGGAGGTGAGTTCTGATGGGACTGCAAAAAATCACCTTTGAAGGTGGCAATGTTACAGCTAAGATTGATTCAGATTTGTATCATTTTCTTTTTTCAAGCGATGTTGGCATTTTAAAAGGTTTAAAGAGCGAATGTAGTTTTACTTTAGCAAACAACACCATTACATTTAGTGATGGTTATGCATCAATATTTGGACGTTTGGTATACATCGAAAACCAAACAATGATCGGTGTTACACCAGACTCTAGTAAAAGTGGCTATGTAGTCTTGGGTGTAAACTCAGCAGATGATAGCGTAAGCTTATACTTAAAAGAGCAGGTTGGAGGGTATCCTTCATTAACAACAACCAATTTATTAACTACTGATGGTCTTTATGAGTTGGTACTATGTGCATATACAAAAACGACATCATCGGTGACTTTAACTAGTTATTCACGAAAGATGATTAGTAACGATAAAGGGCGAGTCGATACATTAGATGATGAAATATTTAACCACTACTTACCAATCAGGAAACAATTAACGCTAGTCTCAGCTGGAACTTATCGTTTCTCAGGAACTAATTCAACTGAACTAAGCCAAGCAATCTTATATGTTGTGATCAATGGATCTACAGTTGTTACGTTTCCAGGTGAGTTGCTATTCATTATCGTTGGGTCAAATACAGCAGTTTCATATCGATATGCTTCTAGTGATTACTCATTAAGTATCTCATATGAGAATGGGGTTGTGACATTAACTACAACAAACTCAACGCATAAAATCACAAGTTTATTTATGAAAAAATAGGAGGAATTTAAATGGCCACAATTCAAATTAAAAGAAGAACTACAGCAGGAACAGGTCCTCTTGTTGGGACAACAGGATCAGTAAAAGCTGGTGAACCACTAGTTGATTTTAGTGGTGAGCATCTATATATTGCAAAAGCAGATAAGGTTGCTAGTGTATCAGTTCCACTAGCAGAATCAGACTATTTAAAAATACCTGGAGTTGCTAAAGTAAACACTCAAATTGACACAAAAATTACTGCACTTGGATTAGGAACTGCAGCAACCAAAAATACTGGAACCGGAAATGGGAATGTACCTGTTCTCGATGCGAATGGCAAACTAGCAGACAGTGTTGTACCAAAGATTGCGATGACAAATACATTTGTAGTCGCAAGTCAAACTGCGATGCTTGGTTTGTCTACAGCTCAAGAAGGTGACGTTGCGGTTAGAACCGACTTAAACAAATCATTTATTCTTAAAGCATCACCTTATTCAACGCTAGCTAACTGGCAAGAGCTCTTAACACCAACAGATGCAGTCACAAGTGTTAATGGATCAACCGGAGCGGTATCAATTACCCTTGCAGGATTAGGTGGTGTAGCTGCATCAACATATAACACGCATGTCGCCAGTAATTTACATTTAACTGAAGATCAAAGAACAGTCTTAAGTAACGTTAAAAATGTATACATAAGTGATGCTGATGGAATTGCAGTTGCTGGAACAGAGGCTGATTATACCAATGGAGTAATTATCGATGGACTCATTTATACAGCGGTTGTCGACTCAAATTACACACCAACTAGAGTTTCCTATAAATTAGGTATTGATAAAACTAAGGTCCTTATGCCGACCTCAATCATAGATGGTGGGACTTATTAATGGCTATCATCAGAGTTAAAAGAGGTACTGCAAAACCAACAACTGCACAATTAAACTATTTAGGTGAACTTGCATTTGATTATAACGAGAATGCTTTATACGCTAGAACGCCTTCATCGGTTGTCAAAATTGGTGGAGAGATGGAACTTGTTTATAGTTATGAAGGCTATGCGTATACACATACTCTGAATTATTCATTTGATTCAAATTTCATCTATAAAATCCATATTGTTTCATCAACTTATGGTACATCAACAGATGTCTCAGATACTTATTTTTATTATCGAACTGCCGCATCATCAACTCTAACGGGTAGTTACTTAAATTATTATGCAAGTACAGAAAGTAGCGTCTATCAAACAAGAAGTTCAAAAAACACAACGGTTCAATATATCGAAGATAGTTATGAAACAGGACCAACTATCACAAGTGGTATATCGAAAATCATCTCTTTTGAATTATCCCCAATGTTTAGGTCATCACTCAGCGATATCGTGCAATGGGTTGCATACGGTAAAAGTGTAACAACTTTATCTGGTCAAGGTGACTCAACTATTAAGTCATGTGATTTTGTGCATACAGTAAATGGTAATCTTGGACAACTTTATATCAATACTGGATTAAATCTCGGTTCACCAGATACTTTATCAATTACGATTTACCGTGTGAAAAGAAAGTGAGGACAATATGGCAATTATTAAGGCTTTAGATACGAAGTTTGGCGTTCAAGCTTCATACCATAGAATATCAGCGTTTAGCATTAACTATAAAGATAAAAGGATCATACTTTGTGTATCAACTTATCTATCAAAAGAAGCAAGAATAAATCAAAGTGATCCTATTGAGGAGATTGACATCGAAATACCTCAATTAGATTATCCAACATTTTTGAATACAAATCCGATTGAACATGGATATCTTTGGTTAAAACAAAATGTGATTGGTTTTGATGATTCATTGGATGATTTAGAAGTGGTTGATCCAATACCTGAACACGTTGAGGAATCTCAAGATGAATGAAATATATAACATGATAAAAGAAGTGTTTCCAAACACAAAAATATTACTCATTTATTATGGGGGTTCTAAGGCTTATGGTTTAGATGATGAAAATAGCGATATTGATTTAACTGTTGTATTAGACGGTTTTAAAGGGATACTGCATTTATTTATTGGAAATTATGATCTTTTTGTTTTCTCGAAAGAAGATTTTATAAAAAGACAGCAATTTGACGATTCGATCATTGCTTACCACAGACAAGCAGCCGATAATATCATGGGCATAGATTCAAATGAATATTATCTTAGTCCTGAATTTTCTAATGAACTAAATGAACTTATTAAATCTGTTGATCGAAGTTTCATCTACCATTTTATTGATGCTGTTTTAGTCTATGCCATAAGTAAATTTGAAATCAATCCAACCTCAAAGACACATTACCATTTGTTTCGACTTAGGGGTATGCTCGATCACTATGATGAGACTGGACAGTTTAATTTAAAGGTTTCGGAACCTTGGTATAGTCTAATGCTTGAGTATAAGGCAAATTACAAAACTCATGATGCAACAAAGTATGTTGATAAAATTATAGAACAAATTGATTACTTGAGTAATTACAGAAAAGAGATGAAAAATCATGGACTGGGATAATCTATTAAGTCTATTTAGAATGGAAAACTTAATCTATTGGATCGTGACAATGGTTGTAGTGATATTAACCACGATTAAACAATTCAATAGGCAAGAAAAAAACAATAAGTCAAAGAATGATGAAATCATGGTTAACCTACAAAAAATAGAAAAGCAAAATGTGAAAATGATTAACTTGCTTGAACTTCATTCTCAAGATATAAAATCGCTTAAAAAAGATGTGAATGTGTTAGAACATCGTGTGTCAAGATTAGAAGATTCACAAGTTAATATCTATAAACATTTAGGAGGAAAAGAAAATGACAACACTTGAAATTTTATTACTAATAATTTCGCTGTTACTACTAGCTCTGTATGTGACATCAAAAATGGGTAAAAATCAATCTCTTAATGAGATAATCAAAGAGGTCAAACAAGATCTTAAAGAAACAGCTGAAAATGTATATGACTTGGTCAGCAAAGCAAAAGATGTTATCTTCGATGAAAGCATCCAAAAAACGATCAAAGAATTTATTATGATTGTAGAAGAAAAAAATCAGTTAGCTAAAACTAAAGGCGAGACATATCTTAATGGCGATGATAAAAAGTTAGCTGTTATTTCTCGTTTAAGTGAATGGGTAAGTAACATTACGGGATCTACAGAGAAAGCAGTTGAATTTGTCGAAACAAATCAATCTAAGATTGAAGCGATCATTAATGACTACGTATCATTCAGCAACAAGATGCAAGGAAAAGAAACCTTATCTGAAGCAGAAAAAATTATCAAAGAACAATTAAATAAATAATCACAGACCTCATGAACAGGAAATTATCCTCAACATGAGGTTTTTTTTATTTTTTACCGGCAAAACGGACCTTACCTCGCCATTTAACTAGTGAAGGAGGTTGATCTTATGAGTGATGATGTAAAAAATAGGATAAACGAGTTGAAAGAAAAAGGATATGGATACAAAAGAATTGCGAAAGAGTTATCCATGACTGCGAGTGCAGTAAGGTATACACTTGCAAAAATATCAGAAGAAGATTTACTTCTCGGCACATGCAAATATTGCGGAATCACCATGAAATCTGTCAAGGGAAAGAAGAAAAAAGTATTCTGTTCTGATCATTGCAGGTATCAGTTTTGGAATCAACATCGAAAAGAGAAAAAACACCATGAAACGATCTAATCTTGAAAAGTATCTTTTATCCATAACTCCCTTAAAAACAATGTTTGAAAAAGGCATCATGACAAAGCAAGATTATCAAAAAGCAGAGTCACATTTAGCAGATAAGTATTGTATCAAAAAAGGTAATCTATACCGACTTATTGACTTGACTATACCTTTAAAAAGAGTGATATATAGTGTGTCGGAAGAGGAGGTAAATCATGACAAAGAAAACAGTAACAAAAGTAAACGCGTTACCCAAGTTAGCGAGTAAGATGAGGGTTGCAGCCTACGCTAGAGTTTCAAGTGGTAAAGATGCTATGCTTCACTCGCTTTCTGCTCAAGTTAACCATTATAAGAAACTGATCCATGATAATAGTGAGTGGTCATTTGCTGGTGTATATGCAGATGAAGCGTTAACTGGTACTAAAGATTCACGATTGGAGTTTCAAAATTTACTTGAGGATAGTAGAGCGGGGAAGATAGATATGATCATCACCAAATCGATATCAAGATTTGCTCGAAACACAGTCATTTTATTAGAAACCGTTAGAGAATTGAAGTCATTAGGTATTGATGTGTTCTTTGAGGAACAGAACGTGCATACCTTGAGCGGTGAAGGTGAAATGATTCTAACGTTCCTTGCGACATTTGCTCAAGAGGAATCCAGAAGCACATCGGAGAACATGAAATGGAGAATCAAGAAAGACTTTGAGCAAGGTATTCTATGGGGCGGCAAACCATGTTTAGGATATGCACTTGAAGACAAACGTTTCATCGTAATACCAGATGAAGCTAAGATCGTACAACAGATTTATCAATTATACATTGCTGGATATGGTGCCGATACAATCGGCAAAATCCTTGATGAACGAGGTATCATTCCGAAGAATTCAGCAAAATGGAATAGATCAAGCATCATGACCATATTATCCAACTATAACTACACAGGCGATCTGATACTTCAAAAGACATTTAGAGAGAATCACTTATCTAAAAGAAAAATCATCAATTCAGGTGAGCTTGACCAGTATGCAGTTAAAAAGAATCATGAGGCGATTATTAGCAAGGATCTATTTGATAAAGTTCAAGAAATAAGAAAACAACGAGCTGAAAGAATCAAACCAAGAATAAATAAAAAACCTCAAGCTTTCAAGGGCATGATAAAGTGTGGGATTTGTGGTAAAGCATATACTCATAAAACCACACCACATAACGAAATATGGAAATGTTCACTTTCAGTAACGAAAGGAATAGAAGCTTGCCCATCTAAACAAGTACCAGACAGAGAAATTAAAAAAGCTGCTAAAACAATATTGAAAATTAGATCCTTTGATGAAGAAGTATTAAAATCAAAAGTTAAGCAGGTACTCGTGATGCCCGAAAACAAACTTATTTTTCAATTTAAAGATGAAACAAGTGTTGAACAGTCTTGGAACAAAAGCTCAAGAAGTGAAGCTTGGACGCCTGAAATGAGGGAGAAGGCAAAACAAAGAGCATTGAAACAACATCAGGGAGGTGTTCATCATGGCTAAGGTTACTGTCATTCCATCTACGATTCACCCATTAACACAAATGCCACTTAATCAAATGGCAGTTAAGAAAGTCGCAGCCTATGCAAGAGTTTCTACCAACTCAGACGAACAATATACTAGCTATGAAGCTCAAGTCACCTATTACAAGAAGTTTATAGAAGATAAGCCAGATTGGGAGTATATAAACGTTTATGCAGATGAAGGTATCTCTGGGACTAATACAAAAAGACGTGTAGGCTTTAATAAAATGATCGCAGACGCATTAAATGGAAAGATAAATCTAATCATTACTAAGTCCATATCAAGATTCGCAAGAAATACATTAGACACCATATCTTATGTTAGAAAACTAAAAGATAACGGTGTTGAGGTGTTCTTCGAAAAAGAAAATCTCTGGACGCTAGATCCCAAAAGTGAACTCATATTAACGATCATGGCATCAATCGCTCAAGAAGAATCACGTTCAATCAGTCAAAACGTGACATGGGGTAAGAGAGTCGGCTTTCAACAGGGTAAAGTTTCATTTGCTTATAAATCGTTTCTAGGCTATAAGAAAGAAGATGAAAAGATTGTGATTGATGAAGATCAAGCAGAGATTGTCAAAATGATTTATAAGATGTTTTTGGTTGAAGGAAAGACTGCAACAGGCATAGCAAACTATTTGAAATCAAAGCAAGTAAAAACCCCCACTGGTAAAACGAATTGGACCAAAAATAATGTGAATTCAATTCTTACCAATGAGAAGTATAAAGGTGATGCACTCCTTCAAAAGACTTATACTGAAAACTATCTTGATCATAAAATGGTTAAGAATAACGGACAAATTCCTCAGTACTATGTTGAAAATAGTCATCCAGCGATCATTGACAGAGATATGTGGGAACAGGTTCAAATTGAACTTAAACGAAGAGAAAGAATTGGTGCTAAATACTCATCATCTGATGTATTTGCATCAAAACTGATATGTGAGGACTGTGGAGGATTCTATGGCAAAAAGAAATGGCATTCCAATAGCAAATACTCAAGATTTGTATATCAATGCAATAATAAGTTTCATAAACATAAAGAAAAGTGTCTAACACCTAATCTTAAAGAAGAGGATATTAAACTCAAGTTCCTCAAGGCTTATAATCTCGTTATGGAAGATAAGAGAAGGATCATTCAAGACTCAGAAGAAATCATCGAATTACTGACTGATATGACAAAGATTGATGATGAAATCAGAGATTTAGATGATGAACTATTCATAACTTCAGAGTTGGTAAGCAAGCTGGTAAATGAAAACTCTAAAACAAGTGATAGCATAGAAAATTACAACAAGAAGTATGAAGAGTTATCAAATCGTTACGATAAGTTGCAAGCCAAACGAGAAGAACTTCTTAAACAAAGAAATGACAGACAAGGACAAGCACTTAAAATGCAAGCTTTTATTGCAAGCCTATCTAAATCAGAAGATGAACTTAGCGACTGGAATGAGAGAATTTGGATGCTCTTAGTAGATGGGGCAACGGTACATAGAGATTCAAGTATCACTTTTATGTTTCACAACGGAGTTGAATCAAAAATAAGATAAAAAGAGAGCTAACATAGTATCTGGAGGTTTGATTTTATTTTTATGAAAAAAATCTTATTGTGAAAACTTGTATTTTCATGTTACAAACGTTAAAAGTGTTGCAAATGTAACATGTGAATGATATAATGCTAATAGAAACTTTACTTACTACAGTAGAGTTTCTGAAGATAAGATTATAATAGGAGAATTTAAAAATGATAGAAGTGAAAAATCTAACAAAAGATTTTGGATTTAATAGAGGTGTTTTTGATATATCATTTGAAGTTAAAAAAGGCGAAGTATATGGTTTTCTTGGACCAAATGGAGCTGGGAAGACAACCACTATAAGAATGCTCATGGGTTTTTCTCAACCCGGCAAGGGTATTGCAACAATCAATAATCACGATTGCTGGAAGAATTACTATGATATTTTAGATGAAGTTGGATATATTCCTGGAGAAGTTGCTTTGCCTGAGGGATTGAGTGGATTAGAGTTCATAGAAATGATGAAAAAAATGAAACATGCAGATGATTCTCGAATCAGTTATTTACTTGATATGTTTGAATTAAACCCGGATCAAAGTATGAGGAAAATGTCGATTGGCGACAAACGTAAATTAGCCATTGTTTCAGCGTTTATGTCAGATCCTAACATTTTAATCCTGGATGAGCCCACAAGTGGGTTGGATCCAATCATGCAGAATAAGTTTATAGAATTAATTAAGAGTGAAAAACAAAGAGGGAAAACAATTTTACTATCAACGCATATATTTGAAGAAGTTGACGCATGTTGTGATCGATTATCAATTATCAAAGATGGAAAAATCATTTCAACGATTGATACTGATACGATAAGAAATAACGAAAACAAGGTTTATAAAATTGAATTTTTGCAAGATGAAGATTTTAATCAATTTATGAAATCAAATAGGAATATAGTTTACAGTAATAAAACCAAAAGAAAAGTAAGGGTTGCAATTAATGACAAAGAAATAAATCGGTTAATCAAGACTATTTCGGCATATCAAATTAAATATTTCTCTGAATCACAATTTACCCTGGAAGACTATTTTCTAAAATACTATAAAGATAGAGAGGGTGAACAATCATTATGAGTATCATTGAAATTCAGAATTTGACGAAAGATTATGGATTATCGAGAGGTATTTTTAACATTAATCTTGAAGTAAAACAAGGTGAAATATTTGGCTTTGTTGGGACAAATGGGAGTGGAAAAACAACAACAATCAGAAACTTGATGGGTTTTATCAGGCCCAATGCTGGAAGTGTATATATTTTAGACCAAGAAGTGAACTACAACACAACACAAATTATGAAACATATAGGCTATGTTCCTGGAGAGATATCATTCCCTGATATTGGTGATGGTGATGCATTTATAAAAAGTCAGGCTGAAATGATTGGGTTAAAAAATTTGGATTATGCCAATTATTTGATCAAGAAATTCGGATTAGACACAACAGCAAACTTAAAGCATATGAGTAAGGGTATGAAACAAAAAACGGCCATTGTATCTGCGTTTATGGCTAAACCGGATATTTTAATTCTTGATGAACCGTCTACAGGGCTTGACCCTCTAATGAGAGATATATTTGTTGATGTGTTAATTGAGGCAAAACAAAGAGGAGCGACCATATTTATGAGTAGTCACGTATTCGAAGAGGTAGAAAAAACATGTGATCGTGTAGCACTTTTACAAAATGGTAGAATTGTTGATGTCGTTGACATGAAAAAGATCCGCCACAACGAGTTAAAGACATATAAAATAGGATTTGAAAATGAAATAGATTATCAAAAATACATGAATGAGAATATCTATTTGACTTCTAAAAATGATAAATATTTACAAACAACAGTTGACATTAAAGATGAACAAATTAACAAATTTATGGAAGAATTATCTCAATATAAAGTGAAATATATCAAAGAGGTCAAATACACGCTAAAAAAATATTTTTTGAAAAAAATAAGTGAGGATAACAAAAATGATTAGTATACCATTATTAAAACAAACAGTAAAATCAAATTGGGGTCTTTGGCTAGCCACAACGCTTACTTTAATCTTGCTTTACATTGTTATTAAATTTGCTATGGGAATGATAACCGTTTCAGGTGACACTGATCCAAATGTATTAATTCCATATATAATGGCTTTAGAATCTGCGGGGTTGACACTAGATGGACTTTTTGTTGCGATTGGAATCAATCCAGATATTTTAACTGGATTTGCATCAATGGATTCAAATGTTTTGATTAGTTTTATTTTTTATCCAGTTGTATCGGTGTTGATGCCTCTAGTATATACAGTTATTGTTGGAAATAAATTGTTTGCAAATCAAATTGATAGAGGATCTATGGCGTTTGTTTTATCCACTTCGATTAAAAGATCAAAGATAGCTTTGACACAAATGTTCTTTTTGGTTATGTCATTGGTACTAATGTTTTTCTTTACTGCAGTTGTTGATGTTATATTAGCATTAACCATTGAAAATTCTTTAGCCATTAATCAAGTTTTATTACTCAATGTGGGCTTATTATTATTCTCGGTTGCGATGGGGGCTATCACGTTTATGTTTTCTGCAATATTCAACTATACCAAACATTCCATATCTTTAGGAGGCGGAGTAGCTTTAATTTTCTTTATCTCAAAAATATTGGGGTTGTTTGGTTCTGATTTGTTCATGAATATGGGAATTGGAATTGAACCGATGGGGTATTTTAATAATATCACGATGATAACACTGTTTAACACGCAATCAATTCTTGATGGATCAACATCTTATTTGATACAATTTGCAATATTGCTAATTATTTCAATAACCTGTTTCACAGTTGGTTCTATTTGGTTCACAAAGAAAGATATTCCAGTTTAATTTTCTCTTGATTACTAGATTACATAAAAGAAGAAGGTAAAAAATGAAAAAAATAGTTATTTTTGATTTAGATGGAACATTGAGTAATAACGTAAATCAATCTGAAATTATATACCAACGAATTTCTGAACGCTATAATATGAAGAAACTATCAAAAGAAGAGATTCGCGAACTCAAAACAAACCCAGGATTAAAAAGATTGTTTGAGCTGGGAATTCCAATTCATAAGCTACCTAAAATGTACAAGGAATCACGTGAAATAGCTTCTGACTTTGTCGATGAATGCAGCCTAATTCCTGGCATGAAGGAACTTTTAATTAATCTAAATGATAAAAAAATCAAATTAGCAATCGTTTCTTCAAATAGCGTTTCAAATATCAATAAAATTCTGGCTAATAATGAGATCAGCATATTTTCCTTCATAGAGGGGAAAGCTAAAATGAAAGGTAAAAAACGCAAGATAAAGAAGTTGTTAAAGAAGAGTGGGTATAAAACAAATGACGCCATCTACATCGGTGATGAAGTCCGCGATGTGTTAGCTTGTCAATCCATCCCCTTAGAAGTAGCAGCAGTAACATGGGGATTCGAAACAAAAACGAAATTAGAAGAATCAAATCCAAATTATATTGTAGAATCTATAGATGAACTTTCTCAGTTGCTTTTGAATTAATGTCTAAAGTTGCAAAAATAAAATAAAGATGATATTAGAAAGGTTGATAAAGTATGGAAAAAAGAATCGTAATTGATACATCAACTGGAGGATTAGATTATTATCCAGTTGAACATGGAATTGAAATATTACGCATCAAAATTTATATTGATGGGGAAGAGTATGAAGATGGTTCGACACTTAAAGCTGATCAATTCTACGATATGTTAAAAAACGATAAAGATTTATTGCCTAAGACTAGTCAACCATCTGTTGGCGAAGTGATGGCATTATTTCAAAAATACTTAGATGAGGGTGTTGAAGAAATCTTTGTGGTTACGATTTCAGCAAAGATGAGCGGAACATACAATTCCTGCATCATGGCAGCTCAAGAATTTGAAGATAAGTTAAAAATTAAGGTGTTTGACACAAAGACAGTTTGTTTTTCAGAAGGTATTTTTGCTTTGGAAGCAAAAAGAATGATTGATGAGGGATTTTCACTTGAAGCAGTTGAAAACAGGCTCAATAATATGATACGCACCAACACAATCTATTTTGCTGTAAACTCTTTGAGCTATCTCGTTAAAAATGGTCGTTTGAGCAATGCGAAGGGATATATTGGCAAGCTCTTAGACATCAAGCCTGTTCTGCAAGTAAAAGAATCTGGAGAAATCGTTTCAATTGGAAATAGACGAACAATTAAGTCGGTTCTGTTATCAATAACAACATTGGTAAAGGAGTATGTGAATAATCAGCCTTATCAAGCCTATTTAATTTATACAGGAAATCCTAATTTGAAACAGTATTTTGTGAGCATTATTAAAGATAATCTAGGATTAGAAAATTTATATGAGTCACCATCTACTCCAGTTGTAGGTGCACATGTAGGTCCAGATGTAATTGGAATTGGTATTTTTCTTAATGACGATGAGAATTTAAATATAAATGGGAGAAACGTATGAAAGAAAATATTCAAGTCACTAGAAGCAAAGAATGGATATATAATGCATTGATATACTTGCTAAAAAAAAATACATTCAGAAAGATTTCAATCGAAGATATTACAAAAAGAGCTGGCGTCGCAAGACCAACATTTTATCGTAACTTCGGTTCAAAAGAAGATATTTTGATTGATCAAGGACGAAAGATATATGAGAGATTGATGACTGATCTAGAAACAGGCATGAATGAAGGTAACGTTACTTATAATTCAATTAATAAAATAGTCAGAGTTTTCGATGAGTACTCTGAGTTATTCGAAGTGCTCATAAAGAACAATTTGGAATTTCTTATCTTTCAATCTTTTGAAGTCGAGATTTCTCATTTGCTAAAAAAAGTATTTGGTATTGACAAAGAGGATAAATATAAAGCTAAATTTTTTGAAGGTGCACTTTTTTCCATCGTGGTTGAATGGATTAAAAACTCAAAGGCAGAATCAGTTGAGGTGATGACTGAAATCATATATAATCTCGTCACATTCAATAAATAGTTCATAGAATTAAATCATGTGATAAGTTTTGAAAATGTTATATGGGATTGAATCACTGAAAAAAAGCGCGATCTTGGCTTACCCAAATTATATCGTTCATACATGATCAACAATATCATCATTCTCGATTAGTGTAGCAAATACATTGTTACAACTACCAGTTTCATAGAGACATTGATGTGAATTTAGGAGTATTCTAATTTAACTACTTGTCATAATAATCTTATACATATTTAGAGTACTTCGTAGACATATAATAAAAAAATTCGTAGGATGGTAAATCCGAGGTTTCTGAAAGGATATTATTATGAAAAAAATTGGAATTTGTTTATCGGGAGGCGGCGCAAGAGGTGCATATCAAATTGGAGCTCTTAAAGCGCTAGAAGAATTAGGTATATTGCAAAAAGCGAGTGCATTTTCTGGAACTTCAATTGGAGCGGTCAATGTTATTTTTATTGCAACAGGTGCAATGGATGTTGCTAAAGAGATATGGTTTAATGTTCCAGAAAACCCTTTAGGTGATAATCCATCAATTGTTAAGACGCTAAGAGATCAAAAGCTAAAGGTAATTGACAGTGGATTGTTTTCAATTAAGAAATTGAATCAATTATTAGATGAAAATATTGATTTTGAATTGTTAAAAAATCAGGATGTTTTCATTGCAATAGCAGACACCGGAGACTCTGACAAAGGAATAATTGATTTATTAAAATCTACTTTTTCTCATTATATTCAAAAAGATTCTCAAGTCCAATATATTCCACTTAAAGAATTAAATAAGGATTTACAAATTGATACGGTGGTTGCGTCCTGTTCAATTCCGATTGTTTTCCCTCCGGTAGTAATAAATAGCAGAAAGTATCGTGATGGAGGGTATTTTGATAACACACCCATTAAACCATTAATTGATTTTGGTTGCGACGAGATTATATGTATTACAATTTCAATGCTGTCATCAATACGATCTATAAAACAGAAATACAAAAACGTTAAGATTCATGAAATTAAAGCTACTAGAAGATTAGGGAAAGTACTTGATTTTTCATCAGAGCATTCAAAAAGAATTTATGAGTATGGATATGATGATGTAATGCACTATTTTAGAGATGGAAAATCTTGAATTACATCTTAATATGTGGTTTTAATTTACTCTTAAAAACCATTCAAAATGACAACTTTAAACATGTAAAAGAAGGTGAATAAAGGTGAATATGGAAAAAAGATTAGTGATTGGTATTTTTACAGATGTGTTTTTCCGATGATTGATGGGGTCGTTAATGTGGTAGACAATTATGCAAGAAAAATGTCTACGACTGCTGAAGTTTATGTTTTTGCACCAGACTACGGGAAAATAGAAAATATTGATGAATTCCCATATAAAATTATAAGAACAAAGTCGATTAAAATTCCTAAATTAGATTATCGGATATCGTTTCCTGTTTTTGATGCGTTTTTCGAAAAGAATATTAAACGCATAAGATTTGATATCATTCATGTTCATAGTCCATTTGCTGTAGGTAATTATGGAATTCATTATGCTAAGAAGAATAATATTCCACTCATTGCAACATTGCATAGCCAATATAAAAAAGATTTCATAGAACATAGTAAAAACAAATTTATCAGTGACATTGCAATAAGTGAGTTGATGAGAAGATTAAACAAATGTGATCGACTCATAGCGGTAAATGAAGAAGTTGCAAAAGTGTTTCATGAATACGGTGCAAACAGAATGCCTGTTGTCATCCGTAATGCAACAGATTTATTACCTTTAGAAGACGAAACATTGACTAATAATTTGAGAGAAAAATATCAAATTCAATATGAACAAAAAGTTCTTTTATATGTTGGTCGTTTAGATAAAATCAAAAATATTGATTTCTTAATTGATTCTTTGATTATTCTTAAGAAAAAAGAGTTCAAATTCAAAATGATTTTTATTGGATCGGGACCATATGAAGTATTTATGAAGAAAAAAATTAGTGCAAACAATCTGCATGATGACACAATATTTACAGGACGAATTATAAATAGACTGGAATTGTCTGCATACTACAAATTGTCCGATCTTTTCTTATTTCCGTCACTATATGATACTTCATCTCTTGTTCAAGTTGAAGCTGCTAGCCAACATACACCCACTTTGTTTCTTGAAAAAGCGATCACAGCAAGTACGATTAATGATGGTGTCAACGGATATATTTCGAACGATTCACCTTTCACGTATGCTGAAACGATAATTGATATTTTTAATGATACAAATAGATATGAACAAATATGTGATAATGCATTTAAAGATCTATACTTGACTTGGGATTTAATAGTCTCTGAGCTGAAAGTGCACTATCAAGATTTGATTGAAAATAATCCAGAATAGGTTTTGAGTGGCAAAGTTAAAATGTTATGGTACAACTTCATCATTTTTACTACTGAAAGCATTTAATCTTACGCGTTTCATTCATCAAAGTAGTTCATTTTATGTACATGATTCATACTTAATAACACCTAATTCTAAACCCAATTTAATAAAAATATGCCATCAGAAAACCTTTATAGGAGTAGATTATATTAAGATATTATTAGACATAATGTGTTACATGTGTTTATTAACATCTATTTGTTTGCGTAAAGATTAAGCAAATTAATTTACCTAATCTTGATTTTCTATATCAACTGAAATAAATATTATCCATGCAAGGATGTTTAAGGGTATATATGAATAAAATCTCCGAGAAGTCCATACAACTCAAACAGAAAAACAAAACATTAATATATCACACACAGGAACTGGAAGAATTAATTCCATTTATATGCGTCCTATGAGTTTATATGAAAGTGGAGAATCTAAAGGTACTGTATCATTATTTGATTTATTTGAAGGCAAAAAAATTAATGTGACAAAATCTCAAACAAGTATCAACGATATAGCACACTACATTTGCCGAGGTGGATGGCCAGGTATTTTAGAATTGCCATTAAAAGAACAACTTGCTGTACCAAAAGATTTGCTTGAAAGTATTATATCAAAAGATGTAGATGAAGTAGATGGTACAAAGAAAGATAAAGAAAAAATAAGAAAGCTGATACGTAGTTATGCAAGAAATATTTCGACATTAGCGACCAGTAAAACGATTTATAAAGATCAAGAAAACGAAGGAATTTCCATTGATTACAAGACTTATGAATCTTATACTAATGCACTTCAAAGATTATATATTATAGAAAATATCAAAGCTTGGTCTCCGGCCATTAGAAGTGCTAGTACGATTAGAACATCAGATAAAAAGCAATTTGTCGATCCAAGTATTGCTGTAGCTGCTTTGGGTTTGTCAGTAGATAAATTAAAACAAGACTTTGAAACATTTGGATTCTTTTTTGAATCTATTTGTTCTAGAGATGTTAGAGTATATGCACAATCTTTGGATGGCGAAGTATATCATTACAATGATTCATCTGGATTAGAAGTGGATTTAGTTATTGAGTTGAGGGACGGCAGATGGGCTGGAATCGAAGTTAAATTAGGGGAAAACGAAGTTGAGAAAGCAGCATCAAATCTTCTAAAAATTGCCAACATCCATAAAACTAAGAAACCATCCTTTTTAATGATACTTACAAATACCGAACTTTGTTATCAAAGAACTGATGGTATTTATGTTATTCCTTTAGGGCTACTTAAACATTGATGTTTTTAAAATTTGATAGATGTTTGGATAATGTTTGTTTTGATTTCATATTAATGATTGTGAGGTTTAATTAAAATGAAGATTCAATACATTGATTTAGATGCAGATAATAAAACGAATTTTGATATACTCAAGAGTGATCAATCGATAAATCGATATATACATGTAGATGATATAAAAATATATGTTGATTACTTGCTTAAAACACCTAATGTTAAATACAAGTTTATTTTCCATAATGGTTTTTTAGTTGGAGCATTACATATCGAAACTGCTGATAATGTTGGAACTTTCTCTATAGAAATTTTAAGTAAATTTCAACAACAAGGTATTGGTTATCAAATACTAACTGATTTAAAACAAAATAAATTTGAACTAGATATAAATGCTTATATTGTGTATATAGAATCTGACAACGTAAATTCAATTAAATTATTTGAAAAGTCTGAATTTATTCTAGATGGTATTCAAGATAACTTGAGTAAATACGTATATATTATGAGATGATTGATATCAGACACGCTCAAAAATACTCAAATAAAGCCAACAACTTTTTTAATTTTTTTATAGGGGTGCGTAAATTTTGACAAGGGTGCGTAAAATCATAACAGGGGTGCGTAATTGTATTAAAATAGGTCATACAGCCCATTATACGAGCATTGGTCTGATACGATTATGTATCAGACTTTTTTTGTCTTAATAGAGCCATTTTGAAATTTTTTCATGTGCTAAAGTGTTTAACTAAATAGATATAGAATAATTGATTTTGATACAAAATAAGAATGCCTTTACACGATTATAATTTGAAATACACGATTTGAGTGATTATTACACGATTTCATAGTTTTTCTACATGATTAACAATTCAACATATTAATAGGGCATGTTTATTCATTTAGTGAAAGGATTTTTAATATGTCAGAAAAGCTCTTTATATAAACCTACAAGAATGCTATAATTATATAAATCAGCATTTTTAGAATGTGATAGCCTTTAGATTATAAATAGACTAAAACACATCCAGTATTTTAAGAAAAAAAGGCTTAGCCATTATACAGAATATACACAATGTTGGGAAAAAATGATTTCCACCGTAAAGTAGACAAAATCAACCACTTAAGGGGTTTGAAACATATCTCTTTAGGAATAGAATTTAAGTAAGAGGTGATATGCATGAATAACTCAAGCAATACAGGAGAGTTTTTAAAATCTTTAAGAATTTCAAAAGGATTAACACAAATGGAGTTAGCAGAATATTTGAATGTTTCCAACAAAACAGTTAGCAAATGGGAAAACGGTATAGGTATTCCTGAAGTTTCTACTTTGATCATATTAGCAGACTTTTATGAAGTTTCAGTTGATGATATTTTAAGGGGAACAAAAAGAACTTCGAAGAATATTGAAAAGGAAGCTAGTATTTCAAGTTATGTTGTTTCAAGAATCAAGAACAATTACATTAATTATCTAATCGTTTCTATCGGTCTCTGGCTTTTAAGCAACGTAGCAATAATTGTTTTAGGTGAGATCACAACTAACTCATCCTTAGGAATGGGTGTTGGTATAATAATTATAGTTATTAGCTTGGTAATACAAGGGATTAATATTAACTACTTAAGACTACAAGTCAAAGACATTGATATAAATGAAAAATATAAATTATTAAGTTTGGTTTTCCATAGCAGCTTTATATTTTTATATTTAAGCATCTCTACAGTTATATTTGCTGGATTTTATAATGTTGGATCAAGCAGGGTATTGAAATTAGATTTTGTCTTCTATAGATTTATCTATTCATATTCATTAACAGCAGTCAGAGCAATCTTCACGTATTATATTATAAGAATTTTTAAGATTTCTTTCTTGAATAAGCTCAATGTAAGATGGCATATCTTAAATGGCACCTTATTAATAGTTTTATTGACGCCATTTCTAATAATTACAATATCTGATTCATATGATTTGGCAATCAAAACAGATAATTCATATGTTTCTTATTCAACATATGATAAAGAAGAAGACACAGATAGATATTATCAGTTGAAGTATCTATCACTCTTAGGAAGTCTGCAAAATACAGATGATAATTTGGTATATGATGAAGATACTTATGAATTTATTTATACATTTGATGATGACTATGAACTGGTCATGTCAAATGAAACATATTCATTCATAACAACATTAGATTATGTTAAATTTGAGTTTGATGACAATCAAGCAATAGGATACAGAATTGATCTATCAAAAACAGAAATGGGTATTATCTTATATTCAAATTTTACCGCGCCTTTGTTTTCAATTTATGTTTTTGGATGTTTAGTGTATTACTTTGTTTGGAAGGGAAGAAAACATGGACACAATAAGTAGTGAATATAATTCTATTTATCTTAACTGCTATTTTGACAATATGAATTCTTTAAAGTAAAAAGGCATTAACAAAGCCATAATATTGGGGTGCGTAACTTTTAGCAGGGGTGCGTAAAAATCACTAGGGGTGCGTAAATTCTGCAAAGGGTGCGTAATTGTATTAAAATAGGTAGTCTCACACACAAAAATTTAGAGGTTTGATACAATTTGCACTTGTCAAGTATAAGTAGACATGTATCAGACCTTTTTTTCATGCAGAAAGGGAGATTTTTCCCTATAATACAAATTTTATGTGTTCTTTAGAGGTTTGAGGACTTTTACTGAGTATATTTGATTTCTTCATTCAACCTTTTAACGATTACTCAACAATTTACACAATTACGGAATTACGTACAATAAATATTGCATAAATATAGATAAGGTGATAAGATATAGTTAGAAATTAAGAAAATAGGAAAATAGGAAAGAGGTAGATTCGATGATTATAGAATTAAGAAAAAAATCACAGATTACGATACCCAAAGAAATCATTAATGAGTTAAATCTTCAAGAAAAAGATCAACTTGATATTTCTATAAAAAATGGAGTCATTGTGATAGAACCCGTCGCAATATATTCAAAATCATACATCCAAAAATTAGAGGAAACTGTGATGAGAATTAACGAAGACCCTTCAAAGTACAATGCTGGACCTTTTAAATCTGTAGAGGAAGCTATAAACTACTTGGAAGATTCTGATGAAGATGATGAGAAAGACTAAGAATCAAAATAATGACTTATGAAATATTGTTTTCGACAAGATTTAAGAAGTCTTTTTCTAAGTTGCAAAATCATGAAAAGAGATTATCGTGAAGACGATTTATATAGCCATGTAGAGAAATATTTTAGGCTTATACACTATTCAGAAAAGATCTTGAAACCACATCAATCAATTTCCGATGTTAACATCGCTCAAAATGTGAAAGATTTAATTATATAGATTAATCATTCATTAATCAATAAAAGAATTTCATTGAGTAAAGATGATATTGAGCTTTGGATATATCATCCGACTTTTGATGATTGGTTTGATACAATAAAGCGATTTATTCATCGCCCTAATATCAAACCTCTTTTTTGTTATTATATGAAAGATCTAATAAAGAGAGATAACTTTTCATTTGATCATAAATATCTTGGCCAAATTCTTCATTGACCAATTTAAGAAAATAATCTAGTTGGTCTTTCTTCTTAGTAGAATAGATATGAGCAAACATGTATGTTAACTCTTTTAAAGCACTTACTTGTTTGCCTAAATTGAATAAAGTATATGCTAACAAGTAATACAAACGTGGAAGTGCTTTATATTGATTATGTTTTAAACTGAAAGATATACCTTTTTCTGCAATCGCATATGATTCATGAAATAATTTTAATCTACTGTAAAAAATTGAGACATTTACATATAGATTTGAAATCACATGTTCATTGTTCTTAATAAGATATAGTTTTTTCGGATTCAATAGAAGTTCATTTAGGATATTTAAATGGGTAACTATATGATGATTAACCTCAATATCAGATATTTTTTCTAGTATGATAACATCATTAAAAGATGCTGTATTTAAACTTCCTGGAAGCAAATTAATTAAATTTTGTATATACTCATCTTCATATATCTTTTTTATTTGATATAGGTAAGTATTGCTTATAAAAGAATAAAGTGTTTTATTCGATGGATAAAAGAATGCTATATTCTGATTTTTATCGATGAAATCACTGATGATTTTCCATTCTTTTTTTTGCATTGCATAGTATAGATTATATATTTTTTTGTATTCAATAGATGTCTTTGACATTGTATTAGATAGAAATTCATCTAGGTCAAGCCCTAATTTATCACAAAACATTTTGATTTTATAAATGGGTATGTCTTTATTACCAGTTTTGTATCTTCTATAGGTACTATCATCGCAAATACCCTCGCATAATTCATGGACAGTGAGACCTTTACTTATTCTTAAATCATCGATATGCAAAGCGTAATGAGTTGTAGTATTCATAAATATCCTTTCAAAACGTGCTAAAAATGCACGCATATAATTTGCAATATTATGTTATCATATTATTAATTAGTATTCTATAGAAAATAAGTATACAAGATTAACAACATTACAAGGATGTGATGATCATTCAAAAGAAAAAGTTTGCAATTAGCAAATCCGCACTTATATTTGTCGCTGTGTTTTCCATTTTAGTAGGACTTATTTTTCCTGCAGAGCGAGGTGAATCTGGTGAGTTTTTTACACAAGATCTCATGATTAAGGCATTGATTATTTCAGTGGTTGGTGGAAGTATCGTTACTATAATCTCATATTGGCAATATAAGAAGAACGATAGCGAAAAGATAAGGTAGTACTATGAAAAAGAATATAACATTCAAAGATGTATTGGTGTGGCCAATCAAAATCATCTTATATCCGATTGCTTTTGTACTTATTTCAATTTACGAGTTTTTAAAATGGTTTTTTAAGTTACTTGAAAAAGGTATAAATTGGATTGCAGATCAATTAATAAGGATCATTAACAAAATTATTATAATTTTAGAAGTTATAGGCAGATTTCTAAAGCGCATATTTGGGAAATTATATACCTTTATTAAGAATATATTTACTAGACTTATGAGTATTTTAAAACCTATATTAAAACCTTTTTATCGAATCATAGAATTCATTGGTCGATGGATTTATAGAGTAATTAGCTGGATTTTTAAATACATAGGTATTTTTGTAAGATGGGTTGGTAATATTTTACATAAATTGTTCTCACCAGTTTATCGTTTTATAAAAAATATATTTATGCAGGTTAGAAAAATTATCCGCTTTATCTTAGATTATTTTTGGAAAGTCGTGATATGGATTTGGCGATTATTGAAAAAAATCTTTCATCCTGTTTACATAATTATTAAAACTATATTTTTATTATCTAGAAAAGTTGTTTTCAGGATAGGAAATTCGATCAAATACATCAGCATTTTTCTATATGAAAAAGTATTTAGATATCCATGGTCATTGATAAAAATGATAACTGTATCAATTTATTATTTTGGTAGAAGAATTCTTAGTCAAATCAGATCTATTTTTCATAAAAAAGAGTAATTGTTAGGGGTGTGATTAATGGTACTAAAAAGAGTTTTTATGCAAAACACATTATATTATTTACTGATATTGTTGTTATCATCTTGGTTAGTAAATGATGAAAATAATGCATCAGTTTTAGCGTTTTGGTTTTTACCAATGCTATATTTTATATATTTGACCACACAGCTTAATCACACAAGAAATGATTCCATGATATTAAAAATTATCCATCATCTTTTGTTTTTAGTCAAATTCGCATTAATATATGTAACTGCAGGTTTATTGCAATCAGTATCTTTGGAATTGGCACTAATTATTTTTTGGAGTGTCGTTTTGATAATAAGTGTCTTTGAGTATTTTTTATTAAAAGGAAAGACACAAGTCATTCGATACAAGGATTTATGGGTGAATAGCATGGAACAAGTGATGACTGATATTGATCAGGCTAAAGAGAAGACAAAATATAGAAACGAAACAGGCTTATCAATATTTACTCTAGGGTTTTTGATTGGAAGTATACATTATTTGGAAATACCTAAACTTGAGTTTCACGACATTTTTATAAACGGATTAGTTACAATTCTAGCTATATATCTCTATAAGAGATTTCAAATTTCAAATAAAAAGACCTTTAACAGGATCTTAGAACATCAATTGATGAGAGAAAAAAAACTCATTAAAATATATGTATTTGGACAAATACTTTTGCATCTCTCATTCCTAGCTACGATTGGCATCAAAGCAATTGAACCAGAAGATTCAATCACATTATTGATGCTTATACCTATATTAATGAATTATCCTTTGATATATTTAAATAGGGTTCTTGGTAAAGGATTATTGACAGAGGAAGAAAAAGAGATTTTGAATATTGATTGAAATCATAGTTTAAGAAAAAACCAAAAATGTCCAAACCCAATTTAACAAAAAATAATAAAAATGTCCAAACTAAGCCGCTTTTCTAGGGGTGCGTAAAAATTGGCTAGGGGTGCGTAGATTTTGACAAGGGTGCGTAAAATCACATCAGGGGTGCGTAATTGTATTAAAATAGGTTACACAACCCATTAAACGAGCATTGGTCTGATACGATTATGTATCAGGCTTTTTTTCTTAATAAAGCCATTTATATATTTTTGTATAGTACTATAAAAGGCAAGATGAAAGATATAGAATAACCGATTTTGATGCAAAATAAGAATGTCTTTACACGATTTGAGTGATTATTACACGATTTCATAGTTTTTCTACGCGATTAATAATTCAACATATTAATATGGTATGTTTATTTATTTAGTGAAAGGATTTTTAACGGTATTAATATCTAGTTTTGTTAATGACTTAGATTGAATTGATGATTTTTATTATTTCAGAAAAGCTCTTAATATAAACTTAGAAAAATGCTATAATTATATAAATTAACATTTTTTGAATGTGATAGCTTTTGGATTACAAATAGACTAAAACACATCCAGCATTTTAAGAAAAAAAGGCTTAGCCATAATACAGAATATAGACTATGTTGAGAAAAAGTAATTTCCACTTAAAAGTAGACAGAATCAACCACTTAAGGGGTTTGAAACATATCTCTTTAAGAATAGAATTTATGTAAGAGGTGATATGCATGAATAACTCAAGCAATACAGGAGAGTTTTTAAAATCTTTAAGAATTTCAAAAGGATTAACACAAATGGAGTTAGCAGAATATTTGAATGTTTCAAACAAAACTGTTAGCAAATGGGAAAACGGTATAGGCATACCCGAAGTTGCTACTTTGATCATATTAGCAGACTTTTATGAAGTTTCAGTTGATGATATTTTAAGGGGAACAAAAAGAACTTCAAAAAATATTGAAAAGGAAGCTGGTATTTCAAGTTATGTTGTTTCAAGAATCAAGAACAATTACATTAATTATCTGATTGTTTCCATAGGTCTTTGGCTTTTAAGTAATGCAGCAATAATTGTTTTAGGTGAGATAACAACTAACTCATCCTTAGGAATGGGTGTTGGTATAATAATTATAGTTATTGGCTTGGTAATACAAGGCATTAATGTTAACTACTTAAGACTACAAGTTAAAGACATTAATATAAATGAAAAAAACAAATTATTAAATTTAGGTTTCCATAGCAGCTTTTTTCTTTTATATTTAAACATCTCTACCATTATATTTGCTGGATTTTATAATGTTGGATCAAGCATGGTATTGAAATTAGATTTTGTCTTTTATAGATTTATCTATTCATATTCATTAACAGCGGTTAGAGCAATCTTGACGTATTATATTATAAGAATTTTTAAGATTTCTTTCTTGAATAAGTTAAATGTAAGATGGCAAATCTTCAATGGTACCTTATTAGTAGTTTTATTTATACCATTCCTAATAATCACAATATCCGATTCATATGATTTGGCAATCAAAACAGATAATTCTTTTGTTTCTTATTCAGTATACGATAAAGAAGAAGCCACAGATAGATATTACCAGTTGAAGTATCTATCACTATTAGAAAGTCAGCAAAATACAGATGATAATTTGGTATATAATGAAGATACTTATGAATTTATTTATACATTTGATGATGACTATGAACTGGTCATGTCAAATGAAACATATTCATTCATAACAAAATTAGATTATGTTAAATTTGAGTTTGATGACAATCAAGCAATAGGATACAGAATTGATCTATCAAAAACAGAAATGGGTATTATCTTATATTCAAATTTTACTGCGCCTTTGCTTTCACTTTATATTTTTGGATGTTTAGTGTATTACTTTGTTTGGAAGGGAAGAAAACATGAACACAATTAGTAATGAATATAATTCTATTTATCTTAGCTACTATTTTGACATTATGAATTCTTTTATGTAAAAAGGTTTTAACAAAGACATAATATTGAGGTGCGTAAAAAAGAGTGTAGGGTGCGTGAATTCTCACTTGGGGTGCGTAATTGTATTAAAATAGGTCATACAACCCATTAGACGAGAATTGGTCTGATACGATTTGTATCGGACTTTTTTTGTCTTTGTTAAGCCATTTATACTTCTAGACATGTGCTAAAGTGTTTAACCTAATAGATAGCGAATTACCCATTTTGATATAAAAATAAATTCCATGTATTATAAATATCTATACAATATTCATGTTGACATTAAGTAAACTGAATGGTAGAATAATTTTAAATTTAAAAACAAAATCATGGGGGCCTTATGAAAAGATCATTAGTTAGAACTTCAGCAGTCATTATTGTTGTCTTTTTAGTATTTATGGGTGTTTCTTTTATCAGAGGAAATAGTTTAAAACCTCTAGAAAGAGTTGTTGATGTTAATTTATTAGCCAATCAGCAATCAGGGAAAGAATATTTAGAATTTTTTGATAATTCTAAATTAAATAATGATGTAGATAAGATTACGTTTATTGGACATAGATATGTAAAGGACTTTTACTCGGTTGAGTATTTATCAGAAACCAACGATGATTTATCCGATTATCTAATATCTTTCGAAGTGCTTTATATAAAATCGCTTGATTTATTATATATAGATGTCCGTTTGATTGATACGCAGAATATTGTTGTAGATACAATGACACTCAATGGCTATGCATTCGAGGACATTGATGGAAATAGAAATATAAAATTTGATTTATATGGGTATTCGTTTTATTCAACTGATTTATTATCTAATGAGAACATTGATGAAGTTGCAATAAACAGTAACTTTTATTTAGCAATCATGATTGATGGCGGTGGGGGTAGTGGTGGTATTGTATATCCTATTGTCAATGTCAGTAATTCAATTGTAGGTATCGATGATGCCATAGACAATGCAGAAGAATATCTTAATCCACCTGACATTTGGTATGATGGACCCATGAAATATTTTATGTGGAAAGTAAAGTTAGAAATAGCTAGAGATGATTTCTTGCATAATTCTGCATTAGAAACAGAAGCTATAAACAACAATCAATTAGTTGGATTTAATGGTTATATTGGAAATCAAAATAATCCATTAGGGGACTCATGGAAGTATGGAGCATCAAATTTGGGTGATGCTGGATGCGGTATTTTTGCAATGTTTAACTTTTTAAAAAACACTGGATATAATCCGCATTTATCAACATTGATTGCATTAACACAATTAATGAATGCTGATGTTGCTTTTGGCCTGTTTGGAACAAACGCATATCCTGAAGACATGGTATTTATGGAGACAACAGTCTTTGATTCAATCATCCAAAACTATATTATCCCGATTGCAATAGATATTATTCCCGGGATTGCAGCTACCTTGATTAATGCACAGTTCGAAAATGCTAGTGACTGGTGGTTAAGATGGTTTGGGTGGACTTATGATGTCCAAGTTGTTGCTACAACTGCAATTGTTGAAACCGCATTTTTTGCACTTTTTGTAACTGCTGATGCTTTAGTAGAATGGTATTGGAGTTCGACTAGTAGCGTAACTGAAGTACTATCACTTTATGGAATTACTGATATGTCAAATACAACAAACCTAGATACCTTTATTACAAATTCTGAAGAATCACAGTATTTCATAATTACTTTTTGGCATGATATTGAATCTTCTACTAATACAATCGATTTTACTGGTGGAGCACATACAGTATTTGTTAGAAGACTCAGCACAGGAAAATTTAGAGCATATAACTTTAATCCCAAATCAGTATATAATAGCTCTTTGAATATATATGAAGACTCTAGAATGTATAAGGATTTTGATATTTTATGGGAAATTTTTGACGCAACAACACCAACTTTGGCTGAGGCAAGAATAAAAATCCTATCAGGAATTATGGCGGTGTAAGTATGAAGAGGTTATTATTATTTTATGTACTATTCTCAGTAGTTGTATTATCTTCCTGTGTTGGTAATAATTCAATATCTTTAAGAAAAAAATATGTTAAATGGACATCTCAAGACGATGTGCTCCAGTTTGATATTCAAGGACCTTTTAATGAGGAAAATGGATATGGAACATTAAGGATTAATGACGAGTATATAATTGTTAAAACCTATTTAAATTTAGGTGTAGGACCACTTATCTTGACAATATATGAATTTGAAGATCAAAATATGCTACTAGAGTTTGAAGTTGATTATGTGAATAAGACAACACTAAACTTAACGGTACAAATAAATGAAACTAATCTAGAAACCTTTGATAACTTACAACTTACAATCACTAGAACCGATATAAGTAAAGAGGACTTAGATGCCAAAAAATTCCTTTATGCTAATTTTTCTAATGAGGAATATGGATTAGATATAAATGGTGGATACTTAACTGCATTTTCTCGAAATGGAGAAATAGAATATGATAATCAAGAATTGAATATTAGAATTGACTATTTAAGTGATAGCAAGTTTGAGATTTACGATAACAGTAACAATGCATTGCTTTTTAGCGGACAATATATATCTACAAAAGAATATATAGAGCTAATACTGGATTCAAATGATTTTTATCCAAGTAGTTTGAGTTCAATTAAATTAGACATTCTCCAACCCGGTCTATGAAAAAAGCATTTTTAGGAACATTCACAGGAATAGCCATATTGACTGTATCACTTGTTACTCTAGTACTGGTTGATCACTTTAAGTCTCCCAAAGAAATTTTCAATAAAAATATTCAAAGCATTGTAGAAGTTATATCAACTACAAATGAATTTGAATCATTTGGGACAGCTGTCGTGATCAATAATCAAGGAGAACTCATCACTAATTATCATGTCGTTAGTTATACACAAAATAATGAGAAATACATCCATGAAGTCATACTAATTAGACTGTCAACACAAGAGACTTATATTGAAGTAGAAGTGACCAAATTTGATAAGTATAATGATTTAGCTATTATAAAGATTATAGATTCAGAACAGTATAGTGAATTTGAATCAATTGAACTTGGGAATTCTGATGATTTGTCAATTGGGGATATATGCTATGCAATTGGAAATGCAGGTAATCTAAGCATCAGCATGAGTCAAGGTATTATTGGGAGTCCTAGTATAAAACTAGTTGTTGATGGAGAAGAAAAAACATATATTCAATCTGATATAAGTATTACGAGTGGCTCAAGTGGTGGTGCTTTAGTTGATGAATGGGGTAGATTAATAGGTATCACGACGCTAAGATTAAAAGATAATACTGGTGCAGTTATCTATGGATATGGGTATTCGATACCCATTAATCAAATGAAGCAATTTTTAGAATCATAACATAAAAAAGGATTAATACTATCATATTCAAATTACTATTTAGAAAAGAATAATTTGTCTGATATAAACGAATTACTATTGGAGTGTATAGGGTAAATACAATAGTCATTTTCGAAAAACTAGGTTATCAAAATAAAGGTCTTTACTGAGATATAATTGAGGGGTGCGTAAAACTTTGCTAAGGGTGCGTAGATTTCTCTAAGGGCGCATAATTGTATCAAAATAGGTCAGGCAACACATATAGAAAACATAGGTTTGATACATAAGCGAATTAGTAGTTCGCCCTAGTATCAAGCCTTTTTTCATGCAGAAAGGGAGATTTTCTCCTATCTGCAAATGTCCAGGTCTGTATTTTGAACTGAAATTGGAGGTTTTACAGGTCAAAAATTTTGTCAATGTCTAACCTTTTAACAATTACCTAACAATTTACACGATCACTTAACGATTTAACGATTACAGAATTAAGTATAATTAATATTGCAAAAATATCGATAAAGTGATACAATATAGTTAGAAATTAAGAAAATAGGAAAATAGGAAAGAGGTAGATTCGATGATTATAGAACTGAGAAAAAAATCTCAAATTACGATACCCAAAGAAATCATTAATGAGTTAAATCTTCAAGAAAAAGACCAACTTGAGATTTCTATAAAAAAAGGAGTCATTGTGATTGAACCAGTCGCAATATATTCAAAATCATACATCCAAAAATTAGAAGAAACTGTGATGAGAATAAATGAAGACCCTTCAAAGTACAATGTTGGACCTTTTAAATCTGTAGAGGAAGCTATAAACTACTTAGAAGATTCAGATGAAGATGATGAGAAAGACAAAGAATCAAAAAAATGACATATGAAATATTATTTTCGACCAGATTTAAGAAGTCTTTTTCTAAGTTGCAAAATCAAGAAAGGAGATTATTCTACAATAAGTTATCCTTATTTATCGAGAATCACAGACACCCAAGTCTTAGAACAAAAAAGATCAAAGGTAGTGAGATTCTATTTGAGTCTAGCATCAATATGTCAATCAGAGTGATTTGGACATATCAAAATGAGAATTTGATATTGATGATAGACATTGGTCACCATGACATTTTAAACAAACTATAGTATTTATTTTCATATATAATTAAGAACCATGTAAGTTGATCTGAACAGTCGTTTTCATAGGATCATTTTTAAAAAGAACCATCTTTACACATGTCAATAATGCTGCAGGTGCAAATTTGTAATAAATTAGGTAGCATCATACGCTAATTTAGATAGCACAAATATGTAACTTAGTAAAAGTAACAACTAAAAATAGAAAGTAACAACAATATATTGTTTTATTAGGCTATAATGTTGTCAAAGAAGGGGATTTTATGATGAGATTTAAAGATAAAATTAAGGAACTTAGGGAGGAAAAAAGTCTCTCTCAACAAGCGGTAGCTGACAGTATTTATGTTAGTCGTAGTGCTGTTGCTAAATGGGAAAACGGATTAGGTCTTCCAAGCAAAGAGTCACTAAGACTTTTATCTGAATTTTATAATGTTGAAGAAAAAGATCTTCTCAAAGAACAAATTTATGAAAAAGAATTAGTTTCAAAAAATATTTAAATCAATAGAATGAAATTATCGATATTCTTAAGTTGTGGAATAATTGGGGTATTAGTTTTATCGATGGTTATATTAGGTTTTACCAATAAAGTAGCAGGAAATAATCATTTACTTTATAACAGTATTCCAGTTGTGACTATAAATAATGAAGAAATAACATATTCTGAAATTGGTTCTGAATATAAAATTGATAATAATGATGATTTAAGAAGATATGATTATGTAATGGATTTTCCTGGAATTGAAACATACGAAAATATGAACTTAATCGATGTGAATGATACGTATCAAATTAATGTGGAAAATACTTCGAATATTATCGGTGAATATTACTATTTAAATGAAGATTATAGTTTTGCAGAAGAAACAAGCGGATGGACATTGATTCAATTACATGATCTAGATATTGACAATGAGGGAGTATTTAATTTTGAAGATACAAGTTTCCCTTTTATAGTAATAGTGTTATATACTGAACTTCCTGATTTGAGTGTTAACTATTATTTCGTGATTGGCTTAAGATAGTACACAAATCTAATTTTGCAGAAGGGAATTCATTACAAATAATTATCCGATAACGATTTTAAATAACTATGTATGAAACGACTGAAAATCTTTGTGTCAGGATGCCCAAAATGTAAACTAGGCATAAATACATAGTAAAGCACTCTATTTAAGTAGTAAAAACATAATGAACTTAATAATGACAAGAAACAATATTCCAAGGGTGCGTAAATTTTACAAGGGTGCGTAGTTGTATTAAAATAGGTCATGCAACCCATATAATAATGAAATGACTCCAAAAAGTTGGAGAGAAGGTACAATAATCATACCCGATCTTAAACAAAGGAGTCTTTTTTATTTTGAAAGTGATATTCCCATAATTTTCAAAAAGCGAAAAGACAAATAAAGAAGTGTATATAATTATTCATTTTAATAATAATTACGTAAAAAGAGGAATGTGTTAAAATTTTCTTTGTAAATTGATACAAAAGTGTTATGATATTTCTATAAATATTGAGGTGGATTAAATGAAAACTAATATCATGGTGCACTGTGGAAACTCACCAAAAATAGATCGAGTTATTGATTTAACTGTTGCAATGGCAAGCAAGGATATTGATCAAATTAGAATGCATGTTCGAGATGACTTTAAATGGACCATCATTGGCGATGAAGAAGATATCTCAATAGAAAACATGGATAAAGCATTAAATGAACGACCTATGGTGGTTGAAATTGAAGTTAAAATTGCATTAAGCCATGGAATTAGTTCAATATGTGAAGGTATACTTATTTTAGATAATGGCAAAAAACTAAATTTTTGTAATGTTGTTAGATTTGCTAGTGTAAAAAAAGATGCATTAATCAAAGAAGCTCATACATATATTATTTAGTCGATGACTAAATATTACAGTAATAAACCACACTTTTACTATAAAGATGAGCAGATCATTGATATAGGTTGCAATTTTATTAAAAAGGAAATTTGTCCCATATAATAATCATTGGTTTGACACAAAAGTATTAAGATTATTTTTGATAAATAGCGTGCTTTTAAAATTATAAACTAAATTTTTGACTACATGTTTTATCAAAAATGTGATTGACAATTATTTATTTGTTTAGTAAAATGACTATAGATTCAAATTGTTAGGAGTGATGTATATGACAGAAAATCAAAGAAAAGTGAGAAAAACTTAATCAGATACATCTAATGCCAACAAATAAACCTTATATTTATTTCTGTTTTAAGGATCGATTTGGGTCCTTTTTGTTTGCTTCCGATGTATCTATCTTAAAAGAAAGGAGAAAGAACATTGGAAAATAAAACAACAGATTCAACATTATTCATTGGACAAATTATTGCTGTTTACAAAGAACGCTATTTAATAGCCCATGACGAGAAGAAAATCATGGCAGAAGTAAGTGGCAGATTTAAATTCACACATTATTTGAAAAGCGATTATCCACAAATTGGAGACTATGTCCATTTTAGAGTTGCAAACTATGATTTAGCTATAATAGAACGCATTGGAGAAAGAAAGAGCATTTTGGAAAGACAAGATGTTGGCACCATCATGGAAAGACATATTTTAGCTACTAACATAGATGTCACCTATATTTGTATGTCTTTAAACGAAGATTTCAACATAACAAAACTTAGAAATTTTTTAAGTCTTACCTATAATACTTCATTTGATACAGTCATTTTATTAACTAAATCAGATATATGCAATGATGTGGATGATTACATATCAAAGGTAAGAGTAGTGACTGACAATGAAGTCAAAGCAATTTCTGCTTATAACAAAAATGACATCCTTATGATCAAAAATGATTTAAAAAATAAAACAGCAGTTTTTATCGGTAGTAGTGGTGTTGGTAAATCGACATTGATTAATACATTGATTGGCGAGGAATATCTCAAGACTAAGGATATTAGAATATCTGATGCGCAAGGCAGACATACGACTGTTAATAGAGAATTAATCGAGCTTGACAATAACACAAAAGTCATTGATACACCAGGTATTAGAATCGTATCATCTTATTTTGTTTCAGAAAATGAGTTTGAGGATATTTTAGCGCTCAGTGAAGGATGCCGGTTTAAAAACTGTTCACATGAAAATGAACCAGGTTGCATGGTGCAACAAGCACTTGATACTGGTGTACTAAGCATAGATCGTTGGCAACAATATCAAAAAGTTTTACGTTTAAACAAATTCAATAAACGCAGAGAAAAAGAACGCGAGAGAATATTAACAAAACGCATTAAAAAAATGTATTAATTAAGTAATACATTAAATTCTTTACAACATGAGACTTTAAATGCACTTAGGTCGCTTATATCTTATAATCGTCTTTAACATTATTTGGGATGATGTATAAAATGAAAGTTACTTTTTCCTTAATATTCTAGCATAAGAAGGATTCTTACTCTTTGTGTCTACTAAACTATATTAGCAGCATCAATAAAAACTTTGATATAAGAGGTAAACGCTATGAACAATCTTGATAGAAGCATTAGGTATTATGAGATATTACTCAATATAGATGTATCAAATATCCTATCTATACCTCTGCCAACAGGTTATCATTTTGAGTTTTATAAAGATGGTGATCAAGACGCGTGGATAAAAATAGAGTTAAGTGCTAGAGAATTTCTAACTTTTGATGAAGGCATCAAAGCTTGGGATTATTACTTTAAAAGATATGAACATCTATTACCACATAGAATGGTTTTTTTAGTGGATTCAAAGACTAATGAGAAAATAGGAACTGCAAGCGCATTCTTTAATAATTGGAAGGATGACATAAGTGATGGATATTTGCATTGGGTAGCTATTAAAAAGACTTATCAAGGTAAGGGATTGGCAAAAGCTTTGATTTTACATACTTTGAATTTATCCAGAAGTCTTGGATATAAAAAAGTTAAAATTCCTACACAAACAACAAGTCCGGTAGCCTGCAAAATCTATTTTGATCTGGGTGCATATCCGGCAAACTTAAAAAAATCATATGTGGGGTATCAAATTTTAAAGACTCTATTTAACCAAATTCAACTCGATGTGCCACCTATCTCAATTTCATCAATCTATAACGATATATATGTACAAATTGAAAAAATATTAAAACAAAAGTTTCCTATGCTATATGATTTTGATATCAATGAAGAATATAGAGAAATACACATGGTAGTAAACGATGAGTTCAGCATAATCAACTATGATGTTGTAAATCATCAAGTAGTTATAGAGTTTCAAAAAAAGAAAGAAGTATAATAAATATCAGATAGGTTAATGCAAACGATAAAGATTCTTAGATGAAGTTAGATCATCATTTAAATGATAGCAAATTTATGAATTAAGTTAATTTGAAAACTGGTTACATTATTATTTTATCGGTAGCAAGCATATGAAGATTGTGGTTCATGATCATAGATATGATAAAGTATGCTCAACCAATGAAGTTGCTTTAGTTGAGAAAATATAAAATTAGTTTAAAGAAAAGAACAGAAAAAATAACGACAACAATTGAAACACTAAAAAACTATGAAGATAAGTTTTTTCAAGAAAAGTATCGACAGTATTATCAAGATTTAGGCATTTTCGATTTCAAGCACTGGATAAAATCTTTGTTGATATGGCAAAAGAAGAAAATTTTCAGTCTTATTTATTGTTGGAAAAGGAGAATATCATAGGATTTATCATGTGCAAAAAATAAAAACTTACACATTGATTTTTTAAGCAAAAATGTGGGTTTATACGTGAAATTTGGATTGTGAATATAAATGCTAATATAAGAATACCCAATAGTGTGCAGATAAGAATCCCGATTTCTAATCACTAAAAGGTATTCTTATCTGATACAATAATCCTTTAGCTTCATCAAAAAAAAGACATATTAGAATTAAATCTTGTATGTCTTTTTTGATTGATGAAAAAAGTATTTCTTCATTTATACATTTAAGTTTTTATCTGTTGATATGAAATTAATAAATTGATCTAAAGATTCAAAGCCTTTTAGTGATTTTCTTAGACTTACCCCTTTTTCAGCAGTTAATATATCCATATGAGGTAAGGCTAATAAATCAATAGCAGTCGCAGTATTTATATCGATTTTATAAACAGACATTTTATCATCCCATGGAACTGGCTTAATATATTGGTTAGTTGTTATCCAAATACTCTGATATAATCCATTTTTTAACATTTCGGGGTTTTCTATTATTTTTGAAAGTGTTTCCTTCCTAAAAGTTCTAACAGACATCAAAGCTTCTTTAAATGCGTCAGGGTTGCCTTGTTTACCAGTAAGATATAGGTTTTCAAACTTAGATATATACGCCTCATCGACTGTTGCAAAATGAGTGATCCTTAAAAAAAGTTCAAATATTTTTTCCTTTTCATTTGGAAAAGCATTTGCGTATGTCATGACGAAATCAACCATTAATGTCTCTTTTGTCAAATCTATTTTTGACAAAGCAAAAAGAATTTTTAGATAATGATTTGAGATTGCATCTAGAGCAGCTTTTTGTGTACCAAAAGGTTGATAGAATAGTTCATCTTGGTATTGATTTTTAAAAAATTCATCTTTATAAAAGTAATAGAAGAAACTCGCAATTACACCTTCTGATGCCATCATTTGCGAACCATTTTTGATGTGTTCAGGTGTAAAACAACTAGATGTTATATGTGCCATATGTAGCTCAGCATATGTTTTATAGGTATCAATTTTAGGATGTGCAGTAAGATAAATGAAACGATTGTTTTTAACTGCGTGCATCCTTAAAGCACTATCACGATAGCTTAACCAAGACTCAATATCAAATCCGGAATCAAAAGGTAAATTGTTTTCTTGATGATGGGATAAGTCGCTGGATACTATTTCTAAATGTTCAGCAAACCCTTCGCTAAATGCCATAAAAGGATCAGTGATAGCTGTAATGGTATGAAACTTATTTGATGGACTCAACTCAAAATCATACCCTAGATTATAAAGCCATAAATGAGAAAACTCATGTGAGAATATTTTTTCTATACCAGAGTTTTCAAGATCATTCCAATCAGTATAAAATGCAAGGAATCCTAGATCTGGGTATACTATATCATCTTTACCATCTTCAAGTAAAAGACCAACCATTTCTGTAGGATCAGTCCAATCAGTAACAAAAACTAAGGGTTTATCTTTATTGATATAATGATTTAACATGATACCCAACTCATAAAAAAAGGAAATTTCCTTCTTTTTAAATAAGTCTATGATTTTAATATATTTTTCATTAGATTGATCAAGTCTTCTTGCGTGTAAGAGTTGTTTTTCGTTGACTTCTTTGAAGCCTATAGCTTCAGCTATGATGATTTTCATGATGTACCCCTTTGTTTGTATGCTACTCTTATTTTACTTTATCTAAGTTCTTAATACAATAATTACTGTATATAATTTACAATATTTCTAAATAAATATCTATATTATAATCTTGAAATTGGAAGATAAATTATTTTTAATTATTGGTCGTTTTTTACATTGAGACTGTAATGACTTTATAAACGTCATTATTTTTAGTATAATGCAAGAAAAGAACACATTATTTTTAGTGGTAAATGCATGAGGCTCATGATGAAAAAAACAATCATTTTTACTATAATTATTTTATGGATACTCGCAGGATGTTCAAATGTATCTGAAGAAAATGATTTAAAGAAATCTATGGAGAATCAGATTTTGATACCAAGTATGATCAGTAATCAACTAGACTTGCCCCAATCGATTATGATGGGTAACGATTCATATGAGATTATTTGGGAATCATCAGATACTGATATAATAGATGCAACAGGGTTAGTAAAGCAGACTGATGAGGATATAAGCGTTACACTTAAAGCAACAGTTCATACACAAAATGCTACACATACAATGATATTTGAGGTGACCGTCATGAAAAAAGAAAAAGTAAATCATTTCATAAAACCACATCAAATTTTAGTGTATGCTGATAGGATAGATAAAGCAAAACTAAATGATTTGAAACTTGTTGATCATAAGCTAGAACTTGAAGATAATATGTTAGAGGCTACGTATGAATCAGATCCTATTGAAACCCCTAGTTTTACGAAAATGGTAGGGTCATGGTCAGCAATATCATCTTTGGATGCAACCGTTGAACTTCAAGTGAAAGTTATGGTTGACGGGATTTGGAGCAAATATTTATCTTATCGAGCATGGGGGTTGGGGCGAAACAACTTCAGTCTTGATGCATCCGATCATATCGCAAAGATATCTACAGATGAAATCATGATCTTAAACGATAAAAAGGCTCAACAAATTCAATATAAAATGATTTTAAAAAGAAAAGATATAAGTATATCAAGTCCTAAATTAGAACTGGTATCTTTTGCTTTAACGATACCCAACTATACATATACACCAAGCACAGATCATTTACCTAGTTTTCTAGATTATGAAGTGCCTATGCTTAACCAACAAGAAGTTATCGATATAGGAAGTAGTATATGCAGCCCTACATCAGCAGCGATGTTACTACTTTATAAAGGGCATGATTTATCTATAGAAGATGAACTTCCACATCGTTTTACAGCACGTCTTTTTAGAGATTATGGTGCAAATATCTATGGGAACTGGGTATTTAATACTGTTGGTATGTCAAGTTATAATGAAACGGCTTATGTAGGTGTGATGTATTCATTTGAAGAGCTCATGATACATTTGGCTCAAGTTGGACCGGTTGCTGCTAGTGTTAGTGGGGATATGGGGTTGTATCATACAAACGGTCATTTAATTGTTGTTAGAGGCTATAGGATTACTGATTTTGGTGATGTTTATGTCTTAGTCAATGATCCTAATATCAACGCTAGATTTGGAAATGACGCCAATGGAGATCCACTATATGTTTATTATGAATTTCCACTCGAAACTTTTATGAAAACTTGGAAAGGTATTGCTTATGTTATCGAATAAGCAATCCATGGTGATGATATGATGACAAGAAAAGAAATTATTGATATTGCATATAAACAACTTAGTATCGATTATCATAGCGATATCAATGATTTTTACAGTGAAAAAAATGTATTAACAAAAAGAAAAATGCACCCTAATCAAAGAAAAGACTTATGGCAATCATGTGTTTTTAATATGATGTCAATCCAGGGTAAATCAGTTGTATCTTCAAAGAAGGAGCTGTTTTCTTGGATAGAAAAAGAAATATTGCCTAAGCAAGCAAATTGGATTTTTGATTTTTATATGCTTAGAAAAATTGATCAAAAACTAAAATCCATAGATTATGAAATTGATCAAGTTCTGTTACATTACTTACCAGATCCAGAGCGTTTGAAACTTGATAGTACAAAACAAGTGACATGGTTTGATGAACAGGAAATTCAACAGTTTAAAGGTGATTCTCGATTTGATGAAGCGTTTTGTTTTGACCCTGATGCACCAGATGTGCTTGGTGTTGCATATCTTAATCAAAATGAAATTGTTGGTATGGCTGGAGTTAGTCGTGATTCTAATTATTTATATCAAATGGGGGTAAATATAGATGAAAAATATCGACATCAAGGGATTGGAACTATGCTGGTTTCACAACTAACGTCTAGACTTTTAAACATGGGCATCGTACCATTTTATAAAACTTCAATTTCTCATGTAAACTCTAGTAATGTTGCAATAAAATCAGGATTTTTTCTTGCGTGGGTTGAGGTAACATCTAAAAAAATAAAATAATTTTTTGGTTTTTTGTATGCTCATAGACTTTCTTAGTCATTTTATCTAACAGTTCCAACATGTTATAATAAAGATATAAAACATCTATTTTATGATTGGAGTAATCATATGAGCCATAAATTATATCACATGTCGTTTTCAAAGCTTTATCCACTTTATGTGGCAAAAGCAGAAAAGAAACAAAGAACACAAGAAGAAGTTAATCTAATTATTTGTTGGTTAACAGGGTATGCAAAAGAAAAACTAATGGAACTCATCAATAGTGATATTGATGTTGAATCTTTTTTTAATGAAGCACCGATGATACATCCAAATGCACAATCCATTAAAGGTAAAATATGTGGAGTGACTATTGAAGATATTGAAGACCCATTGATGAAAAAGATTAGATATCTTGATAAATTGATTGATGAACTTTCTAAAGGTAAAGCAATGGATAAAATACTTAGATAGGTCTTATCCTAAATCTACACTACATATTATACGAGGGAGTGAAAAGATGAATGAACAGAAAAAAAATAGTATCACATTAATTGGAGCTATCGGATTAGGGACAGGCGTCATGATTAGTGCAGGCATCTTTGCATTGCTTGGTCAAATTGCTGAGTTATCCAATCAATGGATTTTTTTGATTTTTTTAGTCGGAGCTGTCGTCACAGGATTTAGTGCATACTCATACATTAAGTTCAGCCAAAATTATCCAAGTGCTGGTGGTATTGGTATGTATTTAGTCAAAGCTTACGGAAAAGGTGTTTTTTCTAGTGTTGGGGCATTAATGATGATTTTATCTATGGTCATCAACCAAAGTTTGGTTGCAAAAACATTTGGATCGTATACTATGCAAATCTTTAACGGCTCATCTGATACCTGGGTTATATCTGTTCTAGGGGTAGGACTACTCATATTTGCATTAATTATCAATTTATTGAGAAACTCATTTATACAAACATTCACATCGATCATGTCAGTGATAAAGATATTAGGATTAGTTTTATTTGCTGCGGGAGGACTTTTTGCTGCACGCTTTGCACTCAAGCTTCCTGAAGTATCAGAAGCAGCTGAATCGCTTAGTTTCGCACATTATATTGCTGCTACAGCACTAGCTGTCATCGCATTTAAAGGTTTCACAACCATTACAAATAATGGAGATGAAATCATAAAACCTAAAGTTAATGTTGGAAGAGCGATTATGTTCTCAATCATTATCAGTTTAGTTGTCTATATTGTTGTTACTTTTGGTGTAACAGCAAATCTATCTGTCTCAGAAATTATTGCATCTAAAGACTATGCACTTGCTGAAGCTGCTAGACCTGTTTTTTCAGGTTTAGGATTATGGTTTACAGTCATTTTAGCAATACTTGCTACTATCACTGGGATTATTGCAAGTGTGTTTGCCGTCTCAAGACTTATTGCAATGCTAGCAAATATGCAAATGATTCCACATAAAAAAATATCAGAAAATATTAAAACACAGCAACAAACGATTTTCTATACGGTTGGGTTAGCAATCGTTTTAACGATATTGTTCGATTTAACAAGAATTGCATCTTTGGGGGTATTTTTATATTTAGTGATGGATATGATGATTCATTATGGGTTGGTTGTTAAAATGAAAGATGAGATAAAAGTGAATCGTTGGATTGTTTGGTCAGCTTTTATATTAGATTTTGTGATTCTTTTAGGATTCTTGTATATAAAAATTTCTACAGATTTACTTGTGGTGATCGTTGCAGCTGCAATCATCATTGCATTGTTTATCATCCAAAAACTGTTTTTCAAGCTTAAAGAAAAAACAGTAACATAATCATTATTAAATAAAACAAATCTTACTAAATAAAGCGAGGAAGAACATGAATAGAAAACGTGTTATTGTTGAAAACTATAATCCAGTATGGAGTGATGCTTTTTTAAGCATCAAAAAAGATCTAGAATCGGTATTAAAAGATGATGTATTAGCTATCGAACATGTAGGGAGTACATCTGTTGTTGGACTTAAAGCAAAACCAATTATAGATATCGATGTCATCATTGATGATCAATCTAAGTTTGATTTGGTCAAAGATAGACTAAAAACGATAGGCTATATTCATGAAGGAAACCAGGGCATTGAAGGTAGAGAAGCTTTCGGATATGAAAATAAGGCGCATTTAATGAGACATCATTTATATGTATGTCAGAAAGACAACTTTCATTTAAAAAGACATTTAGCTTTAAGAGATCATTTAAGAAAGCATCCTAAGGATGTAGAAGCTTATGGGCTGTTAAAAGAAGAGTTATCAAAAAAATATCCAAATGATATTGATCGATATATTGAAGGTAAGAGTGACCTTATTTTAAGTATTTATAAGATATACGGATTGGAGAAAGAAAATGATTGATCCTAGGAGTTATCTGATATGATTCTACTCATTCACGGACCAACACATACAGGTAAAACATATGTTGCCCAAAAAGTTTTAGAAACATTCAAATATCCTTATTTATCCATCGATCACTTAAAGATGGGACTCATAAGAAGTAAATATACTCACTTAAAACCTAGTGATAGCATTTATGATCTTACAAATGAAATTTGGCCAATTCTTAGAGAAATCATAAAAACAGCGATTGAAAATCAGCAAAACCTAGTCGTTGAAGGATGCTATTTACCTTTTGATTTTGCTAAGGATTTTGATGTTAAATACTTAAAACATATATCCTATTTATGCTTGTTGTTTCAGGATACTTATATCAAAAATCATTATCAAGACATCATTAACCATCAAAGCGTAGTTGAAAAAAGAATCAGTGAAGATTTGACCATGCAAAATCTGATCAAGGAAAATGATTATTTTACTAAGCAAGTAAACATACATGCATTAAATCATTTCATTATCAAAGATTTATATGATATTGACGAAATTCTTAAAAAAATAAAGAGCGATGTCGCTCTTTAAGATTTACAGTTAAAATAAATTTCATAACCATCATCAAATGATTTCATTAACCCATATATTTTTGAGAAATTAATCTTTAATCCCTGTTCCTTAAGATAGGATTCATAGGTTTTATTATATTTTCCTTCAAGTAAGTCATTATAATCTTCTTTCGGACAATAAACTTTTAAAAACAAATCACTATTTAGCTCAACCAATTGCACTTGTTTACTTATACTTACTTTTTCAGAAACAGCTGCATAAGCTACATGTAGTGATTTTTTCATACTCCCTTGAGTGATGACTAACTCAAAAGTGAATCTATCTAATGGAACCGTATGAGTTTCATCTAAATAGTCATCCATTAATATTATAGCTTGTTCCTTGCTTTCACCCATAACACTCAGCAAATACTTGAAACCTACATGCACTAACTCAAATTGATTTATCATAAAGAACCTCGTTTTAATTTTATATTAGCGCAATCTATATTGACTGTCAATATCTAAAAAGATTGCGTTTTACTTGTTCTATATCAAAAAAAAAATTATGATGTAGATAAAGGAGTATAACATGGACCAATCCATATATAAAAAAATGAGACTCAAAGTAAATACTGTTGGTAGATATATAGATGCACCAAGGGCATACAGAGATTTTGCAGACCAACAACACTACATCGATTTTAGTGGTCTAGAACCTAATTTTTATCATGTTTTTTTATACTCTGTTCAAGATT
This sequence comes from Tenericutes bacterium MZ-XQ, assembly GCA_002838205.1. Classification (NCBI taxonomy): domain Bacteria; kingdom Bacillati; phylum Mycoplasmatota; species Tenericutes bacterium MZ-XQ. The sequence continues at coordinate 1,398,244 of CP017950.1, read as the reverse complement.
TCATGGATCATATAAAAGAATTATTACCTTTGATAAACGAAAACACGAAATTATGGATATCTTATCAAAAAAAGAAAAAATATGACAAAGAAGATCTAAATAGAGATAAAACGTTCGAGCTGGGAAAAGTTTTCAATTTAATACCATATGCAAATGTCTCATTGGATGAAACATGGAGTTGTGTTGCGCTTAAACTAATGAAAAAGGAGCATGAGCATGAGTGAAATAGTTAGTCAAATAAAAACAAGATTTCAAAAAAATATGCATCGCCATCAAGATGTAAATTGGGATGATGTAAAATCCAAATTAAATGATAGTACGATTAAAATCATCGAACACATGGAAACATATGGTGGTGAACCAGATGTGATATCGTATCATAACAAACTTTATATAGTTGATTTTTCAAAAGAAACACCAAAGCCTAGAACGAGTGTTTGTTATGACGAAGAAGCTCGATTATCAAGGAAAAAATTTCCACCAGAATCATCTGCATTAGCTTTATGTAAAATCATTGGCATAGAACTCATGGATGAAGCATTATATCGATACATTCAAAGCTTAGAACCTATTGATCTAAAAACGTCAAGTTGGTTAAAAACTCCAGATGACATCAGATCATTAGGTGGAGCAATATTTGGTGATAACAGGTATCAAAAAACGTTCATTTATCATAATGGAGCAGACTCGTATTACGGCTCTAGAGGATTTAGAGGATATATCATTTTAGACTGATCTTACCTATGTAAGGCCTTTTTTTAATTTCTAAAGCTAATATATGATATGATGAAATAAAAAGATGATAAAGGTATTTATGATGGAACAAATAAAGTATAAAACATTTTTAAAAGATGTCCTTATTTGCTCACTTGGAGCTTATGGTGGACCGGAAGCACATTATGGTGTTTTCACAGATCAGATGGTCGTAAAAAAACAGTATCTCTCAGAAGATGAGATGGTTGAATTGATTGCGTTAACAGGTATCTTACCAGGCCCAAGTAGTACACAAACAATCATATCTATTGGCTATAAGATTGGTGGTCCTGTCTTAGCCTTTTTAACCCTTTTAGTATGGGCTTTGCCAGCTATAGTCATTATGACTTTATTTTCATTCCTTTATTTTATACTTGCTAGAAATCAAATTGATTCGAATATTTTAAGATACATCGGTCCCATGGCAGTTGGGTTTATAGCTGTAGCTGCTTATAAACTAGGGCGTAAAGTCATTAAAAATCCGTTAACACTGGTTTTGTTTATATCATCTATGGTCATCACATATTTTTTTACACAAGCATATATATATCCTTTAGTACTTATTTTGGGAGGATTCATATATACGCTTTTTTCTAGAGAAAAAGGACTTTGGCATAAAATAGAAGTTAGCCCTCCGTGGCGATACTTTATCGTGTTTGCAAGTATAGCTATTGGCTTTATTCTATTAAACTTAGTATTTGATAATCGTATCCTTTTCTTATTTGAAAGGTTTTATCGATTTGGCTATTTGGTGATTGGTGGTGGACAGGTTGTCATTCCTTATATGGTGACTGAACTTGTAGAAGTGCATCAGTATATGACGATTGATGAGTTTTTAACAGGTTTTGGACTTGTCCAAGGCATCCCTGGGCCAATGTTTAGTTTCAGTGCATACGCTGGGGGTATGGCATCAAGGGATTTATCTACATTTGGTCAAATAACTTGTGCATTATTTTCAAGTCTAGGTATTTTTTTACCTGGTACCTTACTCATTTTCTTTGTATACCCTATTTGGGAACAATTAAAGGCGATGAAAGGCATCAAAGTTGCTTTAACAGGGATTGTTTCAGTTGCAGGTGGTTTGATTGCGATTGCAGCATTTAAACTGATGCAAGATAGCGGGTTCAGATGGGATAATTTTATTGTGATGATTGTTACTGTAGCTTTATTATTAACCAAAAAAATACCTGCTCCAATCATTGTTATTTTAGCAGTTTTATTTGGTGTACTATTGTAGGTACTTTAATGTTTTCTTGGTTTTACAGATTTTGTTTTCTTTTATATCAATGATATAATTTTTATAAAGAGAACGGAGAGCATATATGAAAAAACTAAATGAAATGACATTAGAAGAACTCTGGAAACTTTTTCCAATTGAATTAGTAGATCATGATCCATCATGGAAAGTTCAATATGAAAATGAAAAAAATAGGCTTATCAAATGTTTTAAAGAGCATAAACCGATTAGAATTGAGCATATAGGAAGTACAGCAATCCCCCATATCAAAGCTAAAGCGATTGTAGATATTTTAATTGAAACGAAAGTAGAAGATTTCCAAAGATTTAAAGAGATAATTAATGACTGCGGTTATATACTGATGAGTCAATCAGACGATCGAATATCTTTCAATAAAGGGTATACAGAACAAGGATATGCAGATCAAGTATTTCATCTGCATTTAAGAAAAGAAAATGATCATGAGAAACTGTTTGCTAAATATGGACAGTAATTAAAAAAGGCTAGGAAGAGTTGACATTCTCAATTGTAGAGGTGTCAACTCTTTTATTATTTTACTTTGTCTATCTTCATTGTAATATGTGATGTAAGAATCGACAAGTGTTTTCATTTGTTTTATTGTGATTTGATGATGAAGATGCATACATTCACTTTTAAATTGACTGAAGAAAGATTCTATTGGACAATTATCTACGCAGCTGCCTTTTGCTGATACACTATGTTTTATCCAATGTCTTTTCAACCACCTATGGTAAGTTTGTCCAACAAATGCGGTACCTTGATCAGAATGCAGTATTAATCCTTTGCGATAATTTCTGGGTACGGTTCTTGTTGCTTGTTTTAAAGTATCCATGACTAGTTTCAAATCATTTCTTTCGGAAACTTTGTAACTGACAATATATTTATCATAGAGATCTTTTATCGCACACAAATAGATGGTTCCTTGTGTTGTGGGCAAATAAGAAACATCTATACTCCACTTTTGATTTGACATTTTTGTGGTAAAATCTCTTTGAAGGAGATTAGGAATGCGATGATGGTTGACCTTGCTATATCTTTTTCTCTTTCGTCTGATAATAGACTGAATACCATTCAGTTTCATGTATCGATACACGGTGCTCTTCGTGGTAAAGACGCCGTGTATTTTCTTTAATTTCATTTGAATTGTTTCTATGCCCCATCTTTTATCTTTATGGTAGAGACTAACAATCTGATGGTTAAGCAATTCATTGAACGCTTTATATTTTGGCCTACCTAAGCGAATCCATTCATAGTAACCGCTTCTTGAACATGACATCCTCATGCAGAGATAGATGATAGAATAACGATCCTTTAATTGGTCTATGACTTGGTATTTTTCTCGCGCGTTCTTAGGTAGGCTACCGCTTTTTTTATGTCTTCACCACTTTTGATATATTTTAACAGTTCTTCTTTACTCATGATGTCCAAGTTAAGCTTCTTAGGTCTACCTTTGTTTGGTATATCTTTTTTCGTACCTTTTCCTCTACGATCTACACAAGTGCCATGCTTTCGATACTGTTTTACCCATAAATCTAATTGACTATGAACAATATCAAAACTTCTAAGTATTTGACGCTGTGTTTTCTCTTTGCTTAAATACAGTTCTACAATCTTGTTTTTCTCATCAATTGTATACGATGGATGCTTTCTTGTTTTTCTTTCATTCATTCTAACGACTCCTTTATATTCATTCTAACAAAAAAAGCTAGAACACTATACTATGTCCTAGCCTTTTTTTAAGTTGTCCGTTTTAATCAAATAGTTTCGATGAGATTTATTTTAAAAATCATTTGATTAAACATATTGAAGATGCAAAAACATATGAAATACTCAAAATAGAGTTATCTAAGCAATACAGAACCAATCGAGACGAATATACAAGACAAAAGACTGAATGTGTTAAGAGATTTACACAAAAAGGTAAACTTGAACATAAACTAGATATTTTAAAGCATATTGCTGAAAGATTAAATGAAAAAAACATCATATGGAATTTAGGTGCATCCGCTATGCTTTATCTAAGAGGCATTGTTGATGATTTTTCTGATATAGATTTATTTGTAAGACAAAAAGACATAAAAATAGCAAAAGAAATCTTAGAAACACTTGGGAAAATGAAACCTCAACATAGGCATAAAACATACAAAACTGAAGTCTTTTGTGAATATGTGATTGATGATGTCGATATTGATTTAATCTCAGGATTTAAGATTATAAAAGACCAAAAGTTATATGATCTATCTTTTGATGAAAATGAAGTATTTGATACACATGAGATAGATCATATAGTAGTATATATGGATTCTATTCATAATTGGCTTAAATATTATGAGATTATGGGAAGAGAAAGCAAAGTAAATATGTTAAAAAAATACATACATAGGAGTGTTGAATCATGCAACAAAAACTAAAAAAAGGACCGTTATTAAATCAGCAAGGTGAATTAATAGAGGCTGGTTATCACACATCATTAATTAAAACATATGATAAAAAATTGGTGAGAAACAGCAGAATGAGACTTAAAGAATGGGATTATTATTACGTAGGTAATGATGATTATGGTATTGCACTTACTGTTGCTGATAACGGATATATGTGGTTGTTAAGTGCTACACTTTTTGATTTTAATTTAAGAAAAGAAATATCAAAATCAAAAATGGGATGGATACCATTCAAGCGTTTTAATATGCCTGAAACAAGCGAGAAAGACAATGTTATGGTGCATAAAGGCCAGTGGAAAATAAACTATAAGATTGAAAAAGATAAGAGACACATTGAAGCTGAAATTCCTAATTTTAATAAAGGAGAAGCTTTAATTGTTGATCTATATCTCGATGCCATGATTGATGATTCCATGGTGATTGCAACGCCTTTTGCAAATCGGAAACGTTTTTATTATAATCAAAAAATAAATTTATTAAAATCTTCGGGAAGAGTTATTTTAGGAGATGAGATTTTTGATTTTAATGGGGCATATGGTGTGCTTGACTGGGGAAGAGGTGCATGGACATACCATAATATCTGGTATTGGTCTAGTTTGAGCGGTGAGCAAAACGGGCATAAGATAGGATTTAATCTCGGGTATGGATTTGGTGATACCTCAAAAGCAAGCGAAAATATGTTGTTTTATGATGATCAAACCTATAAACTTGACGATGTAGAGTTCATCATACCAAAAGATGGTATTCACTATGATTATTTGAGTACATGGATGTTTAAATCAAAAGATGGAAAGATAGATTTAACCTTTGAACCAATCATTGATAGAAACTCAAGTACAAATATCATTATTTTAAAATCCGTCCAACACCAGGTCTTCGGTAGATTCTCAGGAACATTCAAGGTTGAAAATAAAGAGATTATCATCAAAGATATGCTTGGGTTTGCTGAACGTGTTGAAAATAAATGGTAAATCTTTTGTTTTAGAAGTATAATCTAGGTATATGATAAAAAGGGAGTATAAACCATGAGATATTATATTAAGCAAAAGGTTTTTTCTATCAAAGATAGATTTAAAGTGACTGATGAAAGCCAAAATGAGCTTTATGAAGTTAAAGGTAGATTTATGAGTTTATCTAACAAACTTGAGTTAAAAGACATGAACGGAAATGTTTTGTATCATGCAAAGAAAAAAATCTTATCGCTTATGGCAAAGTATACTTTGTTTGATGATCATGGAAAAGAAGTGGCACACATTAAGAGGAAGTTTAGTTTAAGACCAAATTTCGATTTAGACATCTTAGGACAAAATTTATCAGTAGAAGGTAGTTTATACGGGCATGCTTTCGATATTATAGATCATGAAAATCATATCGCTTCCATTAACAAGAAGTATTTGTCTTGGGGCGATACTTATGAGATAGATATTCATGAATCAGACAACAAAGAGTTATATCTTTTTGTTGTGATCATTATTGATCAAGTGATTCATGAAAAAAAACATAGACAACATCATTAACGATGATGATGTCCATGTGATGCATCAAAAATCAGTTATAAAATCTCTTTTTTTCAATGTGATTATGTCTACGATATGGTTTGTTAAAAAATCTGAAATACACCTATATATAGCGCAACATTGTGAAATGAATATACCTCAAATACATAGTTCTGATATCTTAAGTACATTTCGCATAGAAATTATTTAAAAAAATGTTATAATAATAACAACATTTGAGGTGGTTTTATGAAACTATCAACCGGTATGCATGTACCAATTCACAGTTATAAGCATAACAAACGCCTTCATAGAATTTGGAAAAAAACAACCATATTATCTGAAGATCAGCATTGTTTAGTAACTGGCCATCATCGCACAAGAGTCATTGAGCATGATGGAAGAAGTTGGCATACAAAAGAACCAGCAATTTGTTATTTTTATAACGATTTATGGTTCAATATCATAGGTATGCTTAAGAAAGACGGGGTTTACTTTTATTGCAATTTATCAAGTCCATATTTATTTGATGGAGAAGCTGTTAAATACATCGATTATGATTTAGATGTTAAAGTTTTTCCAGATGGAAACTATATCATTTTAGATGAAAAAGAATATAATGTTCATTCAGATAAAATGTGTTATTCTGATGAAATTGATGAGATTGTCAAAGCTCAGCTTGATATCTTGCTTAAAAAAATCAAAAACAAAGAAAAACCTTTTGACTTGTCGGATATACATTTATATTACGATCAATATAAACGTATGCATAAAAGGTAAATTATATGAGAATTGTACATACGACAATTAAAATGACACTTGTCACGCTCGTTGCAGGACTTATTTCAAGATGGATTGGTTTAGAATACTGGCTGACTGGTGGAATACTCGCATTACTTTCTATACAACTTACAAAAAAAGACTCGATGATCATCGCAGCAAAACGCATCTTGGATGTATTTTATGCGATGTTTTTATCGATTTTTTTGTTTTGGCTATTTGGCTATGAGTTTTGGGTTTTTATCGTATTAGTCTTTATTCTAGTCTTATCTTCTTTCTATTTTAAAATCCAAGAAGGTATAGTCCCAGCTTTAGTTGTTGTAACACATTTTTTGGTAAAAGGAAGCTTTTCTTTTGAGTTTTTGATTGAGGAGTCATTGCTTGTCATTGTATCAATCGGGATTGCGATGATTTTTAATACTTTTTATCCAACTGGTGGTGAAAAAGTATTAATAAAATATATTGAAACCATTGATGGCTATATGAAAGATCATTTAATGATGTTATCATTTTTAGTTAAAGATCCTGAATATCATGAGACTTATTCAAGTTATTATAATCAGCTTGAACAAAAACTAAAGTCTATTATTCAACAAGTTGAAATCACAGATAAAAACATTCTTTTTCAAAATGATCAGAGTTACTTAGCTTATGTATATATGAGAAGCACACAAGCCAGATATTTAAACCATATGTTTGAGCAGGCTGTTAAAGTGAAATGTATACATCCTTATGCAGAAGAGATTGCTATTTTTATAAAAAAACTCTGCTTTGCTATTGGGCATTATGATGAAGGACAAAAACACTTAAATACCATTCATGAAATGCTATCAAAGTATAGATTATCTGATTTACCAAAAACAAGAGATGAGTTTGAATCAAGGGCAATTCTTTATCAAATTTTGTTAGAGCTTGAATCATTCATTCAAGTGAAATTAGAGTTCTATAAGACGTATCCAAAGTTTAATGTAAGCAAATAATTTAATATGTTAGTTGCTCCTTGTTATAATTGAATTATAAGAAAAAAAGGAGAATTACATATGAAGTTTATAAAAAGATTTTCATCGATATTTAATCAGCAAGTACGTACCATTATTTTAGTTGCTATATTAGCTTATGTCGTATTCCAAAGATTAGGAAACACAAGTGGATTTTTAAATGCATTAGAGGTTTATACACCTTTAGCATTTGTCGTTATTGGTCTTTTATATCTAGCAATTAAAGGAAAAGGATTTGCTGCTCATCTCGCTACATTAGCTGCCTTTTTCTTATCTACAGGTAGTAGTTTTGTTAACTCGCTTTTGTCATTTAGATTTGATCCGTTCGGATTTGCAAATCCTCTTGATTTTGGTTCGATTATTGATTTAGTAGCATTCTTATATTTATTACTTATGTCAATATCATTGTTCTTAAACAAAGATGCTAAAGCGAAAAATGAACGTAAAGATTTACTTTTAACTGCGATAATTGCTGGACTGTTTTTCTATTTTAGAGGTGGATTCGATCTTGTGATTGATAAGCTGATGTTACCTGTTATATCATTATTATTTGGTGCACCACTTTCAACAATTTTGTTCTTAGCTGCAGGTGTCATTGATGTTCCATTTAATTTTGTAGATACAATACTCAATACGCCTTTATTATCTATACCGATATCTTATTGGTTGTTCTCATTATTTGCATTTTATTTAATTTTTGGAGCGATTAAAGGTATACTAGGAGAACTTAAAAAATAAAGTCAAAAGCCTAATTCGAATGAATTAGGTTTTTTTATTGTTTTTTACGTGATAAAATAAAGAAGAAACCATTCATAAGGAGTTAAGTTATGTTATATATAAAATCATTTATGCATAAAATATCATTTAAAAAACAAACACTTTTTCTATTTCTATTTATCTTATTTAAACTTATGGATGTGATATTATCTACATATGATTTTTTTGATGGATTGATTTATATATTTCCAGTAGTGTTCATTGGTTTAGCTGTGATGTATTTACAGTTTGATCAAAAACCATTAGGAGCACATGTGCTGATGTTATTTGGTTTATTCGGTCAATATTTATATGCTTTTACATCTGATATATTTAGCTTTAATTTTGGAACGATGTCTTTTATGTCTACAATCAATCATATCGATGCGATTGGCTCAGTACTTAGTATATATCTTATAATATTTGTGATTTCTGCTTTAATGAATGAGAGATTTAGTGGATATAAAATGGCATATGATCCATTGGTTGTTTTATTTGCCATCTATTTGTATATTCGATTTGGGTTTGAATATGCAGTACTAAATGTTTCGATTGCGTGCTTCCTGATGTTCATTCGTTCAAAAGTAGCGTTTTATTTATGGGTCATTAGTTTTGTCATAAGTATGCCATTTTTCTTAATTGATCTGATTATAGAGCAAGCTGGATATGAAATTTTATCTTATTGGGTTTATGAAATTTTAGGGCTTATCTTGCTTGTTTTTGGTTTTATTAAATTGATTAAAGCCCTCAACGAAAAAGAAGCATAAAAAAAGCTATGCTTTTGCATAGCTTATTCAATGCTTATGGAGCGGGCGAGGGGAATCGGACCCCCATTTCATGCTTGGCAAGCACGTGTAATAACCATTATACGACGCCCACTTGTTCGTGCTATTTAATGATAGCAAAATTTTTATATACTGTCAAGCGTTTTTGATTGTTTTTTTGCATAATTTTTTAAAAAAATGACAAGGAGTTCATGATGAAAAAATATGGTATCTTATACTTTTTAATTGCTTCATTTTTCATTGGTGTTTTTTTTACGCTCCTTGTTTATGTAGGTATATGGAAACAACTTGTTTTAGGTTTATCGACTGTTCAATGGTGGTTATGGCCTGTTTATTTAGTGTTAGCGTTCTATGTTACATTGACATTACATGAGCTAGGTCATTTTATAGCGTTTGCAGTTCAAAAGGTGAAATTACGTGCAATCTATTTAACCATGTTTGTTTTTTATAAATCTAAAAAAGGGTGGCGATTTAAAATAATGCCCAAGTTATGGGTGTTGTTAGGTGGTTTGGTTGTACCTGATTTAGATTTAATTGGAGATGAAGAAACCTATAATGAAGTCACTAAAAAATTTGCAAATGCTTTAATTTCGGCACCGATTGTAACTATCAGTTTTATGGGATTAACAAATATCATCTTTATCATAAGTATGATTTGGTCAACACAATATGGTTGGATTGGATTTATATCTGTATTTAATTTGTTTACAACCATGCTTAGTGTTTTATATATTTATACGTTTAGACTGCATACCCAATCCATATACGGTGATTTTATAGCATATAAAAAACTAAAAGAAGATGCATTATTCAGATATATTCAAATAAGTCAATATGTTGGCTTTAGATTGAATCAAGATCAAACATTTTCTATGTTTTTATGGGAAAAATCAAAATCACTCATAAAAGAACATAAGATGAAGACAGATATATTTCACACCACATTGTTAATCAATTACATTGAAGGTATCATTTATGAATCTCAGCCCATAGATGAAGACATTGATCATATGATCCAAAAACTACCTGTCACAAATTATTTAAGAACTGAACATGGATTAATGATGGCATATGATATTGTCATTTATCATTATTTTAATCATCGTGTTGAAAAAGCTTATCAATTATTAGAAAAAATTGAAAAAAGACAAAATCATAAAATCAATGAAAAACAACGAATTTACTTAAATAAAAAAGCTAAGCATGTGACACATATAGCATATAATGATGCCTTTTTGGCAAACAAAGAAAACTTCCCAACAGAACAATCATGGATATTCGAACCTATTTTAGATTATTATAAAAATATGGAGATTTTACATAAAAAATTACCATTTCATATTTATGAATGTCCCGTAGATTTAGAAGAGAAAATATAAAAAAAACACCTTATGGTGTCATAATTAAATGGTGCACCTTTTAGGTATGAAATCGAACTTTTTAATTCATCCATACCTATGGTGACTTTGTTTTCTTTAAAAAAGTTAATAAATATCGTAACTGATTCATCATCATAGATGACATTTGTTAAAAAAGCATCTAAAACATATTCGTTAATCTCATTTATATCCATAGACTCTAAATGTTTATTAATCATATAGAATAACCTACGATCATCAATTCTTTGAGGTTTTAGAAGATTTTCTTTATATATTTCATCTTGTAATATTTCAACTTCATTCTCAAGTTTAGATAGTTCTTGCAAAAGTGTTTTAGAAGACAAGCCATCTTTTATTGACTCGATGATATTGGTGATTTGTTTTTTTGTACGTTTGAGATTTTGTTCTAAAGACTTGATTTTACTATCATCATCAATGTTTTTATTGTATGACTCAATGCTATCTTTAATTAATTCATTGAAATGCTTATCTGTAAAAATATTATTAATAATCTTATTGGCTATAAGAGTCTCTATTTGCATCTTAGATATTCTATTAGTGCTACATTTTTGTTGAATCGATCTATTTTTGTTACATGAATAATAATGATATATTTTGTCAGACTTATTAGTAGAGTCAGCAATCATTGGTCTTCCACATTTTGAACAAAACATTTTTCCTGTAAGGTGATAAGGTACTCGTGCCTTTTTAGCTGCAGGAGCTTTTTTATTTTTACTCATTAATGATTGTACTTTATAAAAAGATTTATCATCAACTATTCTCGGATATATATTTGAATAAACTACTCCGGAATGTTCATACACCCCTATGTATTTTGTGTTTTTTAACATTCTATAGACTCTATTCATATTTAGATTATGACCAAGCATGTTAATTTCAGATACAATTTCTTTAGCGGTTTTCCCATTAATATATAATTCGAATATTTTCCTTACAATAATAGCTTCAGATTCATTTACTATGTGTTTATGATTAGCAGTGGAGTAGCCATAAACCTTATGTCCACCTATAGATTTCCCATTAAGTAGATTTTCTTTAATTCCTCTACGAACTTTTTGCTCAAGTTCTAATGAGTAATATTCAGCCATACCTTCAAGTATAGACTCCATGAGAATTCCTTCAGGACCTTCAGTAATATTTTCCATAGCTGATAATCTTTTTATCCCATTTTTCTTTAAGGTATGATTGTGAACAGCTGAATCGTATTTATTTCTAGAAAATCTATCCAGTTTGTATATGATTATATAATCGAATAAATCTTTGCCTGAATCTCTCATCATCTTTGAGAACTCTATTCGATCATCATATTTACCAGATTGAGCACGATCTATATAGATTCCTACTACATTAAGTTTGTTCTTTTTAGCATAGTCTTTACATACTCTTAATTGACTTTCAATTGATTGTTCATTTTGTTTATCAGAACTATATCTTGCATAAATAACAGCTCTATTCAAATATCTCACCCTTTCCAAAAAGCATATTAATAAGATAGAATCCTATCTTATTTTTTTTTATCATCATCACTAGTGAACTTATAAGAAGTTAGTAAATCATTCAAATAGAGTTCCATTCTTTCTTTGCCTTCATCATTTAGGATATTGTACTTCATTACAAAATCATCACCAATTTGATTGATGTGATTCAATGTAACTATCTCTCCTTTTGCTAAAGCATTTATATCAATACTTAAGCAGTTGCAAATATTTTTTATAGTGTTAATTCCAGCTCTATCGATTCCTCTATTTATGACGCTAACAACAGTTGTATATGGAATATCGCATTTAATAGAGAAGTCTCTCAAACTCTTATAATTATTCAATATAAAATCTTTTAACTTATTTTCAGTGGTCATTTTGTACACCTCACTTTATTCACATTTTACCACTTATTTATGATAAAAACAATAAAAAATACGCTGTATCGTATAAAAAGCATATAAAAACACATAAAATTTACGCTATAAGGTTGACAATGGACGATACTGAGTTTATAATAGCATTAAAATACGCAGTTGCGTAAACATAAAGGAGGGAAATCATGCTTTATAGAAATCTAGAAGCTGAGTTGAAAAGAAAAGGCATTACACGAAGAAAACTCGCTAACTTACTTGGAATTAATATTATGACAGTTTCTTCTAAACTTAACGGCAAAACAGAGTTAAAGTTTGATGAAGCAAAAAAGATTGCAGCAGAGTTAGACAATCAAGATTTAAATTATTTATTCGAGAAGTAGAAATCAATTTCAAAGAGCAAAGGAGTATCCCATGAAGTTTCAATTAACAGAGTACCAAAAAATTAGATTAGTTGAACTGGGGTTAAAAGTAAGCAGTAGAGACCCAGAAGATTTCGCAGATTTTTGCGAAAAGTTTGAACAAGAGCAAAGGAGAAAAACTATGTTAAAAAACAAGAACAAAACCAATGAGGGGGACAACCAAAAAGCAGTGGATCTGATAGAAACTACTCAGAGACAATTAAAAGAGATCCATTTATTTTATGGAGTGCTAAGAGATACTGAACAAATAAAAAGTATAAAGAATACTGAAATCAATCAGTTAATCCAAAGTGTTGAAAAGACATTAAGAGATAAACACCATTATTCAGAAGAACAAATCAAAGGGATCAATTGGGACATAGATCCAAAAGAACATGAAAGATTTAGAGAATGGTGTGCACGTACCGGAAATGACTTCCATCGTTACGAAACACTAGACAAATATCTTAACTTATGAATTTAAAGATCCTAAGAAGAAAGAAAGGATATCGACAATCTGATTTAGCAATAGCATTAAACACAAGCACAATGATTCTAAGCTTACTTGAAAACTATGATGTCATACCAACACCTAAAATGATGGATGATATTGAAGAAGTTTTAGAATCAGATCGACTTGAGATTTATAACAAAAAAGATATCCAACTAATTAAACGAAAGAATACTAAGTTCAATGTCCCAGATGATTATGAGTACTATCATGTACACGTTAGACTTCCAAAAGCCTATAAAGAACTTCTTACAAAAGAAAACTTTAGAAAAGCTGGCTATGGAAGTCTGACTCATTGGTTGCATCACAAGATTAAGAATTTTCAAAGACAATTAAAACACATTGATGATTATTACCAAAAGAAAGCTAAAAAGAAAAGACACCTTAACAAATAGTTAAGATGTCAAGCAGTTAAGCCCGAGCAAAGGAAAACTGCAATATTATTATACTTTAAATCAACAGAAAGGACAATAACATATGGAAAACTATGCTGTTATTTATCCTATTAAACCTGAATATACAAGAAAAATAGAAGCATCACTAAAGACTAAAGAAGTACGTACTAGACTTCCTAAATTAAAAATGCCTTATACAGCCTTTGTTTATGAGACAAAAGCAAAGCCAGATGGACAAGGAAAAATAGTTGGATGGTTTCGTGTAAGTGAAACATCAACAATGAAATATGAACATTTTGAATCCTGTGATGATGAAACAATCCAGGAACTTTTAAATGATTTAGCAATAGATAAAGAAACCCTGGTTAAATATCTAAAAGGCAAAGATCTAAAGATGCTTCATATTAACAATTATTTCTCAATCAATCCAGTTAGCTTAAATGCAATTGGAATACATTATCATCCACAATCATACATTTATATTACTGCAGATCAAGCATCAAGTATTGTTCATTTTGGTAGTCTACCATTCTAATATGGATGTTAAGAAGATAAAAGAGTTTGCGAACACTCTTTATGATTTACTCAAAAAAGACAAACTACCTAGAAGAAACATCAAAAGAATACTTTATGATCGTGGAAACAAGTTAGGCATCAACGAAAACACACTTGATGTCATATGGAATGCGTTTATGGAAGATATGTATAATCCATATGGAAAGAATTTCACATTAAACAAAAAATCAAAGGAGAAATCTATCATGAAAGGTAAAAGAAGACCTATATTAGTTATTAATAAAACCACTGGGAAAATTAAAGAGTGTAAAACTCAAACTGAAGCTGCAAAGTATGTTAAAACAACACAAGCTACATTATGCAATATCTTAAAGGAACGTAAAGACTATAAAAACTTTAGTTTCCAATATGCAGATCCAAGTGGTATCACAACAATCAAGAAAGCAAAAGAAATCAAAGAAGATCCATTATCATCAAAAGCCATTATCAAAGAAGCTAAGAAAGTTGAAGATGATGTTAAAAAGAGAAGTTCATTTGAAAGAGCTGGAGATCCATCTAAAGATAATCCAATCATATCAGATATGAATCCAGCTGATGAACCACCTCAAATATTCAATAGAATAAATCATGTTTATGATGTTGATAAAGATAGACAAACTTACATCGAAGCATTATTAGATAAGGCACAAAAACTTATTCTTAAATATGGTATTGCTTTAGAAGAGCAAGAGAAGAAACTCTTTGAGGATATCTTAAAATGAAGTACGTTAGAGCGATGTTTTTTATCCTATTAGTCGCATTAATATCTGTAGGGGGATTCTTAACATATGTGTTTTTCAAAAGTGTTGAAATGGAGTTTATTCATCTAGTATTAATACTTGCATTTCTTTGCATCTTCTATGTTGAGTTGCTAATGATATCCATCATGATTGATGGCGATTGCAACAGTGAACTTAAACGAGTAGAAAGAAGACATGCAACAGCAGATGAAAGAAGAGTCGCAACAAAAGATGACTTTGCTAAGTTATAAGATGGTGTGTCATGGCTAAGACACTAAAGAATGACCATGATAGAAAACTCTTTATTGATAATCCTGGTAATTGGGAAATCATTAGAGATCATGGACTTATAAGAATACTGCAGCTTAATAAAACTAGAATTGCTAAAGTTCAAATTAAGACAGCAGATAGTGAAAGATTACATGTTGGTTATCAAGATATAGCATTTAGAGAAATCATTGGTATAGATAATGATGAAATTATGATTAGTCCATTTCCATTAGAAGAACGTGCTATCATTCTCTATTTAAAGCATATTAAGTTCTAATGTGCTTATGGCTATGTTATATCAAGAAAACTATTCAAATAGTTTTAAACTTAAATATTGAGGTGATACAGTGGCTAGAAGAATTAAGTTCTTTGATGGTCAAAAGGAAACAAAACCAATTAAAGATCCAAAAGACATTGAAAGATTGATGTATTACTTACTATCAGAACGTGAACACGCTAAGACAGAAGTAAAAAGATACCAAGCAGACCGCAACTGGATGATGTGTCTACTTGGTATCAATACAGCATTCAGAGCCGAAGATCTTTTACAGCTCAGAGTATTTGATGTTATTAAAGGTTATGTTCAAATCAAAGAAAACAAAACTGGGAAGATGCAAAACTTTAAAATGAATAAAAATCTTCACCAGGATATTAAAGAATATGTCGAAAGAAATGGTCTATCAGAATATGATTACATGTTCATGGGCCAAAAGAAGAAACAAGATGGAAAGAACTACTCTAATCCAATAACAAGACAAAGAGCACATGCAGTTATCACAAATTCTTGTGAAGCTGTAGGGATCTATTTCGTAGTTGGTATGCATGGATTAAGAAAAACCTTTGGATATCATTTCATGCTTAATGGTGGTAGACCAGAAACACTCATGAAGATGTATAATCATGATTCATATGATGTCACCAAGAGATATGTCATGTGGGGTATCGATGATGCTGAGAAGTCTAGAACTGATACATACATTGGTGGTGCACATAAAAAATAGTTAGTCATAATATGTTATAAAAGTTCATTAATAAAATCATCAACACCAAATAATAAATTGAGTTTAGCAACAAACAATTGAAACTCAACAACTATTTCATTAAATATATCATATAGATCCATTATAGCAAGAATATGAAAATTATATTTCTCTATGATCGGTTCTTCACTACTATTTATATCTCTATCTAAAACACTATTATTTACATAGTTTTTGAAAACTTGATTATACTTTTCTTCATTTAACTTCTTATATTCATCTATAAGATTACTACATTTTATCAAGAAATCATCGCATAAATTTCTAATTTTTGGTCTTATATATTGCTGGTTTAGCGTTATGAAATCATCGCTTTTTGTAATAGAAATTTCACATTTTTTGAGTTTGTTGTCTAATTGACTAAATTTATTAAGGTCTTTCAAATCATTCAAATGGTTAATATTATCATTAAAAATTTCTATTATTTTATCATTTATCAAAAATTGCTTTTCTATTATTATTTTACTAGCTTCAATTTTAACTGCTTGTGGATAACTATCTGAAGTTAGTTTCTTTTTGAGCCTAAGTTGAGCTGCAGCAATATAAACTGTTACAAATAAAGTTATAATCTGTAATACATTACTCAATAAAAAAGTTGAAACGACATCAAAAAAATAACTGATGTAATCACCTAAGGTAAATGATAAATATAAAAAGACATTTGATTCGTTTAAAAAAATGGTAAACATGTTATACCTCCTAAATTTTAATAAGTGGGAAATTAAGATATATAATCACGATTCATATAATGTCACCATGAGATATGTCATGTGTGGTATCGATGATGCAGAAAAGTCTAGAACTGATACATAAATTGGTGGGGCTCATAAGAAGTTATAATGTGTTGTCAGCAATAAATAGATTAATGTCTTCTGTGATATCAGATGTTAAATCATACATTGATCTTGATAGATATGAAAACTGATAAACATATTCAGGGTCATCCTCATCTTCATGATAATCAAAAGTTACTTCTATGATTTTGAGAATCTTTGGGTTAATGTTGTTACCGACATGAATGTACTTTTCCAACATTTCACTTATTTTCATTTTTTTATTATATTTATATTTAAAATGAATTGACTCAGTAAAAAAATTAATGATGGTCCTATACGCTAAACATTTCTCAATAAGTTCTTCAGGAAAATAGATTATATGATCCCAAATAAACGCATCTAACTCGTTTGATAGTTTGTTTATTTCTGATAATTTATCACTGACTAGCGTTGGAAGTTCTGAACTTTGTTGAATCTCAGTTTGATAAGAAATGACTAATGCTTGACAGTGTTCTATTTTTCTAATTATAGAAACAACACCTTCATATACAGTAAGTTTTTTACTAAATAATATTTTACTGTTTTCTGACTTCGTTTTGTTTATTGTTTCATAATCATTTACTTTTTTATAAAGAAAAAATTGAGAAACGGCAATACCCAAAGTAATCACTAAATTAATAATGCTTAAAGTTAAATCCATAGTATACCTCCTAAATTTGTTTGAAAGGACAGATAAATGAAAAAAATCATTATATTGATAATGCTATTAATAGTTGTATCTATCATATTCTATGTTATTAATTATGATCCAGGATTTGTTGTAGGAATTATTTGTGGATCAGTAATTGTATATATTCTAGAAATAATTTTGTTTATTCTACTTAAGAATAGATGGAAATAGTTTATTTTAAATAAGACCTAATTGATGTGTTTAATTTTTCTTGCTGTACTATTAAATCATCTGTATATTTAGAAAATCCTGACATTGATATTCTCTTATTTCCAATTTTAATGTTCTCATTTAAGTAAGTTACCAATTTTTCAGAAATAAGGTTTAACTCATAGATATCAGCTAATATGGTTTTGTTAGTAACTTTAATTTTTGCACTAGAACAAACTTTCATATAATCATCTAAAGCATTGCGTACCACACCTAGATACATGAGAGGTGAGTAAACAGTTCTTGAATCAATTCTTTCTTTATCTGGATAATTACCTTCAGATATTTCAGCACAATAGCAAGATTTTCTATAAAACTCATTTGAAAGAATGCATAGTTCCGATAAAACCTCTTCAGATCGTTCTCTTCTAAGTTTTTTCTTATTAGCAAAATAATCAAAGATTTTAGATGCATACAAACCTAAGTTAGTTAGCACACCACCAGCAATAGCAATAGCTGCACCAATTAAAGCAGCTTGCATGGTTTCAGTCATAAATCCACCCCTTGTTTTTGTTTTCATTATACACTAAAAAGTACGAGTTTTACGAGAAAATCTATTACGGTAAAATATTTTTATAAGTTTTTGCACATATCAGCACAACAAAGAGCAAATCACAAACATAAAAAAATTGACAGTTTCAGTGGTTATGTAACATTTTTCAAACCAAAAAAGAAAGGAGGAAATTTCAAGTTGAATAGAGAAAAAATGATAGCCTTCTTGATTGGATATGGCTACAAATCAGAAGAGGTACAAATACTATCTGATGACAAGTTGAAAAAAATAATAGAACAGCTTCACAAAAAATTAAAATAAAAAAATCCGAGCAAAGGAAGGAACGTTTTATGTATTTAGAAAAATTAAAGAGGCTTGCTAAAGGAGCAGCTTCAAGACCTATATTACAAGGTCTATGTTACAGAGATGATGAGATCCTATATACAAATTCATATGTTCTTATCATAGAAAAGAATTCAAGAAAAGTCGATGAAGAATTTGTTGTCAGTTTAATGAATGGAAAGATACTTTCAGGTAACTATCCAGATTTGAAATCAATCAAACCAAGTCAAGATAAACTTGAAAAGGTAACTGACATTAGATTTGAAATCAAACCGTTTAAAAACCCATATTATATTGCTAATGGCATTTATTTTAACAAGAAAGAAATGGAAACTGCATTCTCATGTATTGGATTAAAACCATTTGATCTTGAGGTTGTAGATAAGATTTATGTTGCAAAAGAAAAGCGAATGCTTGTTTATGATAACCAGGATAAAGGACAGTATGTTCTTGTCTTGGGTGTAAGAATAGAGTGAGGAAAAACAAATGGTAGAAAACATAAGCAGTAAAATGGTAAAAGCAAGAAAAAAATATCGTTGTATGTTTAGTGGGAAAACCATAAACATTGGTGACGAACATATTTGTCAAGTAAATAAAGATGGTGGTGAAATATACACATTTAGAATACATAAAGAAGCAGAATATTTAGCAGAGGAACTTGATTTATATGGTAAAGGAACTTACAATGATGGGTTTCAAGATGATGATTATGAGCAATTATTACAAGACTACATATATGATAATGACTTATTTGATGAATATGATAATTTTGATGGAAGCAGTCACGACTTTGTTTATAAGCACTATACGTCAAAAGCTAAAGAGGTAGAAAAATGAAAAAACCAAATAATCAAATATTAAAAGAAATCAACAATGAAATTGAAAGCGGAGTCACACTTGAGAGACTTAAGGAGTTAAGAAAAAAACTCAATAGAATCGATTTAAGTGATGAATTTGGATGGTCAGAAAATAAAAGCTTAAAAACTTGGTTGAAAGTTTGCATAGATGAAATGATTTTAGAAGCTGGAGATGATTTCGGTGGTCTAACGAAAGTTGAGGTTCAAAAATGAATAAGATAGAAAAAATTAAAGAACTAATTAATCAAACTAATATAATCTCTAAAGATACATTTGAACAATTAGATTTTATTATACCTAAAGTGATAATGACAAAAGAATTAAAAGATAAGATGAACGATACAACAGATCATACTGATGTTAGTAATTTCCTAGAAATAGTAGAAAAGATTTTAGGTAAAATCCATGTATACATGCTACTGAGTGATGACTACCATAGAAACGGAAAGCTATCACAACAAGATATGATTCAGTATGAAAAAACTGAAGAAGAGATTAACAATATTCTTGAGATGTTGCTAGCTGAAGAGCATGATTATATATTTGACCCACCAATTGATATCAGAACTTGTAAAGAATGTGGATGCACTGATATACATGCTTGTCCTGGTGGATGCCATTGGGTAACTGATGATCTTTGCAGCAATTGTGTATATAAAGTAATTGTCGAAAAGGGATTTAAGGCAAATGCTGGTACTTATTATCAAGAAGTTAAAACTGTCATTGCTGAAGAAGTAATATCATTAGAAGAAGTTGAAGCTATGATTTACGGATATGCTTCAGCATTGGGTTATGAGCATTGGTATGATGGAGAATGGAACGATGACATTGAAGACATAAATAAAGGCACAGAAGTTCTAAGATTTGACATCAATAAAGGAGAGGAAACTCAGCATGTTTATTTTTATAAAAAACAGTGATTTTACGAGAATTGACTGTACGGTAACATTTTTTAAAAGGTATTAAAAGATTAAGAGTTACAAAATAACGTTACATGGCTGTTAAGTAGGTTTTAAGCATTATTATAAAAAAATTGACAGTTTTTACGGTGTTATGTAACATTTTTCAAGAGAAAACGAAAGGATGGAAAAATCCATGAAAAAAGAGATTAAGTTAAAAAGATTTGTATTGCTAGATAACAATGAAATTATAGATACAAATAATAAGTATGAAGAGTGCCCTGAAAAATGGGAAATGCCTGATAATTATGTTTGTTATCTTGATTATCCTAAAGAAAATGCTTTGATTGGTGGTTTAATATGCACTCTATCAATTGATATGAATAGAGTGAAAAAAACCAGCGATAATATTTTAGACTTACTAGAAGTTGGAGATCTGGCTGGAACTTTATTCACAATTGGAAAAGAAACTGAATTAAGAGTTCAGCAAGTTATGAATCTAAATAAGCCAGATAGGATTCATTTTCACGGTGGAGAAGTATTTAAAAGAGACATTGTATGTATCTACAAACTTAAAAAAAATGGTGACTACACTAGATATGAGGTGATTGATGATGGAAAATAAAGAGAAAACTGTGATCGTTGCTAGCGGACCATCACAAGCTGATTATAAAAAAGCACTAGAAATAAACAAATCCATGAAACTAGACATCCAAAATGAAAATAACGAAAAATCTGAGAAAGCATTTCAAACAAGAAAAGTAGGAGTTCCAGTTATTAAAGACATATCAACACTAAAAGAAATGCCTGAATATAAACCACTTGACTTTCCTGGATTCAAGTATGCGACTTTAATTCATGGTGTACCTGTTGTTGTTCATGAAAATGGGCAAATGTTTATTATTCAAAACACTACTCATAAAAAACGTGATTTAGTCATGAAACATATTAATCAAGCAGTAAAAGAAGGTTATGTAGAAATCCGAGAACTTGACAAAGAGATCCATTTCATTGATAACCAAGTGGTTTGTGACATCAAGAAAATGCTAAAGGAGCAAAAATAATGGCTAGATCTATGTTTAACGATCAAATTACAGATAGTGATGCATTTCTTGATATGCCTCTATCAACACAAGCACTATATTTTCATTTTATAAGTTCTGCAGATAATGATGGATTTGTAAACAATTGGAGATCTATCATAAAGAAAACTGGTGCTGCAAATAATGACTTTACTTTACTAATTGACAAGAAGTTTTTATATCATTTTGAATCAGGTGTCATTGTAATAAAACATTGGAGAATTCACAATCTTCTTCGCTATGATCGATATAAACCTACTGTATATCAAGATGAATTAGCAATGCTTGATTTACAGGATAACAAGGCTTACACAATGAAATTAATAGAAACAGATGAAGCTAAAGATTTGTTTGATTATGGTGATGGTTTACCAAATGGCAACCAACGGTTGACACAAGTAAAGATAAGTAAAGTAAAGATAAGTAAAGTAAAGATAAGTAAAGATATAGAAGAGCCTAAACAAGAAATCATCATTAATAAAAATTTAGATTCTTCAAAAAAAGATAAAAAATTCATACCACCAAAACTTCAGGATGTCATTGATTACTGTACAGCAAGAAAAAATAAAGTAGATCCAAAAAAGTTCTACGATTTCTTCACTGAAGGTAAGTGGAAAGATAGTTTTGGTAAACCAGTATATAACTGGAAACAAAAGATTATTACATGGGAAGGTAGAAACAATAACAAGGAGGTATCTACTAATGCAAAATCTCAAGAAACAATTACACCATATGTCAGAAGAGAAGACCGATAGTTTTAAATCATTTGTTGAACGTGTATTATCTGATCCTGAAACAGCTGATATTGATGTTACAAACAAAAGTAATGTTATGCTCGCTATTAACTATCTAAATTTAAGAGATGAAGAGCATCCAGGGATTACAATAAAACTTCGTAAAGAACCATATCTTGAAATAGTTTATGTTGATACCAAAGAAAAGCAGCTTGAAATCCAAAGACAAAACTCTATTAAACTCTTTGGTGATGACTCCAGGGATTTAAAAGCATCTTTATCAGATTTTAAGTTAGATACACTAAATCGCAAAAAGGCTTATAAACTAGCAACTGGAATTGTCGATGGTAAGAGTGATAAAAATCGTGGGTTATACATTCACTCAAAACAATTTCAAGTTGGAAAAACATATCTTGCTAATGCAATCACAAATGAACTGATTGATAGAGGCATTAAAGGAGCATTCTTATTTGCTCCTAGCTTTGCAAGAGTAGCAAAGGACTTCGATAACCTAGAAACTAGAATACAAGTACTTAATAACTCTCATTTACTTGTCATAGATGATCTTGGAGCTGAGTATAACTCCGAGTGGTTCTTCACAGAAGTTTTAATGCCAATCTTGCAGTATCGATTAACTCATAGGCATCTAACGATAATCACATCAAACTATAGCATCATAGAACTTGGTGAGAAATATCAACAAAAGATATCTGATAAGAAATATGTTGAAAGATTACTCTCAAGGATCTATGAGCTCACTGATGAGGTGAATCTTGATGAATAAGAAGATAGAGCTTCATGAGCAAACTATAAGAATACAGTATGAAAATGGACTAACTCCTAAACAAATAGCTGAAAGACATTATGTGAGTATTCCAGCTATTTATGAAAAACTCAGAGAACTAAAAATCAAGATTGAACATCCATTTTTGAGACAAGGAAATTATACAAAACTAAAGAAAATGTATGTTGATAAAAAATACTCTATTCGTGAAATATCAAGAAAATGTAATGTATCCCAACAGTTAGTCAGTAAAGCATTAAAAAAGTTTGAAATAAAAAGATTAAATCCGAGCAAAGGAAAAGGTGTTAAACATGAATGAACAAGAAATGATGACAAATGCAATGATGAAGGAAAACTACATCGATGCAATTAAGAGCTATGTAGAAAATAAATCTAAAAATGATGAACAACTCTTAAAAGCTCTAGATAATGAAAAAAAGACATATGAAAAATGTTGGTCATATATCATGAGAAAAGCTAAAGATCATTTAAATAATAAATCAGGACATATTATGCCATCAATAGTATTTGGATGGGCGATTCATTATTTTATTGAAGATGAATCAGTCTTAGAAAAAGAAGTAGGTAAATCAATTGATAATGAAACAACAGTTAAACCAAAATCCCAAAAAGAAGTTAAAGTGCAAAAAGAAGAGAAGAAAAACAAGAGTTTTGAAACTTTATCAATATTTGATTTTGGAGTAGATGAATAGTGATTTTAACCTTAGATAAAATTAGGAAAACTTTTATTGGATTAACTGAAAATAGAATAAAATTGCTTTATAAACATTATCAAGAAAACCCAAAACATTTTTACCCACATAGTAGACATTGGAAAGACATTGTAGATGATAGAGATAAATATATGATGTATGATGTCAACGAATTGGTTGATAGTTTACCAAATTACAATGTTCATAATGGAGTTATTCAAGTAAAATATGTATTTATAGGCGAAACAAAGTATTTTATGGTAAGGAATTCTCATACAATAGCACTATTTGATTTATCAGATAATGCATGCCATGTATATCATAAGGCTGAATGGAAAAACACAAGAGTCTATGTATGGTTTAACATAAATAACGGATATGGTTGGAATGGACATCCGACTAATTCGCTTTATAGAAATGATTATAGACCTACTAAACATGATATAGAACAGATACATCAAATGGATGAGTTTAAATACATTGATTTTACAAAGTTAGAGTATGTTAACTTATATCCATTGATGAACAATCGACTGAATAAAGATCATCTATGGCAAATAGAAATGCTTATTAAAACAGGATATATAAGACTTGCAACTGAATTAGCTTCAAGTTATCAAAACATAGATTTCAAAGTTTTTAAAGAATATCAAGATTTTTTCAAGTTAAGAGGTAAAGGTCTATGGCACTATAATCAAATAATGAAACTTAGAGAAAAAGGATTTTATAATCCTGAGTTTATGTTTCTGGATACTTACGAAAGTTACTATCATGCGTTTTGGATACCTTTTTTGGAAGAACATCGAGAAATTAAAAGACACAAGTTTATTAAGTATATTAAAGGTAGAAAATCAACACAAACAATATTTGACATTGATTTTTTATCGATATATAAGTTGTATTTAAAGTACATTGAAAAACTAGGACTTGATTTTTCAAGAGATAAGTATGTTTTTCCTGAAAATCTAGAAGAAGAGTTTAAAGAAGTACTGCTTGTTATTGATTTTACTCAATATCCACCACAAGATTATAAGACTGCATTGTTAAGATGGCAATCAAAGTTAAAAGTCAATGAAATGGATCCTAGATACGTTGCGGAAGTTATAAACTTCGGAATACAAAGACAAAGAGATGAAGAAGAGAAAAAACAGATCATAGAAATACAACGCAAAGCTGAAGAAGAGAAAAAGAGAATATTGAAAATCATATTTGAAACTAATAAGCACTTTAATTTAGAACTAGATGATGACTTTGTATTAGTCGCACCTAAATCATCTGATGATTTGTATATTGAAGGTAAAACATTAAATCATTGTGTTTTTCAATACTTGGATTCTATCGCTAAGAAGGATAAAGCTATCTTTTTTGTCAGAAAAAAGAAATACATTGAGAAACCATTCTATACAGTTGAAGTTAGGAATGGTCATGTAGTACAGTGTAGAAGCACTAATAATTTAGATCCGGCTAACAAAGCAGCATATTTTACCCATTGGATAAACAGTCATATTGATGATATTAAAGGAAAGACTGAAATGGCAATAGTATAAAAGAAGGTTAATGCCTTCTTTTTTTAGCATCATTACGTAGTAATGGGTGCACAATATTTTATTTAAAAGCAAAAATGGGATTGACACGTTACATGGATATCTTTAATTTGAAGGTGAGGACAAGTGTAGTTTTTATTTGAGGTTCTAGGACAGTCTTTCCATCCTTTGCACTGATCTCTAGAGCCTGAAATAAGAACTAAATATAGTAGAAACTGCGGTTATTTATTTTTTTTCAAAATATTAGATAACCGTTTAATCCTATATGGGGTATGAACTTACGCAACAAAAACGAAGGTGATTATATGGCAGACTCTAAATGGCAACAAGTTAAAATCCGAATACCTGAGATAAAGAATTGGATTATTCACACCAATGCTACAGAGACACAAATATACACTCGATTAGGTATATCCAAAAACACATGGATTAAATACAAGAGAGAATATGGTATCTTATCTGCAGCATTGTTTGAAGCAAGAAAATATAGAGGTCAAGTATTAGTACCTGAGTTGTATGATGCAATGCTCAAGCTAGCATTAGGATATGAAGAGAAAGAAGCAGAAGTTACTGAGAATGAAGTACTTAATGAAAAGAACGAGATAAAGGTTACTAGAAAGATAGTACATAAGAAATATCCACCTTCTGAGAGTGCTGCATGGAAACTTCTTAAGCATTATACAAAGGATACTAAAGATCCTGTCACTGATAATCCAATGGACCATCAACTCAAGGTTAAGAAGCTAGAACTAGAGAAGAAGGCACACAAACTAAAAGAGGATAATGATTGGTAATGCCAGGACATAAGTTTTATACAAGTAGAACATGGAGATCATTTAGAGAAGTAGTCATCATAGAGAATGGTGGTGTATGTAATAGATGCCATAAGGTATTCACAGATACATCACAGTTAGAAGTGCATCATATCAAACACTTAAAAGGTAGTGATTATGATGATTATTCCAAATCACTTAATAAAGATAATGTAGAGGTCATCTGTCATAAGTGCCATAATGAAGAGCATGGAAGATTTATTACACATAAAGAAGTGATCCTAGTGTTTGGTCCACCTTTAAGCGGTAAGACAACATATGTCAAAGAGAACAAGGGATACAGTGATATAGTAGTAGATCTTGACAAGCTTCAAGAAGCAATCACATTAATGCCAACATATCAAGAAGTGCCAGCAGTTAAAAGAAATCTCTTCAGTGTAAGGGATTTGTTACTTGACCACATCAAGACAAGATATGGTAAATGGAAGACAGCTTGGATCATTAGTGGTTATCCAAATACATTTGATAGAGATAGAATCATCAATGACTTACAAGTAGATGCAGTAATCCTTATGGATGCAACACAAGAAGAATGTTTAAACCGTTTAGAAAATGTTAATGACTATAGAAAGCAATACAAAGTAGAATGGCAAGAATACATTAATAGATGGTTCTCACAGTATACCCCCCCTGTTGATGAAGAAAATGGGTAGTGCTGTTAGCCCCCCAGCAAGGTAACTTTCCTCGCAACCGAAATTTTGAAAAAAAATATTTTTGAAAAATGACTCCAATCAAAAAAAGGTGTTATGGTTCAAAAAGTTAAGCAAAGGAGATCATATGGAATTAAAAGATTATAAAGGTCTATTTGAATCTAGAGATATGAAAGATGTCTATGAATTAAATAAAGATTTTATATTAGATTTAATTGATACGAAAAAACACATTGATAAACTAAATGATTTACCGTTAGTCATTGTACATCCTACAGATAAAACTAAACAAAGGATTTCTGAAGCAGCTAAAGTTATTACTAAACTAAAACAAGTGTATGCAAATCAGATAGTAGTACTAAATAAAATCATGGGTAATGAAACTAGTGGTGAACAATCAGGTGATCCAATAGAAGCCTTTAAGAAAAGAAAAAGGATAGACAATGAATAAGGTCAATCTTGAAAACACAACCATTAATGGAGTCTTTAGTTATTTCCTTGACTACTACAAGATGGTATTCGAAAAAGGTTGGTTTGTTGGCCAAGAGATGAAACAAGTACTACACAACTGTTATAAAGATTTAAAACATTATGAGTATGATCCAACTGATGCTCATATCAGAATAGAGTTTACTGAAACACTATGTAAACAATCTAAGAATAGATTTTATGGAAAACCATTAAAGCTGATGAAGTGGGAGAAAGCATTACTCGAAGTCATCTATAGCTTTAAAAAATCTAGTGGTATTAGAAAGTACAAACAAATTTTATTATTAATCGCACGTAAGAATGGAAAAACAACACTTGCGGCATCTGATTGTAATACTGACTTGTTTATAGGCAGTGGTGGTCAAGATATATGTTGTTCATCAAATGATGATGCACAAGCAGATCTAGTCTTCCAGGAGATTGATAGTATGAGAGAAGCTATCGATCCTGATGGTAAGCATACACATAGAAACAAAAAAGGACTCAAAAACATTAAGAACAGATCGAGAGTCTTTAAGATTTCAGAAAGACAGAAAAACAAAGAAGGTCGTAACATCACAAAAGCAGTCATCGATGAGGTTCATGAGATGCGTGAAAATACAATCTTCATGAGTATATGGCAATCAGCTTCAGTTGTTGAAGATCCAATCATCATTGAAATTACTACTGAAGGTATTGTCGATGATGGATATTTAGATAAGCGTTTAGCTTATGCAAGAAAAGTCTTAAAAAGAGAAATTGATGATGAATCATTGCTTCCCTGGTTATATACCCAAGATAACGAAAATGAAATATGGACTGATAGAAACTCATGGTGGAAGTCAAATCCTTCAATGGGAGTTATCAAACAATGGGAGTACTTAGAAGATAACGTTGAGAAAGCAAGATCATCTAATGAAGACAGAGCATTCATTTTATGCAAAGACTTCAATATGAAGCAAAACAAAGCTATCTCATGGTTATTACACAATGAGATAGAAAATGATGAATCATTTGATTTAGAAGATTTTAGAGAAAGTTTCTATGTAGGTGGCATCGACTTGTCAGAAACTACAGACCTTACAGCCGCATCAATACTCATTCAAAAAGGCAGGAAGAAGTTTTTCTCAGTCATGTATTTCATACCAGAATCAAAAGCCAATAGTGAGAATAGAACAAACCTTGAAAGAAAAGACTATCACAGTCTAGCTCAAAAAGGATTAGTTAGAATTCTTCCTGGTAATGAAGTTACATATGAAGCAATCACAGCATGGTATTGGGAGTTATATGAAAAATATAAACTCAAACCATTCAAGTTTGGATATGACCAATGGAACGCAAAAGGTCTTATTAAAGATTTAGAGTACAAGTTTGGTCAAGGTGTTACAGAAAAGATAAGAATGGATTATTCAGTTTTAAGTAATCCGATGAGATCCTTAGGAGCTGACTTTAAAGATCATTATGTGAATTATCAAAACAACGAACTCACAAAATGGAATTTAATGAATGTAGCTGTTAAAACAAATAATTCAGGGTTGATAATGCCTGTAAAAGTACAGTCATCAACAACAAGAATAGATGGAGCGGTGAGTATGATGATTGCATATGCAGTGAAATCAATGTATCAAGCAGATTTTGAAACGCTAATGGATATGGGTGGTGATTAAAAATGGGATTTTTAGATTATTTAAAATCAGTATTTAGAAGTAAGACAGAACCTCATGCATATAGTTATAAAAATTATTTATCTTCATCACCAAATATTAATGTGTACGAGGCATCAGTTGTTAGAGCTTGTATCCATACGATAGCTGAAGAGTCATCAAAAATGATTCTTAAATCAGTGAAAGTTAAAAATGGTTTAGTCACTCCTAACAAAGATGACATAAATAAACTGTTTATGGGTAAACCAAATCAGCTAATGACTTTAAAAGATATGCTTTACTGGACAGCTTATAGGTTGGAAGTTAAAGAAAATGCATATTGGTTTCCAGAATACAAACAATATGAGTTTGGTGATGGCAGTGTAACAACTAAATTAGAATCAATCTTTCCAATCAATTCTGAGTCAGAAGATATGATATACGATGAAAAAACGAATAGTTATATGATCGTATTCAAAATCGTAAATGGTGGAATCTATAGCGTAGCCTATAATGATGTCATTCATTTTAGAAAACACTATGGGGATGATTACTATTTTGGAAAAGAGAATAGAGCCGATCTTCTCAAGAAATTAAAAATCTATGACCAGGTTACAACTCTTATGCCAAAAGCATTAGAAACATCGATGCAACTTAAAGGTGTTCTAAGTGCTAAGTCACAAATGGGTAAAGAAGCACTGGATCAGTTTAAAGAAGAGTTTATTCAAAACTTGAATACAGGTAACGGTGCATTTGCAACTCTTGGAGTAGATGGCAAGTTTGAGCCTATGAATATATCATCACAAGTTGTTGATGAGAAAGTCTTAGAGCATCTTGAGAAAACCGCTTTAATGAACTTTGGTGTATCAATGAAGATTTTAACTGGTGATGCGACAGAGAACGAATGGCAAACACTGTATCAGAAGAATATAGAACCATTCAAGATTGCGATTGAACAAGCTGCAACTTATGTTTTATTCAAACATATTGATAGACAGCATGATAATCAAATAAAAGTTTATGACAAATTGGTGAATCATTTGTCTATGAAAACAAAATTAGAAATCATCAAGCTCATGGGTCCACAAAATTACATCTCCAGGGATGAACAAAGAGAACTCATAGGATATGAACCTGATGGTGGAGAAGATAGAGTTTCATTAAACTTTGTTAGTAAAGACATTATTGATGCATATCAGTTAAAAAATAAAGTTAGTAATAACGAGGAGGATAACGATGAAACTGGACAATGAAATAAGAGCTCAAAGAGCTTTCAATCTAGTTGATATTAATGTAGAAGAAAATACCGATGATGGTACTGCAACAATAGAAGGTTATGCAGTAGTATTTGAGTCAGAAACTGTTATTGGTAATGATTGGTGGATTGAATCCATTGCTAGAGATGCCATTAAAGATGAGGCATTAGAAGATGTTGTTCTTTTAGTTAATCATGATGATACTAAACTTGCATTAGCAAGATCTAGAAGAAACAATGAAAACTCAACCCTACAACTTACCGTTGATGATAAGGGCTTGAAAGTTATTGCAAAGCTTGATATTGCAAATAACACAGAAGCCAAAAATCTTCATTCAGCTGTAAAGCGTGGAGATGTTGATGGTATGTCATTTATGTTTCAAGTTGCTGCTCATGAGTGGAGCGACTTAGAAGCAGATGTGCCAAGAAGAAAAATCACCGAGATTTCAAGAGTCTTTGAAGTAAGTGCTGTGAACTTCCCAGCCTACAGAGACACTGAAATATATGCTAGACAAGAATCTGATACGTTGGAGAACGAAAAGAAAGCACTGGAGAGTGCTCGATCAGCATTGTTGGTGAACAGTGAAGAACTTGAAATAGCAAAAAGAAAAGCATTGTTCAAAATTAAAAATCTAGGAGGAAATATAAAATGACAATTTTAGAACAAATTAATGCAAAAGAAAAAAGAATGAATGAAATTGCTGCAGAAATTGAAACTGCAGAAAATGTAGAACAAATCAATACTCTTACAACAGAGTATGGCACTTTGAATGAAGAAAGAACAGCTCTTCAAAAAGCATTAGCTACAATACCAGTAAAGATTACTGATGTATCTAACTTCAATCAAAGAAGTGCATCTGGTTTGAATGGTGAAGATGATTTAGATCCAAGAGCTACAAAAGAATACCGTAAGGCATTCATGGCATATGTTAGAAATGGTGGAACTGTACCTGCAGAATTAAGAGCAGATGCAACAACCACTACAACTGATGTATCAGCGTTAGTTCCTACTACAATCATGAATAGAGTGATTGAAGAACTTGAAACATATGGTAATGTATTCCAAAGAATTACTCGTGCTAATGTTACAGGTGGAGTAAGAATTGCAATTAGTTCATTAAAACCAGAAGCTGCATGGGTCGGTGAAGGTGCGGTTTCTGAGAAGAAAAAACTTCAAGCGGATACTTATGTATCATTTGGTTATTACAAGCTTCAAGTTCGCATTGCAACTTCATTAGAAGCTAGCGTTGCAACACTTGATGCATTTGAACAAATGATTGCTAGAGCAATCACAAGAGCAATCATTAAAGCTGTTGAAGCATCAGTATTTAGTGGTACTGGTGTTGGGCAACCTTTAGGTATCTTAAATGATCCTAGAATAGTTGCTGGTCAAAAATATGTATTTGGTACAGCAGATGCAACATATAATGGCTGGATGAAGAAATTCATATCAAAAATCAAGAATGCTTATTCTCAACAAGCTGGAAATGCAATTTATGTATCTAAAGCAACTTGGGATAGCTATATGGCTGGTATGGTTGATTCAACTGGTCAACCAGTAGCACGTGTAACAATGGGTATCGGTGGCAAACAAGATCGTACATTCTTAGGATATCCTGTTGAGATTGTTGATTATCTACCAAATCTAGAAGGTGCTGCAGTAAACACAGTATGGTTAGTATTTGGTGATTTATCAGAATGGATTTTAAATTCAAATCTTCAGTTAACATATAGAAAATACTATGATGAAGCAACTGATGAATGGATTGAAAAATCAACATTAATCGCAGATGGTAAAGTAGCAGATGCTTCAGGATTTGTTTTCTTAAAGACTGCGGCTGTCTAAATAATATTTGATAAAGGGTGATTATTATGACAAAAGACCAATTTATGATTGATAACAAAGCAAAAATAACATATGCAGTTGGGTTTGATACTTCTGATGAAGATACAAATGCACGTATTGAAATGCTTATTGAAGCTGGTATTGCTGATCTTCAGCAAGCTGGTGTAAAAGATGAAGTTATTTTTACGAATAAACTGTCAGTAGTTGCCCTAGTTCAATTTGTCATGGACAATTTAAAAATGGTACCTGGAGAGTTTCAAACCTCTCCAGTGTATTTGTCCAATGTACAAAAACTGAGATATGTGGTGATTCCTGATGCAATCTAATGCAACTATTTATCTATTTGATATCGAAACTATACAAGATCCAATTAATGGTGAACGTATAAAATCGGTTAAATCATATAAAAAAATTATTGGTGAAGTATCTGAAGTTGGTGCTAATACATTTTGGAATGCACATTCAAACAATGTCAACCTGGTCGCAACCGTACAAATCTTTAAACAAGCATATAAAAATAATAAGTTTATCTACATAAAATCAAGAAATATGTCTGAAGTTTATGAGGTTAATAACATTGCAAAAGGTGAATCATTTGAGAAGGTTAGATTAAACCTAACTGTTGCAACCGATGAAGAACTAAAGGAGTTGATTGAAAATGCCATATCCTGATACAAAACTTTGGGAATTATTGAAACCATTAGCATCTACAACTCTTAAGATTTATAAAGAACACCAGGATGAAGATAACGATAAGAAACCATCTAAGTATATTGTTATTCAAGAAGAAGTATATGATGAGTCAATTTCATTTGGCGATGGTACACCAATCCTTAGAGAAGCCACATTTGAAATCTATATTAACAGTAAAAAAAGCAGTGAAGTTAAAGAAATCTATAACAACATTGCTTCAATATTAATCAGTAATGGAATTAATTATAATCTCGTTGGTAATATCTATGACACACAAAGTAAGTATTTCACTA
Source organism: Tenericutes bacterium MZ-XQ (assembly GCA_002838205.1). Taxonomy (NCBI): domain Bacteria; kingdom Bacillati; phylum Mycoplasmatota; species Tenericutes bacterium MZ-XQ. The sequence goes on along the minus strand of CP017950.1, from coordinate 1,364,968 downwards.
GAACAATCGAAGGAGATCTTACTTATCATGTCTGATAGCATTGAAAAACAACTTGAAGATATTTTGAAAGAATTTAAAGACAAGACATTAAGACCACAAATTGAAAAAGGTCTTGATGCTTCAGCTGAAGTTCTTAGAAGAAACCTATCTCAAGCTGTTGGAAAAGGTGATTCAGTTCCACATTTTAGTGATTCATGGTTTATCAAAAAAGATTATAAAGGTGTAAGGTACGTTAAGAACTCCAAAAAAGTTGGAGGATCAGATAAGAAAGGTAATAGCAAATCAGTTCCGCTTGCATCATACCTTGAACATGCTGTTTCTTCACCATACAAAGGGTTTATTAAACGTACAGCAAGAAAAAGCAAGCCTGCAATGATTGAGGCTTTCAAAAGAGAATTTAAAAAAGGAGCGTAATTATGCCAAAAACAAAAGAAATTGAATTTAGTATTAAAAATGTTAAATACGCAGTTCGTAATTCTGATGGTAGTTATGGTGCAGTTCAAGATTTAGCATATGCTGAAGGTATTGCACTTGAATCAACTTACTCTTCAACTCATGTTTATGGTGATGGCCAAATCATTTGTGAAATCACAAGTGATAAAGGTTTAACAGGAAATCTTATTCTTGTTCAAATGCCACAACAATATGAGATTGACATGAAGAGAAAGATGTTAATCGATGGTGGTGTTGTTGCAGATATCACTCAAAGAGACAGTGTTGAACATGCTATTTATTTTGAAGTATCAAAACTGTTAGATGGTGTTGTTCAAACTAAGAAAGTTTGGATCTTAAATGTTACTTCTGGAAAAGCTTCAGAAACTCATACACAAAGTAAAGATTCAGTTAATTTAAATAACATTGAAATTCCATTAACTATTCTTGGTGAAAAGATGATGGACAATCTAGGTGCAGCTGTTTATAAAGATACAAATGGTAATGATTTAAACGTTACTAAAATGTCAGTAGTCCCTGGTGATGCTGATTATGCAACATTTGAAGCAGCAGTTCCAGTACCTAAGATGGCAGCGTAGTAGGAGGATAATATGATTGCGATAAAAATACCAACAGCTACATATGAATATGAAGGTGAAAAGCTTGTAAGTAAAAAAGATGAATTAATTGTTAATGTTGATACCTCTTTTAAAGCACATCTTAATTGGGAAAAACACTTTCAAGAACTTAAAAATGGTGTTGATTTATCATCTATGGTTGCTGTTGTAAGTGACTGGATTAAAGATGAGAAAACAGCATCTAAACACTTAACAGATTTACTCAGAGTGTTATATTGCTTTATCAATTCTCCTAAGTTACCAAGTTTTGATGATTTTGTGGGAATTCTTGATTCTACGAATATCGAAACTGTTGTGAATAAGATATCTGCAGTCATTCAGGAAGTAGGTACTTTTGCCTCAAAAAACGAATAGCACGGGCTCAAATATTAAACAGTCTCTATGATGAACTCATCGGAAAGAGTGAACAGAATGGGTCCGTGCCTTCTGTTTTAAAAGTAGTAAAAAGAGCAAATGATTACAGTATTCCTTATGGCTTAATGGAAACTCTCAATTATTCAGATCTTCAATCGATGATTATTGAATATGATATCGAAGCTTTAGAGCAAATGAAGAAGGATAAAGAAAGAGAAAGACTTGATAAATTAGGAATAGATCGAAGAAAAGCAACAGTTGAAGATTGGAATAAATTATAAGAAGGTGAAATTATGGCAAAAGGTGGATCATCCATTGAAGTATTAATCAGTGCGAATACAAAAAAATATGATGCTGAGACTAAAAGACTGGTTAAAGATTCTAAAAACCTTCAAAAAGCATTAGAGTTAAAATTTGATGGTAAGACATATGCTGAAGCACAACGTATGATGAGAGAAGCCATTGAACGAACTGACAGTAAAGCAGTAGCTCTTAAGAACAAATTAAAAGATTTAGAAACTGCAGGTAAAGTTGACAGTACTGAATATCAAAATCTTAATTCACAACTTATTAAAACTGAAGCTGAAGCAGTTCAATTAAAACAAAAACTTCAAGAAATCAATCAAATGAAGATTGATAATCTTGTTAATGGATTTAAAAATGTAGGCGACTCAATCACAAAAGCAGGACAAGCATTGATGCCTTTCAGTGCAGCAGCTGCATCTGTGATTGCTGGTCTAACTGCAATAGGAGCTTCATCTGTCAAAGCTGGAGATTATATTGGTACAACAGCACAACAACTTAACATATCGGCAGAAGCACTTCAAAAATGGTTATATATTGCAGATCAGACTGATGTTGAAGCACAGCAATTTGTTAATGCAGTCACTAAAATGCAAGGTGCATTAGCACATTTAGCACAAGGTGAAGAAGATATTACAGCAACTGCTTTAAAGGAACTTGATATAACTGCTGAAGAAGCATCACTTGGTATGGAAGCAAACTTTGAAAAAATTGTAAATTCACTTGCGAATGTGTCAGATGCAACTAGACAAGCTTATTTAGCAAATGAAATATTTGGTACACGTATGGGATCTAAAATCATTCCATTATTAAATGATGGTGGTGAGGGTCTTAAAGCTTTAGGTGAACAATTTCAATCATTAGGTTATTTATCTGAAGATACTGTAAATGATCTTGATGCATTTGAAGATACGATGGATAGAATCAAGTATCAATTTGGATTGGTTAAAAATGAGATTGGCGCATCTTTCCTTCCACTCATGGAAGCTATGGCTAATGTCATTGAAACTAAAGTGGTACCAGTATTTCAAAGATTAAGAGATTTCTTTCAAGGGTTAACTATGGACCAACAAAAATTAATATTAGGTATCTTAACATTTACTGCAGCACTAGCTCCTGTTTTACTTATTATTGGAAAGCTTACTTCAGGTGTTGGATCTATGATTGGTGTTATTGCAAAACTTGGAGCATCTCTAGGAGGACTTGGAGTATCGTTAGGTCCTATAGCAGCAATAGCAGCTGTATTTGCATTACTCTATTCAACCAATGAAAACTTTAGAAATTCAATTAATAGTCTTGTATCAACATTAGGCAGTGCTTTAATGCCTATCTTATCAGTTATTGGAAACTTATTTGAAACAGTCTTAAAGGCAGTAATGCCACTGATAGATGTCTTAGGAAATCAACTTGCATTGCAAATACAATTCTTAGTTACAGCACTATCACCATTCATCCAAGTTTTAACGAATGTATTGGTGCCTGTATTAAACGTTGTATTAGGCGTTTTACAAACAGTACTAGGATTTATACTCGGACCACTTTCAAAAGGTTTTAAATTCATGTCAGACCTATATATAAATATATTCAAAGGTATTCAAACATTCATTCAAAAGATTATGGACTTTGTAGGTATGGCAGTAAATAAAGCAATTGACTTCATTAACAAGATTATTCAAAACATAAACAAGATTGGAGACAAGCTTGGATTTACTATTTCAGAGATAGAAAATGTTAAGCTTCAGCTTGAGACTGGACAATTACCAGAAACACAAGCAGCTATCAATAACTCGAATAACATCCCAGTGAATCAAGCAATCAACAATAGCACAAGTCAGCAAGTCACTAATAACAATGTTCAAACCACTAATGATTATTCAACAAAAGAGATCACATTTAACTTAACAGTTGAGAACTATGGTGGAGAGCTAGATTATGATGATATATATGAAAAAATAAACACTATGCTAGTGGAGGGTTACTAACATGAGAGAACTTAAGATATTAAATAAGAACTATGAAGTTGCAAACCTTTATACAGTTGTGTATGAAGGTTATACGATTAAAGAAATCATAGAAGATGCACCAGTTTATAGTGTTACACCTCCACAACATTATTTAGATTACTGGCAAAAGATTTATGACTATTTTAAAACTGGTACAAAAGTACCTGGATATACTTATTTACCACAAGGTCAATCAAAGTATGATGTTGCATATACGAATAAGACTATTGATGATCCGATTGCTGAACTGAATGGGCATACGTTAAGAGAAGTGTTTGAAGAGGGGAACATTTTAACAAACCCTTATTTCGAAGAAAATGTTTCTGGTTGGAGTAATTATTTGCAATTTCTTTTATCTCATGATAGCGTTAATAAACATTTATTAGCAACTGTGCAAGGAGGAACTATTGCAACATTTGGACAAGTGACTTCTGAACCATTGATTGCTGGAGATAAGTATTTTCATAGGTCTAGAGTAAAATCCAGTGAAAATGTTAGTTATTTGATTGCATATTACAACGGGAGCAACAATCAAGCAACTTCTTATGTGAGAAATATATATTCAACAAATGGTATTCATCAGGCGAACACTTGGTTCGAAAGAAGTCTTATTTTTACAGCAACTAATGTAAATGGAAACACGGGAAATTTAAGATTTGGTTTTGGCTTTTATTACACAACAGCACAATCTCAAGTATTTACTGCAGATTACTCAGAACTCATAAATATATCTCGCCTAGGCATTGATAATCTATCTCAAGCACAATTAGAAGAATACTACTCATTATACGTTGCACGCAAGAACATCACAAAGAAAGTGCTGACTTATGCTGATATATTTGAAGAATTTCAGTTATTAACCAATCCAGATTTTAATGATGGCACTAATGGGTGGACTACATTTGCTTCAACATTAAGCGAATTAAATAATAACTTACTAATTACAGGCGATGGAGCAAATGCAACTGTTAGGACATATAATGATAGTTTTGAAGCATTGAGCGGAGAAAAGATTTATTATAATGCAAAAGCAAAAATAACTACTGCACAAGCACCATCTTCGTATTATATTCAATTCACAAGTGGTCCATTCACTGCTGAGTATAGATTTAATTTTAGTTATCTTCAAAATGTTTATAATACAATAAGTGGTGTATTTACAGCATCGTACAATTTAACAACTATGGCTTTACATCATCAATACGTAGATAGTGCAACAGCAAACGGCAAAGTTATGGAAGTCGATTACGCATACGCTTTAAACATCAAACACTTCGATGAACTCATCACAAAAGAACAACTTGACACGATGTTAGCTCACTATCTCTTAGTTAAAAACATTGTCATATACCCTGAAATCTACGTACCTACAGATCCTACAGGCTTCGGCAATCGTTATGCATTCCTAGAAATCAACAAAAAAGTATATGGCCATGAGCTAGACTTTGAGAACATGAATGTAAATTTACTCTTTGGAGTTTATAAAAATGCTTATGATTCATATAATCAACTCATGAACTTCATCATTGGTAATGAAGGCATTATATCTTATGACTATGGCAAAGGTGTTAGATATTCTGATATAAGACTTATCAAGTCACCTAAAACAGAGTTAGATGATGGAAGATATCTAAAAGAAAAGTTTGATTTCAAAAGATTAACACCCTTTTACACATTAGAACAAGGATCTTCACTCACAATTAAAAACACTCATGATTGGGATTTAAAGTTGGTTGTATCTGGAACTGTTAATACAAACATTGTATATATAGAAGCTGAAGAAACTACATCAGGATTAACAAAGACAGTTAAGTTTGATTTCACAGCAGTTACTAAACCATTTAACTTCTATTACAACTCAGAAACAAAACAGATCTTAATTAATGGTATCAACAATGGATATCAATACATTGATTTTATTCAAGGAATATCATTTATCTCTCTTCCAAAAGACACAGAGCATCTTATATGGACTACAGGAATCACAAGTCCATCAATCACTGTTAAGAAATGGGTGATTGATTAATGTATGTAACACTTTATAAAAACAATCCTAATACCATCTTTACACCACCTGCAGCAACTCCAAGTTTAAGTAACTACAACACAACAGCTGAAGGTAGTAGAGGTAGTATATGGAAATGTTTAAGATATCAAGATAATGTTGGTGATGGTGAATGGGTTGGAAGTCAACAAAACCCAGGAGGTATACTACGAACTTGCTCAACTAGTCCACCTGTAGGAACTTGTACCATTGGTGAACAATGTATTGATATAGATCCAATACTAGGAACTATCTACTACACTTGTGAACAAGAAGCTCCAACTTATACTTATTATTGGGATTTACTTGTTGATGGTATGCCTGAAATCATCTATGGTGGCATCATTAGAAACGCTAAAGAAGATATTACAAGAAGAGTCTACGATAAAGACACATCAAAGTTCGAAGGTTTATCTGATGAACTACTAGATGAACCATTAGTCTTTGTTGCTAAAGAAGATGATGACACATACATATATTCAGGCTATGTTAATTCATGGTCACAAAATGATAAATTAGTGACATTTAAAGGTATTGATTTTAAAAGTATCTTTGACACAGAAATTAAGCTAGATTTCTATGCTGATATGATAAGCGTTAATCTCCAGGTAACTACAATCTTAAACAAAGTTTTTAATAACTTTAGCAACAATTATCCTGGGTTAAACTTCACAATTCCAACGATCACAACAGATACAGCATACATATCTAATCTATTAGGGCAGGTGTTTACTACGAACGCACTTAAATTCTTAAAAGTCTATCTTGTAACATTTGGACTATTCATTATTCCAGTATTTAACGAAATCACAAAAGAGATCGATGTATCTATAGAAACTAATAATCATAGCGAAACCATAAGACTTGATGACTTTATCTTTGAATCAACGAAAACAGATACAAAGATTAATAAATGTATTGCGACTATAGCTGATAAACAAGAAGAAGAATATACAGATGAAATAGTATGGTTGAGATCTAATGCAGCATACTATAATTCATTACCTGCAGATAAAAAAATGACAGGAGCAGGGAAGAACGATAACTTTAGTTCAAGTGACTTCTTTAATCCTACATCATCTCATAATATTGGATCACTCATGATAGGTATTAAGCAATACAATGTTTTAAACATATATTTAACATCAACAGCAAAGACACTTTTATCAAACGAAGAAAAAGCAATTCTATTCATTCCGTATCACGAATACTTTGACTTTAAGAAATCCTTTATGTCATTTGATTATATCAGTACAGGGCAATACTATACAGCAAGATTAGATACAAACTCAGTACCTTCAGAGTACATCAAAATGAATCATCTTGGCGACAAAGTACCATTCACTGATTTTGGTCAGGGATGGATAGCTTTAGATGTTACTAAACTATATACAGACAAAGGATTTCCTGATTATATATCTTTTGGAATTGTTATCAAAGAAGATATTACAACAACACAAGTCAATGGAATGGCAGATGTCTATAAAGATTCATTTAAACTTGCTAAGGAAAAGCTACAAGATGAAGTAGAGATTTACCTATTTGATACACCAAAAGTAGAACATCCCTGGTATATGAAGCCTACAGATAAACCGACATATGAAGGTAATGTACCACCATTTGGATTTGGTTATAGATCATATGATGGTACTAATTATTATTATTGGCAAATAGGACAAGTCCCTAGAGAACCCAAAAACATCCCAGAAAAAGCATTCTATTTAGGTAAAGATAATCAAGTCTATGAGGAATATATTGCTCCAGCAAATCAGATCTATCCTGTTCAAACTAAGATATATGCTGAAGAGTTCTTCTATAAGGCTCAATTTAACGCTATATATGAGCTTGTAAATAGTAGATACAATGAGAATGTCATTATTCCAGATAACAAGGTTTTAAACCCAATTGAATTAGCAAATCTAGGATTAAATGCTCAAGTCACTGTATATGACAAGATGAACAATATTGCAACTCTTCCTATCAGTGAGATTCAAATTAAAAATGGGGAGAAGAAAGTTAAGCTAGGATTTAAGAAAACAAGATTTACGGAGGTCATTAAATCATGAAAGAAATACATATAAAATGCTTTGATGGTGGGTATGCAACATTAACTCAAGAATCATTCACAGTTGATAATGAGAATAATGCAACTAAGTTATACATCGATTACTCTGAGACCATCCATAAAGATAATAATAAATGGGTGGATCTTATTATGGCAGATGGCACTTCCCTTAGATACGATCTTGGGCTTGAACAAATCCCAACATTAGACTTAACATATGCAATGACTATTCCTGGATACATGATAATATCACCACTCATCTATGATGGTGATATCAAAGAAAAATATGTCACTAATTTCAAAGTTAGAGTTCATGAACAACCTGAAGCAGGATCTAGTGAGTCCATAAATCGTGATGACTTCATCTTCAGCTTAAAACAGCAAGTAGATACTTGGGATGCAAAACATAAATATATCACTCAATTACTAGAAGGAGAAACCATCGACTACAGTTTAATCTCAAACAATCCTATAGTTGTATTTCAAGTTAGAGATGTCACTACAGGAAGAACTGAAGTGATGCAATATTTCATCAGAACTGAGATTAATTCCATGTTTATTGAAAGAGAAATTGAGAGATCTCCATTAAAACTTGCAAAGATAGAACTGACAAACAATGTTATTACATTTGATGTAGTCAATGAACTGGGTTTATCAGATAGAATAGGAGCTGTCCTTGATATATATACAATCTACCTAAGAGAGGAACTATAGTATGAAAAAGATTAAAGTATTGATTCAACGCTACAACGCTGAAATTGAGCTTGCTACATCGATTGATGTAAAAGTAGGACAACATGTAGTCATTCATGCTCCTGAAGGCTATGAAGCTAATGGAAAGTATATGACAGCTGAAGTTATTGCTGTAAGCGATGATGTAGGTGTTATGGAGGAAAAGTTTGTCCAAAAGATTGAGACTAACTATTATGATCAGATGCAATTGGCCAAAGCAGAACAAATAAGAATGAGAGCTGTCATGGATAAGTTCTGGAATGAAAAGACAGATGAGCAAAAACTAGCAATTCTAGAAACAACAGAACCACCAATTGAAGAGACTGTAGATCCAGTAGAAGAACCTATTACTGAACCTGTTGTAGAAGAACCAGTAGTAGATGAAACTACACCTACAGATGAGGTAACACCATAATGGACCAGGTACCAATTCAACCACCAAAAATCCACGATAGATTTGCTTATCGTTTAGGAGCAAAACTTCCTAAAGTTTTAAGAATTATGTATTACATCGTTTTATTCATGACATTTATTTACTTCATCTATAGATTCTTTGAATGGTTTCTAAAGACTTTTCAGAAGATAGGAGCATTTGCCTTTGATCCTAGAAATTATTGGGCAGGAGTCATGGCATTTGGCATTCTCCTAATAGGTGGGTTTATATTCGCACAATTCATCTTAGGGTTAGATCCAGTAGGAAAAACAATTGACTGGATAGAAAACTCAATAAAACTACTGGAAATGAGGTACTTGTGATGTGATTAAGTTTTTTAAAGAGTTTTGGGGATTGATAGGTGGAGTCTTTATGGCAACACTCTCAAAGTTCATTGATAGTATTGAACTATTGATGCTGCAAAAAGTATTCTACATATCATCAATCATTTTGATTTGGATAGGCACATATCAAGCTTTGACTCATCGTAAGAAGAAAAAAGAAGTCATAAACAAGATATTGCAGATTGAAAAGACCAATAATACGGTCAATTTAGTGAAAGATCCACAGAAAAAAGGTGAATCTATTCTGAAACTTATAGACATTGTTATCATAGGAGGAAAAACAATGAAAGATTATTTGAAAACATTAACGAAGAAACAATGGTTTTCATTGGTTGCAACGTTGCTGTTAGTGATTCTTGGGATTGCTTCAGCATTTATGCCAGAGTTAGAAGTCATTGGTGAAAACCTTGAATATTACTTCTTATTGATGGGTATTGTCTCATCACCTGGTATCTTCTCGAAAGGTAAAGAAGTTGGCGATCAAGCAAAACGAAAGTTAGAAGCCAAAAATAAGATTAGAGAAAATAACGCAAAAATCAAGCAAGCCAAAAAAGAACTTGATTTAATTGAAAAAGACAATGCTTATCTATTACCTATACTAGCAAGACAAAAAGAATATGGTGGTAAACTTACCCCAGATCAGGAACTTGCCAAGAGCAACTACGAAACGCAAAAAGCATCTGTTAATGAACGCATTAAGTTACTTGAAGATGAGAACTTAAAGTTGATGGAGGTATTGAAATGAGAATATATGGTCAAATCAAAAACATCCAGGACTTACAAAAACTTCAAGAAGAAGCTAAGTTAAATGGTGTAGTTGCTGTTGGTGTTGCATCAGCAACAAGTGCTTATCGATATGATGATGAGAAAAAAACTGCTGTTCAGTTAAAACCTGAAGAAGTTAAAATCATCTTAAACATTAATGATGAGCAATATGAAAACCTTATGTCAAGTATTGGCCAAGCTGAACTTGAAGAAATCAAAGAGGAAGCAGATGAACCAATTGAAGAAATTGTTATTACTGCAGATCCTGAAGAAGATGAGATTGAAGATCCCGTAGAGGAAGAACAAGAAGAAACTTCATTTCAGGAAGAAAGTGTTCAACCAGTTGATCTATCAGGAGAAGTTAGACCTTCAGAAGAAGAACCAGTTCAAGAACCTGAAGAAGTTCGTGAAGAGCCTCAAGAGGATCCTAGAGTTGCTGAACTGGAAGCAGAAAACAAAACTCTAAGAGAAAGAAATCAAAGGTTAGAACACACCATTGAAGAAATCAAGTTGTTAATCGAAAACAACATCATCTAATTAAACCAAAAGCAAAGTCATATAGAAACTTTGCTTTTTTTTGTTTTTAGATTATAATTAAAGAAAAACTATATGGGGGTTTATATGTCATTTTCACAAATATTTGGATCTATTGCTATTGTTATGATTTTTTCAGTATGGATGTTTCCGCTTAAACTGCTATACTTTAATGAAAAAATTCAGAAAGATGAGTACAAGATAAAAAGGAGAATTGGACTTGGTTTAGTTATTGCTCTTTTTATTGTTTATGTGGTTTTAATAATCACAGAAGTTCCACAAAAATATGTAATTACATCAGCTTTTCTATCATTTTTTGCAATCATTTCTTACGATATAATGCTTAATCAAAAAGCTAAAGAACTACTTGATGATAAAAGCAAAATTAACGGCGAATTATTGATTACAGTATCTTTCGTGCCTTTTTTATTACTTATTGTTGTTATGATCGAAATGGTATTAGCATATATGGATCCTACTGAAATATTTAACTTACTAGGAATGTTTGACTTTTCTGCAGATAAGAACATTGCTTTTGTTATGTTTCTGAGAATTGTTGGGATTGCTTATGTTGCACTGATAACTTACATGTATTTTATTTATGAACTTGCTAGAGATAAGTATAATAAATCCAATGAAAATAAGATTGAAGCAGCAAACAGTTATTTAAACAAACATATCCATTGGAAAAGAATAATATTGGTTTTATTAATTGGTGTAATGTTCTCATTTTTCCACTTAGCAGAATTAGACTTTAGAACAACAATTGATGAACCATTTCATATGAAATTCAATGCTACACGAGATGTTTTCCATCTGATTGCTACTGCTATTTTCATACCATTGTTCTTTGATTTAATTAGAAATAAAGATGGTGGTGAGAAAAAATGAAAGTATACGATCAATTATCAAAAAGAGACAAAATAATATTTCATCTTTCTATATGGATATTCATCATAGTCTTTTCCCTTTTATTTGATGAAAATAGCGAAACTGCTGGTAACACAATAGTAGCATTCTTAATGACTGGTTTATTTACTCTTGAAATGGTTTTTGTGATTAGATATTTTATCAAGAAATCAAAAAACAAAAAACAAGTTCACTCAACTGAAAAAAATTACAGTTATGAAAATGAGCAGCATGTTAATAGAAGAGAGGAAAAAAAGGTATTTGATTTTTCTCACTATGGTGATCCAACGGTTGCAAATGGAAAATGGATTAGAAAATTTAGATATAAGAGAGATTTTAAACTACCAGATAATCTAAATGTAACCAATATAGAATATCAAATTCACTATGAGATAAAAGATGATAAAGTTTTCTTTATAGCTAATCCTGATAAGGATAATGAATTCATTTTTGAAGTGACTGATCCTGAAGTTGCAGCAAGCATAAAAGAATATGCTAACGTAGAAGATATCGACATTCACATTGGATTTATAAATGCAAATATTGAAAACAAATTTGCTAAGATAAAAATTGCATTTTATCGAAGTATTGATATAGAAAATAGTGAGTATGTTACAAGTGTTGATGCAAAATTAGTAAATGTTGATAAGTTTGATGATGAAACATATAGACAAGATAGAATTAGCTATTTAAAAGTTGGTGACGTTCTATATCTAAAAGAAGATGAAGAATATAAAACAGGATTTGGAGTTACAGATCAACAAGGTTATACAGTTGGAGAGTTAGCAAAGAGAACGGTTCTTAAAATAGAGGATTTTGTCGATTCTCAAGTATGTATTGCTAAAGTAAAAGAAGTATTAAATGAAGAGAATGGTTTAAGTACAATTATTACTACTCTTAATTTTATAGATCCACGTTTCGATAGATAATAAAAAAACAACCAGCCTGGGGGGGGGAGTTAGCTGATTGTTTTTTTATCAAAATACGAATCTATAAATAATATATCCTTTGTATATCATATAGTTCGATTTATCATCTAATGGTGCCCCCAACGAGAATCGAACTTGTATTTCAGCATTACCATTGCTGCGTTTTGCCATTAAACTATGGGGGCATAAATGAACATGCAATAAAATTATAAATGAATAAAAATGAAATGTCAATGCTTAAGGCATAGACATTAAACTGAAAGAGTATTTATGATATAATAACGAAATGAAAGGAAAGATAAATTTATGCCAAGAAGAAGATTTTCTAAGAAAAATACGCTTTTTAGAGTTATTAGCGCAGTTATTATATTACTTATAACTTATTTTTTCTATAATGAACTTAGTTTAGAACCAGAAATGAATTATGGTGCAAACCAAAATGAAGATGGTTATTATTATTATACATATGTGAGTGATAACGACTATTATGATGGTGCAAATGATTTGATTAATGAAGCACTAAAACAAAAACTTCATGATATCTTAAATGATAATATCACAAGAACGAGTTACGCAGAAGCTAAGAATTTCTTAGCAAATAGCGATGTATCGCTTGATGATGATACTAAAGTATACAATGTTTATGATGGTGTACTAGCTCCAAGAACTTGGGATTCAACATCTTGGCATCGTGAACATGTTTGGCCAAATTCTAGACTAGGTGTTGATAGAGTTACTGAAAGTGAAAGAAGTATTGCATCTGATCTTCATAACTTAAGAGCAGTTACACCAAGAGTTAATAGCAGTCGTTCTGATCGTTTCTATTTAGAAGGTAGTGGAGAAGCAGATATAACAGAAGGTGGCGGGTTTTATCCTGGTGATGATCATAAGGGTGATGTCGCAAGAATCATCTTTTACATGGCTGTGATGTATAATGAGTTAACACTTACTAACAACTTAGAACTATTACTTGATGAATCAGAGCATTACACACCGGAAGGTGCGAGAATGGGACAATTATCAGTTTTACTTAAATGGCACAAAGAAGATCCAGTAGATGCCTTTGAAAGAAATAGAAATAACGTCATTTATGATTATCAAGGCAATAGAAATCCGTTTATTGATAAACCTGAATATGTCCATTTGATTTGGGAAAACATGGCGATAGATGATTTGATTGAACCTGAAGAAGAAGTTGTAAGTTATAAACCATCTTTATTTATAACAATGATCAAGGAGAATCGTGATGACATATACATTATCTAAAGGAACATATTTTATAGGTGATCCAGCATATATTATTAGAAAAACAGAAAAAGGCGATCAATTCATCAAAAAGTTATGGCATATATTTTATGAAGATATGAATGAATTTCACAAAATCGAGCTTGATGATGTCCTATTATACTTAATGCGTACTGAAGGTGGAGACGGTATTTTTGATGGTGTAGGTACAGATACGGGAGTCTTTATGATTATTGAGATGTCTCAATTAAATGATGAAGATATCTTTAAGCAAAGTATTGAACCAAGAGGTTGTAAAATCATCACGTTAGATGAAGAAAAAACAGTTGAAGTTATTAATTTCAATTTAGAAATCAAAGGTGTACTAAGCATTGAAACACATTAACGTGTGTTTTTCTTTTTCTGGTTTTTATTTTTGTACAAGCTATGTTATATTATAATGATGGAAGGTAGAATAGAATGAAGATCATACTCAACTTATTGAAGCCATTTAAATATAAACTTACCTTTAGTCTAACTTTAAAGTCAATTGCTGCATTAGCAGACTTATTTTTACCATGGATCATTGCCTATATGATTGATGTCATTATCCCGGATTTAAGAGAAGCTTCTAATCCAACATTAATGCCACTTTATCTAGCTGGAATTTTAATGGTTGTGATTGCTTTTGTTGGACTTTTTTTTAACGTGATTGCAAATAGACAAGCTGAATATATTGCTGCAGTTGCTACCAAAGACTTAAGGCATGATTTGTTTAAGAAAATAGAAAATTTATCTGCTAATCAAGTGGATCAATTAACCAGACCATCTTTGATTTCTAGAATGACGACTGACACCTATAATGTTTATAGAGCTACAGCAGTCATGCAAAGACTAGGTGTTAGAGCACCGGTTCTATTAATTGGTGGCATTTTACTTGCTCTATCACTTGATGCTGTTTTAACATTAGTCATGATATCAATGCTACCTTTAATTTTGGTCATTGTTTATTTTACTTCAAAAAAAGGTATACCTTTATATAAAAAGACACAGAAAAAAGTAGATGTCTTAGTAAGAACTTTAAGAGAATATATTACAGGAGCTAGGGTAGTTCGTGCACTTTCTATGAATCAACATGAAATGGATCGTTTTGATCATGCGAATCAAGAAACAGTTGATGCGGAGTTACATGCAACAACAACGATGGCTAGAATCAACCCAATGATGAGAGCCGTCATGAATTTAGGTTTAGTTATTGTGCTTGTTTTTGGTGCCTTTAGAGTAAATATCGGTATGACTGAAAAAGGGCAAATCATTGCATTTGTAACATACTTTACCATCATACTAAACGCGATGATGAGTATAACTAGAGTATTTGTTTTATCTTCAAGAGCAACTGCTTCAGGAGAACGTATTTATGAAGTTATCCATATGCCAGAAGATTTAAAAGATGGCTATGATGAAGTTAAGGAAGATTTAAATGTTCCTCACATTGAGTTTGATGATGTAAGCTTTTCATATAATCAAAAAGAAGCAAACTTAGAAGATGTTTCATTTAAACTCAATAAAGGTCAAACACTGGGCATCATCGGTGCAACCGGATCAGGGAAAACCACAATCATTAATCTTTTGATGAGATTTTATGATGTCGATAGGGGAAGTATTAGAATCTATGGTAAGGATGTAAGAGATTTAAAACAAAACGATTTAAGAAAAAGAATTGGCGTTGTTTTCCAAAATGATTTGATTTTTGCAGATAGCATATATGGAAACATTCAGTTTAATCGTAATAAAATAGGTGATGAAGATATAGAGCTTGCAACAAGAGTTGCTCAAGCTGATTTCATTTATGAAAAAGAAGAAAAACATTTGACGAAAATGGCTCAAAAAGGCATGAACTTATCAGGGGGTCAAAAACAAAGAGTTTTAATTGCCAGAGCTGTTGCAGGTCATCCAGATATTATGATATTAGATGATGCATCCTCTGCTCTTGATTATCAAACTGATTTAAAGATGAGAAAATCACTAAAAAAAGAACTTATAGATACAACCATGATCATTATTGCCCAAAGAATCAGTAGCTTAAAAGATTCTGATTTAATTCTTTTGATTGATGAAGGTAGAATTGTTGCTAAAGGCACACATGAAGAACTTATGAAATCGTCCAAACTTTATCAAGAAATCGCAACATATCAGCTAGGTGGTGAAACATCATGATGTATGCAGGAAAAGTATCTAGAGGAAGAAATGATGGTTCTGATAAAGCAAGAAACAAAAAATATGTTTTAAGAAGACTTTGGGATTATCTATATTATTATAAAGCAAAACTGTTTTTAGCAATCTTCTTAACGATTGTTGCAAACGTATTATCACTTGTTGGTCCATATTTAACTGGACGTACTGTAGATGCGATGACAGATGGTGTTGATTTTGATAAAGTCTTTCTCTTTGCAGGACTAATGATTATCTTTTACGGAATCTCCGCATTGCTCAATTACATATTAGCAGTAGCAATGGTTAAGATTTCTCAATCTGTCGTCTATAAAATGAGAAAAGATTTATTTGCGAAGTTAAATCGAGTTAAGATCTCTTATTTTGATCAAAATCAAACAGGAGATATTATTTCAAAAATGAGTTATGATATTGACACGATTAATACATCACTTGCAACAGATGTTGTCAATATTTTTACAAGTTCTATAACCGTGATTATCTCTTTCGTTATGATGATTATCATGTCACCAATTTTGGTATTAGTATTTGCGATTACACTCCCAATATCTATTGTGATTACGCGAGTATTATCAAAAATTGTAAAAAAACAATTTAGATATCGAAATCAAAAACTAGGCGAACTTAATGGGTTTGCAGAAGAAATGATTACTGGCCAAAGAACGATTCAATCTTATGTTCAAGAAGAAACAGTTTTGGAAAAATTCGATGAAATCAATGATGAAGCTACCCAAGCAGCTTATCGTGCTGGTTATTATGCATCATCAGTTGGGCCTTCTATCGGATTTGTATCTAACTTATCAGTTGCACTAGTTGGTGTTTTTGGTGGTATACTTTACTTCATGGGCAGTCTATCTTTGGGAAATCTAACAAGCTTCACACTATATTCGAGACGTTTTTCAGGTCCAATCAATCAGATGAGTAACATTTTAGCAGATATTCAAAGTGCACTTGCAGCTGCAGAAAGAGTATTCAGAGTGATTGATGAAGACGAAGAATTAAAAGATCTAGATGATGCAGTTCATTATCAAAATGTAAAAGGAGATATCAAACTCGATCATGTCTCATTCGGTTATCTTGAAAATCAAATAGTTTTAAAAGATGTTTCACTACATGCCAATCAAGGACAAGTCGTCGCAATTGTTGGACCAACTGGTGCAGGAAAAACAACGCTTGTAAATCTTTTAATGAGATTTTATGAAATTGAACAAGGTGATATCTTACTCGATGACATTAATATAAGAAAACTTACAAGAGCAAGTCTTAGACGATCATTTTCTATGGTTTTACAAGATACTTGGATTTTCCATGGTACTGTCTTCGAAAATATAGCTTATGGCAACGGTGATGTTTCTAGATTAGAAGTAGAAGAAGCTGCTAAAAAAGCCAGAATTCATTCATTTATTAAACATTTGCCACAAGGATATGATACAGTTTTAACCGATGAAGGGTTAAATATATCTAAAGGACAAAAGCAACTTTTAGTCATTGCAAGAGCTATGTTATCAAAAACTAAAATGCTCATTTTAGATGAAGCAACATCAAATGTTGATACGCATACAGAAGTTCAAATCCAACAAGCGATGCTAAATCTGATGAAAGACAAAACAACTTTCGTGATTGCCCATCGTCTTTCTACAATACAAAATGCAAATATCATCTTAGTTGTCCATGATGGAAATATTGTCGAACAAGGAAGTCACCTAGAACTACTAGAGCAAAAAGGCTTTTATTTTGAACTTTATCAAAGCCAATTCGCATAAATCATATAAAACGTATATTATAATGACTTAAAATGCTTCATTTTGTTGTCTATTCTTGTTTTTTCGTGTATAATAAAAACGGCAAAAAAACCGAATAAGGAGTTATTTATTATGATCAGTACAAACGAATTTAAAACTGGACAAACCATTATGTTTGATGGCAATATCTTTCAAGTGATTGAGTTTATGCATGTTAAACCTGGAAAAGGTAGTGCATTTGTTAGAACAAAACTAAGAAACTTAAGATCTGGAGCAGTCATTGACTATACATTTAACGCAGGCACAAAAGTAGAAAGAGCACAAATTGACAAAAACCAAATGCAATACTTATATGCAAATGGTGATATGCATGTGTTTATGAACACTGAAACATATGAGCAAATTGAAATCCCTGGTAATCAAATTGAGTATGAACTTAAGTTTATCTATGAAGGGATGATGGTTGACGTTAACTTTTATAACAACCAAGAGATTTTAGGAGTCACACTTCCTGATAAAGTTGTTTTAGAGGTTACTGAAACAGTTCCAGGAGTCAAAGGTGATACAAAAACCAATGCCTTAAAAGATGCGATTATGCAAACAGGATTATTAGTAAAAGTACCAATGTTCATTGAACAAGGTGAAAAAATTATTGTGAGTACATATGATGGTTCATATGTGTCAAGAGATAAATAAAGGGGCAACCCTTTTTTTATTTATAAAATGTAAAAAACGTTTCGAAATTGATACGAATCTATGCTATAATAAAACAGGTGATAGATATTGGAAAGATTACAAAAAGTTCTCGCGCAAGCAAACATAGCTTCTAGAAGAAAATCAGAAGAAATGATTCTAGAAGGTAGAGTCAAAGTCAATGGTAAGGTTATAACAGAGTTAGGCTTTAAAGTGAATAAAACAGATGATATAGAAGTAGATGGCAAACCAATCAAATTGGCTGAACATCTTTATTTTTTGTTAAACAAACCAACAGGTTTTTTATCAACAGTAAAAGATGATAAAGGCAGAAGAACGATTATGGATCTATTAGAACCTGCACATCAAGATATAAGACTTTATCCAGTTGGAAGACTTGATTATGATACTGCTGGCTTATTACTCTTAACAAATGATGGTGATTTTACCAATCATATGACTCATCCTTCTTACCATATTGAAAAAGAATACTTGGTTAGAGTCAAAGGTATTGTGATTAGAAAAAAAATAGTTGAACTCAGAAAAGGTGTCACTATTGATAATAATTATCACGCAAGACCAAAAGCTGTAAGATTAATTGAACTGAATAAAGATCATCAATCGACCTTATTATCAATGACTTTAATTGAAGGAAAGAATAAACAAGTTAGAAAGATGATAGAAGCTTTAGGTTATGAAGTGAAGAACCTTACTCGGGTAAGATATGATTTTTTAACACTAGATGGTGTTGAAAGAGGGACGTATCGACCTTTAAAGATTCATGAAGTTAAAAAACTTTATGCACACAGTATTGCAAAAAGAATGAATTAAATGCTATTAAAATGGCTTAAAATATGATATAATGAGGATTGTATGGAGGAACTTTATGTCTGGATTTAAACTCGCAATCGATGGACCAGCAGGATCAGGCAAAAGCACAATCAGTGCACGTATTGCAAAAAAACTAAATTGGACACATATTGATACAGGCGCAATGTATAGGGCTGTAACCTTAAAAGCGATTGAATTAGGTGTTGATTTAGAAACTGAATCTTCTTACCGTTTTTTAGAATCAGTGAATATCCATTATGATTTTGATAAAATATACGTAGACGATTTAGATGTTACAGAAGCAATTCGCTCTGAAAAAGTAACGAATAACGTATCACTGGTATCTAGTTTTCCATATGTGAGAAAAAAACTTGTTGATTTACAAAAGAAAGCTGCACAAAAAGGCAATATCGTTATGGATGGTAGAGATATTGGAACAGTGGTATTACCTCATGCAGATTTGAAAATCTTCTTGACTGCAAACGTTGAAGAGAGAGCAAAAAGAAGATATAAAGAAAATAAAGAAAAAGGTAAAGATCTCAACATCTCAAAAGTGATTGAAGATATTGTAGTTAGAGATCAAAAAGATTCTACTCGAAAAGAATCACCTTTAAGAAAAGCTGATGATGCAATCATCATTGACACAACGTATTTAACCATTGATGAAGTGGTTGATAAAATTATAGAATTAACCGACAAAAAGGAGAATAAACATGGAGTTTAAGATGTTAAAGGTAGGCCAAATCGTAGAAGGTACGGTCATCAAAGTAGAAGAAAATACTATTTATTTAGATGTGCAATATACCACAGAAGGTAAGATACATTTAGATAATTATGATAAACCTGCACCAGATACTTTTATTGGTTTTATAAAAGAAGGACAAAAAGTAAAAGCAAAAGTACAAAAAATCACTGATGATCCTGCACAAATTCTCTTATCTCGACTACCTCTTTTAATTGAAGAAAAATTTGATGAAATCGCTGCTCTAGTTGAGACAGGTGAAACTGTAAAAGCTAAAGTTAAAAAAATATTAGATAAAGGCCTTATTTTAAATTATGGTGGACATGAGGTATTTTTACCATATAGTCTACTAGATTACGATCTATTAGAAAATAAAGATGCTCTCAAGAATAAGACTTTGGAAATCCAAATCATTGAAGCTACTCGAAAAGGACGTTCTAAACGTATTGTAGGATCAAGAAAAGTTGTATTTGAAAGAGAAAGACAAGAAGCATACGAACAAAGATTAAAAGATCGTCAAAATGAGTTAGAAGATATTAATACAGGTGATGTATTAAAAGGTACAGTTGATAAAATTGAAAAACATGCTGCAACAGTCCGTTTTGATCATGTTGTTGGATTACTACGTATTTCACAAGTAAGCCATCACCGTATTGAAAAAATCGAAGATGTTTTATCTTTGGGTCAAGAAATTGAAGTTAAAGTAATCAAAAAAGAAGGTAATCGTTTAGATTTATCAATGAAAGCTTTAGAACCAACACCATATGAAAGCTTCTATGAAGCACATAAAGTTGGAGATACTGTTACAGGTACTGTATTCCAAAAACTACCATTTGGTATTATTGTAGAAGTTGCTAAAGATGTACGTGGATTATTACATAAAAATGAGTTTTCTTGGAATCCAAATGACAATTTTGAATCATTTGTTAAAATTGGTGATGAAGTTACATTGAGTATTATTCAAATGGATCCTAAAAAAGAACGTATTGCTTTATCTAAAAAAGCATTAGAAGATAATCCTTGGAAGAATTTCACAGCTAAACGTGGTGATGTTGTATCAGCTAAAGTAACAAGTGTAACTAAAGATGGTATTGAAGTTGAGGTTCAAGGCGCAACAGGATTTATTCACGTATCAGAATTATCAAATGAACGCATTGGTAAACCAGAAGATTATTTTGCAGTTGGTGATGAAGTTAAAGCAGTAATTACTGATGCAAATAGAGATCAATGGCAATTAAAATTATCCATCAAGCGTATTTTAGAACAACAAGAACGTGCATCATATGAACAATATTTAGAAGATGATCAAGAAGCAGAAACAACCACTATTGGGGACTTATTTGCGGACGATTTAAAGAAATAGTAAAGTAGGTTTTAATATGCCTTTTAAAGTAGCAATCGTTGGCCGTCCAAATGTAGGGAAATCGAGTTTGTTTAACCGAATCGTCGGTGAAAGACTTTCGATTACAGATGACGTGGCTGGTGTCACAAGGGATCGCCTATATGCTCGAGCACAATGGTTAACTAAAAACTTTAGAGTCATTGACACAGGTGGCATCGACATTGGCGATGCTCCTTTTTTAAACCAAATCAAGGCTCAAGCACAAATCGCAATGGATGAAGCCGATGTGATTCTTTTTGTCGTAGACGGAAAAGTAGGCTTAACAGATAGTGATTATTATATTGCAAAACTCCTTTATAAAACTGAAAAACCTGTTATTCTATCAGTAAACAAAATTGATGATATCAATCAAGCTCAAAACATTTATGAGTTTTACGCATTAGGTTTTTCAGATCCGATTGCCACATCAGCTCAGCATGGTATTGGTATTGGAGATTTACTTGATAAAGTAGTTTCACACATGTCTGAAGATGAAGTTGAATATGACGATGATATCATTCGTTTTTGTATTGTAGGAAGACCTAATGTTGGAAAATCTTCATTGACAAACGCAATTTTAGGTGAAGAACGTGTCATTGTATCAGAAATATCAGGTACAACAAGAGATGCGATTGATACACAGTTTAGAAAAGATCGTAAAGATTACGTTGTTATTGATACAGCAGGTATTAAAAAACGTGGTAAGATCTATGAAAACACTGATAAATATAGTGTTTTAAGAGCTTTATCAGCACTAGATCGATCTGATGTTGCTTTATTAGTTGTTGATGGAGAAGAAGGCATTATTGAGCAAGATAAACATGTTGCTGGATATGTTGCTGATGCGTTTAAAGCAGTTGTCATCGTTGTAAACAAATGGGATGCTGTTTTAAAAGATGAAAAAACCATGAAAAAAATGGAAAACAATATCAGAGATGAATTTAAATTTATCGATTATGCAGAAATCGTTTTTGTCTCTGCAAAGGATAACAATAGAATTCACACGATATTTCCAGCGATCAATAAGGCATATGAAAATTATCAAAAAGAAGTTCAAACTTCAATTCTAAACGATTTAATGCACGATGCAGTTGCAATGAATCCAACACCAATATTTAATCACGGAAAAGCACAATTCAATTATGCAACACAAGTTGCTATTAAGCCACCGACATTCGTTATGTTTGTCAATAATCCTGATTTTGTACATTTTTCTTATGAAAGATATTTGCAAAATCAATTAAGAGAGGCAATAGATTTTACAGGTACACCAATTAAACTGATCTTAAGAAAGAAGGCGTAGATATGAAGTTATCTATTATTGGTGGAGGTGCATGGGGAACAACACTTGCCCAAGTACTAATCGATAATGGTCATCAAGTGATGATTTATGATATTAATAATGAAAATGTTGATAAGATAAACCATAAGAAACATCCATTCTTTGATACTAAACTTCCTGATCAAATCTTAGCTACTACAGATTTGGATCAAGTGATTCAGTTTTCAAATTATTATATACTATCAGTTCCGACTAAAGTGATGAGAGATGTTTTAATAACACTCAATCAAAAAATAGTTCAACCATCAGTTTTTATAAACGTTTCTAAAGGTATTGAACCAGTGACATTAAAACGGGTTAGTGAAATTGTTTTAGAAGAAATTGAGACATCTAAATATAAAGGATTTGTTGCATTAACAGGTCCATCACATGCAGAAGAAGTTATACTCAGACATTTAACATTGTTGGTTGCAGCAAGCACTGATGAAAAGCTTGCCAAGAAAATTCAAAAAACATTCTCAAATGATACATATTTAAGAGTATATACATCCAATGACTTAATTGGGTCAGAAGTCGGTGGTGCTGTAAAAAATGCCATCGCTGTGATTTCCGGTGCTTGTACAGGTCTTGGACTTGGAGAAAACGCTAGAGCAGCAGTCATTACAAGGGGTATTGTAGAAATCGTTCGTGTTGTTGAACTTATGGGCGGTAAAAAAGAAACTGCATTTGGTCTTACAGGTATTGGAGATCTCATTGTTACAGCTTCTTCAGAACACTCAAGAAATTTTACTGCAGGAAAAAAAATAGGTTTAGGTATATCTTTAGATGAGATCTATAAAGAGCAAAAACAGACGATAGAAGGTATCAGAACCATAGAGGCTATGCATGGCTTATCTATCAAATATAATGTCGAATTACCGATGATTAATACAGCATTTGATATCATTTATAATCAATTACCAGTAGAAAAAGGATTACAAAAACTATTGTCAAGAGACCTAAAATCTGAAGATTTTTGACAAAAATGCTTCATTAAGCGAATAATTAGGGGATAAAAAACATAAATATTTGCAAAAATACGATTTATTTGATAAAATAAAGACAATTTATAGGAGGTATTTAAATGAATAAGACTGAATTGATTTCTGTTATTGCTAACAGAGCAGATGTGACTCAAAAAGTTGCAGAAGAAGTATTGAAAGCTTTTACTGATACAGTTGCTGAAACTTTAGGTAGAAGAGGAGAAAAAGTTGTTGTTACAGGTTTTGGCACGTTTGAAGTTAGAAATCGCGCACAAAGAACTGGTAAAAACCCACGTACAGGTGAATTGATTACTGTTCCTGCACAAAAATCTCCAGCATTTAGAGCAGGAAAATTACTAAAAGAAGCAGTTAAATAAGAGATAAAAAAAGATTGTCTATCCCAGCGATAGACATTTTTTTTAATAAAAATGTAAGAATTTAATAGTTTTAGGTTAAAATAAGGGTAGAAGGTGGTGATTTCATGAATGTATTTATCAAAGCTGCTCAAAATGATTTAGATTACGTCAAACTTAATATGACTCATTTGGAAATGATAGATGAAAAAAAGAAAAGCTTGTTGCATTACGCTGTGACAGGAAGTGCAATGGATGTTATTCATTATCTTTTAAGCATGGATATCAATGTGAACATGATTGATCAACACGGTGAAACTCCACTCTTTGATGCTGCTAGAAAAGGTAAGTTGCAAATTGCCAAGCTACTTATTGCTAAATTTGCACAAGTCAATGTTGAAAACAGAGTAGGTGAGATGCCTATTCATTTGGCTTGTTTTAAAGGGGAATTTGACGTTATCAGATTGCTTATAGAATCAGGTGCATATTTAAATAAAAAGACGCAAGAAGATAAATATCCTGTCCATTACGCGATATTAGGTGGTAAGCATGAAGTTATAGACTACATACTTAAAGAAAGTAAACAAAACTATTATCTTAAAGATATATATAATAACACCCTACTACATTATGCAACAAAAACGAATAATGTTATGATGATTGACATGTTGCTCAATCAAAATTTAAATCCTAATGCTTTAAATGATCACTTTGAAACACCGATTTTTAATGCAGTAAGATTCGGAACTATCGATACGGTAAGATTATTACTTGCAAGTGATGCTTATATAGATATCAAAAACAGAAGATATGAATCACCTATTGATACAGCAATGATCTTTGATAAAAAAGATATACTCAATTATTTAAGTGAATATATGCAATCACCGAAGTACGAAAGACTAAGAGAAAAACAGGCTTTATCCATCGCTGTTTTAAATAGAGATCACATTTATCTAAGAAAACTTATTGATAATAGGGTACCTATGAAAAAGGATCGTTTGAATAAGACTGCTTTAGACTATGCAAAAGAATACCATTTAAATTTATTTGTAGGCTTACTAAAAGAAGTAGATATTTAAGGATAAAAAAAATAGTTCATTTGTGATGAACTATTTTTTTTATGTCGTTATTTAGAAAAGCAAAATACTACCAATAACACTAATTAAGTTGACCAATATATGAACAGCTATTGGGGCAATAATATTTCTATTATTTTTGATGTATATATATCCAAATACAAGGCCCATTGCAAAATAGCTAATGCCGTTAATCAATGCCTCAGCAATCGATGCTTCAGCTGTTAAGTGGATCGCTCCGAAAATAATAGATGAAACAGCAATTGCAATTGTATTGTTTTTAATTAAGCCAAATATAGATTTTCTAAATACAAGTTCTTCAACAATCGGACCGATTAATACAGCTGATAAAACGATGAAAACGACACCATTTGAGTTAAGCATTCTAACAATGGTCATCTGATTGACAGACTCTGAAACTGGTATATTCAAACTACTACTCAAAAGGTTAGATAAGAAGCTAGATAAATAATTAGCTAAAATAACATATAAATAACCTGTAGCGAGTATAACAAACCATTGATTTTTTACTGTTTTAAATTGATTGAAATCATATACGATATCATTTTTCATAAACACTAATATCGAAGCTAATAAGATCGCATATAGAGCAAATTGATATAATGCACTATAAAAACTTGTAATTCCAGTAGCCTCATTTTCAATCATATTGATGTCAGTAGTCACTAAAAAATCAGGTAGAGATTGTTCATTGTGCTGATATCTATTTATTTCTAATGTTGATTCTTGATCCCAGTAATTAATTTGATTTTCTGTACCATCATAAATACTTAAGAAAACCTGCTCATTAATGCCTATAACATTGTTTTGGTTATCTTTAACGAGTAGTAAATCTTCTATATAAGGATTAGATGTGTTATAAATTATTTCGTATCCTTGATAGGTATATAAAGCATCAACATATCCAGAATAATTTTGATCATATGTATCAAACATGATTGGAGTCATGAGGCCTACACCTGAAGTGTCTGCAGCAATATTTTCCAATATGAGCTCATCCTTAGTATAAGTCTTATTTGCTTCTGGGATACCTTGAATCATCAAAAAAATAACACCACCGAGCAAAAACATAATGACAGTATATGTAATGATTGTATTGATATATTTCATTATATTATCAGGTTTTGGCGGCTCATTTCTTTTTTCAATTTCTTCTTTAAACAAATCTTCAAATTCTATTATATCTTTCTTATTGTCCATTTTCATCACCCAAAATCATTATAACTTAAAATGGCTTTATTTCATACGTTAATGACAAAAAATGTGATAATATAGTATTAAAGAGATGAATAGGGGTGAATGCTATTAAAATTTTATTAGCCAGTCAAAATGAACACAAAATAAAAGAGTTTAAAACGATTTTTGAAGATACTCCAATAACATTGATCTCACTTAAAGATTTAAAAGATGATGATGAAGTTGAAGAAACTGAGTTAACATTTGTAAAAAATGCATTAATCAAAGCAAAATATTTTGCAAAAAAATATCATATGCCAGCGATTTCTGATGATTCTGGGTTATGTGTAGATGCACTCGATGGAAAGCCAGGTGTCCATTCAAAAAGATATGCAAATGGCAAAGATTATGATAATAACATCAAATTACTTAATGCATTAAAAGGTGTAGAAGATCGACGTGCTTATTTCTATGCAGCAATCGTTATTTATTTTCCAGATTGTACATATAAGGTTTATGAAGGAAAAGTCCATGGAACCATTGGGCATGAACTTAAAGAGATAGAAGCATTTGGTTATGATCCAATATTTTATCCAGATGGATATCATCAAACATTTGCTGAATTAGGTCCAAAGATTAAAAATGAAATTTCGCATAGAGGTCTAGCACTTAAAAAAGTAAAGGGGGATCTTTTTGAAATTATTAATCACAAGTGATATACACGGAAACATAGAACGATTAGATGGAGTTGCAAAAAAACATAAAGATGTTGATTATCATATTAATGCAGGAGATTTGTGTTTAGATAGTCATATCTATGAAAGATATCATATGATTACAGTTAAAGGGAATAATGATTTCTTTTCGAAAGAACCATATGAAAGAATACTAGATTTAAAAGGTTTAAAAATTCTATTAACACATGGACATAAAGAACATGTGAAGTTTGGGTTAGATCGTTTAATGATTAAAGCTCAATATCATGAAGTCGATATGGTTATATTTGGCCATACGCATCAGAAGTATTTAAATCAAGACTCACAAATAACTATATTGAATCCAGGAGCGTTAGGTGACTATCATAAAAGCTATGCAATTTATGATGAGGGTCAAGTCACATTTTATGAACTATGAAAGATGAACATGCAAAACTCATACAAGAAAGAGCTGCAAAAGCATTTCATGTATCTGAAGAAGAAGTCATTATAAAACACAGACTTTTAGGTGGCATGAGCCATTTGACTTATGTGATTGAAATCAAAGGAGAATTATATACATATCGTGTTATTGGTAAGGATGGTAATTTATTTGTCAATAGACACTTTGAACATGAAAATATCAAAAAGGTTGAACCACTACATTTGAATAACGAAACTGTATATTTTGATGAATCCACCGGTGAAAAAGCAGCTAAATATGTTGAAGGTACTGTGCTTTCTTCAGTTGACTATCACCCATATTTAAAAGATGTTGCTAAAATGTTAAAAAAACTACATCACTCAGGTATTGAACCAGCATCAGATTATGGTCTTTTAGAGCGATTAGAGCTTTATGAGACATATACAGAAAATCGTTCTGAATTATATTTAGATTTAAAGAAAAAGTGGGTGGATATGTATCTTAATGAAAGACTACATATGCCTAAAGTATTTTGTCATAATGATGCTCAAAGATCCAATATTGTTATCGGTAAAGATCAACTCTATTTATTGGATTGGGAGTATGCGGGACTCAATGAGTTTTACTACGATATAGCAAGTTTTGGTAATGTTAAATTTGAAGATGCATTGGAACTTTTAGATGTTTACTTAGAGAAAAAAGCAACCAAAAAAGAACAAGATATGGTGAGATTTTATCGCATGTTTCAAGCTTTACAGTGGCACCAAGTAGCCTTAAGAAAACAAATGATTGGACTTTCTGAAGTTCTTCACTTTGATTTTGAAGAGCTTGCTAAAAAATATCTAAACTTAGCAAATACACTATACGATCAAATCATAAAGGGATGATAAAGTGCGTTTAAACGATGTATTAAAACTTCCAAAACAACCACACAGCTTATCGATCATCAAGGATTTTTTGAATCAATCACTTTCACATCTTGATTATCAAGCTGCATACAATTACTATTTTGAGATTGCAATTGAGCTATCTCTTTTTGACATTGTTTATGATGAAGCTAAAGAAGTATTAAATGAAATCAAAACCCAAACTGATACGCTTTATCATGAAAAGATTCTTAAACATATGATTGATGCTTGTTTACATTTAAATCATTTAGATGAAGCAAAAAAATACATCCAAGAACGCAAAGAAATTCTACCAGTCATTAAGCAATATTTAGGACTATTAGATGATGTTGAGCTTAAAAAAACATTACATGAACCATATTTAGAAGATTTACTAAAAATTATGAGTGATATGATTCCAGATGATATTAAGATTTATTGCTTAGAAGAAATCTTTACTATCTATAAAAATGATCATCAGCATCAAATGGCATTAAACACATTATATGATTTATATAATTATGATCTAAAAAGTAAATATTTTATCGATGAATTATCATTACTCATAGAACTTAAAAAATTTGAAGAAGCGAAAAACAAGGCATTCGATGCACACAAAAAGCAACCTCAAGATCTTGAGATTGTATTAAAACTATTAGAAATATACATAAAACTTGAAGATTATCATAAAGCATCTATTTTAGAAGCTGAGTATGAAAGTTATATAGATGAACAAAGCGATAGCTATAGACTAAAAGCATACGAACTCATCATCTTTTTATATAAACAATTAGACAACAAGTTGTCTTTAGATTTATATCAAACTAAACTCAAAAAGATTAATAAAACTATTGATAAAAAGATAAAGACAGAATCTAAACAAAAAGAAGATATCGAAAAAGATATCGTTGTTATTGAAAAAAAAGAGTCTTCCAAACCACAATCTACACAAATATTAAAATATATCGAGATGAGTTTTGACTTAATCCAATACGCACATATGATTGATGAAAAACTAAAATTAAGAGAGTTTTTTAGATTGTTTTTCATGCATCTAGATCAATATGTAACATCAAAAGAATATGTGATATATCTGGAAGGTGAATCGCCTAATTTCTTCCATTATAAAAAAGAGAGATTATACGATAAAACTATTTCTAAACAAGATACTTTAGACACTTTATGTGACCATGTACTTTATACGGGTGATGAAGTTTACGAACACACGAAAACAATAAAGTGGACAAAAAACATTGTTACACAGAAAGATTATGAGGATGATGTATCATTTATTTATGCATTTCCTATGCTTGATATGGGTGTGTTTTTAGTTCATTTAGAAGAAGAAATTAAAGATCCAGCAACTTATTACGATTTTTTTAAACTCATTAGTGCTATTTTATACACAAGATTAATTGATGAAAAGCGTATGAAGCATCTAAAACATGAAAATGACTTTTATAAACATGTTTTGGATTCACCAATCATTAGTTACAGAGAGTTAACAGATTCTAGGTCCACCTATAATAAATCTGCAATGTCATTATTTGCTATTGAAGAACACTATCATTTAGAGTTATTTATAAGAGATTTGTCTTATGAATATGTGAACACATATAAAGATATCATATCCTATCTATTTGTTCACCCAAATGAAGAAAAGCATATGGCATATACATATCAAGGGAAAAACATTTTAGAAAAACTTTATAGTATTAAAGTAAGAGATGAAGTCATTATTATGAGCTTGTTTTTTGATCAAACCAATGAGATTAAGGAAACAAAAGCTTTAGTTGAACAAGCAACTTTAGATCATGAGACAAATATTGAAAACCTTTATGCCCTAAATCAAAAAATAACAGATTATCTTGATGAAAAAGTAAGTTTGTTACTCATTGAACTCGATCATCAACTCAAGCATATTTATGGTAGTGATATGATGATGAAGTATTTTAAGGAGTTTGCACAAGTTAGTAAGAAATTCTTTAATGAAGGTTATACATATAGATTTGATTTTAATCAATTATTTGTTGTAGTTCCCTTTAATGACATAAGAACAACCACTAAAGTGATTAAAGACTATTTTAAACATCTTGAGAATTACCAGTCTAAAGTATTGCCATACGAAAAATTTAACGCTTTTATGGGTGTCATTAGATATCCTGTTGTAACTGTCGAAAAAGATCCACAAAAATTGTATAAGTTTTTAGATATTGCGCTTGAAAAAGCGAAAAGAGAAGATGATGAGAAGTTTAGATATTTCGTTTATCGTGATTATGAAGATGAGTTGTTTGAACAACAGGTTATTGATCATTTAAATGTTGCGATTGAAACCAAAAATATCGGCTTGATCTTTAATCAAATGATTGATATTGAAAAGAATATCGTATGGCAATATGAAAGTGAAATTATACTAACAAACCTAGCAATTGATGGTAAATATTTACTTAAAGTTGCAGAGAAAAGAAATAGACTAGTAGATTTAGAGCATTTTCACATTGAGCAAGTTTGTGATTTCTTAGTGAGTTTAGAAAAAAACACACAAAGATTAATCAAAATAACAATCCCTATTTCCAAACAAACATTCCTTGATTCCAAGTTTAATTCATTCCTTCTAGGAACACTTAAACAGCACCAAATACCTTATGAGTTTGTAAGGCTTAAATGTGATATGGAATTACGACCTAGTCACTATGCAACACAAATTCAAGAGCTTATCGACCATGGCATTAGTTTAGATACCACTTCGGTAAATATGGCACTTAACTATCCATTTCATGCACTTCATCTAGAGATGAAAAGAGATAGTATTAAATGGCAAAGTTATATTAGTCAAATGAAACAACTTTTAGAGTCTTATCACATGGCTTTAGTGATTAGAAATGTTAAATCAAAAGATCAAAAAGAAATGTTAGAAAGACTTGGCATAAAATATATCGAAGGACTTCTTTATAAAGAGTTACCTGCTCCAGTACTACTTAGAAAGATTAAGGATTCTATATGAGTTTAGAAGCATTAAGAAAATATATCGATCAATTAGATAAAGATCATCAAAATAGTCACACTTATCGAGCGATAAGTTCTTTTGATATGATTGAGAATATCGATCTCATGATTAAACGCTATCTTGATCAACCACAAGAAGAAAAAGGTGCAGTTTTGCTTGATGTGTTTGGTCTTTTACAAGGATTGTTTGTAGCTATTGATGCATTATATGATCTTGCAATTGGACTTACTCAATATAAATATCATATAAATATTAACTCTAATCCAATACTTCACGAATTAAAGTACATTAGAAATGACATTGTTGGACATCCTACACATCGTACTTATCATCAAGGCGGTATGGGATTTTCTATATTAATAGCAGATAAGATGAGTAAAGAGAAAATTGTCTATCAAACATTTATCTATCAAAAAAACAATATAGAAGTTAAAGAAAAAGAAGTCGTTTTTAAGCCTTTATTAGACCATTTTACAAAAGAGAAACAACAAATATTGACTGAAATCTATCAATACTTAGTTCATGAAGAAACAACGACTGACATTCCAGAAAAACTTTTTACACTCTATGAAACGTTAAATGAAGATTTATTAGCTGAAATTGTAGAAGATTTCAGAAAAACATATGAACTAGATGAATCATCTAAACATCGATTTTTTTGGAGAGCTGATTTATTAAAAACACTCATCAACTGGCATGAACAAGATGATGATTTTAACGAACTCATCTATTATATGTCCAAAACTCAAGTATCAAAAATGTATGAAATGGCACTTGACATGGAGCATAGAAAAGGGCAAGATTTGTATACTGAAATCCCGTCAATACTCTATAGATTCTATAAATTCATGAGAAGATATGAAAAAGATGGGTTGAAACTGTTATCATATGTCCATGATAAGAGTCATCCGCTTCATCAGGGAGATGTTTTAGCATTGATGACTATGAATCCACCAAAAGATGTTTATAAATTGTTAATGTTTTTAAAACAACAAACAAGTGAAGAGAAAGTTTTCTTAATCGGATCTGCGATGCGTGCTTATCGTCCTAAAAATAGATAATAATTCGAAAACTTATGTTATAATAAATGAGTGAGAGGTGAATATTATGGCTTGGAGTAATGAAACATTTTTAATCGGTGAAAAAGTAAAAGTTGAAGGTGAAAAAGGTTTTGGCGTCATTACAAGAATTGATGTTGAACGTGGACTTGTTTATGTCTTATTTAAACGTATGAGAGAAGAAGCATATCCATATCCTGAAGCGATTGAACAACATATATTAAAAACTGATTTACATCAAAAATAAGCACACGAGTGTTTATTTTTTTATAGATAAATGAAAAAAATTATTATTTTTTGGAAAACCTTTTTCATTATGGTTTGGGAAGTTGCACGAACCATGAAGACTTTAAGAGGATTGTTATCCCTTTTTATTTCATATATGATCTTTCACGGATGGGCAGTACTTTTTTTCGTCATTGGTACGATCTCTGGAAATGGATGGTTGATTGCAATCGGTAGTGCAGTCATTATTTTTTGGTTTGGACCTGGAACACCTGTCATACCGCTTATTTTAATTGTTGCTTTAATCATTCAAAGATACATCTTCTTTGAATCTACACATCAGATAAGCATTAAAGAGAAGTGGGTGGAACTTAATCAAAAATATGAAGACAAACATAAATGAAATTGAATTTTGTTAAATAAAAATTCATGTTAGAATAGAGTTATATTAGATATGTGGAGGACATTATGTTATATCAACCAATCAAAATTAGAAATTTAAACTTAAAAAATAGAATTGTCATGGCACCGATGTGTATGTATCAAAGTGATGCATCTGGAGAAGTAAAAGATTTTCACATTACACATTACGCAACTAGAGCAATGGGTGGTGTTGGACTAATTATTCAAGAAGCAACCGCAATTGATCCAAATGGCGTCATCTCTAAAGAAGACTTAGGTATTTGGAATGATCAACATGTTGAAGGACTAAAAAAGATAGTTCACGCGATTCATGTTCATGGCGCTAAGGCTGGGATCCAAATCAATCACGCAGGAAGAAAAGCGAGAGTTGAACATCCAGTCGCACCAAGTGCGGTTCCATTTAATGGTGAGTTATCATTACCAAGAGAAATGACATTAGAAGATATTAAAAAAGTGATTTCTGATTTTCAAGCAGCAGCTAGAAGAGCACTTGAAGCTGGATATGATTTATTAGAATTACATGCAGCACATGGATACCTATTATTCCAATTCTTATCTCCTAATTCCAATAAAAGAACTGATGCCTATCAAGATAGAAAAAAAATACTTGTAGATGTCATCAAAGCTGTTAGAGAAGTTTGGCCAGAAGAAAAAACATTAGCGATTAGATTTAGTGCCACTGAATATGTTGAAGAAGGCGTTGATCCTTTTTGGTTAAGTAACGTCATCAATGAAATTAAAGATTTAGGTGTAGACATAATAGATGTTTCTAGTGGTGGAAATGTTGTATCACAATCAATTAGACTTTATCCAGGATATCAACTTAATCTTGCCAAAATCATCAAAGAACAAACTGGATTAGTAACTATTGGTGGCGGACTCATCGAAGATGTTAATTTAGGTGATTATGCGATTTCAAGTGGTTCATGTGATATGGTTTTTTATGGTAGATTGCTATTAAGAGATCCTTATCATTTTATCAACCATGCATCAGATATTCGTGAAGAAATTGAATATCCAAAACCCTATCTAAGAGGTAGGAAATAGACTATAATCATAAAAAAGAATGAGGTTGGTATTCATTCTTTTTATCATAAATAAAGGAAGACTATATGCTAAAGATTAAAAATTTAAAAGAGGATATTGAAGATGCCAAAAACATCTTATCTTTTTGGGGCTTTCCTGAAAGTTCTAAAGAACGATTGCATTTTTGGAGATCTTCTGCAACACAAATTTACCAGTTTAAGGATCAATCACAGATATACTATCTTAGACTAATACCTATAGATGAATATAAAGAAGAAAAGTTTATACAAGAAATCTCATTTACTGAGTATTTACTAGCATCTAAGTTTAAAACCCCAAAAATCATCTATACAACCAACCATGAAGCATTTGTCAATCATGGGAAATATATAGGTGTAGTTTTTGAACAGGCACTAGGAAACCCTGTCGAGGATTGTCCTTTAAATGATGATTTGATTGCTAAGATTGGTGATACTTTAGGAAGGCTGCATAAGCTATCATCAAATTATAAATCAAAGCCTAGAAGATATACATATGAAAACGAACTACTTCAATCTATAATTTTAGAAAGTAGTGTACAAGATGAAATGAGCGCTTTAATAAAGGCTTTTTCGAAATTAGATCTTAAGCAGGGATTAATTCATGGAGATTATGAATCTGACAATATGTTTTATGATGATCATTTAAAACATGTTACAGTTATTGATTTTAATGATAGTTATTATGGCTATTATATGCAAGATATCGTAACATTTTTTGAGGATTTAAAAGATACTTTTTCCGTAGAAAATGATACATTATCTAACTATCAAAAAATTTTCTTAGAAGCTTATCACATGCACATGCCAGAACATTTATATCATAAAGATGTATATCAGTTGTTTGTTAGATTAAATCATTTATTGAAATACATTAATATAAAAAATGCATTATCAGATATTCCTAATGATAAAGAGGATTGGATGGATAATCTAATAGCGTATTTAAAGCAAAAAGAAATGCAATACTTGATATCGATAAATAATGATCATTAATCTTGATATATCTATTTAGATTATTAGTAATACATGAACCTTATTGAGTTCATGTTTTTTATTTTATTAGATACTATCATTCATCTGAACTAAATAACTCATACCATAGAGCTCTCATTTTTTTATTAGGGTTATATCATATGCAGACAACCATTTTTCTTTTTCATAAAATCATGATAAAATAGCCATGCATTGGAGATGGTATGATGGATTTGAGTAACCCTAAAGTAATGTCTAAACTTAATACTAAGAAAGCATTGATGTTTGTTGTACATAGAAAACTCAAAGAAAAGAAAATTTTTGGCAAAATAAAAAAATTTACTGGATATCAAAATATTGGAATGATCAAAATCAATGATCTTCAAAACCTTCACATCAAAATTGAAGTTTATGATGGACGAGTAGCACTTGTAGCTATCCAAAAAAAGCAGTTAAAAATACTTGCAGAAAACCAAATAGATAGTCATGTAACTCTACCCTTTTCAAAAGGCTGGGTAAGACTTAGGTTAATCGGAGATCACACTAGTTTGAATTTCGAAATTAAGAAAACATAAAAATTACAAAAATATTTACTATTTGCAGTTAATTTTGCTATAATGAAAAAGGGCATAAGGAGTGACTATGGAATATATCGCACATCGAGGAAAAACTAAAGAAGCATTAGAAAATACCCTTGAAGCATTTATAGAAGCAGGAAAGGATCAACATTATGTTGGTATAGAATGTGATATGCATTCAACTTTAGATGGTGTTTTTATTGTGCATCATGATGATACATTAAAAAGACTGGCAAACGATGAAAGAAAAATTACTGAAGTTAATTATGAAGATATAAAAGATGTTGAACTTAGTGATGGACAAAAAGCATATGCATTGCCAACGCTAGAAGCATTTTTAGATATTTGCAAGACATACAAGAAAGCACCCATGTTAGAAATTAAAAAAGTCTCTGATATTGAACATCTAAATAAATTGCTGACCTTGTTAGAACTCTATCCTGAGTTAAAACCAATCATCATTTCCTTTAATATGAATTATCTAAAGTATCTGAGAGCTATATCGAATTTTGATCTATATTTTTTGACTACAGAAATCACAGATCAAAATATGTATGATTGTAGAGTTAATGAAATTAATTATTATATCAATAAAGAATCACTTGATAAACAAACAATTAAGACATTAAAAAGCAAAGGATTTAAAATTGGTGTGTTCACAGTAAACGATAATGACACAAAAGAAGAAGAAAAAAACCTCAACATAGATTATTTAACAACAGACATTTTATAAACTTAGCATTCGCTAAGTTTTTTTGTTTATTGGGAAATTCTATTTTCACCTTTTTTCAATGAATAAGTAATGGTAAAATAAGAGTATATAAACATTTCAGGAGGCATCTTGTGAAATTTAATCGATGGAATTTATGGACAATGTTTGTGCTATTTGCACTTGTTATATTTTCACCTTTTTATCATATTATTGCTGCAGAAGATACTTATCATGATGCAGTTTATTTTGCATCTAAATTTTGTAGTTCTTGTCAAAAATTAGAAGATGAAGGTGTTATCGACCAGTTGATACAAGAAGGTTATGACATTGAAACTATTTATTTAGAAGATGATTCAGCGTATACTAAGCTATTATATGATTATCAATATACATATGATGTTGATTTCTTTGGAACAAGCCTAACACCTGTGATTTTTGCAGGAGATCGTTATTTTGTTGGTTATGAAGATATCAAAAATGCTGTTGATCAAGGTACTATACAGCAAATCATGAATGAACAATCTATGTTAGAAATAGAGAGTGCACCTGATGCTGACTTTTCATTGATAACTTTTGTTTTATTGGGGTTTGTTGATGGAGTCAATCCGTGTGCAATTGCCATGCTTTTACTTTTTATTTCGATGTTAAGTTTTTCTGATCAATCCAAAACCTTATTGAAAATCAGTTTTATTTTTATTTCAGCAATCTATATATCATATTTTTTATTTGGAACTCTGCTTTATCAAACATTATCTAGTTTATCCGGAATAGCCCCGATTTTAGAGATTGTCCCCTGGGTTATTGTAAGTATTTCCATTATTGTTGTGATATTAAATTTATATGATTTTATCGTAACAACATTAAAAAAATATGACAAGGTAAAAAACCAGTTACCAAGTAAAATTCAAAAATTCAATCGTAGGCTTATGGAAACCTTCACGAAAAAATTAGAAGAAGGTAGCTTAATGATTTATGTCATTGCATTTTTCATTGGTGTGGTCATTTCATTTACAGAGTTCTTATGTACAGGACAAGCGTATTTTACCGCAATCTTGCATCTTATTCATTTTTCAAGTCACGTTGGCAGAGGATTGTTGTTACTAGCGATTTATAACCTGATTTTTGTTTTACCACTTATTGTTATTGCACTTGTCGCAGTTAAAACTAAATCAGTGATCCGTGTTTCAAGTTTCATGAGAAAAAATTTGCACTGGATTAAACTATTTAACGTTATTGTGTTTTTAGCGATCATCATTTATTACGTCATATTTGTACTGTGAGGTTTATATGAAATATACCATTTTAATTAAGAAAAACCAGGACATTTTATATGAAGGACATCCTTTAGATTTGCCAATAAAACAAGATAAACTTATTGAAAAATCCATCGAGATGTTTGATGATAAGAATCCTTGTATCATTCACCAAACCTATGTGATTGAATCTTTTGTTGATGCATTGATTTCCAGATTTAAGAAAAACTTGAACCAAGATATTGAGTTATCCAAAGATATTAAAGAGATCGAATTTATTGATATAGAAAATATTGATTCATGTATGATTCAAGTAAGGAGAAAATAAGATGAAAGAATTTTATTTGGATTATGCATCAACGACACCACTTGATGAAGATGTTAGAAAATATATTGAGCCTTATTTATGCAAAAATTTCCACAATCCATCATCTTTGCATTTGCACGCCATTGAAAACAGAAAAGCAATCAACCAAGCAAGAAAAAAAATTGCAGATGCAATCGGTGCTCAATCTGAAGAGATTTTTTTCACTTCAGGTGGAACAGAATCTACAAATTGGGCAATTAAAGGGTATGCTGATAAGCATCCCAAATTAAAAGAGATTATCACATCAAAAGTAGAACACAAAGCTACTTTAAACACGTGCCATTATCTAGAAACAAAAGGGTATAAGGTCCACTATTTAGATGTTGATGAGTTTGGTTTAATCGATTTAAAACAACTCGATCAAACCATTAATGAAAATACATTGATGGTATCTATTATTTATGCGAATAATGAAATTGGAACGATTCAAGATGTATTCTCTATTTCAAAAATATGTAGAAGACATCACACGAAATTACACTTAGATGCTGTGCAAGCATTAGGTCAACAATTTATTGATGTGAAAGAGCTTGATGTTGATTTCATGTCCTTTTCAAGCCATAAATTTTATGGGCCAAAAGGTGTTGGTGCATTATATGTAAAAAAAGGATTAGAAATTGAACCGCTCATCCATGGAGGATCACATGAGGATTCTCATCGCGCAGGCACAGAAAACTTATATGGCATTGTAGGCATGGGTGAAGCAGCTAAGATCGCAGTTGATCAAATTGAAGAAAATAGAAACCATTATCAAATCATTCAAGTTGATTTTCATAATAAAATGAAAAAAGCATTTAAAGATATAAAGCTCAATGGCACACCTTGTGGATCAAACCGCTCATTCAATCATTTATCTTATGCTTTTAAGGATGTTTTAGGACATCAACTTCATTTCCAATTAAATAAATTAGGTGTATATGTATCAACAGGTAGCGCATGTGCATCTAATGTCATTAAACCATCACATGTCATCAAAGCCATAGGATTAGAAGATGCTTATCAGCCTTGTGTTATTAGAATTACTTTTGGTAAACATTCGAAACTAGAAGACAATGACGAAATTATCGAGAGATTTAAAACAGCTTATCATGAGTTAAAGGACTGAGGTCCTTTTTTTAATTAACTAGGAAATTCTAATTGATAATTTAAATAAAAACAAACAGAAAAAACTCATCTAAAATGAGTCTGTAAAACGAGTCAACAAATTAATCAATAAGTTTATGATAAATATCTAAAAGCACAAACTGCAACTTACCACAATGACTACAAACATCAACGGGAAAAGCAGCACCTTCAGTCTCCATAAAGTGAGCATAACCAGAAAAATTGACAGTAAGTTCAAATCCACAGTGCAGACATTTCATATCAACCATGATATCAAAATTAGGCATCGATATAAATGCATTAAATGAAGCGGCAGGGCCAGCAATGAATCCCTGCTTAACAGCTGATTTATATTCAGCATACAAATTCTTTTTTTGAACAAAAGACATATGCACAGATTTAGTTTTAAATAGTTTAGGCATCGCTAAATAACCTCTCTTTTCGGTGATTTGGTAGATATGAAGCATCAAGATTTAAAACCATAGTAGAACCACACTGACATTTAAAGATGTCATAGTGATAAGTCTTAAGCAACAAAGTTCGAAAGTGAAGTTGATGTTTAAGATAAGTCAAAGATTTAGGGTTAACTAACTTTAACTCAGAGGCAATTTTTCGTTTTGTCCGATTTGAATAAAAACCGTAATAACGAATCAGATGAAATCCTTTATCAGGGATGTGTTTAATGAGACGTGCAATAAATTTAAAGACATGATCAGTGATGATTTGAGTACCTCGTTTATGATGTTTATCTGAAATTTGATCATCTTCATGAGGATCAAAATGCCAAGTGACTTGGTGATTGATATCATCGAAGTCATCAATTCTAGATTCAGAGATGGCTGGATGAGAAGCATATCTGGCGATGTATTTAGCAATCTTTTTGGCTGTAGACAAGCTAGATTTTCTCTTTAATTGAGGCCCGTAAGTGTAAAAGCCTTTTTTATACTTATGAATGAGATAACTTCTTAAGCGATTAAACTCATTATAGATAGAATTTGTCGCATGGGTTTTCAAATAGGCTGAGATGTTACTTAAGAGTCTATATTGCCAAAACATACGCAGTCTCTCAAAAGGAAAGAAAGACATGTTGGATAGATGACCATGAGCATCAATAAAGCGTTCAGCAACTAAAGCATGGATATGAGGATTGGTCTTCATATCTCTGCCATAGGTGTGAAGAAAACAAATGATGCCAAGTCTTCTATCTAATTGGTGGTCAGCCTTCGTTTTCTTAACAGCTTTATGAAGAACTTCATTTACAGTTTGAAATAAGATATCAAATAAGTCTCTATAAAGCCAAAAGAATTTACGCATCTCTTTAGCAACTGAAAAGACAAAATGTCTATGAGGGCACTTAAGTAATTTGGATTCAATCGCAAGTGTTCGAGCTTCTCGATATCTTTGATTACAAGAAGGACAAAACCTTGAATGACAAGAAAGACCTTGGATATGAAAGTTATCACAAGTTGGGCATTCATAGAAGAAGTAGCCATATTTGAAATCACGACAATGTATCATTTTTTCAACATTTTCGATAATTGAGGGACGTAGTTTATCTTCAAAATGAAGTTTAAATGAATCCCAATAGGTAGCAAATATAGATTGAATGGAAATGGAGTTATCTCTATATACTTTTAAATTAGATAGTTTAACAAGCTCATTGTTAAAGACATGTTCACCATGTTTAAGAGCAAGTTCTAATTGATCTTTAAATTTATACTTAATCACTATAGGTTCCATAAATCTATTATACAATGTGACTTTAAAAAGAAAAAGGCGATTTTTATCGCCCCTAGTGAATTTATTCACTTTTGTTCTGAAAAAAAGCAAAAAAATATCTTGACATCAAAAAAATCCTGAATATAATAATAAGTGAATTGGCACTAAAGTATAATAAGTGCCAGGAAGGGGTGAAAGCATGTTAAAACCATTAGAAGACTATGTTGTCTTGAGATTTGAAAAAGAAGAGAAAAAAACAGAGAGTGGTATTATCTTAACGACAGATGATAAGGAAAAACCAGCTATTGGTAAGGTTTTATCTGTTGGACCTAAAGTTGAGAATTTAAAAAAAGACGACAAAGTTATTTATCAAACATACTCAGGTACTAAAGTCAAATATGAAGGAACAGAGTATTTGGTGATT
Source organism: Tenericutes bacterium MZ-XQ (assembly GCA_002838205.1). Taxonomy (NCBI): domain Bacteria; kingdom Bacillati; phylum Mycoplasmatota; species Tenericutes bacterium MZ-XQ. Next base: position 1,323,790 of record CP017950.1, on the reverse strand, counting down.
CAAGCAAAAAATATTTTAGCAATCATTGAAAATTAAAGGAGTGCATGAAAATGAGTAAAGAAATTCGTTATGGAAAAGATGCAAAAACATCTTTACTAAAGGGAGTTGATTTGCTTGCTGATGCAGTTAAAATAACTCTCGGACCAAAAGGCAGAAATGTTGTTTTGGATAAAGGGTATGGTTCACCACTTATTACTAATGATGGTGTATCTATCGCTAAAGAAATCGAATTAAAAGATCCATATGAAAATATGGGTGCTAAGTTAGTCTACGAAGTTGCTTCTAAAACTAATGATGTTGCTGGTGATGGAACGACAACAGCAACATTGCTCGCACAATCAATCATACATAAAGGATTTAAAGCAGTCGATAATGGTTCAAATCCAGTATTTGTTAGAGAAGGTATTGAACAAGCTTCTAAAGAAGTAGCAAAAAAACTGTTGGAAAAATCAAGATCAGTTGAAACTCAAGAGGATATTGAAAACGTTGCTGCCATTTCTTCAGGGTCAAGAGAAATTGGGCAAATTATTGCAAAAGCTATGGAAAAAGTATCTAAAAATGGTGTCATATCAGTGGATGAGTCAAAAGGATTTGAAACTGAATTAGAAGTTGTTGAAGGGATGCAATATGATAAAGGATATGTATCGCCATATTTTGTAAACGATCGTGAAACCATGACTGTTGAACTAGAAGAGCCATACATATTAGTCACAGATCAGAAAATATCAACTATTCAAGACATTCTCCCATTATTAGAACAAGTAGTTAAAGCAAACAAACCATTACTTTTAATAGCTGATGACATTGAGAATGAAGTCACTTCAACACTTATTGTAAATAAGCTTAGAGGCACATTTAATGTAGTTGCCACAAAAGCACCTGGATTTGGTGACAATCAAAAAGAAATGCTCAATGACATCGCTATTTTGACTGGAGCTACATTTATAGCTAAAGATTTACAAATGAAACTTACTGAAACCAAAATAGAAGACTTAGGTGTTGTTCATAAAGCTGTTGTTAAAAAAGATAATACTACACTTATCGGTGGTCATGGTCGAAAAGATGTTATTGAAGAAAGAATTATGGAAATTGATGCTCAAATGAAACGTTCAACATCTGATTATGATAAAAAACGATATCAAGAACGTCTTGCAAAACTATCAGGTGGTGTGGCAATTATAAAAGTAGGAGCTACAACAGAAACAGAACTTAAAGAAAAAAAATTAAGAATTGAAGATGCATTGAATGCCACTCGTGCTGCAGTGACCGAAGGTATAGTTATAGGTGGTGGCGCAGTTTTAGTCAATATTCAAACCGAATTGAAACAAACACTAAAAAATGAAAATATTGATAGACAAAGAGGTATCTTAGCTGTTTTAGATAGTTTATCTGTACCGTTATATCAAATTGCAGAAAATGCAGGATTCGATGGTCAATATATATTAGAACAACAAAAAATTCAAAAAGGTGATTTCGGTTTTGATGCTAAAGAGGGTCAATGGACTGATATGCTCAAAGAAGGAATCATAGATCCGACAAAAGTTACTAAAAATGCCATTTTAAATGCAGCATCTATATCAGCTTTAATCATAACAAGTGAGGCTGCAGTGGTTGAAATCAAAGAAAAAGATCAGCAATCACAAATGCCACCAATGTATTGATAAAATGCCCAAATGGGCATTTTTTCATTTTTGCCTAACATTTGAGATATGACTCTAAGACATGTATAATGGAGATGATACTATACTTAGAATGGATGGATTTATGAAATATAAAAAAGAAGATTTTATAGTTACTAGAGAAGATCGTTTAAAACTAGAAGATTTATTATCAGATGAAACAATTTTTTCGCTTGCTAACGGTACACTAGGCACAAGAGGACATTTTATTGAAGGTTATGGAACAAATGATGATCCAATCACACTAATGAATGGATTTTATAATCAATATCCTTTCCGTTATGAAGAAAATTATGAAGGATTTCCACAACTTGGGCAAACGATTGTAAACCTTCCTGATGGGTCTTATGTCAAGATAGTTGTTGATGATGATATCATTGATTTATCACATATGGAGCTTGTTTCCATCAAACGGTCACTAAACATGTTAGAAGGTACATCATATCGAAAAGTAAGATACATATCTGATAAAGGATATATTTTTGATCTTATAGAAGAAAAAATGGTAACTTCTAAACAAAACTTAATTGTTACGAAACTAGATTTATCATCTCCAAATTATGAAGGAAAAATTAAACTTCAATCATATCTTAGGTTACCCGCTATTAGATATGTTGAAAATACAGATCCGAGACTACCAAATACGAGAAAACATTTAGAACTGATTGATTTAAAAACAGATGATAAACATGGATTATTGTACGCTAAGACAACAAATACATCGCTTTTTATCAATGCAGCAATCACACATGATCAAGCATTCAATTATCAAATCAAAGATCATGAAATCATCGGATTACGAGAAGCTTACCTATCAAAAAACAAGCCTATATCATTTACAAAATATACATATTACACGTCGTCATTAACACACGAAAATCATGAAAAGGATATCAAGTATATTGAAAAGATGTGTAAACCATTTGATGCATACTTACAAGAAGAAAGAAAAGAACGCATCGCTTTTTGGGATAAATCGTTAGTTGAACTATCTGATACTGATATTAATCAAGCATTACGATATAATTTGTATCAACTCAGTCAAAGTGCATCAACGAATTATCATATGCATATTGCAGCTAAGGGTATTTCAGGTGAAGGATACGAAGGGCACTTTTTTTGGGATACAGAAACATATATGCTTCCATTTTTTATCTTAACTGATCCCAAAAAAGCCAAAGAATTACTACTTTACAGATATTACACATTAGATGAAGCAAGACATGAAGCAAAACAACTGGGATGTCATAGAGGTGCAAAAATCCCATGGAGAACTATCAATGGAAAAGAAGCATCTCCTTATTTTCCTGCAGGTAGTGCGCAAGTTCATATCAATAGTGATATTGCACTTGCAATCATTAATTATTATTATGCGACTAAAGATGAGGGATTCATGATTGAATATGGCATGGAGATAATTATAGAAACTGCCTTATTTCTCCTTGACTATGGACATTTTAAAGATGGAAAATTCCATATCTATAATGTCACAGGACCTGATGAGTATACGGTCTTAATCAATGACAATTATTACACAAATAATGCTGCAAAGCATCATTTCAAGTTTACTCATGATTACATTTCATCGCATAAAGATGAACTTAAAGATGTGCTCCTTAAAACTGATTTGAAAGAAGAAGACATCATCTTACTTGAAAAAGCATATAAAAACATGACTCTATTAGTAGATGATCAGTTAAATATAGTAAAACAAGATGATTCATTTTTAAGTAAAAAAGACATCAATATCTCAGATCTTGATAGTGATAAATTCCCTTTGTTACTTTATTACCATCCTTTATTTATCTATAGGTATCAAATAATTAAACAGGCTGATGCCATATTAGCACTAGTTCTATTTAATGAAGTTGATAAAGACATGTACAAAAATAGCTTTGACTACTATATTAAAAGGACAACCCATGATTCGAGTCTATCTAAATGTATTTATGGTATTTCAGCATATCAGATTGGATATACTGATTTAGCTTATGAGTTTTTTAAAAGGGTTGCGGAACTTGACTTTAGAGATAGTCATAATCGTACCCAACATGGACTGCATATTGCGAATTTAGGCGGAAGTTATTTAATGCTAATTTATGGTATATTAGGATTCAGATTTAATCAAACATTTGAACTAAATCCAGTTTATCAAACGCATATATCGTCTATTAAAACAACCATTATTTATCAGAGGACAACCGTTGATTTACAAATAAAAGATAACATTTTATACATAGAAGTTGATCGTCCAATAAAGATGAACCTATATGGGAGAAGTATCGAAATCAAAGATAATCTTAAATATAATATCATAAAAAACCCAGTATAATCTGGGTTTTTTATCGCTTTGCAAAAGTAATTCTTACATTTTCATTAAGTGTATTTATAAAAATAGTATATTTTGCTATAATCGAAATAGCGAAAGGATGACTTTAATGAATCGACTAAATTTACGTAAACTCGTTCGAGTAGGTCATATCTTATATATTTTGTACTTCACTTATGTATTCTTTGTGTTACTACATGAAGACTACCTTTTTTTGCATCCTACGATAACGATTTCAGCAACTTTATTGATTTCATTTTTGCTATTAATCCTAACAATTTTGGATGGGAACAAATACTTATTGATATCAGCTCTAATGTTCATTGCTTTATTCACTTTCGAACTTGTTTTTGAAATCATACATAATAATCAACAAATCTTAGAGGTTAATCAAACCATTGATGTCATATATCATGGATTGTTTATGTTAAATATGGCTATTTTTGGAATAGGTATTTTCAAGTTTTTATATAGAGTTCAAAAAAGAAAATTCATACATAAATTAGCATTTGAAAACAGTAGAGCAATCTATATTGAGTTTGATCATAAACAAAAAAAATACATTTGTCAATTTACAGATAGTTTCATTAAAAACTATCGAGTTAAAAGTGAAGCTCAAATTTATTACGAAGAAGATTTTTCTAAGTTTATGAGTGTTGAAGATCAAGAAAAATTCAAACAACTAACACTAGAATCAGAGGATGATCAATTTAGAGAAATCACTTTAGATCTGCCTGTTTTTGATCAGGCATTACTTTTTGTTATATATGCTTCAAGTCAAGCAGATCGAACATATTGGATTGCTTTTGATATTACCGATGTAGATGCAATGAAAAAACAATTAGCACTGACTAAAAATGAGCTTTCAGAATTGAATTTAGCTAGTAAAAAAGTTATAGAAAATACGAACGAACTGATGACTACAACAGATATTCATGGGCATATCGTTCAAGCTTCAAATCGTTATTGTGAGATCTTTGATTTGGATCCTAAAAAAATCTTTGGGACGTATATCAATAATGTAGGTAAGAACCTTCATGATGATGATAATGATTGGGTCAAGGAAGTCATTGAAAAGAAGATAACTCGGAGTGTTATTGAATACAAAAAGAATGATAAAACATTTGTTATATCATGGAAAAATGTACTCATCAATGATGCACTTGGCCATCCCAAGAGTATCATTTCAATCGGTGAAGATATTACTAAACTTACTGAGTTACAAAAATCTTTGGAGTATCAAGCAAATTATAATCAAGTGACACAACTTTTAAATAGTAATGGTTTATCAAAACATCTCAAAACACTAGATAAAGATATCAATGTAGCTTGTTTTGTCATTGATGTCAATAATTTCTTCGAAGTGATCGATTATTATGGAATTGATATAGCTAATCAGTTGTTAAAGACAATTGGACAAAATCTCAAAAACCTTATTCAAGAAAAAGATATTATCTCAAACTTTATCGAAGATCAGTTTGTGATTATGCTAATTAACCCATCAAAAGTTAGAGTTGAACAGCTTATTGAGGTGCTAGAAGAGCAAATCATAAAAACATATTATGTTAAGGATACTTATATTCGTATCAAAAAGCGCATTGGATATGCTTTATATCCGAATCACACAGCTAGTTTTGATGATTTAATTATTTATGCTGGATTGGCATCATATTATAAACATGATACTACGTATAATCAAGTAACGATGTATCAACCATTGATGAAATCTAATCTTGAGAAAAATATAATATTATCAAATCGTCTATATGATGCCATTCAAAAAAACCAAATTGATGTTCATTTTCAATTCATTCATGATGTCAACCAAAAAAAACATGTATATGTTGAATCTTTAGCTAGATGGAAAGATTCAATGTTAGGCTTTGTTAGTCCTTATGAATTTTTCAACGTTGCCAGAAGGTCAAGTTTGCTTGAAATGTTAGAAACACACTTAGTTAAAAAGAGTTTTAATTATTTTAGCAAACTAAAAACAGATAAAAGCTATAAATCTCTTAAACTATCCGTTAATTTGACTCCGGAAATGTTTTTAAAGAAAGGATTTTCACACTTATTAAGCGATTATGCTAAAACATATGGCATTTCTAATCAAGATATCATTGTTGAAGTATCTGAAAACACTTTTGTACATAACTTAAATATTTGCAGAGAAATGATTCAACATTATCAAAGCTTAGGATTTTTAATCGCTATTGATGATTTTGGTAGTGAGTACTCATCACTTGCTGTACTTGAATCTGTATCATATGACATCATTAAAATTGATGGTTCATTTATTAATCATTTAGGTTCCGAAAAAAATAGTGAAATCGTGCGAATGATCTCTCATATCGGTAAGCTCGAAAACAAGTTAGTTATTGCAGAAAGCGTCGAGACTTTAGAAGTTAGTCATCAGTTAATGCAAAACGATATTTATCTACAACAAGGCTATTATTTTCATAAACCAGAAAAACTTGTATAAAACTGTCTATTTGACAGTTTTTTTTATCATTTGATTTTGTGCTATAATATTATAGGTAGAGGTGTGAGATGAAAATAAAATTAAACACAAATAACTATTGTGAAGTTAGATGGTATGATCATCAAAAAAGAGATTTAATATTGATACTACCTGGTGGAGGATATGAGTATACTTCAGACCGAGAATCATGGGTGGTTGCTGATACTTTTAAAACAGAAGGTTATCATCAAGCAGTTTATCATTATCGAGAAGAAAAACTGATTTATCCAGAAATACATATAGAAGCCCATAAAGTTTTAGAAATACTTAAAAATAACCCATTGGTTGATAAGATTTATGTCGTTGGATTTAGCGCTGGTGGACATTTTGCAGTCATGTTATCAACTTTATATTACGAATATATAAATAAACTAATTATATGTTACCCGGTGATAACAGCTAACCCTAGATATTCGCACAAAGGATCGTTTGATCATCTACTTGGGCATCACATAAACACAGATTTATTAGAAGAAGTTTCTTTAGAAAAACATATTCACCCACTTTTTCCGCCAACGTTCATCATGCATACAGTTACTGATGAAAGCGTACCTGTAGAAAATAGTTTGATTTTTATTGAAGCTTTAAAGGCTAATAAAGTCTATCAAGAAGCACATTTATACCCGACTGGTAGACATGGTTTATCTATTGCAACTAAAGAAGTAGCATTTTTAGATATGGGACAAGAAAATTTCATAGATGCTTATGGATATATTCATGATTGGGTTAGATTAGCTAAGCTATTTTTAAAAAGAGGTGTAAAATGATTCATGTACTAACAAGTAGAGGGATTTTAAGAGAATCTTTTATGGTTGATGCCTTAAAAGAGATTATTAAAAAAGAACACAAAGTTTGTGTAGTTGCTTTGTCTTTTTTCCAAAAACATATATATACGATTGAAGCTTACGATGCTTATTATAAAAAAGGTGGAGAGTACTATCAAAAAATGATTGATAGTTTTGAGCCTTATGGCATTCCAGAAAAACATATTTCATTTGTATACTATTATGACATGTCAAAAGAAGAGGCAAAGAAAAAAATCGATCAAGCTGATATTATTTATTTTCCAGGTGGAGCACCAGATCTCATGATGGAAAGAATCAAAGAGTTTGAACTTAAAGAACATTTAGAAAACCAAAAGAAAATTTTTATAGGTTCTTCTGCAGGTGCAATGATTCAGTTTAGCAATTATCATATCTCACCTGACTTAGATTATGATAAGTTTTCATTACATGAAGGCTTAGATCTAATCGACAATTTTATTATAGAAGTTCATTATAGAAGAAGAAAAAAACAAAAAAGTGCATTAAGAAAAATGTATCGATCAACGCATAAACCTATTTTTGCAATACCTGATGATGGAGCGATTATCTATGATCATAAACAATTGAAATTATTAGGTTCAGCTAAGCAATTATACAATCATAGAGGAGTTATTAGAAAATGAAGAAATTTATCATTTGGTATTTAATTATTAGTATACTGATTGCAGTAGCAATCTATTTTATGACTTTAACATTATCTTACAATCAAAGGGTTTATGATGTGTTTTATGAATTAGCAGAAGAGTCAGTTGAGATTGAAGATTTTGACCGCTTTGTTTCAATGCAGTCGATTGCTTATAATCAGTTATCAAGACAGGAAACAGATGACTATATAGTTGATGTGTATTTAACTATTGCTCAAGCAGAAACTGAGTATAGAAATCAATTTGCTTTGTTTGTTCTTCCAAAAACAGATGTAACATATGCTACATCGGTTGAAGATGAAAATGATCAAACAGGATTAAGAGTTATCAACAATGAAACATCAGAGACTGTTTATGAAACATATACTGAAAGCTCTTATGAAGGTGCTGCGGTATCTTACGGGTTAGACCTTATGGGATTTTATTTTTATGCATTTGATATTACAGAAGATCTAGATTTAGAGATTGAACTTTATGACTATGACGGTGTCTTAATCATTGAGTTTGATCAATTGGTTCAATATGAAACATATCCTGATTTAAGCGATGATTTTAATCAAGGTATTAGTGATGAGGATTTAGAAATTTTGATTGATCAAGATACTTATGTCTATCCAAAACTCATACAAAATATGACAATATTCATTGTCGCTGATATTTTATTGGGCTCTATCATTTATTTTATTATCAAGTATAAGAAGCGATGAGCTTCTTTTCTTTTTTGTGATTGATTTTTGTAAAATATCATATATAATGAGTTAGAAGGAAGGTGTATGATGAGACATATTAGAACAAGTAATCGTGATAACGAACGATTAGATGAAATTATTGTTGATGAGATATTTCCACTAGAAAAAGCAACCATATCGGTTGATCCAAACCAAAAAATGCAAGAAATCATTGGTTTTGGTGGTGCGTTTACTGAAGCTAGTGCATATAATTTGTTAAGGGTAAATAAAGAAGAACGTCAAAAAGCAATCAATGCTTACTTTGATCCGGTAGATGGACTTGGATATTCGATTGGTAGAGTATCAATACATGGATGTGATTTTAGTTTAAATAGTTACTTATATATAGATGACTATGATGATACACTTGAATCATTTTCAATTAAAAGAGATCAGCCTATCATTGATTTAATCAAAGAAGCATCTGAAGTTAGAGGTCAAAACATAAAAATTCTAGCTTCTCCGTGGACTCCACCATTTTGGATGAAAGATAACAACTCACCAATCAAAGGGGGGAAACTCTTACCTAAGTACGATGACATTTGGGCGAAATATTTTGTTAAGTTTATTCGGGCATACGAAAAAGCAGGTATAGATGTTTTTTCTGTAACTGTTCAAAATGAACCTATGGCAGTTCAACGATGGGATTCATGTATCTATGAAGCAGAAGATGAAGCTAGATTTGTAAAAGTTTTAGGTAAGACTTTTGAAAAAGAAAAACTAGATCAAAAAATATACATTTGGGATCATAATCGTGATTTAATGCTTGAAAGAACTAAAAAAGTTCTATCAGACCCAGAAGCTTATAAATATGTCTACGGGACAGCATTTCACTGGTACGATAATGAATTATTTGATGAAGTCAAAAAAACACACGATGCTTTCCCAGATAAACACTTATTATTTACCGAAGGGTGTCAAGAAAACGGACCGCATCCAAGTGATTATGCAGTTGGAGAAAGATATGGTAGAAACATCATTCATGATTTAAGAAATTATAACGAAGGATATATTGATTGGAATTTGTTTTTAGATGATACTGGTGGCCCTAATCATGTGAACAATTTATGTTCATCACCGATTATAGTCAATATTTTCCAAGAAAACATATTGAAAAATCCTAGTTATTTTTATATTGGTCATTTTTCTAAATATATCAAACCAGGAGCAGTTCAACTGGCTTCAACAGTAAATCAAGGATTATTTACTGTGGCTTTTGAAAATCCAAATGGAAGTAAGATTGTAGTGATACAAAACGAAAAAGATAAAGATTTTACAGTTGATATCCAAGGATTCGATCAAAAGATTAAATTTTTAAGCAAAGCGCATAGTATATCAACAATAATTATTTAATTTCTAAATTAAGAGGTCGAAGAGCCTCTTTTTTTGTAAGCGTTTCACTTTTTTCATTAAAAGACTTTACTTTTTCTATTTTTCTAATATAATGGAATTGGGAAACCGATTTCTTGAGGTGATAATAACATGATAAAAAAGCAGTTTAAAAATTACGAAAACTTAGGCTACTACTTTCCACTATTCAACTTAAAGGGGTTTAGATCTGCAATTACCCCGTTTTTTGCTGGAGATGTAAAAACAGATTTACATCATTATGCAATAGAACCAGCCTCTGAACTTGAGTTATATGAACATACACAATCTAGAAATGTTATCTTTTTTGTTGATCAAGAAATGTTTTTCTTAAATGGTCAAACACATCTACAACAACAAGATGATATTATCTATGAAACCGATATGCTTTATCAAAAAGTAACTAGAATTAATTCAAAACATACCATAGAAGCAACTTCTTTTGTTCCTCTTGATGAAATGGCTGAATGTCATAAAATCGTATTTACAAACACAACACAAAAGAGTCAAACATTAAAAATACTTACGGCTACTCCGATTTACGGTAGAAGTGCTGATAATGTAAGAGATCATCGCCATGTTACATCTTTGTTAAACAGAATTGATGCTAAACAAGGTGCGATCATTGTCAATCCTACTTTATCTTTCGATGAAAGAGGACACCAATCCAATGATACCATTTATACTTTTTTAGCACATAGTCAAGATATGAAAATCAAAGGGTATATTCCTACTGTAGATGATTATCTATCTGGCGGATCTTTTCATTTTCCAAATGGATTAAATAACCTTACCGCAGAAAACGCTCATATCGATGGATATGAAGCGATGGGATCAGTATGTTTTGATGAAATAGAAGTAAAACCAAATGATCGTATAACTTTCTATATGGCGATTGCAATTACACATGAAGCGTTAGACTTAGATGCATTCAAAACGTCATATCTTAATGAAAAAGGATTTAATGATGCCTTAGACAAGACAAATCAATTTTTTACAAATTATGTTGAAGAGTTATCGTTTTATATTGACTCGAAAGAAACATCAAATCAATTGAGATGGGTAGCTTTACAACCACTTCTCAGAAGATATTATGGTAACTCTTTTCTTCCTCTTCATGACTATGGAAAAGGTGGACGTGGATGGAGAGATTTATGGCAAGATTTATTAGCACTTATCATGACGAATGATCAAAGTGTTTTTGATTTGTTATATAGTAATTTTGCAGGTATAAGAATTGATGGATCAAACGCAACCATTATAGGTGATCAACCAGGAGAGTTTAAAGCAGATCGAAATTCAATTACACGTGTATGGTCTGATCATGGTGTTTGGCCAATGATTACTACGAAATTATATATCGATGAATCTGGAGATATAGATTTCTTACTTAGAAAACAAACATATTTCCAAGATCGTTTTACGCATTACACTAAAAAATCCATAACACCTCATAAGGACAATCTATTAAGAGATAAGAATCATAATATTTATGAAGGTACTATTTTAGAACATCTTCTAGTCGAAAACCTTGTTGGGTATCACAACGTTGGTAAAAATGGATATACTAAGTTAGAAGATGCCGATTGGAATGATGGTTTAGATATGGCTACTCGATTAGGCGAAACGATTGCTTTTACGCACATGTATGCTGAAAATCTTAATATTTTAGCCTATTTAATCAAAAACCTTAAAGTTGATCAAGTAGAGTTATTTGAAGAGCTTGAAATGTTATTAACTGCACATGCAGATCTATCTCGTTATTTTAATCAAGTTCAACATTTTAGTGGACATAAATTTATGATTAATAAAAACGATTTAGTCCACATCTTAGAAAAGCTTTCTGCAGATAAAAAAGCGTTTTTAAATGAAAAAGCTTTTGAAAATGACACATTTCAAAGTTATTATGACAATCAAGGGAAACTTTTGGATGATGAAAAGACTTTAAGCTTAACCGGTCAAGCGATGGCGTTATTAGCAAAAACACCTTCAAAAGAACATGCGGTTAAAATTGCTCAAAAGACAAAAGAAAAATTGTTTAATCCTGAAATAGGTGGTTACCATTTAAACTCAGACCATAAAAAGGTATTACATGACATGGGTAGAGCTTTTGGGTTTGCATATAATCATAAAGAAAACGGTGCTATTTTCTCACATATGGTCATGATGTATGCGTATGGTTTATATAATTATGATTTAGCTATCGAGGGTAGAGAAGCAGCATTTAAGGTTTTACAGCAATCTCAAAAAACAGAATCACATGTTTGGGCTGGTATTCCTGAATACTTTACAGAAAAGGGTATAGGAAAGTATACATACTTAACGGGTTCTGCTAGTTGGGTACTTTTGCTACTTAGAAATCAAACATTTGGCATACATTTTGATTTAGGAAAATTAAAACTTAAACCCAAACTCACCAAAGCTGATTTTATAGACAAAAAAGCAGCGATTACAACTTATATTTTTAATCGTAAACTTACTGTTACTTATTACAATCCAAAAGATTTAGAGTATGGGTCATATCAAATATCTAAAATTATTTCTAACGGAAAACAAATTGAACAACCTATAGAGCATATAGAAAATCACATTGAGGTATATTTAGATGAAATTATTTGAAACATATCTTGCTGAAGGCATTGGATACGAAAAATTATTCAGTTTCAAATCGTGGCGCATTGCAAGATTAAATTACATCGAAGAATTAGATATTGAACATTTGAATTTCATCGAATGTCATTTAGAAACAGATGAGGTTTTTGTCTTATTAAACGGTGAATGTCATATGTTTTTAACGACTGATATCAATCAAAAAAACTTTGAGTATTTTGCGATGGAACCATTTAAAGTTTATCGTATTCCTAAAGGTGTTTATCATGCGCATGCTTTATCCAAAGACGCACAACTACTGATTATAGAAGAAGAAGATACGTGTGATGGAAACTCACATCGCATTTATTTAAACGAGGAAGAAATGAACACCATAAAAAAATTGGCTTTAGGAGCATCAAAATGACATACAAACTTTTATGGCAAGATCAGTTCGATAAAGATGGTTACCTAAATTCAGATATATGGACCATTGAAACAGGTGGAAATGGATTTGGGAATAACGAGGCACAATTTTATACGAACCAAGAAAAAAATATATATGTGAAAGATCAAATGTTACATATAGTTGCTCATAAAGAAGATTATGAACACAGACATTATACTTCAGGGAAGCTTTCAACATATCAGAAAAAACATATCAAGTATGGTCGTATTGAAGTTGAGGCTAAACTACCTAAAGGCAGTGGCACTTGGCCTGCAATATGGTTATTAGGTGAAAACAAAAAAGAAGTGGGTTGGCCAATGTGTGGAGAGATTGATTTAATTGAGCATATTGGAAGAAGACCTGGGCAATTTCATTTTTCATTACATACACAAACCTTTAATCATAAGAAGAATAATCATTTAACTTATGTTTATGACGATTTATCGTTACTTGATGATTTTCAAACATATAGTATGGAGTGGGATGAGGGTCAAATATCATTTTATATCAATCAAAAATTGATGGCAACATTCAAAAAAAGTAAACATGCAACTCAAGAAGACTGGCCGTATGATCAACCATTTCATTTAATCATCAATTTGGCCATTGGTGGTCACTGGGGTGGTGCGATTGACGAAAGTATCTTTCCGGTTGAATTTAAAATAAAATCAGTTAAAGTCTATGAAAGAAGTGAATCATAAGTGACAAAAAAACGAACAATATACAATATTGCTAAAGAGTTGAATTTAGCTCCTGGTACAATTTCAAAAGTTATTAACCAAACAGGAAATGTTTCTGCGAAAACTCGTGAACGAGTGCTTGCGTACATTAAAGAAGTTGGATATGTTCCAAACAATTCTGCGCGTATGCTAAAATCAAAAAGAACTTATACTGTTGGTATTGTTTTTACTGAAGAATCTGATGTTGGATTAGAACACTCGTTTTTTTCGAGCATCTTGCAACACTTCAAGACATATGTTGAACTTCAAGGATATGAGCTTAGTTTTATTGTTAAAAAACTTGGACAACATGAACTATCTTATTTAGAGTGGTGCATGAATAAAAGAGTAGATGGCGTTTATATTGTTGTGGGCAATTATAATGATAAAGGTCTGTATGATTTAATCAATAGTCCAATACCTGCCGTTTCTACAGATATGTTGGTTCCTGGATTGCATACCGTTGTCAGTGATAATGAACTTGGTATGAAACTCATATTCGATTTTATAAACAATGAACTGGATGCTAAAAAATTAGCATTTATATCAGGACCTAAAACATCAAAGGCGTTTAATGAACGTGTAGATGCTTATCAAAAGTTAGTACAAACATATCAAATGGAAAATGTTGCAGATATTACTTACGCAGAGAGTTTTGGTTTTACAAGCGGATATAATGCAGCACAAGAACTTATTAAGAGCACAAAAAATAGACCAGAATGTATATTAGTAGCAAGTGATGACATTGCTTTAGGGGTATTAAAAGGACTAAAAGATTTAGGCATAAATATACCTGAAGATATAAGTGTTATTGGATTTGACGATATTGCATTTGCAAAGCATTTTACACCTTCACTAACAACCATCAGACAAGATCGTAAAGAACTTGGTGAAAGAGCTGCAAAGCTTTTACTCGAACTCATCGAAAACCCTGATGAAGAGATTGAAGAAGTTGTCAAACTTCCAGTAGAACTCATCGTCAGAGAATCAACTAGAAAAAAATAATTTAAATTTATTGAAAACGGTTTCCTATTATGTTATGATATTTATATATAGGTGAAAGAAACCGATTTCCTAAAAGGAGGAAAAGTATGGAGAAATATCATTTTCAACAACTGAATTATCAAAAACAAAAACCATTCTCTAGCTTCTTAAGTGGGATTTCCGGCTTAAAGGGTATTCCTTTATGGGCTTTTTATGTCAATAGAGGCCAATTGATTGCATCATTTGGAGTAAAAAATAAAAATGGACAAATTATGGAGTTCTTCCCAGCACATGCTGCATATCATTATGTATCAAAGATTGGATTTAGAACGTTCATTAAAATAAAGAACGAAACAATAGAATGTTTTAAAGAGGAAGATGAACAACAAACATTGGATGTTTATCAAGATAAAGTATCAATTTCTCAACACATTGAAAAATTTAATGTAACGATTAGAGTGACATATTTCACATTACCTAATGAAAGACTTGCATCGTTAAATCGAAAAGTAGAAATCATCAATCACAACAAAGAAAGTCTTGATATTGAGATTGTTGATGGATTAGCTCAAATTTTGCCTACAGGTATTGATTATGGTGGCTATAAATCTATTTCTAATCTATTACAAAGTTGGGTTGAGTCCAAAAATACAGACGATTATGTCTTTTACACACTTAGAGGTTCAACTGGTGATGAAGCTGAAGTATCTGAAATTGCTGAAGGACATTTTATTCACACCATATCTGATATAAGTCCAACATATATTTATGATTATAAAGCCGTATTTAATGAGGATACTACATTAAATACACCGTACCATTTAATTGATGGGACTTTAAAAGATCAGAGCCAAACGCATGTGAATCAAATACCTTGTGCATTTGCTTATCAATCTTTTAAAGGTATCAAATCTAATCAAAGCAAAACATTTGTTTCAATGTTTGGATATGTTGAGCATGAAACAAAATTATCTGAGTTTATTAAAAAGACAAACATGTCATATATTCTTGATAAAGAAGTTGAAAACCAAAAATTACATGAAGATATCACAAATGTTGTAGAGACGAAGACAAATTATCCAATCTATGATGCATACATCAAGCAAAGCTATTTAGATAATGTTCTAAGAGGTGGATACCCGTTACAACTTAAAGTAAAAGATGGTTTTGCATCATATTATGTGTATTCAAGAAAACATGGTGATTTAGAAAGAGATTATAACTTCTTCAATTTAGAACCAGCTTATTATTCACAAGGAAATGGAAATTTTAGAGATGTTTTACAAAATAGAAGAAATGATCTTATCTTTTTCCCAGAAATAAAAGCATTCAATATCAAAATGTTTGCGTCATTTATTCAAGATGATGGATATAACCCACTGTCTATAGAAGGTGTTACATTTGATTATTTAGGAGATGTAGAAAAATATCCAAAATCAGTAAAGACATTGTTAAAAAAACCTTTTACACCTGGTGTATTAGCAATGACACTAGAAGATGAAAGTCTTGATCATTTATTCAATGAAATTCTAGAACAATCAAAAGTTAATTATCAGGCATCATTTGGTGAAGGGTATTGGGAAGATCATTTTACTTACTTATTAGATTTGATTGAGAACTTTGAAACAGTTTACCCAGATCAAATGCATGAATTGCTATTTAAAGAACACGTTGGTTTTTATCAATCCAATGCTTATGTCGTACCAAGAGATGAAAAATATGTTTTAACTAAAGATAACAAAGTGAGACAATTTGGTG
Organism: Tenericutes bacterium MZ-XQ; assembly: GCA_002838205.1. Taxonomy (NCBI): domain Bacteria; kingdom Bacillati; phylum Mycoplasmatota; species Tenericutes bacterium MZ-XQ. Next base: position 1,307,202 of record CP017950.1, on the reverse strand, counting down.
CATTAAAACATATAGATCCAGTTGAGACATGGTTAAAAAAAGATGGTCAAGAACTGAAAATACCTATTGTTGGTAAATTGATGACCTTAGTCTTAAATAAATTTGCACATTTAGATCCATATGGTATTGGATTGTCGTATGAAGGTAATAAACCAGGATGGAATGATGCTTGTAATGGATTACCAGGATTATTTGGTTCAGGTGTATCAGAAATGTTTGAACTCAAAAAATTAGCAAAATTTGTTTATGAGCATTTATTTAGTACGGAGCATCAATCATTTACTTTACTCGAAGATACTGCACAAATGCTTATGGGTTTAAATGATATGGAAGTCAAAGATGATCTTACAAACTGGAAAGAGCGCATGAGCATCTTAGAAAATTACAGATTTAAGCGATTAAACCGTAGTACAAAAACTGTTGAAGTCAAACAAGAATTAGCTTTATCGATGTTAAAGAAAATTTTAACACAACTGGAAGAATCTACTGAAAAAGCAAAACAAGTTGATGAAGTGATTCCAACATACCTTACTTTTGAAGCAGAAGCGTATGAGCAAATCTTAGATGACCATAAAAATCCAATCATTGGACATTATGGCCTACCTCTTGTTAGAGTAAGTAAGTTTAAGATGAGGCCATTACCAGCATTCCTAGAAGGACCGGCAAGGTACATCAAAAATTCAGCAAGTAAAGAAGAAGCATTTGAGATTTACCAAAAAGTTAAAAAAACTGGTTTATATGATCAAAAACATAAGTTTTATCAAACAAGTGTTTCATTAGAAAATGAATCATTTGAAATTGGTAGACTTAAAGCATTTACACCAGGGTGGTTAGAAAGAGAATCTAATTTCTTGCACATGACTTATAAATACTTACTAGGATTATTAAAAGCAGGGCTTTATGAAACATTCTATGAAGAAATTAAGTCAAATTACACATGTTTCATGGATCCTAAGATTTATGGTCGTTCACCATTAGAAGTATCATCATTTATCGCGACTTCATCAAATCCAGATCCTAAAAAACATGGTCAAGGATTTGTAGCAAGACTTTCAGGTTCAACAGCAGAGATGCTATCCATGTATCAGTTTATGTTCCATGGTAAACATATATTCGAACTTAAAGATGAAAAACTTATTTACAGGCCAAAACCTAAATTAGAAAAATCGTTCTTTAAGGACCAAAAAGTAGAGACAACACTTTTTGGAAGTATTAAAGTCATTTATGAAAATCCAAAAGGTTTAAATACATTTGATGAAGATGCTTATATCGAAAAAATAGTTGTCAAGAAAGATGATGAGACAAAGACCTTTAATCAAGGCTTTGTGGATGGAATTTGGGCAAAAGACATAAGAGAAAAAAATGTCTTTGAAATAATTGTCTATTATAATAAGGAGGAAAATAGATGAAAAAGAAAATGTTTGTCGTCATGATGATGCTAGTTGCTGTATTCACCCTAATTGCATGTGGTGAAGATGATCCAATTGAAACACCACTTTCAGCAATTACATTTAGTGGCGCAGAAAACGTAACTCTTGAATTTGAAGAGGTTTTCAATGTACTTGAGGGAGTTACTGCTACAGGTAATAACGATGTAGATTATACGGATTTAATCACGTTTACTTCAACATCGGATATTACAGATGAGGGTGTATTAAATACGCTTGTGACTGGAAATCACGTCGTTAAGTATGAAGTTGAAGTTGAAGGTATTTTAGCTCAAAAATTCAGAACAATTACTGTAAAAGAGCCTGCTCCAGTTGAAGGACAAATGTTACTTAACCCTGACTTTTCACAAGGTACAGCTGGTTGGGACGGTGGTGCTGTTTATATCGCAGATGGCGCAGAAATGACACTATCGACAGAAGAATTCGATGGCAACCCAGCTTTAAAAGCAGAAGTTGTTGCTGGTACAAACTCGTACACTCCAAGATTCGGTCAAATGAATGTACCTTTTGAACAAGGTGTAACTTATGAAGTTTCTTTTAGAGCTAAATCAAGTGTGGAAAAAATGATCAACTTACAAGTTGGTGAATTATTAGCTGGTCCTCCATACTTTACAGACTTTAAAGAAGGATTAACTGTTCATAAAACAATTACTACAGAATGGGCAACTTACTCATATAAGTTTACTATGACTCTTGATAACCCACGTGGTGGTTTATTATTTGAGTTAGGTGCGATTGGTGGTATTGGTGTAGATGCAACATTATGGTTTGATGATATTACTATTGAAGAAGCAACACCAGATCCAGATGAAACTGCACCAACATTTACTGGTTTAGTAGAAAATAGATCAGTACTTGTAGGTAATGCATTTGATCCAATGACTGGTGTAACTGCATTTGATATCGTTGATGGTGATGTTACAGAAGATATCGTTGTTGAAATCAAAAATGCTTTAGGTGATGTTGTAACTACAGTTGATACATCAGTTGAAGGCACGTTCACAATTACTTATACAATAGCTGATGCTGCTGGTAATGAAGCTGAATTTGTTGTAACATTAGAAGTAGTTGGTATGCAATTTGAAGAAACTAATCTTTTAGTCAATGGTGATTTTGATGCTGCACTTGGTGATCCTTCTGAATGGGAAATATTTGATGAAGGAAATGCGTTTGTAACTGATTCAGGTATTGATACAACTGCGGGAACTTTCTCAATTACAACTGCAGGAACTCCAGGTAATCCTTGGGATATTAAGTTAATGCAAAGTAATATTACTTTAGTTGAAGGTGACACTTATAGAGTTGTATTAGTTATGAAAGCTTCTGCAGCTAGAACAGTAAATGTTGCATTAGGTATTCCTCTAACAGCTGAACCATGGTGGATTGAGTATGCAAGATTTAATGCTGTTGAGTTAACAACTGAATTTGCAACTTATGAGTTCTTATTTACATCAACAAAAGAAACATCAAGTGATATTCAAATTGTTGTTGAAATTGGAAATACTGGTGGGTACGTAGATGGTACTGTAGAATTTGATAGCATAGCTGTAAATAAGGCAATTTTAGATGATTTATTAGTAAATTCATCATTTGCTGATGGTTGGACATTATGGTATCAAAACTGGGGCGATATGCCAAATGTAACTTATGATCGTACTGGTGGTACATTCAATATCACAACTGATAAAGCTGGTGAAGCAAATTGGGCTATCCAGTTTAACCAAAACTTAAATTTAGCACCAAGTACAACTTATGTATTCTCAGTTGACGCAATGGCATCAGTAGCTCGTGATATCAACATTAAGATATTCCGTGCTGATTATGTGAATTATCTTGAACAATTAGGTCAAATGTTAACAACTGACATGGTTACTTATACATTTGAGTTTACTACACCTGCTGAAGGTCAAATGGAAAACCTAGTATTAAGTTTTGAAATGGGATTAACAGCTAACTTTGCTGCTGGTACAGTTTCATTAGATAATGTTACTTTAAAAGAAAAAGATAACGCTGAAGCTCCAGAGCTAATCGTAAATGGTGATGCAACTACAGTTCCTTACTTTATGTATGATAATGCAGGTGGTGGCGAAGGCTCTATGGTTCTAAGTGAAGATGGTAACGCTGTTGTTACTGTAACAGCTATGGGTGCAGCATACCAACCACATGTTTATCAAATGTTAGATGGATTAAAAGCTGGTAACTATGTACTTAAAGTAGTTGTTACTTCATCAGTTGCTAGAGACCTAAGAGTGAACATGGTTGTTCCAGCTTGGGGATTTAGTTCAATATTAGTTGATGGTAAAGAAGATTTCGCAGTTGAAGCTGACGTACAAAAAGTTGTATATGTTGAGTTCACTGTAGAAAATGATATTACAGACGAAGTGAAATTTGAGTTTGATTTTGGTAATTTAGGAGATCCTCTTGTTTCTGAATTAGGTACATTTACTATTGAAGAAATATTACTTTATCAAAACTTTAATTAAGGAGGTGTAAATAATGAAAAAATTATTTACATTATTAATTGTTCTTGTTTTAGGATTTGTCCTTTACGCTTGTGGTGAAGATGATCCTATAGATCCAAATGGACCTACACAAACAATCGCATTATCTTATGCTGATTGGGGAGATGCAGATTTTAACCAACGATTAATTGATGCATTTGAAGAAGAATATCCACACATCGATGTTACATTAAGAACTGATATCGAAGGTAGTGGTGAAGCGTTTACTGGTAACTTAGTTACAGCTGCTCAAGCTGGATTATTACCTGACGTGTTTGCAACTGATAACGTGCCTACTGTTATTAATGCAGGTTTAACATTAGATGTTGCCGAGTATTGGGATGCAGATCCAGATACAGATTTAGTTTATGACAATATTGCATTAACAGGTGTTTATAATGGGAAGCGTTATGCTGTACCATCATTCCAATTCTTAAAAGGTATCATGATTAATTTAGATATTTTTGAAGATGCAAACTTAACAACTGTTGAAGGTAAATACCGTATTGATAACGATGGATATCCTGTAAAAGATTGGACTTTTGAAGAATTTGTTGAAATTGCAAAAGCTATTAAAAATTTTGAACTTAATGGTGATACATTAGCAAATCCAGCAGATACTGTTGTTGGGTTAGATACTTGGTATGGATCTCCGGATTTCCAACAAGTATGGCCAATGATGGAAGATGAAAATGTACAATATGATACATGGGATGGCACACAATTTAACTACACATCAGATGATTGGATTTATGCAATGGAAGAGAAAGTTAAGTTACATCAATTAACTAATGGTACTACAACTCGTTTTACCCAAGAAGTTTTAGATGCTAATGAGATTCTCCAAAATTACTTAATTCAAACTGGTGTTGGTGCAATGGATATCGAAGGTTCATGGCAATTTTGGGTGATCAAAGATGTTGCGGAAAATGTTGGAGACCAAATTGGTTTCTGGCCATATCCAAGTGGTGATGCTGGTTTATTCCCACCAACAATTCTAGATTATCAAGCTGTTTCATCTCAAACTGATCATCCAGAAGAAGCTTATTTACTAGCTAAATGGATGACATTTGGTCAAGATGGATGGAACGCTCGCCTAGATTTATTAGAAGAAGATCGTGCTGAAGCACTTGCAAATGGTGAAGAACCAGTACATTTAGACAGATTCCCTGTTGCTGATTATCCAGGTGTTTGGGATAGAGTTTATGATTTAGTCGATGGTATTGAAGGTATTGATTATATCTTTAATCGTATTGAGTATGCTAAACCTGACTTAGATAAATGGTTACCAGGCTATAAAGATTTCTGGGCATGGGTTAATGATCCAGAAAACCCATACAATTGGGAAAACTTAGTGACTGCTGGTCCTGAATCAGTAAGAACTTATGCAGTTCAATGGGAAAATAAAGCGAATGAGATTGTCCAAGGACAACTTGAAACTTTAGGTTCTGATTAATAAAATTTAAAAAGTTGATAGAGGGGATACCAGTCCCCTCTTGATACTATATTTATGGAGGCATTATGAAGAAAATATTAGATATTTTAAAAAAAGGATTGACTATTATTATTACATTTTTTAAATCATTAACCATTAAGAAAGGATTGATCCTATTCTTTTCTGTTTTTCTCTTAACTGTCTTAACGGTTTCTTTTTTTAAGGTATCTGATAATCATCAGTTTTATGAGACTCAGTCTCTCTCTTATGATTATTCAAATCAAACACTTTCACAAGCCTATGAACAAACACTTTACAGCGAATTAAAACAAGGCTATCTCAATCAAAATATTGATGATGCTGATATAGAGAGAACCATTGTAACCAGTGAGATGCAAGGGGATATGATTGATCTTAACGACGATGAGTATCAAGATATCGTAGCTGATTACTTAGCTTCAAACCAGAGTAGTGATCATGTTTTCTTATTAAGTGAGACCAATGATATCACATGGACACACGATGAGTCGAAAGCAGGTCTTTACTATTTTGCGATTGACTATTATGAATTACAAGAAAACATAGATCAAGCACAAATATCCATATCAATTAATGGTGAGCCACAATTTTATGAAGCTCAAACTTTGGTTTTAAACTCGAAATGGGTCTATGAAACATATGATTTTGCTTTAGATCGTTATGAAAACGAGATCATGCCAAGCTCAATTAAAATTAAGGATTGGTATAACCAACCGATTTATGATTATCGAGGCATGCATCCTGGTTATTTCGGTTTTTATTTAGAACAAGGTGATGAAATAACGATATCATTTGTCAATCAAGAAGTATTAATTGGACAGGTATATTACATAGAAAATGTATCTTATCAATCCTATGAATCTTACTTAGAGATGTATCCAAATGCAGAGGTAATCAATGAACAAATCATGATTTCTGCAAGAAACATATTACACAGAAATAATCCGTCAATTAGACTTAGAACAGAACAAGATGCATCGAATATGTATTACGATACGCAATTTTTAAGACTCAACGTCATTTTTGGTGATTCTTGGCAAAACTCTGGGGATAAAGTTACATATGAAGTTGATGTAGAAACATCAGGTTTTTATCATTTATCATTTAAATATCGCCAATATATGATTAAAGATTTACCAGTTTATAAAAAAATAAGTATCAATGGCGAAGTGCCATTTGATTTATTTGAAAGTTATGCTTTTCCATATACAACAAATTTCATCAATAGAACATTGACAGATGAGAATAATGAGTTTATAAAAGTTTATTTAGAAGCTGGAACACATGAAATCACTTTAGAGTCTGTTAACTATCCATATAGAGATATTATTGAAACAGTTCAGTATGTTATGCAAAATATTCAATCATTATCGCTTGATATTAAACGCTATACAGCTGGAGGAACAGATCGATATAGAGACTGGGATATTGAACTTTATTTTCCAGATGCAGAAAGTGATATTAGAAGTTGGGTTGCTTTGTTAGAAGATACTTATAATGCATACCTACCTTTATCAGAAATTGAAGAACCTGCAGAAATTGCAAACTTAAAAGTTGCAGCAACAAGATTAAGCAACATCGCAGATGATATAAATAAGCTACCATCCATGATGGTGCAGTTTTCTGATGGAGATTCATCAGTCAATCAAATTTTAGGTAATTTAATGGAAAATCTATTAAGAACAAACATGGAAATGGAACGTATGATTGTCCATGGAGACAATGACATACCAAAACCTTATGCTAACTTCTTTGTTAGATTTTTTGAAGGCACAAAACGTTTAGTCTTATCATTTATTAATAATCCATATTCAGCTTCAGATAGAAATGATGAAGATTTAACTGTTTGGGTTAATCATCCTAGACAATATATCGAAATCATGCAACGATTAATCGATCAAAATTATACAGGTAATAGAAGAGTAACATTATCACAAATGCCAGATCAAAACAAATTAGTTTTAGCAAATGCTAGTGGACAAGCACCTGATTTAGCTATTGGTGTAGATCACTGGATTCCTTATGATTTTGCAGTTAGGGATGCAGCACTTGATTTAAGACAATTTGAAGGTTATGAAGCATCTGTCGCACAATTTACGAAAGGTGCAATGATCCCTTATGTTTTTGAAGACGGCGTTTACGCACTTCCTGAAACTCAAGATTTCTGGGTAACATATTACCGGAGAGATATTTTAAATAGTATTGGCATAACGGATATCCCACAAACATGGGAAGAAATCATTGAGATTTTACCACTACTTCAAAGTTACGGTATGAACTACTTTGTTCCGATTGCTCAGTTTAGTGGACTTAAACCTTACGTCGCAACACTACCATTTATTTATCAGTTTGGTGGAGATTTATATGCGCCAGATGGTATGTCAACAGCGATTAACTCCGAAGAAACTTTAGAAGGTATTACACTCATGAGTGATTTATTTACTTTATATAACCTTCCTAAATATGTACCGAACTTCTACAACCATTTTAGATATGGATTACTTCCAATCGGTATATCAAATTTAGCAACTTATATCTTGCTTGAAACAGCAGCAGTAGAGCTTGATGGACTTTGGGCTATGGATTTACATCCAGGTGTTTATAACGAAGAAACTGATGAAATTATCAGATATTCATCTGTTGGTGGACAATCATCCATGATTATGAGTTCTACAGCATATCCAGAAGAAGCGTGGGATTTCTTAGAATGGTGGATGTCTACACCAATTCAAAGTGAATTTGCTTTCTTGCTACAATCCACTTATGGGCAAGCATACTTCTGGAATACTGCAAATATGGAAGCATTTGAAACGATTTCAATGCCAGATGAGTATAAAGACATTATTTTAGCACAATGGGAATATGGTATGGAAGCATCTAGAATTCCAGGCGCTTACATGGTTGAAAGATCGATTAGTAATGCGTGGACATCGATTGTTTTTGAAGGTACAAATCCAAGACAAGCGCTAGATGAAGCAGTTCGTGTTTCAGATCGAGAAATCATTTATAAGATGGCAGAGTTTGGGTATACAGAAAACGGGGTCATTGTTAAAGAATATATTGTTCCAAGTATTTATAATATTGATCTTTGGTTGACGGAGGTAGATCATGACTAAAAGAATGAATCATCCAGCATGGTTTATCCTACCATATTGGACGTTGTTTTTAGTGTTCGTTATCGTTCCAGTATTAGCAGCAGTTTTCTTATCATTTACATACTTTAACGCTATACAAGCACCTACAGTTATTGGGATTACAAACTATATCGAATTAATTACGATGGACACAGTCTTTATGCAATATGTATTATCTAATACGCTAAGATTTGCATTGATTGTCGGTCCAGTAGGTTATATTATGGCATTTATGCTTGCATGGATGCTCGCACAAATTCCACAGAGATATAGAACTGTTTTAGCAATTATTCTATATTCACCATCACTCACTATGGGGGTTGCGATGGCTGCAATGTGGCGTATTATCTTCTCTGGTGACTCACAAGGGTACTTAAACAGTTTATTATTAAACTGGGGTGTCATATTAGAACCCATTCAGTTCTTACAATCACCAGATTACTTAATGACGATTATGATTGTTGTTAGTCTATGGTCTTCAATGGGTGTAGGATTCTTAGCGATGTTAGCAGGGGTTCTAAACATTGATCAAACTTTATATGAAGCAGCTTATGTTGATGGTATTAAAAATAGAGCACAAGAAATTTTCTTTATCACAATCCCATCGATGAAACCACAAATGCTCTTTGGTGCTGTTATGGCGGTTGTTACAACCTTCCAAGCAGGTGGGATAGGTGTTCAATTATCGGGCTCCAATCCAACACCACAATATGCTGGGCAGCTCATAGTAAATCACATTGAAGATTTTGGATTTATTAGATATATGATGGGTTATGCAGCAACTGTTTCAGTAGTTTTATTACTTATGGTATATTTTATATCAAAAGTAACATGGAAAATTTTAGGAGAAAAGGAGTGATTATATGGCATCAGCAAGTTTCCAAGGTACAAAGATAAATCCAACGAGATTACACAAAAGCCAATTACCATTCTTCATATTTTTAATTCCTTTTTCGACATTGATGATTCTACCTATTTTGTTTATCATCAATCATGCCTTTAAGCCAAGAAGTGAATTATTTGCGTATCCACCTAGATTTTTCGTGCGAAACCCTGTGTTTGATAACTTTAATGAGTTGTCTCGTTTAGTTTCAGCTTCAGGTGTTCCTTTTTCAAGATACTTAGTCAATAGTTTGATTGTAACTATCATTGGAGTTACACTTGCAATATTTATTACAGCATTTTCTGCGTATGCACTTTCTAAGCTTAAGTTTAGAGGTAAAAAACTTTTATTTGAAATTAACACGCTAGCATTAATGTTTGTACCGATTGCAGTTCAAATTCCAAGATATTTGATTATCGCTAGATCTGGTTTAATTGATACATACGCAGCACATATCTTGCCAGTCATTGTTATGCCTGTTGCGATGTTTTTGATTAAGCAATTTATCGATCAAACACCAAATGAAATTATCGAATCAGCTAAAATTGATGGTGCATCAGAGATGCAAATCTTTATGAAAATCGTTTTACCAGTGATTGCGCCAGCAGTTGCAACTGTAGGTATCTTAGCTTTCCAAGCGATTTGGAATGATGTGTCTACATCTGTTTTATATATTAATGATGAATCAAAAAGAACATTAGCATTTTATATGCAAAGTTTAACATCTCTTCAAGGAAATACTGTTGCAGGACAAGGGATGGCCGCTGCAGCTTCTTTGATTATGTTTATTCCAAACTTACTACTATTTATATTCTTACAAGGTAAAGTCATGAACACCATGGCTCATTCAGGTATCAAATAATGAAAAAGTTATTTATATTATTCTTTATATTTACATTAGCTTTCATCCCTACTTTCAAAGCAGAAGCAAATGGCTTACCTTACTCAACGTTTACTTATAGTAGTGCATTAGGTCGTATGGTATGGACTCAAGATGCATATATCCCATTATCCATTCAAACAGATCTTGCAGGACTTGAGTTGAATCAACCAAGTGATATCACGGTGGATGCTAACGATAACATATATATATCAGATCTTGGTAATAAACGTGTGATTAGATATAGTTTAGCAGATGATACTGTACTATCTATTGGTGAAGGTATACTTGATCAACCTACAGGTGTTCACGTCGGTGAAGATGGACATTTATATGTTGCAGATTTTGGTTTAAAAATGGGTTTAAAGTTTGTATATGATGAAACTCTAAATGATTATACTTTAGAAACTACTTATCAAAAACCAGTGAACACTCCATATTTTTCTGATAGTGATGCTTTTGATCCAACGAAGATTATCACAGATAAAGGTAACAATGTTTACATGCTTTTAGCTGGTAACATCAATGGGCTTGCAGAATATGAAAATTCAGGTAATTTCTTTGGATTCTTTGGAGGAAATACCATTCCAAACACTTGGGATAATGTCTTGAGATTCATTTTGTTTGATGAGGATCAAAGACGTGAGTGGTTCCAAATGATTCCAGATCCAGTTTACAATATTGCTGTTGATAGAGATGGATTGATTCTAACAACGACAAAAGGTGTAGATGGATATAAGAAGTTGAATATCGCAAATTTTGTTTACAATGAATCTGCATGGGGTTTTGATACGACAGAGGATTTATTTGTCGGACCATATGACACGATCTTTAATATCACAACTGATGGTTATATTGTTGAATATGCCCCAGATGGATCAGTGTTGTTTGTATTTAGTGGACTAGATACAAGTAACCAAAAAGGTTTGTTTAAAGCACCAACTGGTATTGCGGTTGACTCGAAAAATAATATTTATGCACTTGACCAAGAAACTTCGGCACTTCAAGTCTTTATTCCAACTGAGTTTGCAGACTTAGTGCATTATGCGATTAGTTTATATCAAGATGGTCGTTATAGCGAATCACTTGAGCCTTGGCAAGAAGTATTAAAGATGAATGGTTTATTTGATTTAGCAAATAAAGGTATTGGTAATGCATATTTCTCAGATATGGAATATGAAAAAGCAATGGAATATTACGAAGTTGCAAGAGATCAATCTGGGTATTCAGATGCATACTGGGAAGTAAGAAATGATGTGTTATTAAATAGTGGCGGCGTTGCAGTTTCATTTGTTTTAATCGCAATCGTCCTATATTTCGTCAACTTATTTACTCATTTTATGGAATATGTCAAATTACCATTTAGAAAAGCAAAAGCATTCTTATCTAAATATAAAACATATCAAGAACTCGTGTTCCCATTCTATATTTTCAAACATCCATCTGATGGATATTATGGTATTAAACGTGAGAAGAAGGGTTCGAATTTTACAGCTACTATCTATTTACTACTATTTTTCTTAGCCTATATTTATTGGATTTATGAAACAAGTTTCTTATTTAACAGTAGAATTCCTTCAGAAATCAATTTATTCGAAGAATTAGTTAAAATCATTGTTCCTTTTATGTTATGGGTAGTTGCTAACTATTTAGTATGTAGTATTAGAGATGGTGAAGGTAAGTTAAGAGATGTTTTCCAAGCATCTGCGTATACACTATTACCAATGATCATCGCCTTTCCTGTTTTAACCATTGTATCTAAGGGCTTAACATACAATGAAGCATTTATATATGATGCACTTTTAAACATCGGATTGGGCATAACAGTAATTTACTTTATTGTCATGGTCAAAGAAATTCATTTCTATGATATGAAACCAACGATTGCTAACATTCTTATTTCGATTTTTACTGCACTGATGATTGTTGCAGTATTGTTTATCGTTTATTTATTACTCAATGAAGTATTTGGGTTATTTGCAGATATTGTAAGGGAGTTGATTAACCGTGGCTAAATATATGAAATATGTACTTATTGTTCTCATATTTAGTATGAGTGTTCTTGTGATATCTTATGGTTATCAATCACCTCAAGTATCTCAAGAAACTGAAGTTGAAACTAATTTTAACTATATCAATCAAATCTTTTTGGAATCTTCTCGATATACGCAAAAAGATCAAGTTGATCAAGCAATTTTGGATGTTTATCATGATGACTTCCAACTCGAATTTTCATCTGCTGATATTTTGAGCTTAGGTTTTGAAGTAATGTTTGATACTCCTGAGCTTACAGTTTATTTTGAGAAAGATTCATTTTCAATGATGATCTATAATAAAATTACAGATTATTTGTGGTCATCAAGACCTGAATTTCAAGGGATCAGTGGAAATAGAGAGAACAACACTCAAAACAGAAATCTAATGAATTCAGGCTTATGGGTAAGTTATGTCAGAAGTCAAAACATATCAGCATCAACGATTTCCACAGAGTCACTCTACTCGCTTGCAGAAGCTTCATATGTAACTGATGGTTCGATCAAAGAGGGACAAACTGATCCGCTTGGTGTATATCAACTTGAAGCAGGAAGTTATGCAACAAGAAGAGTGTCTACATCAATTAAAAACAAAACAACAACAGGGTTCACTGTTGCCGTAGATTTAAAGACTATTGACATCAAATTTGAAGTTAATATCAGTTTGATTGATGGTACCTTAAGTGTGCATATTCCAGTCGATCTCATCGAAGAATATGATGAAATTTACCGATTATTATCTATTCAAGTGTTCCCTTATTTAGGAGCTACGAGAGAAGACTATTTCCCTGGATACATGATGATTCCAGATGGTGTAGGAGCTTTGATAAGAACTAATAAAGCCTATAACACATCATTCCAATCACCATTTTATGGAGATGACTATGGCTATAGACAAAATACTGTTCCTAGTTTATCAGTACCTATTTTTGGAATGGTTCATGAACATGGTGCAAATGGATATCTAGCTGAAGTTGAAGAGGGTGCTGAGGTTACGACACTCTTAAGCCAATTTTGGGGAACAAACACAAGATATCACCGAATTGGTACAAGATATAATGTTAGACAAATGTATCGATACATTATTAACAAAGCTGGTGATGGTAATGATACCATCAGCGATGATTTTACAACAAATGATTATAAAGTCAATTATTACTTCTTATCAGATGATGATGCTTCTTACGTTGGTATGGCAAAAATCTATCGTGATAAATTGATAAACACGGGTGTCTTAAGTGACAAGGAAAAAGACTTAAATGATCAAATTCCTATTCACTTAGGTTACATTATGGGTGATCAAGAAAAATCATTTATTGGATCAACAAACATTAAGATGACAACAGTTGAAGATGTATATAATAGTTATCAATCATTTAAGTCAAATAATCTTACAAATCAACAAATCACACTTTTCGGTTGGAGTAAAGATGGGTATGTGTTCCAAGCACCTTATGATAGACAAATTGCAAATAAAAATGATTATAAGGAACTGTTTGAAACCATAAAATCTGATCAAAATACCATCTATTTGGACAATGATTATGTAAACGGCTCTGAACTTACCGATCGTTTATCTTACAATCGAGATGTTGCTAGAGATTTATCAAGATTAAAAATGGAAAGAAACTTTAGAAGTCTTAATGCACAAGTGACTGAAGTTTATTTCCTATATCCAGAACAAAGTTATAAGTTTGCACGTGATGATCAAGCATTCTTCCAAGACCTTGGTGTATCAGGCCTCTATCTATCAGCTATTGGATATACACTATTTAGTTATTATGATGGTGGTAATTATGAACGATCAATATCACTTGATTACTATCATGACATTCTCGATCTATACGATCAAGTCTTATTGAGCAATCCTAATGCTTATTTCTTCGATAAGATTAGTGGTTATGTGGATATGCCAATTACCAATGCGCAATACGATTATTATACAGATTTAGTACCAATTTTACCGTTGATATTAAAAGGTAGCATATCTTACTACACTCCATTTTTGAATTTCAATGCGATGGGTGAAGATCGATTACTCATGATGGTTGATTTCGGTATTAATCCAAGTTATATTTTGACAGAAGAAGATACATATGAAATGCGTTATACGAATGCATCTGTTTTCTACACTACAACAAGAAGTGATTATGAAGATGAAATTTTAGAAACTTATGGCTATTTAAGTGACGCATTAAATCATGTGCTTGGTGCAAGCATTGAAAATCGTGAAGTGCTCTCAACAGGATTTGTAAAAGTTACTTATTCTAATGGCGTTATTATCTATGTCAACTACAATTATGAAGATGTTACTTTGGATGGTCACACCGTAGAGTCGAGAGATTATAAGGTGGTGGTATCATGAAAAAAGTATTAAGTAAAATCATGGCACCACTTGCTAAAGGATGGGCTTCAGTTGTAGCATTTTATGATAGTAAACTAGCAAAATATGTTCAAAAATTCAAATATGCATTATCTCATAATTTCATTATAAGAAGAGAAGGTTTAAAATTAACCTTATTTGGATTTATAAAAATTGATATTACAAGAAGAAGACGTGAAGCATTTTATGGATATTTATTCATTTTAATATGGATTATTGGTTTTACAATATTCACTTTATATCCTATGTTTTATTCTCTCTACTTAAGCTTTACTGAAGCATATTATAGTTTAGAGTCTGGTGTTGAAACGACATTCATAGGGTTTACAAATTATTTAAACGTCTTTAGAAGTCAAACACTATTACCATTATTTGCAACATACATTGGGAAGATGTTGATTTCTGTACCTCTAATTATTGTATTTTCTATTTTAATTGCTGTACTGATTAATAACCCAATCAAGCTCAAAGGTTTTTGGAGAACCATATTCTTCTTACCTGTTGTTATCTCAACTGGGCCAGTTATTGCGGAATTAAATAATCAAGATGCAACTTCAATTCCTTCACTAGAGGACAGTAGTTTAATTGTCTTTATTTCAGAAAATTTAGGACCTTGGATTGCAAGCCCAGTTGAAGCAATTTTGACATCTATGTTACTCATCTTATGGTATGCAGGTATTCCGATTTTGATTTTCTTAGCTGGGTTACAAAAAATTGATGGTTCGATTTATGAAGCAGCAGCAATTGATGGTGCTTCACCATGGGATCGTTTTTGGAAGATTACCTTACCTTCAATTAGTCCTTTAATTAGTGTGAGTGTGATATATATCGTTGTTTCTATGAGCTTATTTGTAGAATCAGGAGGTATATTAGATCTTGCAAGAAGTCATATGCTCGTTGGAGCACCTGACTCAACATTCTGGTTTGGATATGGATATGCTGCTACGATTGCTTGGATTTATTTCTTACTTATGGTGATTATTATGGGTATATTCGTGTTAATCCTTTCAGCAAGAAGAAAGGAGAAAAACTAATGAAAAAATTTGATACTAAGCATTTTAAAATAAAAGCAAGAAAATTCTTGTTTGGTATGAATTTTGTGGATGGTTTTGTGTATAAGTTTGTGATTTACACATTACTTATCAGCTTTAGTTATATTTATTTATATCCAGTTTTATTTATGACAGTGAATAGTTTTATGACTGTTGATGATTTGATTAATCCAGGGGTTAAATGGATACCTACTGCATTGCAGTTTGAAAACTATGGACGAGCATTACAAGTGCTAGAATTACCAGGATCTATAGTTTCTACAACATCTTATGTTTTAAAAGTATCGATATCTGTAACCATATCATCTGCGATTATTGGATATGGGTTTGCGAAATTTAGATTCCCACTTAAAAACTTATTATTTGTACTTATGCTTGCAACATTTATCTTACCTTCACAAGTAACGATGGTTGCAAACCTAGTTATCTTTAATAATCTTGGGTTAATGAGTACACAAAATGCTATGATTTTCCCAGCGATATTTGGGCAAGGTGTTAATGCCGCCATCTACATTTTAATTTTCTATCAGTTCTTTAAAACCATTCCTGGTGTGTTGATGGAATCTGCAGAAGTTGATGGTGCATCACAGTTTAGAATATTTACGAGAATTGCAGTTCCGCTTGCAATTCCATCGTTTTTGATTGTTTTCTTATTTAGTTTTGTATGGTATTGGAATGAAACCTTTATAACATCTTTATATGTCGGTGGTAGAATTACATTACCACTTAAGTTACAAGCATTTAGATCAAGTTATGAAACATTATTCCCTCCTGGATCAGCAGGATCAGAACTTAATGAAGCGATTATGCTTGCGGGCAATATGTTAACCATATTACCACTTCTTGTGTTATACTTTATTGCACAAAGATACTTTGTTGAAAGTATCGATAGAACTGGTATCACAGGAGAATAAAATTATGAAAAAGTTATTGATATTAATATTGTTTATGTTTGTTATCGTTGGTTGTGAACCATCAGAAGATCCAATTGATGTAGATCCATTAGTACCAGTAGAAGACTGTAATGAAGCTACTTTAGAAGGTGGATGGGTTTGCATTTGGGCTGATGAGTTTGAAGGTGATACCATCGATGAAGATAAATGGAATTTTGAAGTGAATGGTTACGGTGGGGGTAACAATGAGCTTCAATATTATACAAGAGAAAATGCTGAAATCGTTGATGGTAAATTAGTCATTACTGGTAGACAAGAATCGTATTTAGGAAAAGATTACACTTCAAGTCGTCTTACAACTAAGTATAAAGGTGATTTTAGATACGGACGTATTTCTGTAAGAGCTAAACTTCCTTCAGGAGCTGGCACATGGCCTGCAATATGGATGATGCCGACGATGAGTGTTTATGGTGGTTGGCCAAGAAGTGGTGAAATTGATATTATGGAATATGTAGGTAGAGATCCGGGGAATTTATTTTCTACTATACATACTGCGAAATTTAATCATCAACTAGGGACACAAATCGGTTTTGATATTGATGCGCCAACGGCTGAAACTGAGTTCAACCTTTATGAAATCATTTGGAATCCAGGTGAGATCATCACGTATATGAATGGAGAAGCATTTGCTACATTCA
Source organism: Tenericutes bacterium MZ-XQ (assembly GCA_002838205.1). Classification (NCBI taxonomy): domain Bacteria; kingdom Bacillati; phylum Mycoplasmatota; species Tenericutes bacterium MZ-XQ. The sequence goes on along the minus strand of CP017950.1, from coordinate 1,289,823 downwards.
GATATACTGCAGCTTTTAATCAAGATGTACCATATCATGAAGCATTTCCATTTGATCAAGATTTCTACTTGATATTAAATTTAGCAATTGGTGGAAACTTAGGTGGAGCAGTTGATAACTCAATTTTCCCACAGACATTTGAAATTGATTATGTAAGGGTCTATAAGTATGATTATGCGACAATCGACAAAGAAGCACCTTCTAATATAGAAGATTTATCAATATCTCCACTGAGAAACGCAATCTTTTGGGATGCAGCTGAAGATGACTATGGTGTAGAAAAATATGCAATCTATGTCGATGGTGAACTTTATGACTATGCGAACTTAAATCAATATATATTTGATCGATTAGAAGCAGGTCAAAGTTATCAAATCCAAGTTCAAGCCATTGATTTCCTTGGAAGAGCTTCAGATATTAGCCAAGTATTATCCTTTACATACTCATAAAAAAAATTTACAAAAAAAATGATGATTTTACGTGCAATTTATTTCAAAGTTGTGTATAATATGAATGTATTGGTAGTTTCATGGTAGTTAAGGTGAGTTTTACCTTTTTTGTAAAACTTGCTTATCATGAAAATTATCAATAATGCCCTAGTGATAACTCCCCCCCAATCACTAGGGCTCATTTTTTTTATTTATGTTAATAATTGCTTTATAGTGTGATATAATCTATATATACGAACAAGTAAAAGAGGTTATGATATGCCACAAAAAGTACTTTTAATCGAAGACAACGTCATTATCAGCAAAAGCATTGAGCAAAAACTAAAGTCAGAACTTTACGATGTGAAGTCTGTTTTTAATGGTGAAGACGCGATTAATCAATTTGATAAAGAGCAATATGATGTTGTATTACTTGATCTTATGTTACCGAAGGTTGGCGGTGAAGATGTCTTAAAGCATATTCGCTCAAAAGGAGATACACCGGTCATTATTATTTCAACTAAAGATACTGATGTTGAAAAAGCAATCAATCTAGGTTTAGGCGCTGATGACTATGTCGTTAAACCTTTTTCTATGCTTGAATTACTCGCTAGAGTTAAAGCACTATTAAGAAGAAGTAAACATCATGAAGAAAAGCCTAAGCAAGCTTTATTTGAGTTTAATGATATTACAGTGAACTTAAATACCTTCCAAGTGAAAAAAGCCGGTGAGCCTTTAGAATTAACATTAAAAGAGTTTGAGATATTGAAGTTATTATTAACACATCCTGATCAAACATTTTCAAAACAAGAAATGTATCGTAAAATTTGGAATGAAGAATATTATTTTAATGATAATGTCATTAATGTGCATATTAGAAGACTTAGAAAAAAATTGAAGAAGATCCATCAAACCCTAAAGTTGTTGTTACAATGTGGGGCTTTGGTTATAAATTGGGTCAGATAGATATTAAATAGGGCTACCATGCTCTATTTTTTTATTTAAGAAATTTTTAAGAATTGATTAAGAAACGGGACATACAAAATGACTATAATAGAAAAGAAGGGGTGGTTCTATGACACATTTTGAAGTCCCCTGGTCATTTTACTTTCAAGTGCATCAAGATACAAAAATGGTGAAACTCCATTTATCTGAGTATTTCCAAAACAAGGAAGGTTTATCGAATCGTTATTATGTATTGAGTTATGATGATGTCACTAACTATCTACATAAGTATGACCATCGAAAACTCAATTACTTCTTTGAACGAAATATGAAAGAAACATTTGATATGTTGATCAGGATTAAAAATTTTAATAAGAAAAAAGGATATATAAAAACCCATGCTTTATGCTACATCAAAGATGATGTTATGCACTGTTTAAGCATCGACTATTTGGATGTTATAAATGCAAAGAAAAAGCTTGATCAACTGGTTTTAGATCATGAAGTACATATTGATATTAATTATCAAATACCCATGATGTATCATACCGATATTAAGCTTGAAGCCCTCAAAGAGCACCTTTTTCACTTAATGCATAGAGAATATACGATTTAATAAATTCTTAAGGAAATCATCATAATAAGTTAATAAATAATCTTTATAATATAGGTGTATCAAACATTTGGTATAGAAAGAGTGATTGTATGAAAAAAATTATCGTCATACTAGCAGTCATACTTTCAGCAATGATGTTCACCTTAGAGGTATCAAAACTACAGGCAAACTCAGTGGAACTGAAGATGTTAGAATTTGTGACACATGATCAAGATGTGGTCTTTAGAGACTATTTTGAACCAGGTACAAATTTGATAGATCTAGAAATTCCTGATGCTCCAGAAAAAGATGGGTATATCTTTGTTGGATGGAGTGTTGAGATTCCTAAAGAGATGCCAAATTATCATTTAAGAATTCAAGCTCAATATATGAGATCAGAAGTTGTCGTATATGAGCATATTGGATAAACTAAAAAACAAACATATTACATATATACAAACTAGAACAACTAACTGTTCTAGTTTTTTTCTAAAAAGAATCATAAAAAACAACCAACAAAAATGCTGGTTGTTAATTGTTATTTGGTACCCCCTGTAGGGCTCGAACCTACGACCCACTGATTAAGAGTCAGTTGCTCTACCAACTGAGCTAAGGAGGCATCAATTAATCATGCCTTTATATTATAGCATAAAGACGAAAAAAATCAAATAATTTTTACTAAGTGAAACATAAAAAGGTGACTAAAATAGGGATAAAAATAAATTTACAATGATATTATCGGGACCATACCCGATTTTTCTTTAAATTATGGTATAATTTTCAATAGATTGCATCAAAGGAGAGCCTATGTTTAAATATACTCTAGCATTTTTAGTTCGCAAAAATGAAATACTAGTCATCAATAGAAACAAATCTCCTTGGATGGGCTCATGGAACGGATTAGGTGGTAAAATTCATGAAGATGAAACACCATTATCTTGTGTTTATAGAGAAGTGTTTGAAGAAACAGGACTAAATTTAGATATCAATAAATTTATATTTAAGGGTTGTGTAACTTGGAATGTATTTAATGCTAATGGACAAGGTTTGTACATCTACATATATCATTTAGATCATAATTTTGAGTTTATAACACCTAAAAAGGTAGATGAGGGAATTCTTGATTTTAAAGATATCAAATGGTTATCAGATTTTGATAATGAAGGTGTTGCTAAAAATATTCCTTGTTTTCTACCGAAAATCATGAGCGATAAAAAATTATATGAGTTTGAATGCATATTCAAAGATAAAATACTCATTAAAGTTAATGTGAAAGAGGGATCAACATGCCTGAACTTATCATCGCAGCAGTTATAGTTATTGCAATATCTGTTGTCTTTATATTAAACAATCAACAAAATCAAAGTATCAAGGATAAAGCTGTTGGTATTTTAGAAAAGTATGGGACAATCGAAAGAAAAGATAAAAGGATTTGGTTTCATAAAAATGGTGAAACCTATGAAATTTTATTCTACAAAATCTTGAAAAATCACGAACTTACCATCAATAGCAAATACATTTGGGAAATTCATAGATCTAGTGGTAATTTACTTATCAATCAAAATGGGTTTTTGATTGGAGAACATAAAAAATTGGTGATCATTTATCCGCTTGAATCAAAAATCAAAAGATTCATCAACGAAAATGAGATGGTATTTATTGATGAGCATGATGAGTTTTACAATATGAGACTGATTAGATTTGTACAATTAGAATCCTTTTTAGAAGAGGAAGTCATATGAGAAAAACATTTTTAACATTACTCATTATCTTCCTTTCATTTGGTCTATCAGCATGTTCAAGCGATGAAATCATATGGACGGATAATGAGCCTTTAATACTAGAAGTTGATAGCGAGACAATCAAAATCTTACAAGTCACTGATCTTCATTTAGCATATGGTATTTCAAATAGAGATCAAATGACATATGATTTAATTGAAAATCTTGTCAATGCCGATGATTATGATTTGATTGTTGTTACTGGTGATATCACCATGAGTCCACAAGCATCCATGCTTTACGGTCAATTCGTCAAATTCATGGAAAGCCTCGAAACACCATGGACACTCGTTTTTGGGAATCATGACACTGATTTTCACGATTATAAAGATTTGGTTAAGCACTTTGATGATACAAACTATCTCTATTATAAGAACGGACCAGAATTAGTTGATGGTGGTGTAGGTAATTTCAAAATCAATTTTATGCATGACAATCAACTTATTTATCATGCATATTTTCTAGACACCAAAGCTGAAAGAAACGTATATACAGAAGAAGAGGGCGAATATGAATACTTATCTGATGCTCAAGTTGCCTGGTATGAAAATTTAGTTAAAGATGATACACAAAAATCTACAGTATTCATGCATATTCCACTTAGACAATATATAGATCCAGTAGATTATGATGGCCTGTTTTTAGAAGATAAGGTCTATGCTCAAGGTGTTGATACTGGCTTTTTCGATGCAATGGTCACATATGGATTATCACATGCTGTTTTTGTGGGACACGACCATTTAAACGACTTTTCATTCTATAAAGATGATGTGTTATTAGCATATGGAAGAATATCTGGATACACAGCATATGGTTATTTAGAGCGTGGTGGAAGACATATTGAGATTACAAATCAAGTGTTAACGACCTATGTTGTTTTAGAAAGTGAGGCATCATCATGAATCTAAGATTAAAAGATCGTGTTCTAGTGATGCTGCAATCATTTTTCATATGTGTGCTGGGATATTTTTTCACTGGATCGTTTTTATGGTTTATCTTATTACTCATCACAATTATTTTTGTAATCATAGGAGGTAAAAAACATGTTTGATATCATGATTTATACCTTGATTAATGCCTTTTGGTTTACCCTAATATTAGGTACACTCACATTATTTATTTTAAGAACTGTATTTGCGTTTAAAGGCCCATTTAGTTTAAAAGATCAACTCTTAATTATGTTTACACCTTTATCACTAGGGTTTTATAAGCATAGTCAAAATAAAACAGTATTTGGTAAAATCTATAGAATACTTGTTATCATATTTTTCGTAACTGGATTTATAGCATTTATATATATTGCTTATACAGAATTGGAGCTTATGCTATTATGATTTTTAAAGTATTAAAGAAACAAAATAACTCAGAGATGTGTTTTGTCTGTGGTATTCACAATAAAGCGGGATTAAACACTTCTTACTATGAACTCGAAAAAGAACGCCTTATTGGTGTTTTTAAAGGCCATGAGCTTCATCAGTCTTACCCAATGCGTATGCATGGTGGGATTATTGCGGCACTTTTAGATGAAACCATTGGAAGAGCAATTCAAATTCATGACGAAGATATTTGGGGTGTTACAGTAGATCTCAATATTAGATATCAAAAACCTGTGCCTCTCGATCAAATGCTTTATGCAGTGGGATATATTACAAACATTAAATCGAGAATGTTTGAGGGTGAAGGATATATCTCTAATGAAAATAAAGAGATTTTAGCAACGGCAAAAGCAAAATATTTTATAAAACATGTCAAAGACATTGTTAATGATATAGACTTTGTAAAGGAGCAATGGATATACGTAGATGATCAGAAAGATCCTAAAGTATTATCCTTCGATTTACCAAAATGAGTATATTAGACGTAGACGGCATTCAGTTTAGCTACAGTGGTGAAGAACTTTATCAAAAAGCATCGATGCGCCTATTTGAAGGTGAGCATGCAGTATTGGTTGGACCCAATGGTACAGGAAAATCTACGTTATTAAAACTTTTAGATAAAAGGATTAAACCAGATGCTGGTAGCATCAATTGGATGCCTAATAAAAAGATTGGTTATTTAGACCAATATGCAAAAATAAATCCAAACATTTTAGTTAAGACATATTTATATGATGTCTTTTTACCGTTATTTGAAAAAGAAAAAGAAATGGAAAGACTTTATCATTCTATAGCCCACGAACCAGAAGAAAAGCACGAAAAGATTTTGCATTGGGCAGCAGATCTTCATGAACAACTTTTAGACTCTGATTTTTATCAAATCAAGTCTTTAGTGGGTAATATTATTCACGGTTTAGGTCTTCAAATGGATATTTTAGAAGAGCCTATCAAACATTTATCTGGTGGTATGAGAGCTAAAATCATCTTAGGTAAATTACTTTTAGAAGATGCAGATGTCCTTTTACTAGATGAGCCCACAAACTTTCTTGATGTAAGACATATTGAATGGCTTTCAAAATTTTTAAACAGCTATCAAAAAGCATTCATCGTTGTTTCCCACCACGAAGAATTTTTAATGGACATTGCTCAAACAGTATTTGCACTTGAAAATGGTCAAATATCTAGATATAAAGGTGATTACCTATTCTATCTAACAGAAAGAGAATTACGCTTAAAGCAACAAGAAAAAGCATTTACAAATCAGCAAAAATTCATCAAGAAAACTGAAGAGTTTATCCAAAAAAATATTGTTAGAGCAACCACTACAAAAAGAGCACAAAGCAGAAGAAAAATGCTAGAAAAAATAGAGCGAATCAAACCACCTCAAAAAGATAAAAAGTATCATTTTCATTTTCCAATGTCAAAATCTACGGGTAAAGATGTTTTTACATCAGTGGATTTAGAAATTGGATATAATGAACCATTATTAGAACCTCTTTCAATGGCTATTTTAAGGGAAGAAAAAGTTGCGATCACAGGGAAAAATGGTGTTGGTAAATCTACATTCATTAAAACAATTTTAGATATAGTTCCTAAATTAGGTGGTGCATATCATTGGATAGATACAGCTGAGATAGCCTATTTTGCACAAGATCAAAAATTTGAAGATGGACTTACACCATTTCAATATATTCATCATGAATATCAACATTTCACAAAAAAAGATGTAATGAGTTTACTTGCTAATCATGGGATTGATTATGATATGGCAACCAGATCTTTAAATACTTTATCAGGTGGTGAGCAAACTAAAGTAAGGTTAGCTAGACTTAGACATCAAAAAGGTAACGTCTTAATCTTAGATGAGCCCACTAACCACTTAGACGTTCAAGCAAAAGAAGCATTAAAAGATGCACTGATTAATTATCAAGGGACACTGATTTTAGTTTCCCATGAAAAAGAGTTTTACCAAGACATTTGTGATTATGAAATCACATTATACGAACCAGATACAAATGAGTGATGCTTTCACTCATTTTTCTTTACATAGATAGCATTTAATGTTACAATAAAAATATACCCCCCTATGTAGGGGGTAAAAAAGCATAAGAAAGAAGGGTTTTATATGAAAACTGTAGAATATGTTGTAACTGGTATGACATGTGGAGGATGCGCAAGTAGCGTAAGACGCGTTGTATCTAGAAATAAAGGTGTCACTGACATTGAAGTCGAAAATATGGAGAATAGAGTTGTTGTAACTTATGATGAATCAGAACTTGATGACCAAACGATTATTGACCAAATTAACCGTTTAGGATTTAAAGCTGAAGTGAAACAATGACAACAAAGAAATTCGACATCATTGGTATGACTTGTGCGTCATGTGCAAATGCCATTGATCAAGTTTTAAAAAGAAAAGAAGGCGTCATTAAAGCCAATATCAATTTAGGCAACGATACAGCGTTCATCACTTTTGATGAATCAAAAATCAATATCGATCAAGTGATTGAAACCATTGAAAGTGCTGGATATGATGCGACATTAAAAGAAGAAACATTAAAATCAATAACGCTGCGCGTTGAAGGGATGACCTGTGCAACTTGTGCAAGCAATGTTGATCATGCAGTTAAAGAACTTCAAGGTGTTAAGGATGTCAATGTGAACATAGCGAATGACAAAATGACAGTAACTTATGATACTGAAGTATTAAAACTTAGTCATATGAAAAAAGCAGTTCAAGACATTGGCTATGACATCATGCTTGAAGAAGATATAGACGTGAGTGTCGATCCCGATGTCTTAAAAATGCAAAAAGCTAAAAGGAAAATGCTAATTTCTGCATCTATCTCTGCTATGATGATGACACTGATGGTTATTCACATGTTTATCATTTCTATTTTCGGATATACAGTGATTGTTGCACTCATGGGGTTCCCCGTGGTCTTTATATTAGGTTCGCACGTACATAAAGCAAGTTTTAAATCACTTAAAGCTAAAAGACCTAATATGGATGTCTTAGTGTCATTAGGGTCCTTACCGCCTTATTTAATTGGTTTGCTTGGACTTTTTTTACCAATCACAACATTCATCGAAATGGCAACAACCATTATGACATTCCACTTAATTGGTAAGTTTTTAGAAACAAGAGCTAAAGGTAAAGCATCACTAGCAATTAAAAAACTGATTGAGTTAGGTGCAAAAACTGCAAGAATCCTTGTCGATGGACAGGAAATAGAAGTTTTAACATCAGAACTATCAGTTGGTGATGTGATGATTATAAAGCCGGGTGAAAAGATTCCTTCAGATGGAAAAGTCATTGAGGGTGAGTCTTTAATTGATGAGTCACTTGCAACTGGTGAATCTATGCCAGTGAAAAGAAAGACAGGAGATCCTGTCATTGGTGCAACCATGAATAAGCAAGGTTTGCTCAAAGTAGAAGTCACTAAAACCGGAAATGATACATTCTTAGCACAAATCATTAATCTTGTAGAAGCTTGTCAAGGATCGAAGGTACCGATTCAAGCATTTGCCGATAAAATTACAGGATATTTTGTTCCAGCGATTATGGTGATTACTGTTTTAACGTTTATATCATTTAATGTTTTCTCTGGTTTTCATTTGGGTATCTTACAATCCGTTGAAGGTATTTTACCTTGGATAAACACAGATCAAAGCTCATTAACATTGGCATTTGTTACAGCAACCGCTGTACTCGTTATTGCTTGCCCTTGTGCGCTTGGTTTAGGAACACCTACAGCATTAATGGTCGGTAGTGGTTTAGGCGCTGAAAAAGGCATTTTAATCCGTAATGGAGAGGCTGTACAAACCCTAAAAGATATTAAAGTGATTGCATTTGATAAAACTGGAACATTAACATATGGTAAACCAGTGGTTACTGATATCATCGCAAAAGATGAAAAAGAATTATTATCGATTGCAGGGTCTTTAGAAAAAGGCTCTGAGCATGTTTTAGCATCTGCGATAATTGAAAAAGCAAGAGAGTCTCATGCGTTATTTAGAGGCATTAAAAACTTTGAAGCAATCGTGGGTCACGGGATTAAAGCGACTATTGATGATGAGATTTATTTAATTGGAAATAGAAAACTTTTAGATCAATATCAAGTTAACTATAAAGCTTTTGAAGATGATATGATCAGACTTGAAGAAGAAGCCAAAACAGCAATGTTAGTTGCTTCAACTAAAGAAGTACTTGGTATGATTGCAGTTGCTGATGCTTTAAAAGATGATGTTCATGATGTCATTAAATCTATTGAAAAGTATGGGATTAAAACAGCGATGATTACAGGTGATAACGAAAGAACTGCAAAAGCAATTGCAAAAAAAGCAGGGATTTCACATGTTATTTCAAACGTCTTACCAGAAGGTAAAGTCGATGAAATTAAAAACCTACAAAATCAATATGGATTAGTTGCTATGGTTGGTGACGGTATCAATGATGCTCCTGCATTAAAACAATCCAATGTAGGTATTGCCATTGGTACAGGTACGGATGTTGCGATTGAAGCTGCAGATGTAACATTAGTCCGCGGCGAATTAGAAACGATTTTGCAAGCTGTTGAGTTATCTAAAGCAATTTTTAGAAAAATCAAACAAAATTATTTTTGGGCATGGTTCTATAATGCGATTGCTATACCATTTGCGATGTTTGGATTGTTGCATCCAATGATCGGTGCGGCAGCAATGTCATTAAGCAGTTTAAATGTCATTTATAACTCATTAAGATTAAAAAGAGTTGATTTGAATAAACATTTGGAGGTATCCTATGAAGCATGATCGAACTGAAGCTTTAAATATTTTAAAAACTGCAAAAGGACAAATTGATGCAGTCATCCGTATGGCTGAAGATGGAAGATATTGTGTGGATGTAGCAAATCAAATTGTTGCAACTACGTCACTTTTAAAAAAAGCAAACCTACTTATTTTACAAGATCACATTAACACTTGTGTTAAGGAATCTTTTGAAGATGGTTCAAGTGATGAGAAGATTAAAGAAGTGATGCAGCTCATTCAAAAATATATAAAATAAGAATAATAAAAATATTGATAAATTAAAAAGATATTGATAAAATAACCCTAAAGCATGCTTTGGGGGAATTTTTTTGAAAAAAATTATGATTTTAGTCAAATTATTGATCATCATTTTTATCATCATGATTGGATTTTCTCATGATGGAATCATCCAAGATATCAATAGTGAAGAAATAAAAAATTTTGGATATTTACAAACTTCACTGACACCAAACGAAAATTATGAATCATCAATGTATATTGATGTAGTGCATGAAATTAAGGATGTCAATTTATTTATGCAGTTTAATCAGTACAGTCTTGATCAAATAACTGATTTTAAAGGCATGACGACATCTGATATTAGTGACGATTTAGTTATTTACTATAGAAACAATTTGTATGGTACCGAAGCATATGTCCTTTATGAATCAAAAGGTTTAATCATTGACTATACTGAATATATTTATCAAACATCAAGAGATGATACGACATGGCAACAAAAAGAACTCATTGAAACAAATCATAAACAATACAGCATATATGAGCATCAAGAATGCAAACCTATCCAAAGAGAAGATGAATATGCATATGAGTCATTTGGTCATTGCAGAGTAAACTTATATGATTTAACACTTTTCAAAGAAAAAAACGTAATCCATTATATGTATGATGAAACAAATGGACAGGAAGTAAAACAAATACATGTCATTAAAATTAATGGATTTGAAATGCAATATACAGCAAAGTTGAATCATTTATCCATAGAGGAAGCTGAATTTAAAAGATTTGATGGATCACTGCTTTTCTATTATTATTTTGGATATGAAGTCAGTGGCTTAAAAGATGAAATATACGAAGAAACATTTTTTTAGATTACAGATAAAAGAAAACGCCTAGGATTTCCTAAGCGTTTTTTTCATATACTGAATCATCAAAATTATCAATTTCTTTGATGAGTTCATCATAAACTTCAGATTCTTTAATTTTTTTAATGATTTGCCCTTTTCTAAATAAAAGAGCTTCTCCTTTACCACCAGCAACACCGATATCAGCATGCTTTGCTTCACCAGGACCATTAACAGCACAACCCATGATTGCTACGTTTATGGTCTTGTTCACTTTGAGTAAGTACGCTTCTATTCTTTTCGCGATATCAATCATATCGTATTGGATACGACCACACGTTGGACAACTGATTAAATTTGGAACTTTATCCTTTAATCCTAAGTTTTTTAAGATTTCTTTAGCTGCCTGAATCTCTAAAATTGGATTATCAGTAAGTGACACTCTAATCGTGTTACCAATACCTTCATGAAGAAGTATACCAATGCCCATAGCGCTTTTGATACCACCACTAAATGCAGTACCTGCTTCAGTGACACCTAAATGAAGTGGATAATTAAACGTTTTGGCAGCTAAGCGGTAAGTTTCAATCATTAGATTCATATCTGTTGCTTTTAATGATAAAGCGATATCATAAAAATCCATAGACTCTAAGATTTCTACATGATGCTGAGCTGTTTCAACCATAAGTTCTGGTGTGGGTTCTGCTCTACCTGGTAAGGATCCACTATTAACACCAATACGAATGGGAATGTTTTTTTCCTTACATGCTTTAACAACTTCTTCGACATGTTCACGCTTAGGAATGTTTCCTGGATTTAATCTAATCTTATCAGCACCACTTTTAATGGATTCAAGTGCTAATCTATAATCAAAATGGATATCTGCAACCAGTGGGATAGAAATTTGTTTTTTAATTTTTTTAATGGCTTGTGCATCTACCATATCTAAAACAGCGACTCTAATAATCTCGCAACCAGCATTCTCGAGCATTTTAATTTGTTTGACGGTCGCTTCCACATCTTTTGTGTATGTATTTGTCATGGATTGGATAAAGACTTTATTATTTCCACCCATGGTATATGGTCCAATCTTTATTGAACGTGTTTTTTCTCTCTGTAACATTTTATCACCTACACATATTATAGATTAAATAGCCATAAAATGGTAGTTTTTTACATGGAGATAAAAAAATAAAAATAAAAAGCATAAAAAGATTGAAATAATCAGGTCCTTTTGATATAATAACTTCGTATGTATGGAGGGATTAACATGAGAGATAATGTCAAATTGGTTTGTACATCATGTGGCGATGAAAATTATCATACAGATAAAAATAAAAAAACTAAACCAGAACGTTTAGAAATGAAGAAATATTGCCCACGTGAAAGAAAATATACAATCCACAGAGAAAAGAAATAAGCTATTCTAAGAATAGTTTTTTTTCTATATAAGGAAATATAAAATGAAAACTTTTAAACAAACTGAAATTCATGCACACACGTATTTGTTATGTAGATTTGATGTCTGTTACTTAATTGATCCTTCGCACGATTTAGAAGCGATTATGGAAGCTCTAGAAGGGTATAAGTTAGAAGGTATCTTACTTACTCATGCACATATGGACCATATAGACTTGATTCATATGTTTGATGTACCTATTTATCTTCATTTAGAAGATGCACATCTGTTATTTGAGGATAAATATAATGGATATCATCCGAATAAGCATCCTTATCAAAGAAAGCATTTAGATTTGAAATATGTCGAAGATGGTATGAAATTACCGTTTGCAGATGGTTTTATTGAGGTCATTTACACACCTGGACATACAAAGGGAAGTGTTTGTTACTTATATGAACAAAAGCTTTTTACAGGAGATACACTTTTTAAAGATAGTGTTGGTAGACATGATTTATATTCAGGAAATCTAGTTGACCTAAGAAGAAGTATCTTTCGCTTAATGGAGCTACCATCACAAGTTAAAGTTTATCCTGGACATGATGAAACAACAACAATTAGATATGAACAAAAGCATAATCCTTATTATGTAAAATGGTCAAAACAAAAGAAAAAATGAGAGCAAAAGTTAAAATTTGCTCTTATTTTTATAAAAAATAGCACATAATTCTTGACAGTGCCAATAAAATATAATACAATGATATTGGCACAAACCAAAAAGGAGTGCTAAAGAGGTGAGTGGATGTTAACAAGTAGACAAAAATTGATCTTAAAAGCCATTATTGAACTTTATGTGAAAGATGCACAACCTGTTGGTTCTAAAGCTTTAACACAACTTCCATATCTTAATTTTTCAAGTGCAACCTTGAGATATGATATGGCACAACTTGAAGAGTTAGGATATTTAGAAAAAACACATACTTCAAGTGGACGTATTCCATCAGAATTAGGATATCGCTATTATGTTGAGCATTTAGTGACTAGAGATCAAGATGTATTAGAATCATTTCCACTCATTGATGAAATTTTCTTAAAAAATAAGATGGCACGTGAAAAAACTGTTGAAGAGGCAATCAATCTTTTATCAGATTTAACAAATTACGCAGCCTTAGCTGTAGGTCCAAGTGGGCATACAGCAAAAATCAAAAAAATTGATTTTATACCTTTATCAGAATATGAAGCTGTCATTTTGATTGTTACCGATCAAGGACATGTCCAACATCAATCGATAACAATACCTGATGATGGTGATATCGAGGGTGTCAGAAAAGTTATTAAAACACTTGATGATTTATTAAAAGAACGAAATATCATTGAAGCAAGCGATATTTTAAAAAATGCTTTTGCAAAAACACAAATCGAATCATTTATGGCTTATCAAGAACAAATTATTGAGTCGTTTATTGATGCGTTTTCTAAATTTGCAGAAGAAAATTTCTATTTATCTGGTGTAACCAACATCTTTGACCAACCGGAGTTTCATAGCGCTTCACACATAAAAAACTTTGTGGATATGCTCGATCGAAGGGAACTGCTTAAGTTCATTGGTCAAGAAGATGGATTATCGATTAGGTTTGGTAGTGACTTAAGATTAATACCTATGGAAAATTGTACGGTTATCTCTGTCCCGTATCGCATTAGTGAAGAAGAACATGGAACCATTGCAGTCGTAGGACCCACAAGAATGCAATACAATAAAGTCATACCTTTAGTAGAATATATCGCAAGCAACTTAGGTAAACTTTATAAAAAATAGTAAAGGATGATTATAAAATGGAAGATGAAAAAAAAGAAAAAGATCTACAATCTGAAGAAATTGTAGAGGAAAAAGATGTTTCTCCTGAAAAAGAAGAAAAATCTAAAAAAGAAAAGAAAAATAAACATAAAGAACAAGTAGAGGCATTAGAAAAAGAAATTAAAGAACTCAAAGATAAATTTCTAAGAAATGCTGCAGAGCTTGATAACTTTAAAAAAAGAATGACACAAGAAAGAATCAATGACAGAAAATTCGCATCAAAAAATCTAGTTCATGATATTTTAGAACCGCTTGATCAGTTGGATAAGATTGTAAATATCCAAACTGAAGATGCAACTTTAAAGAATTTCTTATATGGATTTAAAATGATAAACGACAAGTTTTATCAAGTGTTAATCAGTGATGGACTCAAAGAAATTGATGCATTAAATAAACAATTTGATCCTAAATACCATTATGCAATTGAAAAAGAAAGCCATAAAGACAAACCAAATGGCATTAATTTAGAAGTGGTACAAAAAGGATACATGTATAAAGATCAACTATTAAGACCTGCCATGGTCAAAGTAAATGAATGGAGTGATGAAAATGGCAAAGACGAATAAAATTATTGGTATTGACTTAGGAACTACAAACTCAGTTGTTTCAGTAATGGAAGGCGGAGAAGCAAAAGTAATAGCAAATGCTGAAGGTGGAAGAACAACACCATCAGTCGTATCATTTAAAGGTGAAGACATTAGTGTAGGTGAAGTTGCGAAAAGACAAGCAATCACAAACCCTAATACCGTAAGTTCAATCAAAAGACACATGGGTGATGCAGGATATAAAGTAGATATTCAAGGCAAAAAATACACCCCACAACAAATTTCTGCAATGATTTTACAAAACTTAAAGAAAACTGCAGAAGATTATTTAGGTGCTGAAGTCACGCAAGCAGTAATTACTGTTCCAGCATATTTTAACGATGCTGAAAGACAAGCGACTAAAGATGCAGGTAAAATTGCAGGTTTAGAAGTAAAACGTATCATCAACGAACCAACAGCAGCTGCGCTTGCATATGGTATTGATAAAACAGATAAAGAACAAACTGTTTTAGTATTTGACTTAGGTGGAGGTACATTTGACGTATCTATCCTTCACTTAGCAGATGGAACTTTTGAAGTAGTTTCAACTGCAGGTAACAATAAACTAGGTGGAGATGATTTTGACCAAGTTGTTATTGATTATTTAGTACAAGAATTTAGAAAAGAAAACGGTGTTGACTTATCAAAAGATAAGATGGCAGTTCAACGTCTAAAAGATGCTGCTGAAAAAGCTAAAAAAGAGTTAAGTGGTGTCACTACATCACAAATTAGCCTACCATTTATTACGATGGGACAAGCGGGTCCACTTCACTTAGAAATGAACCTAACAAGAGCTAAATTTAATGAGTTAACATCACACTTAGTAGATAAATGTCAACAACCAGTTAGACGTGCATTATCTGATGCAAAACTAACACCTAAAGATATTGATCAAGTATTATTAGTTGGTGGGTCAACAAGAATTCCAGCTGTACAAGACCTTGTTAAACGTGAATTAGGTAAAGAGCCTAATAAGAGTGTTAACCCAGATGAAGTAGTAGCAATGGGTGCTGCAATTCAAGGTGGGGTCTTAGCAGGTGATGTGAAAGACGTCTTATTATTAGATGTTACACCACTTTCACTTGGTATTGAAACTTTAGGTGGCGTATTTACAAAACTTATTGAAAGAAACACAACAATTCCAACTTCAAAATCACAAGTATTCTCAACTGCTGCAGATAACCAACCAGCTGTAGATATTCACGTTCTACAAGGTGAACGTTCAATGGCTGCAGATAATAAAACTTTAGGTAGATTCCAATTAGCGGATATTCCACCTGCACCTCGTGGCGTTCCACAAATCGAAGTAACATTTGATATTGATGCTAATGGTATCGTTTCTGTAAAAGCTAAAGATCTTGGAACAAATAAAGAACAATCTATTCAAGTTACAGGTACAGGATCATTATCAGATGATGAAATCGATCGTATGGTAAAAGAAGCTGAAGAACAAGCTGAAGCTGATAAAGCTAAACGTGAAGCTGCTGATACAAGAAATGAAGCATCAAATTTAATTTTCCAAACAAATAAAGCAATCACTGATTTAAAAGACGAAGTAGATGAATCTACAAAAACAAAACTAGAAGACCAAATCAAAGCTTTAGAAGAAGCACTCAAAGGCGATGACATCGAAGATATTAAAGTTAAGAAAGAACAACTAGAAAAAGATGCTCAAGACATTGCTGTAAAAGCATATCAAAAAGCTCAACAAGCTCAACAAGGACAACAAGATACGCAAAATGATTCTACTGACGAAGATGGTAAGACTACTGTCGACGCTGAATTTGAAGAAAAATAAGCAAAAGGGGCATTGCCCCTTTAGCACTATGGAGTTGATGCTTTATGGCAAATAAAAGAGATTATTATGAGATATTAGGACTAAAAAAAGGCGCAAGTCAAGAAGAAATCAAAAAAGCGTATCGAACACTTGCCAAAAAATATCATCCTGATATTTCTAAAGAAGAAAATGCAGAAACTAAATTTAAAGAAGTGCAAGAAGCGTATGACACATTAAATGATCCACAAAAGAAAGCACAATACGACCAATACGGTCATGAAGGCAGTCCATTTGGGAATGCTGGACAAGGATTTGGTGGTGGATTTGGTGATTTTGGTGGATTTAGTGACATATTCTCGCAGTTTTTTGGCGGCGGTGGATCTCGCTCACAAAGACAAAGTAATTACAATGGACCACAACGTGGTGATGACTTAGAAAAAACGATGACCATTGATTTTATGGAAGCTGCTCTTGGAACGAAAAAAACAATCCAAGTTCAAGTCGATGAAGAATGTCATGTTTGTCATGGATTAGGTGCAGAATCATCTAAGGATGTTGAAGCATGTGATCGATGTCATGGTGATGGCTATGTCAATGTTGATCAAAGAACGATGTTTGGTACAATGCGTACACAACAAGTTTGTCCAAAATGTGGCGGTCAAGGTAAAGTGATTAAAAAGAAATGTAACACTTGCCACGGCACTGGTATAGAAAGAGTGACTAAAACAGTTGATGTTAACATTCCAGCTGGTGTAGACACAAATATGAGTCTAAAAGTTGCTGGTTATGGTAATGGAGGGACAAAAGGTGGATCTAAAGGTGATTTATACTTAAACTTTAGAGTGAAACCACATAAAGTCTTTAAACGCCACCATGATGATATCATCCTAGAGGTTCCAATAACGATTACTCAAGCAGTTTTAGGTGCAACTATAGAAGTACCTACCATTTATGGAGATGTTAACTTAAAAATACCAGCAGGTATTGAACATGGAACGATTTTAAGAATGAGAGAAAAAGGTATCGCTAATGTAAGAAGTAAGAAAAAAGGCGATCAACAAGTTGTTGTTGAACTTAAGACACCAAAGAGTCTTTCAGCTCAAGAAAAGAAATTGTATGAGCAACTTGAAAAACTAGAATCTGTGCAAAAAGAAACTGCATGGGATAAATTTAAAAATATGTTTAAAAATTAGTATTTACACTTGTAAATACTTTTTTTTTCGCAAAAAAAAAGATGCTATCTTAATGATAACATCTATGAATCACTATTTTGCTTCGCCCTTTATATAAGCGATTGCAACTGTACCAATACCAGCACTTAATGCAACAATACTTGAGATATCCATGATATACTCAGGTTTTTTTCCAATGAGTTCAGTATAAACTTTCTCATATGATTCTGCTCGTTCAGGAGCATTCGCATGAACAATTGCATATTTGTCGATGTGATGGGTTTTAGTGACTGATTCAACATGTTTATAGATCTTTTTATTACTCGATTTCATACTGAATCCTTTATCAAAGATGATGCCTTCACCTTTAGCATCAATAGAGATGACTGGTTTCAAGTTTAAGATCTTACCAACTAAGCCTGTAACTTTCTTAACACGTCCACCTTTAACCATGTATTTAAGCGTTTTAACACTTACTAAAATCTTTGATTCTTGTTTTAATTTCTCAATCGATGAAACAATTTCATCAAATGATTTATTTTGATCGATGAGTTCAGCAGCTTTAAGAACAAGTAAGCCTTGAGCTCCAGAGTTTTGAATGGAATCAATCACACTGATTTTTTGATCTTTGAATTTAGAAGTCGCATCTACAAATGTTTGATATGTGCCGCTCATCTTAGAAGAAACTGTTAAAACAATGATTTTATCATAATAAGTCGTTAATTGTGAGAAGAAGTTTTCTAAAGATTTTGGATTGGGTTGAGAAGAAGTTGGGTAAACTTCTAAACTATCCATCATTTTATAAAAGTCTTTAGAATAGATGGTTAGTTTATCGTAATAAGTTGTATCATTTATCATTAAACCAAGTGGATATTGATGGATTTGATATTGATCAACAAGTTCTTTTGGAAGATCCGCAATCGAATCAGTCACTAGAGCAATATCATATTTCTTATGATTAACCATTTCAAATTGTCTTATCATATCATCGACTTTTTGCTCTACAATTTTTCCATGAGAAGCCAAGTATTGAAAGACTTGATCTGGAACATCTGTATGTATATGAACACGTAAACGTCTTTGATTTCCAGCTATAACAAGCGAATCACCAATCTCATTTAGATATGATTTGATTTCACTAACATTTAAGTCGTTTGCAGCAAGCAATGCTTCTGTACAATATCTAAATTGTGATTCATCTAAGTGATCGATGTGAAGAGCTTCTGTGACTTCTGGAATATCTTGAAATTCTACAACAACTTCTTCACCTTTTAATGATTTAATAAATCCTTCAACAAAATGAACAAAGCCTTTTGCTCCAGCATCAACTACTTTGTTTTCTTTTAATACAGCCAACATCTCTGTCGTCTTTTTAAGTTCAAGTTGCAGCATCTCATAAGCTTTAGAAAACATGTCGACAACTGTATGACCAGCGTCTTTTAGGCTGTTTAAAGCATGTCCCCAAGCACGCATAAGTGTAATCATGGTACCTTCAACAGGCGTGTTTATAGATTGATATGCTTCTTCATACGCATGATTAATGATTTCGATAAACTCATCTACTGTAATCTCTTCTTTACTTATTGACTCATAAAAACCATTGATATAAGAAGCAAAGATAATACCTGAATTTCCTCTAGCACCTTCGATTGCAGCATCAACGATGGTTTGCATGGTTTCAGCAGTAGTTTCTTTCATACTGGCTTTGTCAATAATAGTTTGCATCAGTGATGCTAAATTTGTCCCAGTATCTCCATCTGGCACTGGGAAGACATTGATTTTGTTCAAACTGTTTTTTTCAGAGATAACATTTCGTGCGCCTATAACAAATGCGTTATAGATGAGTTTGTTGTTTAATGCAATTGTATCCAAGGAAAAACCCTCCTAAAATATTAGTTGAAATAATAGATATGATATAGTTGAAGTTGAGAAACCTAAAAATGTTCCCCAAGCTAAATCGATGATTGTGATTTGAATTGGCCAATCCTTTAGAGTAGCTAAATTGGTTAGATCATAAGTAGCATATGTAATAAAACCGAAGAGTGCACCATAGATCATCACATGACTTAAACTTTGTTTATCAACACCAGGAATTAAAACAAATAACACTAACCCTGCAATAAATAATAAATAGAAAACTATAGCAGCAACCCAGTTTACATCTGATTTCAGTAATTTTCCAATGTACTGTTGGTATAAATTTTTAGCTATGATACCTAACCAAATGAGATCAATAACAAAGAATATGACAAATGAAATTGCAAATAGTTTGATAAATAGTAACATAATAACACCATCCTTTATTGTCTTCATTATAACATCATTCATATTAGATAGATTATAATTTGCATTTTTTCACACAATATTTTCAATTTCAAAACAATCTGCTTTTTTATAAAATATATACATGGTATAATTTTTATAGAATGAACTTAGGAGGCTATCAAATGATTTTAGTTAGACATCATAACGAGGGACAATTGAAACCTTATTTTTATTTTGCATTAGAAGAGTATATATTAAATGAAAAACTGAAAGATAACGAAACATACTTTTTCACTTGGGAAATTCATGGTGTAGTCATTGGTAAAAATCAGGTGATTGAAAATGAAGTAAATCTAGCATTCTTAAAAGAAAATAACATAGATGTATATAGACGTCCAACTGGTGGAGGTTGTGTATATGCAGATCATAGAAATACAATGTTTTCAATTATCACGAAAAAAACGAATAAAAATTTCAGTTTTAAGACTTATCTATCAAAAATTATTGATTCTATGAAATTGCTGAATATCAATATAGAGTTTAGTGGAAGAAATGATTTGCTATATGATGGTAAAAAAATATCAGGGAACGCATTTTTACAAAACAAACATGGAATGCTTATGCATGGTACATTCTTATATGATTGTGATCTAGAAACAATGGTAAGAGCAATCACACCATCTGATGAGAAACTCGTAAGCAAGGGTGTTGATAGTGTGCGTTCACGTGTTACAAATTTAAAACCATACTTGAATGGTATGACACAACAGCAATTAATCAAACACTTTGAAAACACATTGACTTTTGAGACCTATGAACTTACTGATGAAGAGATTGCTAAAATTAAAGAAATGGCAAAAAAATACGAATCAAAAGACTG
Organism: Tenericutes bacterium MZ-XQ; assembly: GCA_002838205.1. Lineage (NCBI taxonomy): Bacteria > Bacillati > Mycoplasmatota > Tenericutes bacterium MZ-XQ. The sequence goes on along the minus strand of CP017950.1, from coordinate 1,268,890 downwards.
GATATTTAAAAAGCAACCGCCACATACAAAAACATTGAAACGAAGAATCAAAGGTGGTCTTATTGAGGTGATGATTGATTTACACGATGGCCTTATTAAGAATTTTAAAATATTAGGTGATTTTTTTGACACAAAACCATTAGAATCATTCGAAAAACTGTTTATAGATCAAGAGTTCACCAAAAAAACGATTGATGAGATTTTTGCTCAAGATGAGATAGACACTTATATTTTAGATATTGATAAAGAAGAGTTCAAGACTTTACTATATGATGGAGTCATAGTTGACGAATAAACTAAAAAATCTATGAAAACTCATAAAAGTTTGACGATAATTCAATTTATTTGTTAAAATAGAGTAAAGGTGAAAGGTGGTATTCATATGAATAAAGATAAAGACTTAACCGCGACAGAAACTTTGCAAGACGATAATCAACAAACTGTAGATGAATCAAAAGTGCAAGCAGTTGAAAAGGCACCTAAAAAACTTTCTAAAGCTGAGAAGAAAGCTCAAAAAGAACAAGAACTCAAAGCATTAGAAGAAGCTGACTTAGCTAAAGAGAAAAACAAGAAAGATCAAAAAGCATTAAAAAAAGAACAAAGAGCACAAAAAAAGGCTGAAAAAGCTGCTTTAAAGAATGATAACCCTAAAAGAATAAAAAATCGATCAAAATGGACACAAAAATATTTTAAGAAATTTTCCGGTAGAGAAAAAGATAGTTTCATAAAGTTTATGCAAGATGACTATAATCAGGCAATTTTAAGAGCTGAAAGATTATTGAGTATAAATCGAAATGCATATCAAAAACCAATTATTATCACAATACCAGATGCATATAGTGAGCATGATACTGTGCATTATAGATTAGATCAAAAACCAGATGGTACATATACGCAAATTTATGACCAAGCGCTTATAACAATGTTATTTTTTGGTAAAGAGACGTTGTTTTACTATCAAGCGAATATTGATCATAGAAACGGTCATATTGCATATGATATTTCTGGAGAGTTTAATTATTTTGATGTTGTTCAAATGGAAACACAAATCAAATATGATCATCCAAATAAACCTAAGTACATTATGCTGGATTTAGAAGTTGGATTATCTAATGGAAAAAATGTTCAGTTTCATTTGAGAAATCATCGCATGCACGACCAATATGATCTGCCTGAAATTTTAACACCAACTGAACAACAAATCCTTGATTTATTTAAAACAAAAGTTAGAAGTGAAAAATCAGCTTAAATTGATATGATTGATAACTATCAATGCTCCTAGTTAGGAGATTATATGATGTTATCATTGACATTTAGAGATTTATTTTGTATAATACTTTCGTTGAGGTGATGTTATGAAAATATTGCTACATGAAATTAAAGAAAAAGCCTCATTAGATTTTACTTATGATTATCAAAAAGAAATAGAAGCGATTGATGATATTTTATCCATAAAACCCGCTAAAATTCATATAGATGTTGATGATCAAGAGGATACACTCATACTTGATATTGATGTAAGTGTTGACATGGAGTTAGCGTGTTCAAAAACGCTAAAGCCAGTTGAATACCACATGGATATTAAAGAAGAAGTTATATTTGGTGATCAAGAAGATGCAGATTTTATTTTAACAAATGAGATTGATTTATCAGATATCATATTTGGATACATCATAAGTGAAAAACCGTATACCATCTATCATCCAGATGCAAAAGAACTCCTTTTTGAAGAGGAAAAGAGTCCACATCCTGCATTTGCTGATCTAGATAAGCTCTTGAAAAAATAGGAGGTGAACAGATGGCTGTTCCATTTAGAAGAACGGGTAAAACTGCGAAGAGAAAACGTCGTACACATTACAAATTGACTGCTCCTGCGTTAGTTGTTTGCCCACAAACTGGTGAATTCACATTACCACACCGTGTAACACCAAACAGTGGTTATTACAAAGGTCAACAAGTATTAACCAAAAAACAATCCAAAGAGGATTAAGGAAGGGTGCCGAAGGCACCTTTTTCTTTAGCTGAATTGACAAACAAAAAAAATTCATATATAGTTGAATTATGCAAATGATATCATAGAAAAGATGTGTATTTATGAAACATGTAACAGTATTACTTAATGAAGCAATAGAATATCTAAATATTAAAAAAAATGGTGTTTATGTTGATGGCACACTCGGTGGTGCTGGACATTCGAAAAAAATACTTGAACATCTAGAAAATGGCTTTTTATACGCATTTGACCAAGACGATTATGCAATTAATTATGCTAAAACAGTACTTCAAGGATTTGAAAATTATAAGATTATCAAAAGTAATTTTAGATACCTAAAAACAAAGTTGAATCATGAAGGTGTAACAAAAATAGATGGATTATTACTAGATTTAGGCATGTCAAGTTTTCAAATTGACGATAATACAAGAGGGTTTACCTATTTGAAAGAAGCACAGTTAGATATGAGAATGGACCAGTCACAAAGCTTAACAGCAGAAGAGATTGTAAATACCTATGACAAAGATGAATTAGCAAAAATATTTTATATCTATGGTGAAGAAAAAAATAGTTATAAAATTGCACAAAGAATTATCGATCAAAGACCGTTAAAAACGACTTCGGATTTAGTAAAAATTACTGACCAAGTGAATTTCAAAGAAAAAGGACATAGTGCAAAAAGAGTTTTTCAAGCATTAAGAATCGCGGTAAATCATGAATTAGGTGTCTTAGAAGAAGTTTTAACACAAGCAGTTGAAATGCTTAATCCAGGGGGAAGAATTGTCATTATTACATTTCACTCATTGGAAGATAGAATAGTCAAACATTTCTTTAAAACAGAAAGCACATCGCAACTCCCTAAAAATTTACCAGTCATGATGGATGACCATGTAAAGTTAAAACTCATAACAAAAAAACCGATATATCCATCAGATGAAGAAATTAAAAACAACTCAAGATCAAAATCAGCAAAAATGAGAGTTGCAGAAAGGACTTCTTATGAAAATAGCACTTATCGCCCATGACAAGAAAAAAGCAGATATGGTTGCGTTTGTCAAAGAACATTTAAATGTATTTAAAGCGCATGAACTTTACGCAACAGGAACTACAGGTTCAATACTCATTAAATATACTGGACTAAAGATTCATTTAAAAAAATCAGGACCTTTAGGTGGTGATCAAGAAATCGGATCTATGGTTGCAAATCAATTGATTGATATGATTATCTTCTTTAGAGATCCATTAACTGCTCAGCCACATGAACCTGATGTCTCAGCGCTATTAAGATTAAGTGATCATTACGAGATACCTTTAGCTACAAATCGTTCTACAGCTGATCTATTTATCAATGCATTAGAAAAATAAAAAGGCACCAAGTGCCTTTTTATTGAGTTCAATTATTTTCTTTTTTTATTTGCAGAGATAATAATCCTGATATATTCTAAATCAAGATCTTTAAATGACTCATGCTTCATAATGTAATCAAAGATTTCAGGACTGTTCACTTCAGTGATTTCATTGGTTTCTTTATTCATTACGTGGATATGACTATCAGCGCTATGCATTGGATTATCCATCGCTAAGTCATAATATTTAACATTATTAATATAAATTTCAACGACCATTTTATGTTCCATTAAGAATTCTAAGTTGTTATAGATCGTAGAAACATTATAAAAACCACGGCTTGCTAAAGCCTTTTGAATCTCCTTAAAGGTAAGATGCTTATCTTGAAGAATCTCGATCATTGCTTTTCTAGACTTGGTAAGTCTTAATCTTTCAGATCTTATTTTATTGAAATATCTTTCTTTTAAATCCATATATATCGCTCTCCTTTGATCGCGTATGATACTTATAATACATCCTTATTATATCAATTCTATTTTTCAATTCAAAATGAAACGCTTTTTAGAATTCTTTTAGATATTATTATATAGTTATATCTAAAATCAACACATATATTATGGTATAATAATAACGGTGGTTTAATGAATATTGTCTATGGTGGATCCTTTAATCCACCGACAAAAGCACATTTGAATATCATTAAAAAACTGTTGGATGAGTTTGAAGGAGCTAAAGTCATCCTTTTACCTGTTGGTAACGACTACAAGAAAAAAGAACTCATCGATTTTAAATATAGATTTGAAATGCTTAATCTATTGATTAAACCTTTTTCTAATAAAGTCATCATTTCAGATTTGGAACAAAAACGAGGTTTTAAAGGTACCATAGAGGCCCTTAATGAATTATCGAAAAAGTATGATAACCTTCATTTTGTGATTGGTTCAGATCATCTTGATAAACTCAACCAATGGATTGATTATAAGAATTTATTAAAAACATATCCGTTTATAGTGATGAATAGAAATCACTATATGACAATAGAACATGCTGAAAAGTTGTTTGAGCATGAGGCGCATCAGTTTATATTTGTCGATTTTAATATGAACATTTCATCTTCAATGATTAGAAAAAATATTGAAAATCACAAAAATCAGCTGACACATGAAGTTTATGATTATATTAAAGAAAATAAATTATATGAGGGATAATTATGTACAAACAAGGAATCATTAAGGTTGCTGCTGTAACACCAAAAATAATGGTTGGTGACATCGACTATAACAAAGTTCAAATACTTAAAGTTCTTAATCAGTCTAAAGCTGCTATTACAGTATTTCCTGAATTAACGATTACAGGATATAGTGCAAGTGATTTGTTTTATCAAGAATCATTTATCAATGATGCAAGTCAAGCAGTAAGAGAAATCATTGAAGAAACGACATATGAAGGTATTTATATGCTAGGAATACCACTAGATATTTATGGTATTCTTTATAATTGTGCAATTGTTGTCTCTAATAAAAAAATACTAGGTGTTGTTCCTAAACACTATTTGCCTAATTATCATGAGTTTTATGAAAAAAGATGGTTTCATTCAGGCATTGAAACGACCTTAAAATCAATTGATGTATTGGGTCAAAAAGTACCTTTTGGATATTTAATTTTCGAGAATCAAGATTTTAATATTAGATTTGGTGTTGAGATTTGTCAGGATGTATGGGCTACATATGCACCAAGTGATGATATGAGTTTAGCCGGTGCTAATTTAATTCTTAATTTATCAGCATCAAGTGAATATGTGGGGAAACAATCACTAAGACGTCATGTCGTGTTGGATCATTCCAGAAAGCAAATGACTGCTTATGTATATACGACAACGGGACATTACGAATCTAGTAGTGAAACAGTTTTTTCAAGCCATAAAGTGATTGCATCTTTAGGTGAGCTTATTGTTGAAAGCTCAGCTTTCACTGATGAAGAAACGCATTTATATGCTGATATTGATATTATGGGTATCAATTATCAAAAGAGACAAGATAGTACATATAGAGATATGCATTTAAAACTTAAAGATACTTATCAATATATTCCGTTTGATCTAAAAGAATCAGAAACATATACATTTGAAAAACCTTTAGATCAAACACCATTTATATCAAAAACAAACACAATAGAAGATATAAAAGTTGCAAACCATTTACAAATATTTGCGCTTGTTAAAAAGCTACAGTCTTTACCAGCATCTGCTAATAAAATTATTTTAGGCATATCTGGTGGACTAGATTCAGCACTAGCATTATTAGTAAGCCATCAAGCGATGCTATATTTGAAAAAAGATCCGAAAGATATTATTGCAGTAACAATGCCAGCTCAAGTCACTTTAGATAAATCTAAGCATACAGCAATCAAGCTCATGGAAGCATTAAATGTTACTAAAATGGAAATACCAATCAGTGAAGCAGTAGATCTTCACTTAAAATCCATTGAACACAAGGATTTAGATGTGACCTATGAAAATACGCAAGCAAGAATGAGAACAATGATTTTAATGAATCTAGCCAATAAATATGGTGGCTTTGTTTTAGGGACTGGAGACTTATCTGAAATTGCATTGGGTTGGATGACATATAACGGTGATCAAATGAGTATGTATGCAATCAATGCTGGACTTCCAAAAACATGGGTAAAAACGCTTGTTGAGTATCATGCAAAACATCAATATAAATATGTTCAAGATGTCTTACAAGACATTATTGATGCACCAATTACACCTGAGCTAACATCAAATCAGGATACAGAAAAGACAATTGGAAGATATGATATCAATGATTTTATCTTATATCATCACCTGCAAATGGGAGCTGATGAACATAAGATCAACTGGTTAGTTAAAAAAGCATTTGATCTTGATGAAGAAACATCAAAAATTTATGTAAATCGATTTTTTAAACGTTTTTACACACAACAATTTAAAAGACAAACATTGCCAGAAGGACCAAAAATTCTTGGTGTAAGTTTATCACCAAGAGGTGAGTATAGAATGCCTAGTGATGTTAAAAAGAAAGTGGTATTATGAGTAAAAAACAAAAAGTAATAATAGGGTTAAGCGGTGGTGTAGATAGCAGTGTTGCAGCATATCTACTCCTAAAAGACGGCTACGATGTAGAAGCCGTTTTTATGCGTAATTGGGATAGTGCAACAAACCAAGATTTAAAAGGTAATCCAACAGCATTTGATGAGGTTTGTGAGCAAGAAAAAGACTATCAAGACGCACTTGCTGTCGCAAACAAATTGGGTATTAAACTTCATAAAGTTGATTTTATAGACGATTATTGGGATCGCGTGTTCTCGTATTTTCTTGATGAGTATAAGAAAAATAGAACACCCAATCCTGATGTTTTGTGTAATAATGAGATTAAGTTTAAAGCGTTCATAGATTATGCTCAAAAGTTCGATTTTGATTATATAGCTATGGGTCATTACGCTCAAGTTGATTTGAGCGGTGATCATCCTAAACTACTAAGAGCCAAAGATCAAAATAAAGATCAAACTTATTTTCTGTCACAGTTAAGATCTGATCAGCTTAAAAATGTTATGTTTCCTATTGGTCATCTAGATAAAAGTGAAGTTAGAAAAATAGCAATCGAACAGGATTTAGCTACAGCAAAGAAAAAAGATTCTACTGGCATTTGTTTTATCGGGGAAAGACATTTTAATGAGTTTTTAAGTAATTATTTACCAGCTCAACCCGGCGAAATGAAAAGACTAGATGGTACCTATATGAAAAAGCATTTTGGTTTGATGAACTATACGATTGGACAAAGAAAAGGGTTAGGTATTGGTGGAACAAAAGAAGAATCTGATGCTTGGTATGTAGTAGGTAAAGACTTAAAAACGAATACTTTATTCGTAGAGCCAGGTTTTCATCACCCATATTTATACTCTGATGAAGCAATCATTACTGATGTTGTTTGGAGAGGTGAAAAAACAAGCGGTGATATGACTGCTAAATTTAGATATAGACAACAAGATCATCATGTGAATGTCGAATGGATTGACGAATCAACCATTCGAGTCAAATATCCACAAAAAGTTAGAGCTGTTACCCCTGGACAAGTTTGTGCATTTTATCAAAATGAAGTCTGTGTAGGCTCTGGATTTATTTCAGAAGTCTTTATGGAAAAAAAGAAAAGACAATATAGTTAAAAGGAACCTAGTTCCTTTTTTTAATCGGAAATACATGTTATAATTTTACATAAGAGAAAGCGGCATGGAGGCATTATGGACACAGTGATTGGAAAAATTAAAAATTATGTCTTTCACAATGAAGAAAATAGTTATTCTATAGCTAGACTCATTACTGAATCTGATGATTTGGTGACCATTGTTGGATATTTTCCAAAAATAAGTGAAGATGTTATTTATGAGTTTGAAGGAGAATGGGTTAAACACCAAACCTATGGTGAACAACTCAAAGTGCAATCCTTTAAAAAAGCTCAAAAACAATCAAAAGCAGGTTTGATTAGTTACTTATCAAGCTCTTTTTTTAATGGTATAGGTCCAAAAACTGCTGAAAAAATTGTGGATACACTAGGTGAAGATGCAATTTCTAAGATAATGAAAGATCCTAATGTGTTAAAACAAGTTGGCCTAAATAACATACGAATTGCTAAGTTTTTCCAACAACTCAAAGAAAATCAAACCAATGAACATATTTTAGTTTCTCTATATGGCTATGAGCTATCTGGCAAGCTAGCAATGAAGTTACTCAATAAATATCAAATGTTAACCATAGAGAAATTAGAAGAAAATCCGTATCGATTGATTGATGATATCGAAGGCATCGGCTTTAAAAAAGCGGATGAGATTGCTAATAAGCTTGGTATTGATAAATCAGATATGAGACGACTTAAAGCATCAATCCTTTATGTATTAGAACATATTGCTTATCAAAATGGCGATATCTATTTGACAATAGAACAACTTAAACAACTTTCTGAACAAGTATTAGGCGAATCTTATCATATAGATGAAGCCATAGAAGCTTTACTTGAAGAGAAACGTATTGTTATTGAAGATGATAGATATTATTTGAATCAATCATACTTCATTGAAGTGAAGCTGGCTGAAAAAATTAAGGAACTCAATGCCGAATCAGATCATCACATGGATCAAACTTATGTAGAGACACTAATCGATGCTGTAGAACAAAAGAAAAATATCACATACACTAAAGTCCAAAAAACAGCCATTTTAAAAGCTTTAACACATAAAATAGCGATTATTACAGGTGGACCTGGAACCGGAAAAACAACCATTATAGATGGGTTGCTTGAGGTCTATAAAATCTATCATAAACTTGATTTTAGTCATCCTGAAATCTATGAGAAGATAGCATGTCTAGCTCCAACAGGACGAGCAGCAAAAAGAATGAAAGAGCTATTGAATATTTCGACATCAACTATTCATAGGCATTTAGGTTATAATTACGAAGGGGTTTTTTCTTATGATGAATCTCATCTATTACCTCAAGAATTAATCATTATTGATGAATCATCAATGATTGATCTATTTTTAGCAAATAGATTATTCGAAGCGATTAAGCCAAGTGCACAAGTGATTATTGTCGGGGACGTTGATCAGTTGCCATCTGTTGGACCTGGTCAAGTTTTAGCAGATTTAATTGACTCAAAGATGATTGAAGTCGTAAGATTAAATGAAATCCATAGACAGGCAAAAGATTCACATATTATATCATTGGCTAGATCAGTCAATATGCAAGAACTATCATACTCAGATTTAGAATCTGGAAATGATGTTTATTTATATCATGCTGATAGTAATAAAATACAAAAGACAATAATCAATCAAGTCAAAGGGGCGATTGATAAAGGTTATTCTTTAATCGATGATATTCAAATACTTGCCCCAATGTATAAAGGTGAGTTAGGTATTGATCGTTTCAATGAGATACTCCAAGAACACTTTAATCCAAATAAAAAGCACAAATTGGTTTTCAAAGATAAAGTTTTTTATGAGGGGGACAAAGTTATTCAACTCGTCAATGATCCGAAAAGATTGATCATGAATGGTGATATTGGTGTGATAAAATCAATAGAGACCAATGAAGAAAATGATACTTATGTCATTGTATCCTATGATGATAATGATGTTTTATATGATAAACAAGATTTAGATGAAATTAACTTAGCATATGCGATTTCGATTCATAAATCTCAAGGCAGTGAATACAAGATCGTCATGATGCCAATGGTAAAAAGTTATATGCATATGCTTAAAAAAGAATTGATCTATACCGCGATTACACGTGCAAAGCAATATTTAATTATACTAGGAGATATGAAGTTGTTGATTTATGCAGCGAATCATTTATCAAATAAACGACAAACAACACTAGCCTTAAGATTGAATGAAGATGTAAAATCATTTGAAGAAGATGATGATCAAATAACACCATATGATTTTATGTAAGACAGCAACCAAACCTAATAATAAATATGTTATAATGGATAGAAAAACAAAGTAGAAGGAAAGTAAGATGAAGATATTAGATTTACTCAGTTTAGAAATGAAAGAGCCTGTAGCTTTTCAATCCCTACAAGAAAGCTGGTTTCATTATTTAGCATTGCTATTAGTCATCATCATGATTATATGGAGTGTAAAGTATTTTAAAAACAATGAAGAAACAGGAATAAAAAAATATTTATTTATTTTTTCAATCATACTTATAGTGTTTGAGATTTATAAACAGATCATTTTCACATATCAAAATGGATGGAATTATATGTGGTATGCTTTTCCATTCCAATTTTGTTCAATACCAATGTATGTATCATTATTAGCAAGTTTAACTAAGAATGAAAAAATATATAAGATGGCATTAGCATTTTTAGCGACTTATGGTTTATTTGCGGGAACAGCAGTCATGTTATATCCAGCAGATGTGTTTGTTCATACGATTGGAATAAACATTCAAACCATGGTTCATCACGGAGGTATTTCAATCATAGGATTTAGTTTAATCATATCTAAGAAAGTTAGTTATCATATAAAAACGATTTTAAGTGCAAGTGTCCTATTTACGATTGTAGTTGTTATAGCAATTATGTTAAATTTCATACACAATACTTGGATTCAAGAAGGTGTATTTAATATGTTTTTCATTAATCCACTATATGAAAACCATATACCTGTTTTATCACTTATACAGCCACTAGTTGGAGATGTTACATTTATTTTTATTTATGATTTTGGATTTACAATAGTAGCATATATAGTATTTATCATGATCACATATATAATAAAAGCTATTGAAAAACAAAGCGGTTTGATTAAAAAACTACATACTAAAAAAAGCATAAAAAAAGGTATCACAATTTTACTTGTGATACCTCTTACTTTATCTTAGTGTAGATCCGCTTTTAACAGTTTTTTCTTTGAAATCATGAGATTTAAAAATTCTACAATTCCTTCCGATTTGTACATTTTCAGGAATAACTGTGCGTTTTTCAATAACAGTTATGCCAGTTGTTAATAAATCCGGTTTTTCTTGGTTTGGTGTTAAATCATCGCCATATCCGATATATGAATTTCTACCGATAACCACTTTTTTATCAATAATACTTTTTTGAATGGTAACACCATCACCAACGATGGCATTGTTTAGAAGAATACTATCTTTAACCACGCTACCCTTACCAACTCTAACACCTGGACTGAGTACCGAATTTATGACTGTGCCTTCAATTACAGATCCATTAGAAACAAGTGATGTTTGGATATGTGCATCTGAACCGACTTTCACCGGAGGCAAATCTTCGCTTTTCGTAAACACTTTCCAAGTCGGATCATATAGGTCTAACGCAGTAAAGTCTTTAGTCATTTGTAAGTTTGTTTCCCAATATGCATCATAAGTTCCTACATCCATCCAATAATCTTTAAATTGGTATGCAAAAACTTCATTTTTGGTTGTTTCTATGAGATAAGGAATAATGTGTTTACCAAAATCTAAATCTTCTCGTTTAATATTAAGTAAAACTTTTTCTAGTAACTCATAATTAAACAAGTAAATACCCATAGAAGCTAAATTCGAATCTGAAGTTTTAGGTTTCTCTTCAAATTTAATAATTTCATCATTTTCATTAATAGACATGATACCAAATCGAGAAACTTCTTTTTGATCAACAGGTTGAGTTGCGATTGTTAGTTTTGCATTTTTTTCTTTATGTGCAGTAATCATTTTACGATAGTCCATTTTATAGATATGATCACCAGAAAGAATAAGAACATATTTAGGTTCTTTTCTTTGAATGAACTCTAGATTTTTTAAGACAGCATCAGCTGTACCTAAGTACCAGTAGTTATGTGGTTGAAGAAGTGTCACACCAGAATCGCGTCTATCTAAATCCCAAGCTTTTCCACTTCCGATATGTTCATTTAAAGATAAGGGTAAATATTGTGTTAAAATGCCAATATCAAATAAATTAGATTGTGTACAGTTTGATAATGTAAAGTCAATGATTCTAAATTTACCAGCAAAAGGCATTGCTGGTTTTGATCTTCTTTGTGATAAAATGTCAAGTCGACTTCCCTTGCCACCTGCTAATATTAATGCTAAAGTTTCCATAAGTTACACTCCTAATATGATTTGGTATAAGTTTTCGTATGATAATGCCATTTGTCTTAGACTATAGTCTTTGTCCATAGCTTGTTTCATAAGTTTTTTAAATATAGAAAGATTATCTTTGTATAATTGAATGCCTTCAAAAAGCTTGTCTTTGAGTTCATAAGCATCGTAATTTCTAAATGTAAATCCTGTGCCTTGATCTGTATATTTATTAAATGGCTCAACAGTATCTTTTAAACCACCCGTTTCCCTAACGATAGGCAATGTTCCATAACGCATAGCAATCATCTGACCCAAACCACATGGTTCAAATCTACTTGGCATCATGAACAAATCACTTGAGGCATAAAGTTTGTGGGCGATTTCTTCGTTAAACCCGATATAATTAGAGACTCTTTTGGGGTATTTATAAGATAGATATCTGAAAAAGTCTTCGTAAGAGTCGTTTCCTGAACCCATCAGTATAAATCTAGCATTTGAGAACTCAACAACTTCTTCAAGCATTTGAGTCATCAGGTTAATACCCTTCTGGGTAGCTAATCTGCCAACATAAGTAACCAAAGGTTCGTTTAAATCTATATCGAGATTAAAATGATTTAATATATGTTCTTTGTTCTTTTGTTTCATCTGGAAGTAATTTCTTTTATCGTAATTAAATTCGATTAAATGATCAGATTTCGGATTGAAAACTTCATCATCAATACCATTTAAAATACCTACAAAATCGCCCTTTCGGTGATTTAAGGCGCCATCCAAAGTGAAACCATATTCTTGAGATAAGACTTCATCTCTATATGTTGGTGAGACTGTGTTGATCTTTGTTGCTCTTTCGATTCCTGATTTTAAAAAGTTCACACGATCAAAATGAATATATGTGTAATTAAAATCGGTATTAAAGAATCTAGCAACATAGGGGTCAAATGAGCCTTGATATTCTAAATTATGGATGGTAAGAAGTGTATGTATAGAAAAATAATGATCATTTCTATAGCGATAATGTTCATCAAGTAAGTAAGGTACCATACCTGTTTGCCAATCATTTAGATGCAAAATTTCTGGATAAAAATCTAAAACCTCTAATGATTCTAAAATAGCATAACTAAAACATGAAAATCTTTCTGCGTCATCATTATATCCATATAGATGATCACGTTCAAAGTAATGCATGTTTTGTACAAAAATAAAACTCATGTCCTGATAAATTAACTCATAAAAATGAACAATAGTTTCAATTCCGCCCATGCTGATTGATTTTGTTCCTTTATAAGTCATATCTTTATGGTGCTTATTGATGTTTTTATAATATGGAGTAATGATTTTGACTTCATGACCTATTCTTTGTAAAGATTTAGGTAAAAATAAAGCCATATCAGCTAAACCACCGGTTTTGCTAAATGGAAAAACTTCTGAACTGCAAAACATGATTTTCATGCGACTTCACCCCTTACTAACCTCTTAATTTCATTATACATGATGAAAGCGTTTTTATCAATGCACTATTCATGTAAAACTCTCGTAAATAATTTATTCTTACCATGTAATATGATATACTTTTTACAGGTGATAATGATGAGAAAAGAAAAGTCTTGTGGTTCAATATTATATCGATATAAAGATGGAAAGAGACAGTTTTTATTAATCCATCAACTTCATGGTGACTTTGTTGGATTCCCGAAAGGACACCAAGAAAAAAATGAGCAAGATATTGAAACTGCAGTTAGAGAGACATATGAAGAAACCAATATTAAATCTTTTTTATATGATAACATAAAAACTTCAATGCGTTATTATATTAGAAATGAAATTGATAAAGAAGTTGTTTTATATCTAGGTATACCGCTATCCAATCAACTCTTAAAACAGGACACTGAAATAAAGCATGCCATTTGGGTCAATGAAGATGATGTCTTAAACTTATTAACACATCAAAATACAAAAGATGCTTTTGTTGATATCTATCAGCAGTTTAAAAATACCATTGAGTATCAAATGCCGATAAAATTAATTGACTACTTATATAATCATGTTTTAGTCAAATATCAAGCGTTTGATCAAGCACATCAATATGATCATGTACACCATGTTCTAAAAACGTCACTTGAGTTGGCAAAACAGTTTGAGGACCTGAAATTGGACTTAGTCTATGTCATTGCTTTTTATCATGATATAGGTAATTTATTTGGAAGAGATCAACATCACATCACAGGAGCGAAGTATTTAGAAGAAGATCAAACGATTCAGAATTATTTTAATAAAGATGATATAAAAATCATGAAAGAAGCTATAGAGGATCACCGTGCTTCGCATGATGACCCACCTAGAAGTATTTATGGAAAGATAATTGCGGAGGCAGACCGTGATATTATTCCCGAAGTTATCGTGAAAAGAACAGTTCAATTTGGATTAAGTCACTATCCATCGATATCAAAAGATCAGCATATAAATCGAGCAATAGAGCATATTAATGAGAAATATGGCAGAAATGGCTACTTAAAACTATGGCTAGACTCCAAGAAGAATGTATCAGGTTTGGAAGCTATTAGAAAGATGCTTGAAAATAAAGAGGAATTATATAAAACCGTAGAAAAATACTATGATAAATACAAAAAATCTTAAAAAGATATTTAAACTGAAAGCGCTTTATGTTATCATGTTAATGTATAACAATCAAAATCAATTTATAGGGAGTATGTCATGATTATTGGAACTGTCAAAGAAATTAAAAATTTAGAATTTCGTGTAGGCTTGACACCAGGTAGTGTTAAAGAGTATGTTTCACATGGGCATCAAGTTTATGTAGAAAAAGACGCTGGCGTAAACTCAGGCTTTAAAGATGAAGATTATGTAAAAGCTGGAGCTTCTATTTTAAAAACAGCTAAAGAAGTATGGGAAAAATCAGATATGATTGTAAAGGTTAAGGAACCGCTTGAACCTGAGTTCAAATTTTTAAGAGAAGGATTAATTCTTTATACATATCTACATTTAGCAGCTAATGAAGACTTAACATATGCATTATTAAAGAGTAAGACTCAATCAGTTGCTTACGAAACAATTACTGAATCAGATGGAACTCTTCCTTGTTTAAAACCAATGAGTGAAGTTGCTGGCCGCTTAAGTGCAATCGAAGGCGCTAAGTATTTAGAAAAACCATTTGGTGGCAGTGGCGTTCTAATCTCTGGTGTTCCAGGTGTTGAGAAAGCTAAAGTAACAATTGTTGGTGCTGGTGTTGTTGGTGAAAATGCACTCAAAATGTTAGTTGGCATGAATGCTGATGTAACTGTTCTTGATGTTAATTTAAGAAAACTAACATACTTAGATGATATTTATGGAAATAAAATCCATACTTTATATAGTTCACAAGCGAATTTAGAAATGGCAATTAAACGTGCTGATCTAGTGATTGGTGCAGTCTTATTACCAGGTGCAAAAGCTCCTAAATTAATCAAACGTGAATACTATAAAGATATGAAACCAGGTAGTGTCATCGTAGATGTTGCAATCGACCAAGGTGGATCAACAGAAGTTAGTAAAGCAACATATCATGATCATCCAACTTATGTCGTTGATGGTATTGTTCATTACACTGTAGCAAACATGCCAGGTGCGGTACCAATGACTTCAACAAATGCACTTAACAATGCAACTTTACCTTATGGATTAATGATTGCTGATTTAGGTCTTGATATGGCTATAAATCGCTCAAGAGCACTTAAATTAGGAGTAAACACATATAACGGTGAAATGACTTGTTTAGGCGTAGCAGAAGCATTTAATTTACCATATATGGAATTATAAGAAAGCCATTTAAATAGGGGGAAGAAATTCCCTCTTTTTATTTGCATTATTTTTGTTGGAAATTCAAAGCATTTATCGTATAATATGTTTAAGGAGATGACATATGAGCTTAAGAGTAGAAATTGCAAGATTGGGATTGAAACTAATTTTTCACTCCAAATATAGGTTTGTGATCTCATATACAGACTTTGATAAAAAAAGGAAAGAACCTTTTTTCTTAATTTCCAATCATGCATCTTTAAATGATCCATTATACGTAGGCATGAATATCAAATATTATCCATACCCTGTTGCAAGTAATATTTTGTACACGCATCCAGTGATGAAATTCGCCTTAAATAAAATTGTTAAATCGATTCCCAAAAGAAAAGGTCAGTCTGATATTCAGACGATAAGACTCATATTAAATGCATTTCAAAAAGACAAAAGAGGTATTATGATCTTTCCTGAAGGGAATTCTTCTTTTTTTGGAGAGCAAACACCGACTGATTATAAAGCTACAGCAAAAATTGTAAAAAAAATAAGTCATGATTTAGTCATGGCTAAGATTGATGGAGGATTTTTCTCTAGTCCTAGGTGGGGTCTAAAAAGAAGAAGACCAGAATTTCATATTCATTATTATACACTCCACAAAAAGGAAGAAATCAATCAAATGTCACTCGAGGAGATTGCAAAATCAATTGAAAATGCAATCAAATATAACGATTATGAGTGGAATAAGAATAAACATATAAAATATCGTTCCTCTAGAAAAGCAGTTGGATTAGAACAATACATATATGCTTGTCCAAAGTGTGGACAACTTCAAACTTTACACACTCATAAAAATGATATACATTGTACTTCTTGTGGAAAAATTGCACATTTTAATGATTACCATTATTTAGAAGGTTTACCATTTGATAATTTAATTGAATGGGATCATATGCAAAAAGATTTACTCAAAAAACAACCTTTAGATCGAGTTTTTGAGTCATCAGGCTTCTTTTATCTCATTGATTTAGTTAAAGGAAAAAGACAATCGCTTGGAAAAGTGACCATTGTTTTAAATCAAAAGCAAATGGTTTTAAATAGTTCAACTATTCAAAAACCTTTTGAAATTGATAAGATTCATGGTCTTACGTTGACACAAAAAAATGTTTTATCTTTCGATTATGGTGATGAATCATATATGATAAAAATCAAAGATCCAATGCTAATCATGGATCGCATAAAAATGCTCAAAGGAGATTTATAACATGGAAGAATGGGGAATTATTGTTTATTTTTTACTCATTGGTGTTTTAATGTTTGTTGCAAAAATACTTAAAACATGGTTGCCAGGTATAAATAAAGTTGTTATCCCAACATCTTTACTGGGCGGTACTATAGGTTTAATTATCTCACTTGTATTTGCACCAATTATCATTGGTGAAGACACATTTATTGATGTAGATTTAATGGGTTACATCGTTTATCATGCGCTTGCTATTGGGTTTATATCATTAGCATTAAAAAGATCAACAAGTAAAATAAAGAAAAAAATATGGTCAACAGGTATGCTCATCACTTCAACATATGCACTTCAAGCTGCAATTGGTATACTACTTGTATTATTCTTATTCAGTGATAAATTCGTAGGTAGTGGTATGTTGGTAGCATTAGGTTTTGGTCAAGGACCAGGACTTGCACTATCGATTGGTAAAATGTGGGATGCAATGCTAAGTGGCAATGGTGCTGCTTTAGGTGTGTCTTATGCCTTTTTGGGATTTGTCTTTGGAGGTACCATAGGCGTTTTAATTATTAATGTCATGAGTAGAAGAAAAGGTTATGCAAAACCTAAGAACTATAATGAAGAAGGCATTGGCAAAGAAACGATTGAAATTGATACTGTCAAAGAAATCAGCTTACTTGATGGTTTAACAACTCAAGTCATTATTATCTCAATCATATATGGATTGGTGTATGTAACTTTATTGTTAGCAAATGTAGGGCTTTCTGGACTAGGAAACATAGGAGATACAATCTTTGGATTGTTAAAAGGCTTCAACTTTATTATCGGTATCATGTATGCTTTATTATATAGACAAATCTTATATTGGCTTGAAAGACGTGGAAAAAATGTTAGATTTATGACAAACAATTATATGCTGTCTAATATTACTTCAATAGCATTTAATATTATGATTGCAGGGTCTGTACTAACAATTACACTTGATTTCTTAGCTACTTATGGAGTTCAACTGATTGTAACAGCAATATTTGCTGGTGCTGCGACAATGTTATATCTAAGATATATGACAAACAAAGTTTATGGCAATTATCAAGATTATTATTTTATTGGGTTATTCGGTATGTTAACTGGAGTTGCATCTACAGGACTTGCGCTTTTAAAGGGTATTGATCCAAATCTTGAAACACCAGTTGCAGAAGAGATGGTTTTAGGTTCTGGAACTGCAATATCGATGGCCTTGCCTTTATTCGCTATACTTTTCATACCGTCTTTGACTTATGGTGGAGAAAATGAATTGTTGTGGAGCATCATTGCACTTGTAGGATGTACTTTATATACATTAATTTTTGCTACAATTCTACTGATTAGAGGCAAAAGAGGCGTAAACGTATAAAAAACAAAGTGAATACACATTAAAAAAAGCACTTAGGTGCTTTTTATTTGCTCAATACACTTTTGATCCTTATGAGTTGATGAGTTCACGTAAGGAGAAACTTTATAACTATACATAAGCTCAGAAGGATAAGATGCAAGTATTTTTATGTGTGATTCTTCAATAAAAGGTGCATTTAACCATGTGTCTATTTGATCATCTCCAAGAATAACTGGCATACGGTCGTGAATATCAGCCATCAGTTTGTTTGCCTTGGTTGTTAAGATGACAGCTGTATAAAGTGATTGACCATCTTTCTTATAATGACTCCATAGTCCAGCAAAAGCGAACATTTTTTTGTCTTTAATCATAATTCGATAGGGAATCTTTCTACCATCCACACTTTTCCATTCATAAAAGCTATCAGCAAAAATAACGCATCGTTTATGAAAGACACTATCTTTGAATAATGCTTTCTCTAGTATTGTTTCACTTCTGGCGTTGATGATGATTTTTTTGGTATCTGATGCAAAACTAGGTATAAAACCCCACTTTAAAGGGCCAACTCTATATGAGTCATTATATTTTATCATGGCTGCAATATTTTCTGTTGGTGCTACATTATAATTAGGCAATGTAATATCATCTATATTTATTTCTAATTGTTTATACTTAGATAAGTATCTAATGAAATCATCCTTAGATAGTGTTATTGTAAATCTACCACACATATGAGCACCTCGAGTGAAAATTAGTTATAAGTATTTTACCATATTTTCAGTTTATGTTGTATTGTTAGAATTTGTGTGAAAAATATGCTATAATTAACATGGCTAAAATATCAAAACACTAAAAATTTAAAGTGCAATTTCGTATCATTGTTGATGCGTATTTTTAGTCGAATACATGATATTACGTAAGGAGTAAATATGAATATACTATTTTGTTTGACACCCAAAGAAAAAGTAGCCTACATTTATAGCGATTCAACGATTAGACAAGCTCTAGAAAAAATGCAGATTTATAAATATAGTGCTATACCCGTATTAGATAGAAATGGTGATTATGTAAATACGATCAGCGAAGGAGATTTGCTTTGGTTTATTAAAGAGCATAAATTGGATTTTAGCAAAACTGAAGATATGAGTATCTCGAATATACCTAGAAGTAAAAATATAGAATCAATTAAGGTGGATTCGAAGATGGGTGATATTATAGATATGTTTACACAACAAAATTTTGTACCTGTTGTTGATGATTTCGGAGCTTTTATAGGCATTGTGACAAGAAAAGAAATATTTAATTATATGGTTCAACAAATGAATATCAAGGAGCAAATCGCTCAAGAAGATTAAAAGTCGCGCAAGCGTCTTTTTTTTTCGAAAAAATTAGATAAACATCTACGTATAAGGGCGATTTCATATATCCGTACATAAAAAATTCATAAAAATAGATAAATATCTAATAAAATGCTTGACATTTGATAATCATCGATATATAATAAGGGTGTCTAATTCAAAAGAATGGCGTTGAAAAGCCAAAAAATCTATTAATTAGATAAACATCTAATTTTGACAATTACATGATAGTTATATGAGAAGGGAGAACAATCATATGAAAACTTATCGTAATGAAAAAAAAATCAAAACATTTAATTGCTACTATCTATCTTTATTACCAATGGCATTAATACAAAACTATAATGATTATAATTCAAAATCGTAAAGGAGCTTATTCATGAACAAAACACTATTAAAAAACAAAAACTACATGCTGCTAGTGATCGGAAACTTTGTATCTTTACTTGGTAGCAACATTCAACAATTTGTATTATCACTTTATGTTTTATCCATTACCGGATCAGCAACAATATTCGCATCAATGTTGGCAATTTCAATTTTGCCTAGACTATTATTATCTCCAGTCGCAGGTGTATTTGGAGATTGGTTCGACAAAAAGAAGGTCATTGTTACTTTAGATATAATGAATGCCTGTCTATTATTTGGCTTTTCTTACTTAATCTTTTTACAAGGAGAAGTGAGCATAGCGTTGATATATGGCGTAGTAGTTATTCTAGAGGTTATTGAGATCTTCTTTGGTTCTTCAATGGCTGCGGTGATGCCAAGTATTGTTGATGAAGACCAATATCTAGAAGCTAACTCACTAAGAATGACACTTGTTTCATTTGGACAGCTTATGGGTCCGGTCATCGGAGCTTTATTGTTTAGTACATTTGGCTTACTTATTGCAGTAATGATTAACGCAACAAGTTTCCTTTTATCAGCAATAAGCGAACTATTTATAGATATTCCTAAAATTAAAAATCAAGTGAAAAAAAGTGTTTCATCATTTAAGAAAGATTTTGTTGAGGGATTAAAAATTATTAAACAATTAAAAACTTTAAAAGTAGTTATAGCACTAGCAATTATCGTTAATTTTAGTGTTGCGCCGTTTTTCAGTGTCGGATTAATATTTCTAGTTAGAGAAGTATTACATCAATCTGACGTTCAATTAGGATTTGTTCAAACGGTTTTATCTGCATCAACAATGATTACACCAATTTTAGTGACTAAAAAACTTAAAAATGTTAAGTTTGGATCAGCTTTAATTGCGTTGTTCATGTCTACTGGACTCGTTATCATGCTTTTTTCAATAACGATTAATCAAAGCATTTATATGGTAAAAGACGGTATATTATCATATGCAATTGTTTTAATCTTATGTTTCTTTGTAGGAGTCTTTATTACTTCAATCAATATTTTGACTCAAACAGTATTTCAAAAATCAGTACCATTAGAGTTTATGGGCAGAGTAGGAACTACACTAACTGTAGTCGCGACAATCGCAATGCCGCTTGGACAAGTGCTTTTTGGTTATCTTTATGATATAATTAATCCAGGATTAGTTGTTATTATCAATGGAGCAATCGTTGTACTTGGTGTGATGATCTATTATCAAAAAATGAAGGCAATTGACGAACCAAGTGATGACAAAGTAGAAAAAGTTTCTATAGAAAGCGGTGCATTAGTTCATGAAGTTTAAGTATATTAAAGAATTTAGTAAAATGTATGATTATTTCTTGTTTCCAAGAGTTTATTATTCATACAACGAGCAAGATGATGATCAAATTTTTGAAGAAATACTAGATAAAGAGATTTTAAACTTTTATAGCAATATGGAACACGAATTAGCAAAATATGAAACAGAAATAAATAAGTACTATCAAAAAGGGACATACGCCGAGTATGAGTTCATCAATATTTTACTTAAAGCATTTCCAATTAATGACTATAAAGATGAACATCAATACCTTAATTATTTAAAAGACATCGATGATGATGTATTTAAAAAGGGTTTAATCAAAGCTATGTTTGCTATACAAGATGAAGATTTTGACCAAGAAGTAACTGAGAGTGATGCATTTAATCACATCAATACACTTAAGTTAGAATCAGCAAACAAGTGGAATTTATTTTTAATGATTCAAAATCCAAAAGAACACTTAAAAGGATTTACTCAATTACTAACTAAAATTGAACATTTTTATTATGATTTTTATGAAAAATATGATACAAAAGCAGAAGAAGTTGCTGATAGATTAATAAAAAGATTATCTTCTCAACCAAATAAAGAGTTTAGTAAAATCACGAAAAATGCTATTGAATTTGATTTTTCAGGATATGATGAATGTCAAGTTTATATATCTATTCTATTTCCATTTACCATGAGATTCTTTAACACTGATGAGTGTCGATTTGTCTGGGGTATTGAAATGGAACAAGCATTTAACAAAGTTGAAGAGATTAATGAGAATAAGTTGATTCAAAGAGTTAAAATATTTAAAGCACTCGGTGATCAAACACGATATGAAACATTAAGATTGCTTGCAAGTGGAGTCACTGCAGTTAAAGATATTGCAAGCACACTTGATGTATCAAGTGCAACGATTTCTTATCATATTAATGAGTTCCTTACAAGTGGAGTCATTATATTTAGCAGAGAAAAGAATAAAAAAGTTGGTTACTTAATCGATTATCAAAGACTTGAAGAAGTCATAGATAATTTGAAGAAAGACTTGAATTTTCCAGAAAAATAGATATAAATAAAAGACATGAGTGAAGTTATCATTCGCATGTCTTTTTTTTAAAAAAAAGTAGACAAAAGTCTACTTAACTTAAATGTGTTCAATTTAAATATGAAATCTACGCTTAAACTCTTCTCTTGAATTCTTAGATGGCAAGAATATCATGCCAAGTAATGTAATTGCAGAATAACTAAAACATACAATAGATGGCCACATTATATCTAAGACATTAAGTAATATCAGTAATCCTGGAACAAGTCCAATGACTGTAATAATAGCAAGAGAAGCAAAGTAATCAAACCATTTTTTTCTGTTTGTAATAATTAATATGGTTAATATGAAAATAGTAGAAGCAATTGCAAGTGGAAACACTACACCAACAGCCCAGCTATGATCTCTAAGAGATAAACCAATTAACACAACAACTAATATAGTAACAATCATGATCTTGGTAAACTTTGAAGCCCAAAAGTTTGGGTTAACAAGAATGGCTAATAATACAATCGTATAGATATTTGTTGAAGATACAATCAGTGACCATGTTAATGGTGTGCCACTGACGAAATCTATCGATAAGGAAACCAAAACACTAATAATATTTAAAAAGATAAATAGGCGATAAAAGAAGTTTGATTTTGGTTTTTTAGAAGCCTCTTTAAATTTATATATGGATTGATTATTATCCTCGATTTCTAAATCACCATCACAAAACATGCAGTGTTCCAAATCTGTATCATAATGAATCTTACAAGTTTTACAATATCTCATCGTATGCCTCCTTGTAATTTGTGTCTGCAATCACAGCCAACCCTTCATCAACTAGCATCTTAGTAAAATAGCTCATTATACTCAAGTCTTTTAAAGGTGAACTTAATAAGATGTTTGTATGCTCTTTAAGAGATATTAATGTCATAGCGATTCCATATCCAGCATTAACAAAGTCAGCATCAATGACTTTTTCTTCAAGATCTTTAGGTAATTTACATATGCCTAAATTTGATATAGAACAGCTGTTAATACTTTCACCTAATAGGTTATAACCAATTTTAAAAGCGATTTGTTTTAGAATGAGTGGTAAAAATCTGATGCCAACATTTTTTTCAAAACCTACAAGAGCATTAATACGTCCATGAAGTTTGTGTTTGTCAAGTTGTTCTTCAAAATATGATTTTGTTAATGCTAACATTTCTTCAAAGGTCCAGTCATTTTTTTCACTTGTATATGTTGATTTAATATAAAGTGTGAAATTACGTAAAGTAATTGAATCAAAGTATGGTCTTAAATTCACGGGAATAAAAATTTTCAATGGTTTTTTATGACCTACAAAATCAACAGTTTCTTTATATATACTATATGCTAAAAGTGCAGTAACGTATTGTGTAACAGTCACATGATATTTATTTTTAACAACATCTATAAAAGCTTTTGTATTAAGTTTTATCTTATATACTAATACCCAATGCTGATGAAATTGCTCACCTGGAAGATGATATGCTTTCTCTTCCTTGAGATTGAGTTTATTATTTTTATCATAGTTTGAGACGAAGTTATCTTCGCTCTCTTTTTTAGAGTATGGTAGTTCGCTTAAAATCAAATGTTCGTGATCAAGTTTAAATCCTCTGAGTTTAAAGTATTGAAAAACAATGGACTTTAAAAACTGTAAAGCGCCAGTTCCATCTGAAATGGCATGGAAAGTTTCTAAAGTTATCTTGTTATTTAGATAATACACTTTAAACATATATCCACTATTTCTTATGGCTTTAAAATATTTACAAACTTGAGCTGGTTCTTCCTCGACCTTAAAATGTCTATGGTTTTCAGAAAAATAGTTCCAGAAAAGCCCGTTTTTTAACTGCACCGCAAAAGTTTCAAAGCGTGGAAGTATTTTATTTACTGCTTGTTCAAGAATTTCTGAATCCACGACTTCATCAATATAAAAAGACAAACGAAAAACATTGCTTCGATCATCTTTTGATACGGCAGGAAATATTTTTGCTGCGTTATCTAATTTGTACCAATATTTTCTTTTTTTCAATATATCACACCCAGTTTCTATGTTTAGTGTCTATTTACATTATACACTTTTTTTCTTATTTATTTCAAAATAACGATATGGATTGCTTAAAAAAAACATGTAGCAAAAATAAAAAAAAGTGGTAAACTATATATAAGTTAAAGACATCCGGAATTTTTATGATCATCGAACTATTAATCTTGTTAGATTAATCTTTTTTCCATAAGGAGGTCAACATGATACATCTGTTTGAAAAAGGAATAAATGACAAAACACTTGTATTGCTTCATGGCGATGGCGGAAATGAACATGATTTACTATCTGTAGCGCATATGATAGATCCAGAAGCCAATATATTGAGTTTAAGAGGTAATATTATAGAATATGGCATGCCTAGATTTTATAGAAGAAAATCGATAGGTGATGTTGATCATGACAGCATGGTTGAACAAACGCACAACATTAGAGATTTTATTGATGATTGTGCTAAAACTTATCGTTTTAATCGTGACTTTGTTACGGTTGTTGGATATTCGCACGGTGCAAATATTGCGACATGTATTTTATTTCATTTTGAAAAAGCTTTCCATAAGGCGATTTTGTTCCATCCAATGGTACCATTAAGACATATACATTTACCTAATCTTAATCACACCAAGGTTTTTATTGGTGCTGGTCACTTTGATTATCTCATGCCTGAACATGAAGTTGAAGAATTAACTCAAATGTTTGAGAGTGCTAATGCAGAAGTAGAAGTGTTTTGGACAGATTATGGGCACCAACTCAGTAAAGAAGAAATAAACGCTGCAAAAAAGTGGTATAAGGAATTAGAGGTATTTGAAGATGATGAGTTTTGAAATAACAGAAAAAGATTTTAAAGAAGCAGAACAAAGATATATAGATACACTAAATCCCCTTGTTTTAAAGGTGTTTCCTGCAAAAGAAAAGAAAAAGTATGTTTTATTGACATATATTATAAAACTATTTAAAAAAGGTATTCAGTATACTGAAAAAGAAATCAATGAAATTTTAAAACCTGTTTATGAAGATTATGTAATCATTAGAAGATATTTAGTGGATTATGATTTTTTAGACAGATTAGATAATGGAAAAGCTTATTGGGTCAAAGAAAAAAAGGGTTAAGTACGATGTACTTAGCCCTCTAGTTTTGGTGGTATTCTATAATTAGTGTGCATCTCATAATGATGTGCTATAGTGATGATGCTCTCATCATCATATTTTTTTCCAAAAAACACTAAAGATAAGGGAGTTAAATCATTAAGTGCTTTTGCTGGTACAGTCACTGTTGGTGTACCAAAGATTGGTGCATAAGAGTTTCGAATCGTTGAAAATGCACCATCCAAATCAAAGTTTTTTAAAGTGTTTTCTAGTTTTGATGCTAACTGCAATTGTTCATTTTTTAACTTTTTGTAATCGGAATCATGAAGATTACCATTTGTTTTTTCTGATGCAATAAAAATGGATTGTCCATATTTTAAACAACGTTCTTTGTATAAATCGTTAAATTCTATAAGTTCTTTCAGTGATTTAAAGGGAGCATCCTCACCTAATGTCTCAAAATAATAATTTATATCATGTTTAAATTCGTGAATCAATGTCTTATCATTTTTTAGATCGTCAAGTTCAAAGTCTATATCAATTACTGTTGCTCCTAAGGAAGTAAACAAATTTTTTGCGTCCTGCATAATTTTTAGTTCTTCATCGCTATATTTGAAGTCTTTATATATATAGTTGAGAAGAGCGATTTTTTTACCTTTGATAGGTTTTTTTGTAGCCTCATAAAAATTGGGTTTATATTGATTGCATATTTCAGTTGAAGGATCTTTTGGATCATAGCCACTGATGACATCTAAAAGCATCGCACAGTCTTCGACTGTTTTACCCATAGGACCAGCTGTATCTTGAAATTGGGAAATCGGAATTATACCATATCTTGAAACAAAGCCTAATGACGGTTTTATGGATGTTATGCTATTTTTATAGGCGGGAGCCATGAGTGAGCCATTGGTCTCAGTTCCAATCGATATAGGAATCATATCAGCAGCAACTGCTACAGCAGATCCTGTTGAAGAGCCAAGAGGATCAATGATTTCATTATAGGGGTTTTTCACTTGGCCATGAAGCGATCCATAACCACTTGGCATATCATCAAAACTCATGAAGTAGGCAAATTCCGAGAGATTTGCTTTACCCAGAAGCACCATGCCAGCATTTCTAATGTTTTTTACAATAGTTGCTTCATACGGGGCATAAAAATCTTTTAATGCATAACTATTTGCAGTCGTATGCATTTGATCCTTTGTATGAATGTTATCTTTGATGACGATTGGTATGCCATGAAGCATACTTTTTTTGTTAGATAGTTCCAAGTTATCTACGATTTTATCTAAATCAGGATTAATTTCTGCGATTGCATTTAACTTTGGATTAAATAGTCTCATACGCTTTAAGTAATAATCGACTAGCTCTTTAATAGATACATCTTTTGATTCTAATTGATGTATCAGTGTTTTCACAGTTCTTTCTTTCATGATAACTCCTTAATTGTTATTTTAATAGCGATATCTAATGCCCGAGTAATTGCGTATAAGTCAGTAGCATAAGTATCAGGTTTTTCAACGACTTGACTGAAAATATATGGGACATGAATAAAACCAGCTGGTATATCTGTGTTTGTTTTTTTCAGAGTATAGAGCAGGTTATACATGAGATGATTACAAACGTAAGTACCTGCTGAATTTGAGACTACAGCTGGTATTCCATCATCTATAAGTGCATTTACTATTTTTTTAATGGGAAGTGTTGAAAAATAAGCTGTTTCCCCATCATTTTTAATGGGCTTATCTTCTGGCTTTACACCTGAATTATCTTGAACTTCGGCATCATCGATGTTAATCGCAATTCTTTCAATACGGATATTTTTTGCACCTCCAGCTTGACCAACTAGAATTACAATAGATGGATTATGATCCTCAAGACATTTCTCAAGTTGACTTGTTGAAGTATCAAATGATGTTTCTATCTCTTTTTTTATAATGTTGTATCCTAAAATACTATCAGGGAGTTGTTTAACTGCCTCATATGAAGGATTAATGGTTTCGCCTGCAAATGGTGAGAATCCAGTAATTAAAACTTTTTTCATAACATTCACCTCTAAGTTCAGTTTATCATAGGTTGCATAATTTTGTATCAAAAAAAGAGCAGTTCATGATGTAAGGGATTTCATTTAAAAAACCAATTATATTAATTAAAAAATAGATAAAAATAAATATAAAATATTGACATTTTCAATCAAAAAGCGTATTATGAATGAGGTTGGAGGTACGAATCATGAAAAAGAAAATCATTATTATTGGCGGCGTTGCAGGCGGCGCGACTACTGCTGCACGCTTAAGAAGACTAGATGAATTTGCAGAAATTGTACTTATTGAACGTGGGGAATATATTTCATTTGCAAATTGTGGATTACCTTACCACATCGGTAAAGTTATTCCTTCTAGGGATAGTTTAGTCGTTCAAACAGTTGAAGATATGCATCATAAGTTTAATATTGATGTTAGAAATCTAACAGAAGTCATTGATATAGATTCTAAAAACAAAAAAATTATCATTAATGACTTAAAAAATGAAAAAACATACGAAGAAACTTATGACAAGTTGGTTATTTCTACTGGAAGTCAGCCTATTATGCCACCTATTCCAGGAATCAAAGAAGCAAAAAACTTATTTACATTAAGAAACATTCCTGATATGGATGAAATCATCAATTACATAAACGAGAATAAACCTAAAAAAGCAATCGTTATTGGTGGTGGCTTTATTGGTGTTGAAATGATGGAAAACCTGCATCATTTGGGCATGCAAGTTACACTCGTTGAGATGGCTCCACAAGTCATGGGCATGTTCGATTATGAAATGGCACAGATGATCCATCAAAAAATTGTAGACCATGGTGTTGGACTAGTACTTAGTGATGGCGTGAAATCCTTTGATATGGAAGGTAAGAGAGTCACATTGGCGTCTGGGTTGTCAATATCTACAGACTTAATCATATTTGCTATTGGTGTAAGACCAGACAACATATTAGCTAAAAAAGCTAATTTAGATTTAACTGAGCGTGGCTTTATTAAAGTGAATGAGCATCTTCAAACATCTAATCAAGATATCTATGCAATAGGGGATGTCATTGAAATTCCTAATATCGTTACAAAACAAAGCATGGCAGCAGCACTTGCTGGACCAGCAAATAAACAAGGACGATATGTAGCAAACCATATTTGTGGTATTAATGATAAATATCATGGAACACTTGCGACATCTGCAGCTAAAATTTTCGATATGACTGTAGCATCAACAGGTGTGAACGAAAAAACATTAAAACAATTAGGATTAAAATATAAAGGCATTCATATACACCCGACAAATCATGCAAGTTATTATCCAGGTTCATCAGTTATTTCTCTTAAAGTTCTTTTTAATCCTGATACAGAAGAAATATATGGTGCACAAGCTATTGGTGGAGAAGATGGTGTTGATAAAAGAATTGATGTATTATCAACTGCTATTTTTGGGAAAATGAAAGTTACGGATTTAAAGCATCTTGATTTAGCATATGCCCCACCTTTTTCTTCAGCTAAAGATCCAGTGAATATGGTAGGCTTTGTTGCAGAAAATATCATATCAGGTTTAGTAAAAACAATAACATGGCAGGACATGCAAGATTTAGCATCTAAAGGAAGCTATATTTTAGATATACGAGAAGAAGCAGAATATGTTTTAGAATATTTACCAGGTTCAGTAAATATCCCACTATCGCAACTAAGAAATCGTATCAACGAAATTCCAAAAGATCAAGAGATATTTGTTTATTGCCACGTAGGAACAAGGGGATATACAGCAACAAGAGTACTCGAACAAAACGGCTATCACGTTAAAAATCTAGATGGAGGGTTCAAGTCATACAGCTGTGTGTTTGATCATGAAGGATCAGAAATCTGCTTCACACTTACCGATGACTTAGGCATTCCTGTTGTTGATAAGCAAAAACAAGAAGAAGCAATTCCTGTTGTAAATGAAGCAAAAGTAACACTTTCAATAGATGCTTGTGGTCTTCAATGTCCAGGTCCAATTGTTCAAGTTTATAAAGCGATGCAAGACATTGAAGAAGGAAATATTCTTCAAGTTAAAGCGACCGATCCAGGATTCCAAAAAGATATAAAAACATGGGCTGAAAAAACTGGAAACACGTTAATCAATATAGAAAAAGAAGATAAAGTCATTTTAGCATATGTTCAAAAAGGAAGATCTAAGAACTTTGATCAAGGTCTTGAAGTAAAAGAGAGCAAAAATGGAACAACTATTGTAGTGTTTAGTCAAGATTTAGATAAGGCCATTGCAGCATTTATTATCGCTAATGGTGCTAAGTCAATGGGCAAAGACGTATCACTATTCTTTACTTTCTGGGGATTAAACATACTAAGAAAGCCTAAAAAAGTAAAATTAAAAAAAGCTTTTATGGAAAAAATGTTTGGTAAAATGATGCCACGAGGAACAGAAAAACTGCCAATTTCAAATATGAATATGGCAGGGATGGGTCCAAAAATGATTAAGAGTATTATGAAGAAAAAGAATGTTGATTCACTTCAAACCCTCATGAAAACAGCAATGGATATGGGTGTTAAAGTGACAGCATGTGCGATGAGTATGGATATTATGGGTATTCATAAAGAAGAACTTATTGATGGTATTGAAATTGCAGGTGTAGCAACTTATTTGGGTGATACACAAGAAGCAAATCACAACTTATTCATATAACGTAAAACGCTCAAATCGAGCGTTTTTTCTTTTTCTTATTTAAATGAACAAGAATTTTATCTAAAGTCATTAGTAAAGCAGGTAAAAATATGAGAACAAATAAATAAGAAATAAGTGTTCCTTTTCCTAATAAATAACCGATATCTTTTACAGCTGATATATTTGAAAATATGCCTTCAATAAAACCAGCACATGCAAGTACAAAGGCAGAAATGGTAATGGTGATGAAACTTTTTTGGAATGAAAAATCCATAGATTCAAAGACATTAAATGTTTTTCTGTTTTCTACATATCGATGTGTCATCAATACTGCATAATCTATGGTTGCGCCTAATTGTATAGCCATAACAACCAAATAACCAATATAAATTGTTTGAATATCTTGTAAATATAAAATAGAAAGATTAAACCAAATAGCTGATTGAATAACTAAAACCAAAATAATAGGGATTAAAAATGATTTAAAAGTAATGAGCAAAATAAAGAAAATTGCAATCATTGACAACAAAGAAATCATGAGTTGATCATCTAATACTAAAGATTTAATTTCAGTTGTTGATTCAGCCATACCTACGATGTAATATGAGTCATAATAACTATTTACTATAGCATTTAAATCATCAGAAAAATTATACAATTTAGTGGTTTCTTCTGTGATATTTGATTTAATGATAAATCTTGTATAGTTTTCACCAATAAATTGAGCAACTAAATCTTCTGGTAGCATTGATCTTGGGATGTTTGGATCGACAGTAGTTACCAATGATGTCACTTCCAAAATGTCAGAGTTTTGAGTCAACGTTGCTGCTAAATTAACTTCCTTAAGTATTTCATTATTTGGCACCAAGATAACAATCGTTTGATAATCACCAAATGTTTCTGATATTTCATCCTTATCAAGCATTACTCTTCGATCTTGACCAAATGAAGTATTATTTCCATATAAATACTCTGTTTGATTTGAATAATAGACACCACCAATTGTGACAATTATAAAAATAATGACGATGACGTATTTCAACATACTTATATATTTGATGTAAGATTTGAAGGGTTTAAGTATATGTTTATGCATCGTTTTTTGAATCCAAGGATACATCAAATAAATCAAAATTGGTGTTAAAATCATCGTGGAAAAATAACTTAGTAATATCCCCTTAGACAATACGATACCTATATCAAATCCGATTCGATAACTCATGAATAACAATGATACAAAACCGGCAATCGTAGTTAATGCAGAAGCAGTAATCGAAGGAAATGATCTTTTAAATGCTGTCTTAATCGCAAAAGAAAGGTCTTCAGTTTTTTCTTTCTCTTCATAAAATCGGTGCATTAAAAACAAGCCATAATCCAGTGATAAAGCAAGCTGTAATGCTAAAGCCATAGTCTGAGTGATGTATGAAACATTTGGTAAAAATATGTTGGTTCCAAGATTTAATACGACTGCAACACCTATACTTATAAGTAATATGAGTGGCTCAATCCAGGATTTCGATGCAATTATCATGATTAAGATAACAATTGGCAATATGAGCAGCATAATCTTTAAGACTTCTTGATTAGCAATATGTCTGTTTTCAATGTTCATAATAGCTTCACCACGAAGGGCAAAATCAAAGGACCTTATTTCATCTTTAATTTGGTCAAGTACATTTTCCAGGTCTAAATCATAAGCATCAAGTCCAATAGATATCTGTAGTAATGCTTTTTGGTCAACGTAAAATGAGTTTACTATGTTTTCATCAATCGCTGAGATTGGAACTGTTGATAAATCAACATAGTCATCTAACCATATGACTTGTTCCACATGTTCTATTTCCATTAGAAAAGTCTTGATAGCAATTACTTCATCGGGATCAACATCATTAATTTGTAATTCGATCAAACTATGTACACCGAACTCATCTTCCAGTGTTTCCATACCTTTAATAATATCTGAGTTGCTAGGAAGGTATGTTGTTAAGTCATAATTTGTTTCAACTTGAGGTATGAAAATGGATGATAAAATAGTCAGTAAGATCATAATTGATAAGATAATGATTCTTTTTTTCATAAAATTCCTCCAAATCCACATTTTAAACGAATATTTTAAATATCTATTTTAATTATATCTATTTTATGGTATAAATAAGATATGAAACCATATTTTAAACAGGATTTGAAATCGTGTTTAGGAGGAAATATAGATGAAAAACCAAGAGATAAAGAGAAAAATCATTGATACAACTAAAAGTCTAATGCGTAATAATACTCATATCACAATAAAGGATATTGCTGATGCTTCATACATCAATATTGCTGCAGTGAATTATCATTTTGGTAGTAAAGAAAATTTACTGATGACAGTCATGAATGAAGTCGTTGAAACACTTAAATCGAATATTATTAATCTAATTGAAAGACAAAAAGACCAAATGCCAATTGAAAACTTTATTGAATCGATTATTGCATATATTTATAATTATGCAATTGATAATGTTGGTATTTTAAATTACTTATTTTTGACTAAAGAGTTACAGAATGAGTCTTCTAATGCTTTAATTAAGACGTTTTTTACTGAAAATGAGTTTACAAAAATGGTATATCAAAACCTAAAACAATCTCTTCAAACTGACAATCAAAAAGAAATCGCATCTAGATACATGATTCTATTTTCATCATTTAGTATCCCACTTTTTATACAACTCTCTGAAATGAATCAAAAATCATCTACACCTATAGAAACATTTAAAGATCCAGAATTTAGAAAGTTGTATATAAAGCAACTTGTGAAAATGGTTGATTTATAAGATGAAAATTATAGAGTTAGATAAAGATCAGTATCAAACATACACTATTGAAGATAAGTATGTTACAAAATATCTTCATATAGTAAAAATAAAAAAATCAAAAGGGATACATGTTTACATAAAGAAAAAAAGGATCTTTCGCAATAAAGAAAGAACCATATCAATGAAACTATTTGAAGATTATGTTGAAAATGCACAAGCATTTGGTATATTTGAAAGAAAAAAATTGATTGCTGTTATTGAAGGTGCATTAGAAACTTGGAATAATACTTATCGCATACTGAACTTATATGTAACAAGAAGACATCGAAAAGAAGGATTTGGTAGTGCACTTTTTGAGCATATGGAGTCAATTGCTAAAACATTAAATGCAAGAGCTATGGTTTTAGAAGTTCAATCATGCAACGACCCAGCAATTAATTTTTATGAAAAACATGGACTTCATTTTGTTGGACTTAACACCATAGCTTATACAAATGAAGATGTGCAAAATAGAGAAGTTCGCTTAGAATATGGAAAAAGACTATAAAAAAATAACCACAGAGATGAAATAATCAGTTCTGTGGTTTTTTCTATTTTACTTTTAGAGTAATGCACTTTAGATATAATGATTCATCAGAACCTAATAAAGCAGGATGATCTTTGCTTTGAATTCTAAAATCTATCATTTGTGTAATCCTTTTTGCGTCATTTGAAGCATCCATTAGCATGTCCAAAAATAATTGTGGTGTCATAAAATGTGAACAAGAACATGAAACCAAATACCCATCCGGATTAATAATTTTTAGTGCCTGTAGATTGATATCCTTATAGCCTTTATAGGCTTTTTTGATATCGTCTCTCTTTTTTGCAAAAGCAGGTGGGTCTAGAATAACTACATCAAATGAATTTTTTTGCTCTTGATATATTCTTAATTCATTAAAGACATCGGCTTTATATGCAATCACTTGATTAAAGTGATTTAGTTCTGCGTTTCTTTTAATCTGATTGACAGCATGCTCAGAGATATCTAAACAAGTTACAGATTTCGCTTGATGATATGCAGCATGCAATCCGAAACCACCTATATGAGAAAAGCAATCCAAAACAGTTTTATTCTTCACATAAGGTTTTAAGGCATTATGGTTTTCTTGTTGATCAAGAAAAGACCCAGTTTTTTGACCATTTTTGATATCGATTTCCATGATTAAATCATTTTCTTTGATTTGAATTAAATCTGGAACAGTACCATAAACAGTATCTTTAAATAATGGAAGACCCTCTTTTTTACGAACTGGAACATCACTGCGCTCATAAATACCTTTCGGATTAAATATTTCTTTCAAGATGTCTATAAACATATCTTTTCTTAAATCAATACCTAACGAAAGAATTTGAATAGAGAGGTATTCAGCATATTTATCTACAATAAATCCAGGAATACCATCGGCTTCACCAAATAGAACTCTATAACTGTTATCAAATCCCATATCTATACGAGCTTGATTTGACTTCTGGATTAAATTTGCAAAGAATCTTTTATCTATGATTTCATTTTCATCACGTGATAGGATGCGAACAAATATCTTAGATGTAGTATTTAAAAAACCTTTACCGATAAAATCGCCTTTTGATGAGTAAACATATGCAATATCACCGCTTTTTATTGGACCTTTTATTTGATCGATTTCATTGCCATAAACCCATGGGTGACCTTGCTCAATTCTAATCTCTTCTTTTGGTTGTAAATATATTTTACAAATATCCATGTTAACTACCTTTTTCTTGTTCTTTTTGATATAAATCTAAGACATAGTTTTTAAACTCAATATGATAATCGCTGTTTATGAGATTTGCAAATTTCTTGACTTTATTTTCATTGCCTTCAAACTCAAGTATATTAAAGCATTTTTTTAAGGAAACCTTGAAATTTTCATCGTCACCTAAAGCATGATATGCTAATGATTTGTAGTAATAAAAGAATTCCATTAAGTAATATGAAAACAATTTAAGATTGCGTTTTATACCTAAATCACAAAACTTAATAACCTGTTCATAGGACTCCAAAATACCTGAATGCTTTGCCAATCTAGCTAAGATTAAAGTGTATACTCGCTCATTTCCTCCACTCAGTATAAGTGACTTATCATTTAAATAGATAGATAACTTATCAATGATTCTATTTTGATCTTCATTTTGCATTACATCTATTAGAAATGTCAAGATTAACATTTCGCTAGTGCTTAGTATACCTTGATCAAGAACTGATGGATAGTTGATAAGTTCTTTATTTATTTCTCTTACCTGTGTAACAGTGATGGCTTTCCTGTAATAATCATTTAATGTAATACTGTGTTTATATAGCAAAAGATTTGACCCTTCGATAATATTATCTGGATTAATCGAGTTAGCTAGATTGAAAAATTCTTTATGTGCATAGTTAACAGCTAAATTATAAAGATTGTTCATGGTCTGTGTTTCATCTAATCGTGCAACTTCAAACTCTCTCAAAATGGTATCAGTTTTTATCCCTAACTTACCTGCTAGCTGAGCCACAACACTAAAAGGGATATCTGACTCTCCTTTAAGATATCTTCGATATTGTTGCAATGATATGACATCATCAACAAAACTGAACTGTGAAATGTGTCTTGCAGAGCGAAGTTGCTCTAAATAAATGCACAAACCATTATTTTTCATCAAAAAATCACCTTTTTCTGCATAATGGGACATATACGCCCTATTCAATATCTAATTTATGACATAAAATGAAGCCAAAAGGGAGGTTCATTATATGAAAAAATTAGTAAAAGTTGTATCTTTAGTAGTTGTTTTGGTTATGGTGTTAGCTTATAGTTTATATTTTAACAGAGGTTCTAATAGAGAAATTAGTTTAGATTTTGAAAATTCAGGATCATTTGAATGGTGTGATGAAGTAGAAATCAAGAATGTCATTGAAAGTATCGTAATGGATTTTGAAAACTCAGGATCATTCGAATGGTGTGATGAAGTAGAAATCAAGAATATCATTGAGAGCACTACTTTAGGATTTGAGAATTCAGGATCATTCGAATGGTGTGATGAAGTAGAGATAAGAGGATTCATTAATAGATTCAGAAGAAATAATGATTTCAAAAACTCTGGATTACCTGAAACGATTGAATTTAGAAGATTTTAATTCACATAAGTTATTATAACATATTTTTATTTAAATTATAGGCTTCATTGTGCAATTTATACAAACAATGGACGGCAGGAAACTGGGCAAGGAGCAGTTATATGATATTTGGAGTTATCTTGATGATTATTACAATTGTACTAACTTTCTATATCTTTTTTAGTGCTGCAAAATTACAAAATCATATCCTTTCTGAAAGTTCATGTGAAACATACAAAAAACAAGAAAAGTTTACAAAAATGTTATCAAATATGACTTTATTGGCTACCATCACTTGGTGGACTTCATATGCGCTAATTAAGTTTGTAATAGAATCATTTGAAGTAATTGATCAGAGATGGCTTCTAAATAGTACGATAAATACTGTCCTCAGTATTATGATCATTCTCATTATGCTTGTTTACCGTAATCATACTTATAAAAAGTTTTTTGAAGATACTGTTGTAAAAGTTTTTTTGTATGAGTACGTCATGATATTCATATTTGGTATCATGTATGCAAGTCTCATTACTTATGTCTTTGAAATCAGTAGTGTACTATTTTAAAAACCCCATGGAGGAATATAACAATGAAAGTTTTCTTTCTTACACAATCAATAAATAGCAAAGCCTTTAATTGGATTCAATATGTTTTTGAAGACCATGCTTTTAAGTCTGAATATCTTTTCTTATTAGAAATAGGTGCATTAATTGGATATATCTTAGGGATAATTTTCATGTTTCTAATGCAGTTTATCCAGTTAGAAAGGATTTCGAAACAAGGCATACATGGTATATATTTACTTATGACAGTAGAATTGTTGATTACTTTTGCTTTCTTAAGTCTAACGATATTTAGTTTATCAATAGAGCTGTTAGCAATTAGTTTTATCATGTATATTTTATTTTCGATCTTCATAGATCGAATGAAAGATCGTTATTTATTTGACGATGATTTTAAACACACACACCCAAAACAAATTCTTTAATATATATAGATGAAGTCAAGCTTCATCTTTTTTTTATGTCTTTAGATTGAGAATTTGATACATTCGTTGTATGATAAAGTAAAGGAGTTGATGATCATGTCATTAAGCGATTTGATTAAAACGAGAGTAAGTCAAAAATCATATTTAACAAAGAAAGTAGACCCATTGGTTTTAGAGGAGATATTAGATGTTAGTGTGTTTGCACCTAATCATAAAATGCGAGAACCATGGAATTTTGTCATTCTTGATGGCGAAAACAAAGACAAATTTAGACAAAAGTACTTAGAGAGACTGCCTAAGGATCAACAAGAAGATGTAGGGAAAAAACTGGACAAAATTTTTGCGGCTCCAACGATTGTTGCTTTTATTATGCCAATCAGCTTGGATTATGATGATGAAATTGAAGATATTCAAGCGAACTCAATGCTTGTTCAAAATTTTTTACTATTAGCCAATGAAAGAGGTCTTTCAACACATGTTAAAACTCCACTTTTCATCAAAACCGATTTGTTTAAGGATGTTTTACAAATCAAAGATAACGAGATTGTGACATGTTTGGTCATGGTTGGATATGCTGATCAAAAAAATGCACCAAAAAGAAGAACACCTGCAAAAGATTTAATTCGTTATTATAAATGAAACTAATAGACAAAAAAAACACATCTTATCATATCACTGATATGAGATGTGTTTTTTCTATTTATTTATGATTAGGTTTAAAAGCTATGGTCGCTTGAACTGCAGTTTGCCATCCTCTGATATTCTTGCTTCTTTTTTCTTCTGACATCTGTGGCTTGAATGTTCTACATAGTTGCCAAGATTTCTTTATTTCATCCAAGTCTTTCCAATATCCAACAGCAAGACCAGCTAAATAAGCTGCACCTAGTGCTGTTGTTTCTGTAACTTTTGGTC
Source organism: Tenericutes bacterium MZ-XQ (assembly GCA_002838205.1). Lineage (NCBI taxonomy): Bacteria > Bacillati > Mycoplasmatota > Tenericutes bacterium MZ-XQ. The sequence continues at coordinate 1,230,762 of CP017950.1, read as the reverse complement.
GATTGACTTCAATATTGATAATGTCTGACTGAAATTGCATTAAAAAATTATTGATAATTGCTCCACCATCTACTTTAAAAGATTTGATTGGCAATTTTGCATCTTTTTGCATTGCAGTTAATACATCAAGTGATTGATAACATATTGATTCCAAAACAGCTCTAGCAAAATGTTTTTTAGTAGTGCCTCTGGTTAAACCAAACATTGCTCCTTTAACCTCAGAATCCCAGTATGGTGTACCTAAGCCAACAAAAGCTGGAACTATGTAAACACCCTCATTATCTTCAAGTTCATTTGATAATGGTTCTGTTTCTTTAGCATGTTTAATGAGTTCAAGACCATCTCTTAACCACTGAACAGAAGAACCAGCAACAAAAACTGAACCTTCTAAAGCATAAGTGACTTTATCATTTATTTGCCATGCGATAGTAGTTAATAATCCATTTTTGGATTGCACAGGTTTACATCCAGTATTCATAAGCATGAAGCATCCTGTACCATATGTGTTTTTTACTGAACCGTCTTCAAAACAAGTTTGACCAAACAATGCAGATTGTTGATCACCAGCGATTCCACTGATCGGAATTTCTTCTCCATAAAAATGGTAAGGTTTTGTATACCCATATATTTCTGATGAAGGTCTAACTTCGGGTAACATAGAAACTGGGATGTTAAGTTCATTTAAAATATCTTCATCCCATTTGAGCTCGTTGATATTATAAAGCATTGTTCTAGAAGCATTTGTTACGTCTGTTTTATGGACACCACCAGTAAGTTTATATAATAACCAAGAATCAATAGTTCCAAACATCAACTTATTTTGATCTGCAAGTTGTTGTCCATTTGGAATGTGATCTAAGATCCATCTAATTTTTGAGCCTGAAAAATAAGGATCAATGACAAGTCCAGTCTTAGATTTGATCATGCTTTCTAATCCTTTATCTTTTAAAGCATTACAAATGTCTTGTGTTTGTCTTGATTGCCAGACAATGGCATGATAAACAGGATTTCCTGTTTCTCTATCCCAAATAATAGTGGTTTCTCTTTGATTAGTAATACCAATAGATGCAATCTGATTTGCTTTTATATTGGCATCGATTAAAGCTCTCGCAAGTACAGTTAAAACACTGATCCAAATTTCATTTGCATCTTGCTCAACCCAACCTGGTTTTGGGTAGTACTGCTTGATTTCTTCAGCTGCCACTGCAAGTATTTGACTGTTCTTATCAAAAATAATGGCACGTGTAGAAGTTGTCCCCTGATCGATTGCTAAAATATATGAATTCATTACATTTACTCCCTTACAAGTGATTTAGTTGCGATGATGTCGACATCCGTATTTAGAATATGTTTGACAATTACATCTCCTATTTTAACATTTTTTTTGACAGTTATATGATTTAGTTTTTCTAAAGCTTCAAATAACAAAGTTTTTTCAATAGGTTTGTTTGTTTTGACTGATAATCTAGGAAAATCCTTTGAATCTGTTTTTACAGTAGTCGTTAAAATTCTTTTTGGACATATCATTTCTTCAGTTGCATATACTTTTCCTCTTGGACACTTGTTTCCATCAACAACTAAATCTTCATTAATTGTTAAATGACATCCAACTGGACACATGATGCAAATTAATTGTTTATCTTTCATATTTACACCTCTTCAACCATAATTTCTATTGGTAAATCATTGATTAAATCTTCTGGTTTGATTTGTACTTTTTGCATTTCTGCAGGAACTACATACTTCAAAGTTTTCTTCCTAATTACTTGATCACCTTGTTTAATCACTAGCTTTAATACATCATGTTTTTGAGTTGCTCTAAATAATACGTCAAATGGTTCATCAATAAGATGATAATCTACTACTTGAGGAACGACATAACGTATGTGGTGATCAAAACGAATTGGAACTTGTTTTTTATCTATGTCTTTTTGATTTATCACATATGCCTTCGCATATTTTCCAGCTTTTCTACTTTCTATAGTTACATCATCTACTAAATCGTGTACATGAAGGGCATTTCCACAAGCATACAAGCCTTTAACTGAGGTTTCTAATTTTTGATTGACAAGTGCACTTTTTGTGAGTGGATCAGTGTCAATACTTAAAGATTCAAAAAGTTTAACATCAGGGATTAAACCTATAGAAAGAAGTAAAGTGTCAACTTCAAAAGTTTTTTCGGTATTTTCTATAAACTGTCTATTTTCATCGACTTGTTGAATAATGACTTTTTCTAACTTTTCTTTACCAACGACTTCTTTTATAGTATGAGATAGATATAAAGGGATGTCAAAATCATTTAAGCATTGAACAATATTTCTTGTTAATCCGTTTGAATAAGGCATAAGCTCAGCAACACCTAAAACTGTTGCACCTTCAAGTGTCATACGTCTAGCCATGATGAGTCCAATATCTCCACTTCCAAGGATAAAAACTTTTTTACCTACTAAATAACCATCGATATTTAAATATCTTTGTGCAGATCCAGCGGTCATAATCCCTTTTGGTCTATCCCCTGGAATATCAACATGACCTCTTGCACGTTCGTAACAACCAGTCGTTAGAATGACACTTTTAGACTCGATGATAAACTCTCCAGAGGTAATATTGGTAGCTTTGATACTAAAAACTTCATCTTTAGATATATTTAACACGGTTGTGTCGAGTAGATAATCAATCTGTTTTTCCATAACTAAATCAATGAGTTTTTGTGCGTACTCTGGTCCTGTCAATTCTTCCTTAAAAACATGTAAACCAAAGCCATTATGAATGCACTGATTTAAAATGCCTCCAAAGTTTTTTTCACGTTCTATAATGAGTATATCTAATGTGTCATCATAAGCTTCAAGTGCTGCAGATAATCCTGCAGCTCCAGCTCCAATGATTGTAATGTCATATGATTGTTTCATGAGCCCACCTTCGATTCTTTATCAAGTATTTGCGTTTCTTTTTGATCGTAATTTACTTCATGTAAAGGTTTGTGCGTTTCTCTTGCAATAATGCGAAGTACCAATGATTCACAGTATCCACCCTGACATAATCCACTACCAGCTCTTGCTCTTTTTTTGACACCTTTGATGGTATCACTGCCAAGTGGACCATGAATTGCATCTATGATTTCTTGTTCAGTAATATCTTCACATTTACAGATAATTCTTCCGTAAAGTGGTTTATCTTGATGAAGTTCATCTTTTTCTTGTTTGGATAAATCTTTATAAACAATTTTCTTTTGTAAAATTGGATTGAAAGTGTGTTTTACGGGTAGACTAAGTTTAATCACTTCATCAACTAAATATTTAGCAATTGCTGGAGCTGCAGTGATGCCCGGTGAATCAACACCTGCAACATGATAGAACCCTTTTACTGCGTCATCTTCCTGAATATAGAAATCTTCGTAAGTCGAGGTTGATCTCACACCAGCAAACTGTCTAATAATTAAGTGATAAGGTACGTTAATAGCCATATCTTTAATATGTTCTTTAATATAATGTAATCCTTTAAGAGAAGTGCTAATATCATCTTTATCACTGACCCATTCACTTGTTGGACCTAAAAGAATATTGCCATGCACTTGAGGTGTAATGAGAACACCTTTACCTTTTTTAGAAGGCATCGGATATATCACATGTTCCATGTAACCTTTAACACTTTTATCAAGAACGTAATACTCACCTTTACGAGGTTTGATTTGATAAGGAATGTTAGGGTTAATTAATGTTGCAATCTCATCAGTGTAAACACCTGCTGCGTTAATAACATGTTTAGTTTGATATGTTTGATTGTCTTTAGTTTTTATGGTAAACATATGATTTGTATGTGTTATTTCTGTAACTAGAGCATTTCTATGTAATTCGACTCCATTTTTAATCGCATTTTCTAAAGCGAAAAAAGCAACTTCCCAAGGGAAACAAACTTTAGTCGTTGGCAATGATAGTACCTTTTTGATACTTGGATTTAAATTTGGTTCCAGTACTCTTGCTTCTTCAATTGATAAGAACTCCATATCTTTAACTTGATTCAAAAGAGCATTTTCATATAATTTTTTCATATCGTTTACTTCATCTTTATCTTTTGCACAAACAAAAGCCCCAGTGCGTAATAAAGATATGTGAAGTTCTTTTTCAAGATCTTCATAAAGTTTGTTACCTTCAACAGATAATCTTGCTTTTAGAGTTCCGTGTTTTGGATCATGTCCAGAGTGAACAATTGCGCTGTTTGCTCGTGTTTGAACATTAGCCACATCATTTTCCTTTTCTAAAACACAGACCTTTAAGTCATATTTTGATAATTCTCTTGCGATTAAGGAACCAACAATACCTGCTCCTATAATTGTGAAATCATACATAAGAAAGCCTCCTGTAAATATAAAAAGAGAAAAAAATGATATACATCAGTTTTCTCTCTCTTTTTTCTCTATTTTTTGATTAACATGTTATATCCATAATTCTGGATTTGATACGGTTACTGCGATTGCACCTGATTTTAAGCATCTATTAATTTGATTCTTATCATAAATGAGACCACCCATGAGTATTTCTGAATGAACCTGGTCTTTGATTGAACCAATCATATCTGTACACGATGCAGGTAATATTTCGATGTACTCAGGATTTAGTTTTTGGGCAATATTGATGCTTTGCTCTAAAGCAGTAGAATCTTTTAAGAAAAATCGGAATATGCCTGTGACATTTCTTTTTTTGCAAACCTCAATGACTTTTGGTTTGCTTGAGATGATCCCATCAACATTCAATGCTTGAATCAAATAGATTGCACCGTATTCATCACTGGATAATCCTTTGATAAGTTCAGAATGAATAAGAACTTTTTTATGGCTGTTTTTTAATGCTTTAACCAAATCTGGAAGTTGAGCAAGTTGGAAATTCATTAAAATACCATAAGTATAAGAAGAATCTATAAATTTTTTTAATGCCTGGTGATTACTAATTGCTGGTATGATACGTTGATCTATTGGCATGATACATCCTCTCCTTAAAAAAATATGCAAAGTAAAATAGAATCTCTATTTATAACTTTGCTCTCATCTCTTAATTTCTTAACTTATACTCTTATTATAAACTTTATTACTGCTATAGTCAAGATAATATATGAAAGTAATTAAGTAAAATTGTTGACAAATCAACAAAAAAATAGATAATAGATTATGAACTATAAAAATGAGGTGGAGTATGCTAAAAATATTTAAGTTTTTGAAATGGTATCATTATGTCTTCATTCTACTGATATTATTTTTTATCTATATTCAAGTCATGCTTGATTTGATGCTACCAGAATATATGGGTAATATCATTGGTTTTATTGGTAATGCATACCAAACAGGAGAAAGTCAAACAAGTTTAATTTTAAATGAAGGATTATGGATGTTACTTGTAACATTAGGTAGTATTATATCAACTGTTATAGCAAGTTACTTTGCTGCACGTGTTGGTACTCGAGCTGCAAACATCACTAGAAAGAAGTTGTTTGAACATGTGCAAGGTTTTTCATTAGAAGAAGTTAATGAGTTTTCTACACCTTCTTTGATTACACGTTCAACCAATGATATTCAACAAGTTCAAAACGCTTTAATTATTATGCTTAGACTTATCTTTAGAGCACCAATTATGGCGATTGCTACCATTTTGAAAGTCACAAGTTTAAACATTACAATGACTATGGTTATTATTGGTGGTGTTGTCGCAATCATTATGATGGTGACTGTGATCTTTGTGATTGTAGGACCAAAATTTAATCAACTCCAAGAACGTACAGATGATTTAAATGAAGTCACAAGAGAAACTTTAACAGGTCTAAGAGTTATTCGTTCACATAATGCTCAGGACATTCAACAAGAAAAATTCGAAGGTGTAAATACAAGACTTACGAAAACACATGTGTTTGTTAATACTGCTATGAGTTTTTTAAATCCTGGGATGACACTTGTTTTTAATGGACTGAACTTGGCACTTATTGTTGTTGGGGCAACACTAATCAGTCAAAACCTATTAGGATCAACACCTATTGAAGGTTTAGCCATTCAAATTGAGTTTATCTCTTATGGCATGATGATCATGATGAGCTTCATGATGCTTATTATGATGTTTATCTTCTTACCAAGAGCATTTGTATCTGCAAGAAGAATCATGAAAGTTATTGAAACGCCTTATAAGATTGATAACACGCTTGCAAGTGAGTTTGAAGTTCCAACTGATATAGATATTGAATTTAAAAATGTATGCTTTAAATATCCAAATGCTGAAGAGTGTGTGATTAAAAACATTAGCTTTAAAGCCAAAAAAGGTGAAACATTGGCATTTATTGGATCAACAGGATCTGGTAAATCTACCATCATTCAGTTGCTTTTAAGATTCTATGATGTCACTGAAGGTGAGATTTTAATCAATGGTACTAATATTAAAAACTATGCCTTAGATACCCTATATCAAATGATGGGTTATGTACCTCAAAAAGGATTGTTGTTTTCGGGAACTATTCGTGAGAATATGATGATTGGAAATAAAAATGCAACTGATGAAGATATCTTATATGCATTAGAAATCGCACAAATTAAAGACTTTGTAGATGCAAACGAGCAAGGTCTGGATTATCAAATTGACCAGGCCGGTAAGAATGTTTCAGGTGGACAAAAGCAAAGACTTTCCATTGCTAGAGCATTAGTCAAGCAACCGAAAATATTCATATTTGATGATTCATTTAGTGCATTAGACTATAAAACAGACAAACTTTTAAGATCTAATTTAAAATCTCAAGTTAAAGATGCACTTAATGTCATTGTAGGACAAAGAATTGGTACGATTATGGATGCAAATCAGATTATTGTTCTAGATCAAGGAGATATTGTCGGACAAGGTACACATCAAGATTTACTTTCATCATGTAAAGCATATCAAGAAATTGCATATGCACAACTATCTAAGGAGGAACTTGCAAATGGCTAAAGAAAGATCGCAACAAAGACCAACGCATGGTCCTGGACGCATGATGGGCGTAGGCCAAAAACCTAAATCCATGAAAAAAGCATTTAAATTACTCCTTAAATACTTAGCACCATATAAAATTATATTTATTATAGTAATCACATTTGCTTCATTATCTGCTGTTTTCAATATTTTAGGTCCTCGTTTGTTAGGACAAATCACTAATGAAGTACAATTAGGTATATTTAATACAACAGGTATTAATTTTGATCGTATTTATGAAATTGTATTTATTTTAATTACTTTGTACGCATTAAGTTATGTTTTTAACTTATTGCAAGGCATCATTGTTACCCGCACCACTCAAAAAATCACCAAAAAAATGAGAAGCGATTTGTTTGATAAGATGGATAAAGTGCCATTGAAATACTTTGATCAAACGTCTTACGGTGATACTCTAAGTCGAATGAGTAATGATATTGATTTAATCAGTCAAGCTGTTAATTCATCAATCACACAAATATTTACATCAGTTACACTGCTTATTGGTATTTTGGTTATGATGATTATTGTTTCATGGCAACTTGCATTAGTCGCTTTAATTTCATTACCTTTATCAAGTTTTATCATGAGATTTATTATGAAAAAATCACAAAAATACTTTAGGAAGCAACAAAAAACATTAGGCCAACTCAATGGACATATTGAAGAAGCATTTACAGGACAACAAATTCTTAGAGCCTATCAAGCAGAAGATAAATTCTTAAATGTTTTTGAACAACATAATGATGACTTATATGAATCAGCATGGAAGAGTCAATTCTTTTCAGGGTTAATGTTTCCAATTATGAATTTTGTCGGAAATTTAAGCTATATGCTCATTGCAGTCTTTGGTGGTTTATTAGCCGTAAGAAGAACGATTCTTATTGGTGACATCCAAAGTATGCTTCAATATGTTAGAAACTTTAATCAACCATTAGGAAGTATTGCTCAAAGTTTAACACAATTTCAATCAGCACTAGCTGCGACTGAACGTGTATTCGAATTTTTAAATCTTGAAGAAATGAAGCCGGAAGATAAGACAGTTCTACTCAAAAATGTTAAAGGACATGTATCATTTAAAAATGTTAAGTTTGGCTATGAACCTGATAAAGAAATCATTCATGGTTTTAGTTTGGACGTGAAACCTGGTCAGAAAGTTGCTATTGTAGGGCCTACTGGAGCAGGAAAAACGACACTTGTGAACTTACTCATGAAATTCTATGAAGTCAACGAAGGACATATAGAAATCGATGGCATATCGACCAAAGATATGACAAGATATGAAGTACATAAACTATTTAGTATGGTTTTACAAGATACATGGTTATTTCATGGGACAGTCAAAGATAATTTAAAATACGGACACCCAGATGCAACTGATGAGCAAATCATTAGTGCTGCAAAAACTGCAAATGTTCATCATTTTATCAAATCATTATCATTTGGCTATGATCATGAACTCAAAGAAAACAGTTCGATCTCACAAGGGCAACAACAATTGCTTACCATCGCTAGAGCAATGGTTACAGATGCACCTATGCTTATTCTAGATGAAGCGACATCAAGCGTTGACGTGAGAACAGAAATGCTGATTCAAGAAGCTATGGACCGCTTAATGAAGGGTAGAACAACTTTTGTGATTGCCCATCGTTTATCAACCATTAAAAATGCTGATGTGATTTTAGTGCTCAACAACGGTGACATTATTGAAATGGGAACACATCAAGATTTACTTGAAAAACAAGGCTTCTATGCTGACTTATATAACAGTCAGTTTGATATGTAGGTGTTCTTATGGAAGAAAAGTTAGCGATACTACCAGTTTTCTTGCATGTCATAAAAAAGAAAATTATGGATGAGCATTTAAGATTTTTTGAATCTCAAGGACTATCTAAACAACATATTCCATATATGATGTTGTTATCGAATCATAAAAATGGATTATTACAAACTGAGATTATTGATATTGTAAAACACGATAAAGCACATGCCTCAAGAGCACTCAACGACCTGCTTAATCTTGGTTATGCTGTTAAAGACAATGAGAAAGGTTACAAAAACAAATATCATTTAACTGATGTTGGCTTTCATATCGCTGTAGAAGTCAAGCATAAAAATGATGATATATTAAATGATATATTCTCTGTCATCTCAGATGATGAAAAAAAGATGCTAGAAAAAATATTAAAAAAAGTTGTATCACATATTGATAAAGTATAACGAAAAGGGACAATCCTAAAATTGTCCCTTTTAAAATATAATATTTAAGATGGCATTACTATCGATTTTTTCAAATGTAGATAAAATGATTTTTTTGTGAATAAAATCGAGTTTTTTAATCGAACCGTAACTTGTCTTTATGTAGCCATCATAGAAGTATTCGAGTTCAATATCGATTTTGTGATGAAATGCAAAATGAAGCTTGCGATTCAATTCTTCGTACTGATCATCACTTAAAACAGGCTTATGTTTTTTACCTAATTTGTATCTAAGTTCATTGAGCAATGTTGAATAGCCTACAAGTGCATCAAATGGAGCCCACTTTATGATACCACGGTCAACGTATTTATGCATGGTGACCTCCAATCATTTTATTTCTAGCTTTTGCAGTTGATGAATCAAGCTCAGTTGAAGCTCTATTGATAACATTTCTGCCATATTTGAACTTCATTTCATCAACAGTTTGAAATAAGTTGTGCTCTTTGAGTAATCGTTCAGGATCTTCGAACAATGAAAACTGATAGACATGAGCTTTTTGAAGCTGTGATGCACTGACGTGCACACGTCTAATCGGCTCACCTTTATCGTAGTGTTTATGAAATAACATTAAACATGTTTCGTAAATTGTTTTTTCAGAAGAAGTGGGTTGATCTAAGGTAATTTGTCTAGAAAAGCCACCACCAACTTCCTTACTATAAGCGATACCTAAATGGATGGTTTTTGCAACTTTATGAGAAAGTCTAAGCCTTCTAGAAATATCATCGACCATTTCTAGTATGATTTGAAAAACATCAGGAACATAGTAATCAGAGAAAAGTGTTTGCCCAATACCATAACTCTTACTTTTTGATCTTACGTTTTGCTTTTGTTGAATCATACTCATATCAATACCGTGTGTATGATAATAAAGTTCTTCACCCAAGATACCAAATTGTCTTTTAAGCTCTAGTATATTGTAATGCGCAATATCTCCGATTTTAACTAGACCGAGTTTGTTCAACCGTTTTTGCATGTTATATCCTATGCCCCACATTTCACTTAATGGTTCGATTGGCCATAGTTTTTCTTTGATATCATCGTACGTCCACTTTGCAATAAAATCAGGGGCTTTCTTAGACTCAATATCAAGAGCAAGTTTAGAAATCAACATATTTGGACCAATGCCAACGGTTGCAAATAGTTTGGTTTCCTCATAAATCGTTTCTAAGATTTTTTTAGCAAGTTCTACATCAGTCATTTGATAGTAACTTAAGTATTCAGTGACATCTAAAAAAGCTTCATCAACCGAGTAAACATACAAATCTTCTTCGGAAATAAATTTTAAATAAACCTCAATAATCTTTGCGGAATACTCAAGATAAAGGCTCATTCTCGGCTTAGCTACAATCATATCAATGTTCTCAGGGAGCTCATAAAATCTAAGTCTACTAGGAATACCTAGACTTTTAAGATAAGGAGATACAGCTAGCACAATAGAACCACCACCGCGTCCTGCATCAGCGACCACTAAAGGTGTTTTAAAGGGATCAAGTTGTCTTACAGCACATTCAACAGACGCATAGAAACTTTTTAAATCTATGCATAAAATATGCCGATGTAATTTGTATTCGTCCATTGTCTCACCTACCTTGTGCACCTATTATATCAAGTATTTTTTTAAATGAAAGAGGTGGAAGGTATGATTTTACATGAAAGTGTTCTCAGAAAAATATTACATTTATTTACATTCTAAAAAGAAAAAAACACAAGATGATTTCTTGTGTTTTATAGGTATAATTCAGGTTTCGGATAGACTTTATTTTTAAGATCAACAGTGATGCTTTCAATCACAATATCATCATATGGTCTATCTCTGATATCTCTTGGCTGACTAACAATTTTATCAACAACTTCAATACCTTCAGTCACACCACCAAAAGATGCATAAGATCCATCTAAATGTGGCGCAGCTTTATGCATAATGAAGAACTGAGAAGTTGCGGAATTTGGATCATTGGTTCTAGCCATAGATATGACGCCTCGTGTGTGTTTAAGTGGGTTTTGGTGACCATTGATGTCAAACTCACCGATAATTGTCTTGATAGGCGTACCGCCACCACCTTGAATCATAAACTCAGGTATAATTCTATGAAAAATGAGTCCGTCATAGTATTTTTTCTGGATGAGAGAGATAAAATTATAAACGGTGTTGGGTGCCACTTGAGAAAATAGCTCTAATTTGATTGTCCCAAAATTCTTGACTTTAATCGTTACTACAGGATTATCATGACTTAAATAATTTTGATAATGCATATCAATGCCTCGCTTTCAAATTTTTTTGAATATTAAATAAACGTGAGATTCATCGTATGAATAAGGTGAAAAATCAGGTCCACTATAAATCTCAACTTCAAAGCCGTGTTGTCTTCCTAAATCCATTAAATATGTATGTGAATAAGGATATAGCTTAGTTTCACCAAGTTCAAATACATCATCGTTTTCAAAAAGTACGGTTTGAAACATGATGTAATCATTATAATAGGTGTATTTCCGATGAAGTAGTATCTCATCATCTGATAAATCTGGTAACCCATCGGGTTTTTCTTTCAAAATTCGAAAATAATTCAAACATTGAACGATAAAAAACTTATGTTTATGAAGAACCAAGTGAACGTGAATAAAAAGATTATTTAAATCTCTTTCATCCAAATGAACAATTGTATTACCAAAACAAGTAATTAAATCATAGGTCTCAGTAGGGGTTTTAACATAATCAATCATGTCTTCAGTAGAAAAAGAAAGTGTTGGATACTTTTTGGATGCTTTCTGAATCATGAAAGGATCTAAGTCAATGCCTTTGACATGCATACCAAGTGTAGAAATAAGATGAGTCAAGCGACCAGTACCACAGCCTAAATCTAGGGCTTCACCTTTTTTAGTTGCATAGGGAAAAAGAAATGCTTTAAATGAAGGATTGAATTTAAATAACCGATCATAATATTTACTAAGTAAATCATACATAAAACTCACCTTTTAAAAAAACAGCTACACGACACATGTAGCTGTAATTTGATGAATATTTGTGTCATCACCTTAATTGTATTCTATCATTTATTATAATAAATATAAAGCGATAAACGTTAAGATGATACTTTAACTGTAAATGCATATTCAAAATCAGGTAATTTAATATTCACAAAATCATTCGAAACCTTAAATTTGAAACCTAATTCTTCTAAACCTTTAACAAAATGAGATAATGCAATACCCATATCAATCGCTTGAACATCAAATTCTAAAGATTCACCATACGCTGGTGTTCTTTCTAAATAAAAGTGAACATCGTGACCTTTGACAATAACGCGCCATGGTTGTTTATTATCAGCAGATGGTGCAAGTCTAACATAATTTAATGCTTTTGCATATGCATGTGTTTCATCAAGAGGTGTATCAAAATCATTATTAAAGAATAATTGATCAAAAGGTTCTCTGCGATCAGCATGGACATGTTCTCTTACTTCATCTTCCTTTAACGAGTGATGATCTTTGTCTTCATAACCTACAGGTGTTATCGTAGGAACAATCTCATGTTCTTTTTGCATGAAATCAAAAGTATGTCTATCAAAGGTGCCTCCAATCCATACAGTGCCAAGTTTTTGTTCAGTTAAATCAAGGATCATATTTTCAAATATAAATCCATAATCAACCATGCCATAGAATGAGTTATCAACACATCCAGCAATAAAACTTGGTGGATTAGTAATAAATCCATAAGTACCAATTTTAGCTTTTTTCTCTGCATCCACAAATGGTTTTTCAAAAAAATCTAACTTAACTTCATGACCAAAAAATCCTTTAGTTTCATTATGTTTTTTTACGATTTGCTTTACAGCCTTTAAATCTTTTTCAGATAAATCCTTCTTTAAATAAGTTCTAACAGACTTTCTTTCTTTAATCACATTTAACATAAATGACCTCCCATTTCCTAAACATTATGCTTATATGGTTTATCTTTATTATAGAATGTTAAAAATGAAATTACAATGAAAAGGCTTTACTTGAGAAAAATTATATTTTAAAACAAATAAAATACAGTATAAAAATAATCTCATACATTAAAATGAAGAAAATAATATTAATGTATTGACAATAGTGTATGACATACAGTATAATGAAATCGAGGTGAGGTTATGGCGACACAAGATTTGCTCGATAACATGATACAGGAACTTAAAAGAGGAACACAAATCATGATTGTCTTGTCAGCACTAAAAGAAATGCAATATGGATATAGTTTATTACAGGTCCTAAATGAGAAAAATGTAAGCATAGAGGCTGGAACTTTATATCCGTTGCTTAGAAGGCTTGATCAACAAGGATTACTTGACTCCATATGGGACACAACAGAAAGTAGACCTAGAAAGTATTACAAGTTAAGTGAAAATGGTGTTGATATTTTAAAAGCTTTAAAAAAAGCATGGGAAGAGATGGTTACTGATGTTAACCAATCATTGAAGGAGATATAATTATGAAAAAATTTATTGAAAGATACATCTTTGATGTGACTAGAAGATTACCAAAAGAAAACCAAGAAGAAGTAAAAGCTGAACTCAGTGCCAACATTTATGACATGTTGCCTGAAAATCCAAGTGAAGAAGAAATAAGTAAAGTATTGCATGAGCTTGGGCACCCAAGAGAAATTGCAAATAATTATAAAGAACAAAAAAGATATTTGATATCTCCTTTGTATTTTGAAGATTATATTAGAGTTTTGAAGATTGTCTTTATTATCGCGGGTGTTATCTCATTAGTTGTTACATCAATTGATTCAATTATTGATGCAAATCATGAATCAGTTTTTGAAGCAATCGGTTATGTGGTAGGAAGAACCATTGGTGAGTTTATATCTACAATCATTAGTATGTTTGCGATTGTAACAGTCATTTTTTGGCTTATTGAAAAAAATAGTATTGATATTAAACCAAATGAATGGAAACTTAAGGATTTACCAGATCTACCAGAACCAAAGAAAACAAATATATCTAAAACAAACACAATGGTGAGTTTAATATTTCATGTGATATTTTCAGTCATCTTCATCATCGTCTTACTTAGATATATTCCTGTCATTGCATGGTATGAAAATGGCACACTCATAACACCATTATTAAATGAAAATGTAACCGATCAGTTTATTATCTTTTTCATGATTTCTGCTGTTGTTGGTTTGATTTCACACCTTGTTCAACTTTATGTTGGGCAGTGGCAAGTAAAAGTTGCGATATGTTACACAGCTAGCGCAATTATATCCTTAATGATTGGCTTGTTATTTATTAATCATCCTGACTTAATTTCATCTGGTTTTGTTACAAAACTAGCATCAGTCATGGATCAAAGCACAACTTATATATCTAACGGCATTAGAAATATTGTGATTGTTGTAACGGTGATTGCGGTTATCGGCACAATCATTGACTTGATTAGTATTTGGTTAAAAACAATGAAACCTAAAGATGACAAAAAAACGGCTTAATTAAGCCGTTTTTTTCGTACCATTAATCAGATAATTTTTTTCTTCGATTAAATCTAACAGTGCCGTAAACACCAGTGATGATAAATATACTTCCTATGATATGATACAAAGTAATGGTTTCATCTAATAATATAACACCTGCAATGATTGCGACTATTGTTGACAAATTCGCATAAATTGAAGATACATGCGCAGGTACTTTACTGAGCACCAAGTTAACCAAGAAGAAACCACCAATTGATGCAACAATACCTAAGTAAACAATAGGTAATAAAATATCTATATATAAAAGGTTAGTAAAATAATCACCAATTCTTTGCTCAACGATTAATTGAATAACATAAATAATGTTAAATGTAAATGCACCAAATAACATCATAAAATAAGTAACTTCCATAGGCCTTAATGCCTTTTGTGAAGCAGTTCTAGAAGCAATATTAAACATGGCTGCTGAGATAACTGCTAATAGCAGAAGAATAAAGCCTAAAACTTCAGAATTGCTTTCACTACCTAACTTACTTAGTTGAATAATGATTACACCTGTTACACTTAGTAAAATAAATAATACTTGTATAGGTTTTGGTCTTTCTTTAATGATTAGAGAACTTAAGATTGCAACAAAGATAGGGATAAGTGCAATCATCATACCTGCTTCACCACTGGATACTAAGTTTAACCCAAAGGTTTCAAATAAAAAGTATAAAATGGGTTGAAAAAAAGCAACCGCAATTAAGTATTTCATTTGCTCTTTTTTTATGTTGATTTTGATAATCTTAAGTTGTCTTAAAATTTCAAAAGTAATAAATGCAATCAAAAAACGATAAGCTATAAGACCTATAGGGGTAACATATGATAATGCAATTTTTGAAAATAGAAATGAAAATCCGAAAATAGATGCGAATAGTATACCTGCGATGTGTATTTTTTTTGTCATGATAATCTCCTTAGATGTGCTTAAAAAAACACTGAATGAACAGTGTTTTTATGAATCTTAATTAACGTATGGTCGTTTCTCTTCTTCCTCTGGTTCTTCAATAATTGGTCTATTTGGTGCTTGTTTTTCTTTTTTCTTTTGTGGTTGTTCACCTTCATTTAGTTCTTTAGAAAACTCACGATATTTCTTATAACCACCATAGCCGTCAATACCTAGATAACCTGAACCGATTAAAGAAATAATTAGGAAAAAGATACCTACTAATTCATAATCAAAATTCGGATATACTGCAATGATTGCGCCTAATGATAAGACAACGATATGAACCCAGAACTTCGGAACTTCAGTTTTTTCACCTAAAAAGACAACAGAGTTAAAATATACAAGCCCTCTTGCGTAAAAGAAGAATACTAAAGCATATCTATAAACTGCGCTCCATATTGCTTGATCACTTAATGTGTCTTTATAAGTAAAAGCAATATAGATAATCAATATACCAATGAGTGTGTCAAAAATGATCTCTATTAAATTTAATGTTCTTAAAACTTCTTTATTTAATGATTTAATGAGTGGATATACTCTAAACAACGAAAATATAACAATGGTTACCCCAGTAATTGCATATACAACTTCATCAGCAAATACCATATAAATACCAACACCGAGTAAAATAGCTGCTAGTACAAATTTAAGTACCCAACCATATCCATATTTTGCTTTATTCATAGAAAAACCTCCTATACTTTATAAATGCATTATATAGCAATTCTGCAAATAATTCAATTGATTAAAATGAAATCCTATGTTTTATGACAAACATTGAAGAAGTTTAAACCATGATGTTCATTAATCGAAATTTTTTTGTTATAATGACATTGTATGAAATATGAAAGGAGAGATTTAATCACTGGATTAAATCAATAAAAACATGAGAAAAAGAATTATTGCTGCAATGCCGATGATATCTTTAGTATTATTTTTGTTTTCAGGTCTTTATCTGGATAATTGGAAATTAGGATGGGTGTTCTTTTTACTAATACCATTGAGCTGGATATTGTTTTCTAGACATGTATTTAAAAGATTAAATGACATGTTACCAGTTTTAGCTTTGTTTATATTTTTGATTTTAGGATTTGGATTTGATTTATGGCACCCAGGATGGGTAGTATTTTTATTAGTTCCAGTTTTCAATACGATATTAGAAAAAAGAATTACTCCAAAGAAATTGGTCAATATCGTTGTTATTGGTGCATTTATTGGGATAAGTTTTTATTTAGATGAATGGCATCCTACTTGGTTAATTTTATTTTTGATACCAATTATAAACACGATCTTTTTCCCATATGACGGGTTTAAGGTTAAAACCAATTATACAAATAATTGGGAAGAAAAGATTAAGAAGTTTGTGAATGATAAAGTTGTTGTAAATCATGAAAAAGACGACGAAGACGAGGATTTTTAAGCAAAACTCACATCTTTGGTTAGCTCTTGTTTTCTTGATGACATCAATCATTTGGATTAATTCAACTCTAAATGCTACTATTTCATCTAGTCAATCAGGCTTTATCACGAATGTTGCTCTTTATGTTCTTGACATATTTAAGATCAATATATCAGAGTCCTTTTTGACTTCATGGATAAGAACAGGTGCCCATTTCAGTCAGTTCTTTGTTTTAGGTATATTCTGGGGATATTATTTGCTATCAATCAAAAAGCCAATGAAATACTTATTATTTGCGGTAATTATAACTGCGATTTTAGATGAGAGCATTCAGATTTTTTCAGAGGGTAGAGCGTTTGAAATATTCGATATTGGCATTGATGGATTAGGTGGACTATTTTCGCTATTATTCTTTAAAACGATTAATAAATTAGAAAAAATATAGTGTACTAGTTTTATTTGATATTGCCCTTTATATTTATATAGTATTTATGTATAATAAGTAGGGGAAATTAAGAAAAGGGGTTTTTGGGTATGCGTATTGAAGACGATCAAAAATTAGATTTTAGTGATGTATTAATTAGACCAAAAAGATCGACACTTAAAAGTAGAAAAGATGTAGATTTAAATAGAGTCTATACGTTTAAACACAGCAAAAAGACATGGACTGGGGTACCAATTATGGCATCTAATATGGATGGTGTTGGTATGATTAATATGGCTTTAACACTACAAGAACATGAGTTATTTACTTGTTTAGTCAAAACATATACTAAAGAAGACATCGACAAAGTGAAAGCAAAAATCAATCCTAAATATTTTGCTGTAAGTACTGGAACAAATGCTAAGGACTATCAAAACCTAGTTGATATTTTAAAAGCTCATCCAGACATAGAGTTTATTTGTATAGATGTTGCGAATGGATATTCTGAACATTTTGGAGATTTTGTTGAGAAAGTTAGAAAGAATTACCCAGATCATACAATTATTGCTGGTAACGTTGTTACGGCTGATATGACTCAAGAATTAATATTAAGAGGTGCAGATATTGTTAAAGTAGGTATTGGACCTGGTAGCGTTTGTACAACACGCATTCAAACTGGTGTTGGCTATCCACAATTGTCTGCAATCATTGAGTGTGCTGATGCAGCTCATGGATTAGGTGCTCACATCATTAGTGATGGTGGTTGTACATGTCCTGGAGATGTAGCAAAAGCTTTTGGTGGTGGGGCAGACTTTGTTATGCTTGGTGGCTTACTAGCTGGTCACGATCAAGGTGGCGGAGAAGTCATTACTGAATACGTATTAAACGGTAAGATCAATATTGAAACTGGAAAACCACTTATCGATGAGAAAAAATATGTTAGATTTTATGGTATGAGTTCTGAGACTGCAATGAAGAAGAACTACGGTGAAGTTGCAGAATATCGTTCAAGTGAAGGTAAGACAGTTCGCATTCCATATCGTGGTGATTTGAATCATACTGTAAAAGATATTTTGGGTGGGATAAGATCGACATGTACATATGTAGGTGCACCTACCTTAAAGCATTTACCAAGATCCACAACATTTGTTAGAGTTCATCGTCAATTCAATCAAATTTTCGGTGATGGAAGAGAAAATAATTCTTAAAAAATATATATGAAACACAGGAATAATTTATTAAAAATTACCTGTGTTTTTATTTTTAAATAAAAAGCATAAAAGCGCTTTCATTTTTAAAAATGATATGTTACAATGTTAGTGGATAAGATAAAGCGTAAACTTATAAACATAAATAGAGATTAACTATCTCTTTTTAAACACGATATTTATGAGTTCGCATTTATTGATAACGATGTAGGCTTAAAAAATAGACAAGGGAGAACATGCTGTGAAAGATCAAAATTACAATGCGTTTTTAATTGCTCAAAAACAATTCGACAGTGTTGCTGACAATATCAACTTAGAACCAGCAGCAAAAGCACTACTTAGAGAACCAGGAAAAGAAATTCATATTACCATTCCTGTGAAAATGGATGATGGAACGACTAAAGTGTTCAAAGGATTTAGAATACATCACAATGATGCTAGAGGTCCTGCAAAAGGTGGGATTAGATTCCATCCTGAAGAAACTGTTGATACAGTAAGAGCATTATCGATGTGGATGACATGGAAATGTGCTGTAGTGGACATACCACTTGGTGGTGGTAAAGGTGGCGTTATTTGTGACCCAAGAGAAATGTCTGAAGGAGAGCAAGAAAGATTATGTCGTGGATATGTACGTGAGTTATCTAAAAATGTTGGTCCAGTGATTGATGTTGCTGCACCGGATGTGATGACAAACTCGCAACATATGCTTTGGATGCTTGATGAATTAGAAACGATATACGGAGGACATTATCCAGGAGCTATTACTGGTAAGCCAGTAGGTATGGGTGGTTCTTTAGGGCGTAATGAAGCGACTGGTTATGGTGTTATTTATACAGTGAGAGAAGCATTAAAGGTTTTAGGGATAGATATTAAAAACACAACTGCATCTTTACAAGGTTTTGGTAAAGTTGGTAAATATGCGGCAATCTTGTATCAAGAACTTGGTGGTAAAATTACTGCAGTTAGTAGTTGGGATATTCATGAGAAAAAAGCAATTACCTATCGTAAAAAAGATGGCATTTGCATTCATGAGCTATTGAGTATTTCAAATGGTTATGGCACAATTGATAAACAAAAAGCAGTTGAGCAACTTGGTTGTGAAGTCTTAGATGGTGATGATTGGATCAAACAAGATGTAGATATTTTATTACCTTGTGCACTAGAAAACCAAATTACTAAAGACAATGTTAAACAAATTTCTAAAAAAGTGAAAATGATTGCTGAAGGAGCAAATGGTCCAACAACACCAGAAGCTGATGAAGTCATTAAGCAAAAAGGTATCTTTATGATTCCTGACTTCTTGTGTAATGCTGGTGGTGTTACTTGTAGCTATTTTGAACAAGTTCAATGTAATATGAATTATTACTGGGGACTTGATGAAGTCTTAACAAAACTTGATATCAAAATGACTGATGCATTCCATGCAGTCTATAAGTTATCTCAAAAGAAGAATTTATTTATGAGAGATGCAGCTTATGGTATCGCAATTAAACGTGTTGCTGATGCAGTTAAACTAAGAGGTTGGATCTAACTTGATATTGATTAAAGCACCCGAGGGTGCTTTTTTGTCTTAATAGGAAATTCTATTTTCAAATCTAAAAATCAAAATAGACAAAAACCCCACAGTTATGTGGGTGAGTAAGATATAAGTCAAAACAATTATCTAAAAACCTTTAAGGTTTGTTTATGATAAACATCAAGTGGTACAGAAGATTCTTTCCCACAGTTTTCACAGTATATTTTAGGATAATCAGAAATAGATTCATCCCAAATTTCTAGTAAGATATCATATTCCTCAACATGTTCAGTGCCACAAACAAGACATTTAAAACGAACGAATTCATCAAAGATATCTTTATTCATAAAATCGTGGATATCAACAGGTGGTCCAAAGTAAAAGCCGTTTTGAAGGGCATAGCGATAGTCTTCTAAGCGAAGTTTTTTCTCTTCATCAGAAATTTTCAATTTGATGGTATTAAAATATTTTGGCATAGGTTTAACCTCCGGGGTCTCTTAGTAAAGAATAATCTAGATTAAGTTTCATGATGTGGCCACATGAACATAAGATGGGATGATACTTATAAATTGATTTTAGCATATGTATCCAATTTGAGCGAGAACGTTTGAGTTTAATAGAAGCATTTGAAAGTAGTTTTTTGAAAGTAGCGACCGATTTCTTTGATTTATTTGCATAGAAACCAAAATAGCGAATGGTGTGAAAGTGCTCATCTGGAATGTGAACGATGAGTTTGGCAATAAACCTAAAGACATGTTCAGTGATGGTTTGTCTACCAAGAAATGAAGGATCATCTTCTGATTTATCATCATCTTCATGAGGATCATAGGTCCAAGTGATCATATGGGTAGAAGTATCGAGATTCAAAATACGTTCTTCAGAAATTGCAGGACGTGAAGCATAACGTGTGATATAATCAGAAACTTTTTTCGCAGCATTCAGAAAACCATAATCTTTAAGTTTTGGACCATGTGCATAAAAGCCTTTCTTATATTTTGAGATGAGAGAAGATCTCAAACGATTGAAGCGGTTATAGATGTCCTTACTCGCGTGGACCTTTAAGTAATTTGAGATATTTCTAAGTAAAGCAAGTTGGAAGTAAAGTCTAAGTTTTTCAAAATGAAAGTAAGAAAACTTTCGCAAGTTTTGATTGAGATCGAGCGTTCTTTCAGCAACCAAAACGTGAATATGAGGATTAAACTTAAGATCACGCCCAAAGGTATGAAGAAAAGCAATGAGACCAAGTCTACGATCTTCTTTAACTGCAATCTTTGATGAAAAGACAAGTGCTTGAAGCGCTTCATTAACAGATGAGAAAAAGACATCAAAAAGCCCCCGATAAATTCTAAAGTAATCTCTAAGTTCTCTAGCGATAGAAAAGACGAAGTGACGGTGAGGGACATCTAAAAGTTTTGATTGAACAGCAATCGTTCTTTTCTCACGATAGTTCTGGTTACAAGAAACACAAAATCTAGAATGACAAGATAAACCTTGGAGATGAAAGTTATCACAAGAAGGACACTCGAAAAAAAGATGTCCTTTAGATAAATTTTTACAGTCAATCATTTTTTCAACATTAGAAATGATGGCAGGTCTTAGTCTATCGATAAACAAAGGTTTAAATATGGGCCAGTATGTTTGAAAGATGGATTGAATGGTTAGTTTTGGCTTTCGATAGGCTTTCAAATTTGAAAGTTTATTCAGTTCATTTTCATAGACATCCTTACCCTGCATCGCAGCGAAGGCTAAGAGATCTCTAAACTTATATTTGAGTAAGATAGGGTCCATGATTCTATTATAAAAAGAAAGATAAAAAAAGAAAAGGCGATTTTATCGCCCTGAGTGAATTTATTCACTTTTGTTCTGTGATCTATGAAACTATTTGTCAAAACTTAAAAATCAAGGCCAAAAGCTTAAGCAATATATAAAAATATAGTATACTTAAACTGTAAATATGGCACAGGAGATTTTTTATGAAAAAACTATTATTTTTATTTTCAATCATTGCATATCTATCGATGTTGATCGGATGTGAATCAACAGATGAACCTGAAGATCCTAATGATCCAACTACATATACGCTAGATGAAGCGAGAGTTACGATTGATTTAGAATTAGAACGAGTTTCTTCTGAATCCATCTATTTTGATGCACTACTCATTGATAACAATGGTTTTGAGTTGACTTTAGACTTAGTCGAAGATACTATTTTTGGTCAAAACTTTAAGTTATACATCAATGGTATTTTTATTGATAACAAAATGTATGAAATAGCAAATGATCACTTAACATATACATTTGAAGATATAAATGACATTGATCCAAATAGGATTGCAGCTGTAGATGTAACATTTAATCTCAACGGTGGTATGCTCGTACGTTCTGACTTTGAGCAAGTAGATCCCGATAGTCAATTAACCATAACATCAAAAAATGATGGGTATGGATCGACGTTTAGCATTATCGATGATACAAGATTTTTACTTACCTATTTCCATAAAATATTTATAAAATATAATGAGACATTTGATGCTTATGAAGTTATTCATGTTGATCCTGTAACAACGAGTACTTCACAGCTTGATATTGGTGAGTATGATTATGTGATTGCACTCGAGCAATATTTCGAAGACGAAGATATCTTAAATACAATATCTGCTTATACGAATGAAGAAAAGATACTGAAATTTATCATTTTTGATCAAGATTTATCGACATATGAGGATGGACCATTGATTGTAAGTTTTTATACAGAAGACATTGTTGGTCAAACATTTCATCAAATATTAACTGAAACAACATCCTTACCAATACCAATTAGAGAAGAGTATGTATTTGCTGGATGGTACTTAAATGATGAACAAGTTATTGATTTTCCAGGTTATAAAATCATCGATGGCATCAATGAGTTAACATATGAAGCAAGATGGGAAGGGTATCATATGAGTGATTTAACTTCTTATTTAAATGACTTGATTCCAGATGAAGTCTATGATGACATAAAATTACCTACTGCCTACAGTGGATTTTCGATTGTATGGTCATCAAGTCATGAAGATGTAATCACATCTTCAGGCATGTTTATCAGACCGTATAGTCCACAAACAGTAACCTTAACAGCAGAGATTACATCAAGTGTCGATACGCAAACAAAAACATTTGATGTTGCAGTCATCGGATATAAATCATTAGATAAACCAATTGCATCTAGCTATATTTATAGAGATTTCAATCAAGTTGATGATAACTTTTTTGAAACATTAGACATCATCAATACAGCATTTATATTGGGTAATAGTAATGGTGATTTATATGGCACAGGTTATTTAAGCAATGTAGCAACATATATCATGTCAGAGGCTAAAAAACATGGGAACTGGGTCATTATGTCAGTTGGACCGAGCACAGAGTGGTCTGCGATTGCAGCTAGTCCATCAAAAGTTCAGCATTTTGCAAATCAAATTGTTGATTATATTAATCAATATGAGTTTGATGGTGTCGATATCGATTGGGAAACACCTACTTCATCAGAAACAAAGTTATTTACTGCACTCATGAAAGTCGTTTATGAAAAAGTTAAAGAGAATAACCCAAATCATTTAGTGACTACAGCAATTACTGGTGGTCAATGGCAACCTCCAAAATATGATCTCATTTATTCTAATCAATATTTAGATTATATTAATTTGATGACGTATGGTTTAACAAGTGGTTCTGGACAATATCAAAATCCATTATATAAACAAACAGCTTATCACAATCCAACATTTTTAGTTGGACGTTCACTTACAACTGCATCTATTGATGAAAGTGTAAAAATATTAAGAGATACGTATCAAGTAAGCTATGATAAAATTATTGTAGGTGTTGCATTTTACGGCATTAAACAAACAAGAACATATAACGATTCAACGCAGTCATATACAACATGGAGCAATGCAGGATCTGTGTATTATCATGAAATTTATCATAATTACTTAAATAATGAACAGTATACAGAGTATTATGATCAAGGTGCAGGTGTACCATATATGGTCAATGACAGTGGAACGGTATTTATATCCTATGATAATCAAAAATCTATTTTAGAAAAGAGTAGATACATCATTAATCAAGAACTTGGTGGTATGATGTTTTGGGAATATGGTACCGATACTACGGGTATATTATTACAAGCTTTAAGAACAGGATTAATGAAGTGATGAAAAATGGTCATACATGTGATAGAACATGTATGACTTTTTTTGATATAATGTATGTATCATCGGAGGTCATTATGGTAAAGATTGTTGTACTTGAAAAAGATAGTGATAAAGAGATCAAAACATTTTTAGAAACTTTTTATCTCTCAAAAGCGAAAATCCATCAATTATTTCAAAATAAATGTGTTTATAGAAATCAGAAAAATCTATATCAGTTGGATAAAATCAAAAAAGGAGATGTCATTGACATTGATTTTTCTTGTTTAGATCAACAACCAATTATTCCTTTTATGGGACCTATTGAAATACTTTATGAAGATCAAGATATGATGATATTAAATAAACCGAAATCTCTGCTTGTTCATACAGATGGAAACACAATAGATACTTTAACAAATAGAGTAGCATACCATAAGAAAGACTATCCATATCAGATATTGCCAGTGCATCGACTTGATTATGAAACCTCTGGTTTGTTGATTTTCGCAAAACACCCTTTGGCACACGCTTTTCTTTCTCATCAGTTTGAAGAAAGACAAGTTGAAAAAAAATACATTGCCTTAGTTGAAGGTGTTGTAAGTAAAGATAAAGATGTTATTGATTTACCGATTGCAAGAGATAGACATTCAGAAAAGCAAAGGGTTAGTAAAGATGGGAAACGGGCAACTTCGATATATAGAGTCATAAAGAGATTTAATAGTGAAACACTTTGTGAAGTCATGATTATAGGTGGTAGAAAACATCAAATCCGGGTACACATGGCTTCTATAGGCCATCCTGTTGTTGGCGATAAACTCTATGGTCATCTAAGGAAAAATCATGGCATGATGCGTTTGGAATTTACAGCATGCAAGTTCATCCATCCTACTCAGAGGGTCTTATTTGAATATCAATTAAAAACACCGAATCAAGTATGAAATGATCATACGAACCATGCGTTAACTTTTGGCAAAAAAATCGTCGTCAGGCTTTTATGATAGAATATAGATATAAACGCTATGTAAAAATGAGATTGAGAATAAAAAATATATATGAATTGAAAGGAGTCTTATGACTTCAAAAGCACTAAGAGCTTGTTTTTTAGAAAAATTTGATGTGGTAGGTATTATCAAGTCACAAACATATATCAATGAAGCAATTCGAATGGGAAAGTATGCTAAAGATATCAGCTATCCAACGATGGTTGTTTTAGGATTAAGTTATCCCAAGAGAATTCTTAAACATACAAAAACGCATTTAGTACCATCATTTTATACTTTTGGAAGTGATTATCATACTGTCTTAAAAAAAAGAATTGAAACTGTTATGGAACCATTAAACATGAAGTATTCACTTGGTGTGGATAATCACCCATATGATGAGAGATTAGCTGCAGTCTTATCTGGTGTAGGTTTTTTTGGAAAAAACCAACTGATCATCAATAAGACATATGGCACATATATGTTTTTAGGTATTGTATTTGTAGATGTCGAGCTAGAAGAAGAGTTTATCTTAGACATCGATGACGATTGTGGAACATGTAGAAAATGTATTTCAGCTTGCCCTACACATGCACTTTATGATGGTGGTTATGATATGCAAAAATGCATTAGTTTTTACAATCAAGAAAAAAAGGATTTAACCCATGAAGAAATGGATGCAAACTATCAACTATTTGGATGTGATATATGTCAGTTAGTTTGTCCTAAAAATATAGGCAAAGGCACACGCATCCATAATGAGTTTGAATTATCTGGTAAAGAAATGGTATCGATTATGGATTTATTTGAACTTTCCAATAAGGCTTTTTCAAAAAAATATGATGATATGTCATATTTATGGAAAGGGAAAACAATATTATTAAGAAATGCATTAATGGTTATGCTTAAACAAAAGCAGACTGACTATATAAAACATATTGAGTCATCGATGGATCATTC
The DNA here is from genome assembly GCA_002838205.1 of Tenericutes bacterium MZ-XQ. Lineage (NCBI taxonomy): Bacteria > Bacillati > Mycoplasmatota > Tenericutes bacterium MZ-XQ. Next base: position 1,204,409 of record CP017950.1, on the reverse strand, counting down.
AAAGCCTTCATGGTATTTATCAACTGCAGCAAAAGTTTTACAAAGATTAAAAGAAACTAAGTAAAGAAGGGGTTATTTATGCCAAAAAGCAAAGTAGTAATCGTTGGGACTGGTATGGTTGGGATGAGTTATGCTTATGCACTTGTGAATCAAGGCGTTGTAGAAGAACTCGTTTTAATCGATATAGATAAGAATAGAGCAGAAGGTGAGGCGATGGATTTAAATCATGGACTTGCTTTCGCACCAAGAAAGATGCATATTTATGCTGGTGATTATAAAGATGCAAATGATGCAGACTTGGTTGTCATTACTGCTGGTGTGAACCAAAAAGAAGGGGAAACTAGAATTGATTTGTTGAATAGAAATGCAGCTATAATGAAAACAGTTGTTAAAAACATTATGGATAGCGGATTTGATGGGATATTGCTTGTCGCTACAAATCCTGTTGATATACTAACCTATGTTGCAAAAAAGGCATCTAATCTTCCTGCACATAGAGTTATAGGAAGTGGAACATCCCTTGACACTGCAAGATTAAGATACGAAATCTCTAAAAAAATTAATATATCTGTTGGCAATATCCACGCATATATCTTAGGTGAGCATGGAGATAGTGAGTTTGTTTGTTGGTCAAACGCTTATATAGGTGTTAAACCGATGAAAGATGTTATTGAAACCATGAACGAAATAGAGTTTAATGATTTACACAAAATATATATGAATGTAAAAGAAGCAGCATATGAAATCATCAAGAGAAAAAAGGCTACCTACTACGGCATAGGTATGACGTTAGTCAGAATCACAGCGGCAATCATTAACAATGAAAATCGAATTATACCGATTAGTGTATATAATGATGGCGTTTATGATATTGAAAAAGATCTATATATTGGACTTCCAGCAGTTTTAAACCATCAAGGTGTTCATCATGTCGTCAAACTTAAACTTAGTGATACTGAACAAGAGCAACTCGATAATTCTGCAAATATACTTAAAAAGTTGCTTAATCAAATGGATATCTGAGTTTTTTAAAGTGAAAACAGTCAAGATCAAGTGTATTGGTATTTTTGCATGTTTAATTAAAATAAACTCAAAAATAGAAGTTAAGTGATTGCTTTTAAGTAAAAAGAATTTCAGTGCTTCAGTGTTTTAAGGTTTAATAAATATAAAATTGTTACTAAATAGAAAAAATAAAATGATAAAGTACTCACAAAGTGAGTATCAGTCTGTAGACAAAGTACAGTATCTTCGGATATTGTACTTTTTTATTTTTTGTTATAAAATGAAGGTGTGAGAGTACCAGTTTAAAAAGTGCGGCTTAGACTGCTTAAAAACACTTAAACCTAGAGTTTGATTAGTGTTCTGAGTACTCTCTTTTTATTTTTTAATCAAAAATGAACTTTTACCTATATATAAATATATAGGTAACATGGTAAAATAACAATAAAGGTTGGTGATTTCATGTTAACAAAACATCAAATAAACAATCGCGAAAACATCTTCATCATGGAAATGGATAAACTCGTTCCAAACAATCATCTAGTTAGAAAAATAGATAAAGCGATTGACTTCAGTTTTATTTATGATATTGTAGAAAATTTATATGCGGATGATATGGGAAGACCTTCTATAGACCCAGTCATTTTATTTAAGATTGTCTTTATTCAATATTTATTCAACATTAGATCCATGAGAAGAACAATTGAAGAAATCGAAGTTAATGCAGCATATCGGTGGTTTTTAGGATATGATTTTAATGATTTCGTCCCACATTTTTCAACCTTTGGAAAAAACTATGTACGTCGATTTGAAGGCACTTCTGTTTTTGAGGAGATATTTAATACGATTTTATATCAAGCTATGAAATTAAAGCTTGTCAAAATGGATAATATATTTGTCGATGCAACACATATTAAGGCATATGCAAATAAAAGACAAGTCAATGATATCTTAATCAATGATTCAACGAACAGGTATGTAGAAGCTCTACAAAAAGAAATCAATGAAGTTAGAAGTGAAGAAGGCAAAGAAGAAATAGACTTTAATGAAGCTAAAAAAGTAACAAAGAGTCTAACGGATCCGGACTGCGGTATGTTTCATAAAGGTGAGAAAGAAAGACAGTTAGCCTATAGTAACCAAGTGATCAGTGATGAAAACGGATGGGTATTAGCATCTCAAGTATTTCCGGGTAACTTACACGATAGTCAAACTGGACTTGAAACAGTCATTAATTATATAGATGCCCATGAAGAAGTTGACATGGCAGTCATGGATTCGGGGTATGATCATCCAGTATTACTTCATGAATTATTTAAACGAGGTGTTAAGCCTGTAATTCCTTATAAAAGACCTAAAGGAAGAAAAGGTGCAGGTGGATCATCCAATGCATTATATTTTACAAAACATAGATTCAAGTATATTGAACTTCATGATTATTATATTTGTCCAAATGAAAAAGTATTAACTTATAGAGGTACTAATAAACAAGGCTATAAAGCATATAAAACAAAAACGAAAGATTGTCTAAATTGTCCTTTTAAGACTCAGTGTACAAATCAAAAAACAAAAGTGATATTAAGGCATTTTTATGAAGCAGATAGTGAAGAAGCTAAACGGATTCGACTATCTGAGATTGGAAAAGAGGTATATCCGAAAAGAAAAACGTCAGTTGAAAGGGTTTTTGGAATTTCAAAAATGAATCATTGCCTGGGATTTACGTTTCTTAGAGGACTTAGGAAAAATGAGGATCGAAGCTTCATGATTTTAAGTATGTACAATTTGAAAAAATTAGCCACAATCATATGGTAATATCTTTACCATTCAACTGAAATTGAGTGAAAAACTCTTTTTTTATACTTCAAACGAAAAAAGAACATCTCTAAATGAGATATTCTTCATTGAAAACTGTTTTTGTCTACAGTCTGGTACTCACAAAGTGAGTATTTTTTTGTATAGACGAAAAATTCATTTCAGTGTTGCATAACGAATAATACTGTGTTATGATTAGTATGTAGGAGGTAGCAACATTATGAATGCACAATTTAAACGCGGTATCATAGAGTTATGTGTATTGTCCATGCTTGTTGAAAAAGATAGTTATGGATATGAAGTCATTAGTGAACTTTCTAAGTTCATTGACGTTAGTGAGAATGCAATCTATCCAATTTTAAGAAGATTAACGAAAGATCAATATTTTAAAACATATTTAGAATCTTCAACTGAAGGTGCAGCAAGAAAATACTATCAAATGACTGAAAAAGGATTTTTGTATTATATCGAATTAAGAAATCAATGGGATGAATTTATTGGTGGAGTTTACCAAATCATCCACAAAGGAGGAAAAAACAATGAAGAACTTTTTAGAAGATTTAAAGAAAGAATTGAGTAAAAGAAATATTGCTAAAGACGCAATAGATGACATTTTAAAGGATCATGAAGACATGATTAAAGAAGCCCTTGAAGATGGATTAAGTGAAGAAGATTTGGAAAAAAGATTCGGAACACCTGAAAACATCGCAGAAAGTTTAGCGACCGAAGAAGAAACAGTTGAGCAAGAAAAAGAAAAAAATATAGATAAAGATCAATCATTTGAATTTGAGTGTAAGCAAAGTGAAATGAGTATTCAAGTTGAACTCACAAATGAAGATATCTATATTAAGCCAACAGAATATAAAAATGTTTTAGTTAATATTGAAAATGCTGATGATCTAAAAGACTACATCGTCGAGTTTAATGATCAAACATTAAGCATAACTAGAAAAAAACAAAACAAGATGTTTAGCTTTTTCTCAACTAAGGCAAAAAACACAAAAATATATATAGGAATACCAGCTGAAGTTTTAATTAAATCACTGATTTCAAAACAAACAAATGGAGACGTTGTTCTTAAAAAACTAAATACAAAACATATCAGTTTAAATTTAGTCAATGGAGATATTGATATTAAGGAAGTAGTAGCTGAAGGTCTTAAGTTCCATATTGTGAACGGAGACATTGAGCTACAAAAGATTAAAGCAAGTACGCTATACTCATCACAAGTTAGTGGTGATTTGGAAATCAAAAACAGTTTGATCGATGGTAATCTTGAAGTGAAAACCGTAAGTGGGGATATTGAGCTTGAAGAGGTTACTTGTGATATGTTTGAAGCTGATTCTGTCAGTGGAGATATCGATGGTAAAGAATTTTATCCTAAAATGATTAGATTTAAATCACTTAGTGGCGATTTGAATATTAAGAATAAAGAGAAAAAAGAAATAAAAATCATCAAAAAATCTACGCTCTCAGGCGATATAAACGTAGATATCTAAATAAATAAAGGATCGATTTGATAGATCAAATCGATCCTTTTCTTTATAGTGACTCTTTTATAATTTTTTTTGATATTTTTGAAATGTCAAAGGCTTGTGCAT